>NZ_CP021080.1:0-612172 GCF_000802245.2 Streptomyces pluripotens
GTCTGCCTCGGTCCCGAACCGCCGTTCGTTGCAGGCTCCGCACTGGGTGGGAACCTGCGGGAGGCGCTGCGCGTGGTAGCCGCCCGACTGCCGTCGTCCCCACGTCCGTGCCCGCCGCACGCTGGCCCGCTTCCCACGCGCATGGCGGGACCGCTCTTCCGGGGCAGCGAGCGAACCGTCCCGCACGCCCAGGCGGTCGCCGCGGTGGAGGCGGCGCTCCCCGAGGACGCACTCGTCTTCGTGGACGCAGGCAACGCGGGGGCCAGTGCGGTCCATCTCCTCCCGGCACCACGTCACGGCCGCTTCATAGTGGCGGTCGGTATGGGCGGGATGGGCTACACCTTCGGCGCCGGCATCGGCGCCGCACTCGCCACCGGCCGACGTACCTACGTCCTCGCCGGCGACGGGGCCTTCTTCATGCACGGGATGGAAGTGCACACCGCCGTGGAATACGACGCGCCCGTGACGTTCGTGATCTTCAACAACAACGCCCACGCGATGTGCGTGCTGCGGGAGGAGTTCTTCCAGGGCGGCGTCCGCAACGACGACCTGTTCTTACGGACGGACCTCGCCGCCGGAGTGGCCGCGGCCTTCCCCTCCCTGAAGGCCACGGGAGCCACGGACGGTGCGCAACTGCGCACGGCGTTGTTGCACAGCAGTACGGGCGGCGGTCCGGCATTCGTCGCAGTGGCCTGCGACCCACGGGAGATCCCCCCGTTTCGCCCCTTCCAGTCCCACACCGAAACCAACGAGAGCAAGGAGGGTTCAGATGAGCGAGGAGTCGTCCAGGTTGGCTGACGTCCCCGGTCTGGTCCGGATCGAGAACGCAGGCAAGGAGGAACTGACCGCCCACTGCATGGAACTCACCCACGCCGTGTACCCCCACGATCAGGTCTACGGGCAGTACTGCACCATCCACGAATACGTCGACTGCCCTCCGGAACAGGCCTACGACTACCTGCGCCGGGGGCACCATCTGGAGGAGTGGACCTGTAGCCTGCGGGACTTCGCGCCCACCGGCACGCCCGGGCTGTGGGTCGGACACGACCGGTTGGAGGACGACACCAGGATCTACTGCAAGGTGGTCGCGAACCCCGAGGCCATGACCGTGGACTTCCACTGTTCCTGGGACCAGGGCGAGCACTTGTGGATGATCTACCTGATGCGTGTCGTCCCGGCTCAGCTGGTTCTCGACAAACCGGGTTCGGTGATCACCTGGACCAACTGCCGGCACCCCTACTACGACGACAACCCGCACCCCGGCTTGGCCCCCCGCCCGGACCGGCCCTGGGTGGGCGACTACTGGGACCTGTTCTACGCAGGGCACACCGTGGAGATGCGCAACCTCAAGGCCATCCTGGAACACCGCCACCACAACGGTCTGGAGGTCGGTTCGGCTCCGGCGAGGGCGGTGGCACAGTGACCACGGTCAGCCTCACCGACGTCGCGAGCTACCTGCCCGGCGAGCCGGTCCCCGCCGAGTTCTACACGGACTTCCCGGGAGCCGAGGACAAGCTCCGCAACCACCCCATGTTCCGCGTCCCGCCGTTACGACACCACGTGGCCAGGGACGAGACCAACGCGGACATGGTCGAGCGCGCCGTACAACCCCTGATCGACCGGCACGGCGGGGAAGAGATCCGCGGCGTCGATGTGCTGTTGGTGCACAGCCAGTTGCCGGACCTACCGTTCGTGGGTGCGGGAACCGAGGTGGCACGCCGGCTGGGCCTCAACCCGGAGTGGCTCATCGACGTGGCCAACGCGGGCTGCGCGTCCTTCGTGTACATGCTGAAGTTGGCCCGGCAGATCCTCACCTCCACCGATGCGAAGACCGCGCTGATATGCAACGCGCAAAGCGCCGCCGGACAATGGTTCACCCAATCCGAGGTGCGCAAACTCGCCCAGGCGGCGATCCCGGGCGACGGGTGCGGTGTGGGGTACGTGACGACGTCGGCCCACTCACCGGTACTCGACGTGGAGACCCGGCACATCGGCGCGTACGCCGGTGACATGACCGTGGCGGTCGACGACGGTCGCAAGTACTGGGAGCCGGGAGACTCCCAGCTCCGGATCGGGTTCACCGACGCCAGCGTCGCCAAAGTGCTGGCACGCGGGAACCGTCTCGTCCCCGAGGTGGTCACGGAGCTGTGCCGACGGATCGGCGTGGCGAGCACCGACATCGACGCCCTCATCACCAACCAGCCCAACCGCACCTTTCTGCGCAACTGGCGAGAGGCGCTGCAACTGCCTGCCGAACGGCACCTGCACACGTTCGACGCCTACGGGAACCTGTTCGGAGCGGCGATCCCGGTCACCTTGGACAGCGCGGTCAGTTCCCGGCAGGTGAAGGACGGCGACCTGCTGGTACTCGGGGGATTCGCCCACGCGGGCGACTTCGCCGGTGCCGTCGCCGTCCGCTGGCACGGCGGACGGGACTGACCCATGGACCTGCCCGTGCTGCACCAACTTGCCCTGAACGAAAGCCCGTATCCCCCACTGCCCTCGGTGCGCGAGGCGATGCATCGGGCTGTCGCGCAGGCCCACCGCTACCCGCAGTTCCACCCAGACGACCTCACCGAGCGGATCGCCTCGTGGTGCCAGGTGACGCCCGACCGCGTCGCGGTCGGCAGTGGATCGGTCGGCGTGGCCCTGCAGTTGCTCCATGCTGTGGTCCAGCCCGGCGACGCAGTGGTCTACGCCTGGCGTACGTTCGACGCCTACCCGCTCCTGGCCGCCATGGCCAGAGCTCACCCCGTGCCCGTACCCCTGTCGCCGGACGGGCACCAGGATCTGAGTGCCCTGCTCGCGGCGCTCGACCACCGCACCCGCGTCGTGGTGTTGTGCAATCCACACAACCCCACTGGAAGCCTGATCACCGCGGACGCGCTGTCGGCGTTCCTGCGTCATGTGCCCCGGCACGTCACCGTACTCCTCGATGAGGCGTACATGGAGTTCGCCCGCGACCCCGACCTGCCGGACACGCTCGCACTCCTGGACGCCTACCCCAACCTGCTGGTCCTGCGCACCTTCTCCAAGGCCTACGGCCTCGCCGCGCTGCGGGTCGGCTACGGTCTCGGCGCCTGTGACCTGGTGGAGCAGATCCGTCGGCAACAACTGCCCTTCGGTATCAACGCGGTGGCGACGGCGGCGGTGAAGGCTTCGCTGCGGGCCGGAAGCGAACTGCGCCTGCGCGTGGACAGCGTCGTCGCCGAACGCGAACGGCTCCGGCGTGAACTGCTCTCCCTCGGTTGGCGCGTACGCCCCAGCCAGACCAATTCCGTCTGGCTCGCCGCGCCCGACCCGGTCGACGAGGGTTCCGTAGCGCTCACCGACGCCGGTGTCCAGGCGCGCCACTACCCCGGCGAGGGAATCCGGCTCACCGTCGGCGACCGGAACGCCAACGACACGGTGCTGGCCGCGCTGGCGGGAGCGCGCGGGCACCGGTGTGCCTCACGGAGGTGAGGCACACCCCGGCGGCCGGACGGCGGGCAGACCACCGGGGCCGCGCTGGCCGCGCCTGAGGGGACAAGGGCCCGCGCGACCAGCGGGCCGAGAACAACCGTGCTCTGTGCCAGGCCCTTTGGGTGCGCGGTACACACTTGGCGCGCAAGGCGGACGTGGCTTACCTTCGCTGTGAACCACACAGGTGGACAACACAGCGGACATGCTGGTCGCAGGGTTCTTCAGGAGGCGCGCGCCCGCACCGCCGCCTCCTGATCAGCCGCTGTCACCGATGCCCCTCGCCTCGCCCGGAAGGAAGCGGCATGAAGCCCGCTGGCACCCAGCCGCCGGCTCCCGGCACACCCGCGCGGACTCCGTCCCCCGCCCTGACGGCGTGGCGGTTCGTGATGGTCTTCGGTGTGGTCAGCCTGCTGATGGACTTCGTCTACGAAGGCGCCCGCTCCGTCACCGGGCCACTGCTCGCCCACCTCGGCGCCTCCGCGGCCGTGGTCGGAATCGTCACCGGAGCCGGTGAGGCCGCCGCGCTCGGACTACGGCTGGTCTCCGGTCCGCTGGCCGACCGCTCCGGGCGCTTCTGGGCGTGGACGGTCGCCGGATACGCACTGACCGCCGCCGCCGTGCCCCTGCTCGGCCTGGCCGGCGCCCTGTGGGCGGCCTGCACGCTGGTGGTCACCGAACGGGTGGGCAAGGCGGTGCGTTCCCCCGCCAAGGACACCCTGCTCTCCCACGCCACCGCCGCCACCGGACGCGGTCGCGGCTTCGCCGTGCACGAGGCGATGGATCAGATCGGCGCCCTGCTCGGCCCACTCACCGTGGCGGGCGTCCTCGCCCTGACCGGCGACGACTACGCCCCGGCGCTCGGCGTACTGGCCCTGCCCGGAGTCGCCGCCCTCGCCCTGCTGCTGCGGCTGCGCGCCAAGGTGGTCGACCCCGCCGCGTACGAGACCACCGCCGGCGAACCCACCGGCAAGGGCTCAGGCCCCGGGCAAACCGGTCGTCCCCGGCTGCCCCGTGCCTTCTGGGTGTACGCGGCCTTCACCGCCGCCACCCTGCTCGGCTTCGCCACCTTCGGAGTGCTCTCCTACCACCTGGTCGCCCGCCACCTCATCCCCACCGCCACCGTGCCCGTGCTGTACGCCGCCGCGATGGCCGCCGACGCCCTCGCCGCCCTGGCCACCGGCTGGCTCTACGATCACCTCGGCGCCCGCGTCCTCGTCGTCCTGCCGGTGCTGTCCGCTGCCGTTCCGCTGCTGGCGTTCACCGACACCGTGTGGATCGTCGTCCTCGGCGCGCTCGTCTGGGGCGCCGCGGTCGGCGTGCAGGAATCCACTCTGCGGGCCACCGTCGCCGACCTGGTTCCCATGGGCCGCCGGGCCACCGCCTACGGCATCTTCGCCGGCATCATGGGCGCCGCCGCGATGGCGGGCGGCGCCCTGACCGGAATCCTCTACGACGTCTCGATTCCCACCCTGATCACGGTGGTGGTCACCGTCCAGGCCGCCTCCCTGGTCCTGTTGTGGGCCACCCGGGCACAGCGGGCTTAACGCGCCGCGGCCCCCTGCCGCAGACACCGCGGTGAGCACCACCGCGGGCGACCGGGCGACCGCACCTCGCCACGGCGGCGCCGACGGTCAGAGCTCGCAAAGGCCGAGCTGACCACCGAAGCGGCGCTGCGCGCGCGAAGCACACAGCGCCAGGACCCGCGCCTGGAGGGGGCGCCGACCGCCCTCTGCGGCATCAACGGTGATCCGCAGCGCTGCACCATCGCGACGGCGTACTGCACTCCCTCAAGATTCCGGTGGAGCAGGGCAGCAGCCGGCGGCCTACGAACTCGTTCCGCTCGCGGTCACCTACCGCCGACTCCGCCTATGGGGAGTTGCGGCGCCGTCGGGATGTAGTGGTGGGCGAGACCTGCGTCCCGGTTGTGGTGGTTGCGGTGCGCTTCGGCGTGGCTGTACTTCTCGACGCGTCGGCGGCCGGAGACCACGTCCCGGAGGAGAGCCGCGGCTCGGGTGAGAGAGATCTGCATGTGTGTTCCCCCTGGTGCACTTGTTCCTGCCCTCCAGTGTGCGGCTGCCACCCGGGGGATACACATGGATTGAGCGGAATTTGAGCTTGGTCTGGGACGATGCCGTTGTCGGGGATTGCGGGAATCCCCGACAGCGACGACTCAGTTCCCGGCCGGTACGACGCCTGCCGCGGCCAGCAGGTGGTGTGCCACGACCCGGGCGCCGTCGTCCCCTGCGACGATCGTGTAGTGGTTGGTTCCGGGTACAAAACGTGGCTGGACCCGCTCGTGGTTGAGGCCGGCTGCGCAGAGTCTCTGCTCGTCGTACAGGCCCTGCGGCTCGTCCATCAGGCCGCGCTCCGCCCACAGGAGTACGGCCGGCAGGGGCAGCCGGTGCACGGCGCCCGCCACCACCTCGCCGAGCTGGTCGGCACCGTCGGCCCGGACCGCTTCGATCCGGCACGAGGAGTGCAGCTCCGGCTCCTGCCCCACCAAGTCGCGCTGTATGTAGGCGTCCACCCACGGCGACCAGGCACCGGCGAAGGCCGGGTGCTGTCGCCAGAAGGCACGGTAGGCGTCCCGGTCGGGAAAAGTCATCGACAGACGGCGCATGGCCGGCCCGAGCACAGCACTGATCAGTTCGTCGGGCTCCAGGTGGGTCGGGACGGGAAAGGCCACGCCCCCGTCGACCAGCAGCAAGGCGGAGAGCAAGTCCGGGTGGCGCACGGCGGTCAGGGCAGCGGCGAAGGCACCCATGGAGTGGCCGGTCAGCACCACCCGACCGAGATCCAGCGCGTCCGCCAGGGCACCCATGTCGTCGGCGTGCGCTGCGACGCCGTACGGACCGGGGAGGTGCCCGCTGCGGCCCCGGCCGCGCAGGTCGGGCGCCACCAGGGTGACCCGGCCGGCCAGGTGGTGGGCGACCCGGGCCCAAGCCAGGCCGTTGGCGGTGATGCCGTGCAGTGCCAGCACCACCGGTGCGTCCGGGGCCACGGCCGGCCAGCGCAGCACGGCCAGTTCCCCGCCGGGCACCACAACCCTGAGTTCCTCGTGCGCAGGCGCGTCCGTGCTGTCCTGACGGTCCGTCGTGTGATCGTTCTGCGAGGTACGGCTCATGGCTGGAGGGCCTCCTTGCGGTCAGTGGTGGGGCGGGAGGTGCGCAGGGCACGCAGCCGTGCCGGCATGCGTGCCACGCCGCCGGGCAGCAGGTAGATCACCGCGACGAACAGCGCGCCGAGCAGGAACAGCGGCTGGGAGAGCGGCACCCGCACCGCAGCGGGCAGGCCGGCGACCACTCCGGAACCGGCGAAGTCGCCGAGACGGTGGTCGGCCCAGGTGTAGAGGATGCCGCCGGCCATGGGTCCCCAGCGGGTGCCGGAGCCGCCCAACACCACCATCACCAGCAAGGACAGGGTGAAGTCGGAGGTGGTGGTCTGCGGGGTGGCGCCACCGGTCAGCAGAAGGTGGACCGTGCCGCCGAGCGCGGCCAGGAAGCCGGCGAGGACGAAGGCGATCAGTTTGAAGCCGTACGGGCGCAGCCCCAGCACTTCGACCCGGCGTTCGTTCTCCTTGATGCCCTCCCAGACCCGGCCGACGGGCGAGCGGACCGCCCAGTGGACGGCGACCAGCACGACGCCCAGGTAGGCCAGGGCGATCCAGTACAGGTTGGCGGTGTGTCCGATGCCGACCAGCCAGGAGGGCAGCTGGTCGGCGGGAACGGCCTTGCCCTCCTCGCCGCCGGTGATGCCGCCCGGGTCACGCTGCACCAGGATCGACCCGGCCTGCGCGAAGGCGAGGGTCACCATGGAGAAGCCGATGCCGCTCACCCGCAGGCTGACCGCGCCGAGCAGGATGGACAGCAGCAGCCCGGCGAGCAGACCGAGCAGTGCGCAGACGCCGAGCGACTGCCCCGTGCGCAGCAGGACGGTGTTGGTGACGTAGGCGCCGGCGGCGAAGTAGAGCGCATGGCCGAACGACAACAGGCCGGTACGGCCGAGCAGCAGGTCATAGCCGGTGGCCAGGCCGCCGAAGAGCAGGCAGAGGGCGAGCAGTTGGAGGTTTCCGGGGCTGCCGATGGGACCGTCCAGCAGGCCTGGCAGGGGCAGCGCGCTAAACGGGGCCGTGCACAGTGCCACCAGGAGCAGGGCCGGCCACCAGCGGCTGGCTCGACGCAGCCGCCGGGCGCGGGTGGTGAGGGGGGAGTCCGCCGCGCGGGCTCCCCCGCGCGGCTGGGTGACGGTGGTCATGTGGGTCTCCCGGTGAGGCCACGCGGCCGGACCAGCAGCAAAGCCGCGAGCAGGACGACGACGGCGAGATCGCCGAGTCCGGTGGTGGTGTAGTAGTTGGCGAACTGCTGGACGAGACCCACAGCGGCTGCGGCCAGCGCGGCGCCGGTGAGCGAGCCCATGCCTCCCGTGACGACGACCACGAAGGCGAAAATCAGCAGTGAGGTGCCCTGTCGGGGGTCGACGGAGCCGAAGTAGAGGCCGCCGATCGCGCCGCCGAGGGCCGCTGCGGCTCCGCCGAGGGCGAAGACCAGGGTGAACGCCCTGCGTACATCGATACCGAGCGCGGTGACCATGGCCCGGTCCTCGACACCCGCGCGGACGACCAGTCCGTACCGGGTGCGGCTGAGGAATGCCCTCAGTGCGGCGAACACCACCAGCGCGGCAGCAATCAGCACCAAGCGGTTGAACGGCACTTCGGCGCCCAGCAGGTCGAAGACACCGGACAGCGCCCTGGGACCGGGGAAGGGCCGGGCGTCGGCGCCCCAGATCGCGGACAGCAGCGCCGGGACGGCCAGGCCCACGCCGACCGTGGCGAGGATCTGATCTCGGGGGCGGGCGTACAGCGGGCGGATGACGGCCAGTTCGAGCAGCACCGCGGCCATCGTGCCGACGGCGGTGCCGAAGACGACCGCGAGGGCGAAGCCCGCGCCGCCGGGGCCGGCACCGGGCAGCCGGCCGGAGGCGGCCCACCAGGTGGCGTACGCGCCGATGGACATGAGGGCGCCGTGGGCGAAGTTGAGCACGTCCATCAGGCCGAAGATCAGCGACAGGCCCGAGGCCACCAGGAAGTACAGCGCGCCCAGGCCGAGCCCAGTGAGGGTGAGCAGCACGACGGTGGACATCAGGCATCCGTCTCCGCGGTCGGGGCGGCACGACGTGCCGCCGAGTGGGTGGCGGGCCGTGCCGTCGAGTGGGCTGCCGGCCCGGTGGAGGGGGTCCCGGTGCCGCCGTGCCCGACGCCGAGGAGCCGACGGCAGGCGTCGGAGTCGGCGAGCAGTTCGCCCGCGGGACCGCGGTGCGCGGTACGGCCGTCGGCGAGCACGGCGCAGTGCCGAGCGAGGCGGCGTACCACGGCAAGGTTCTGCTCGACCAGCAGGACCGGCACCGCCTCGGCGGCGCGCTCCAGTACTCGGGCGACCTCGGTGACCACCTTGGGCGCCAGGCCCTTGGTGGGTTCGTCGGCGATGATCAACTGGTTGCCGTTGAGGAGCGTGCGGGCGATGGCGACCATCTGCTGCTGACCTCCGGACAGGGTGCCGGCGGCCTGCCGGGCGCGCCGTTTGAGCTCGGGAAACAGTTCGTGTACCAGGTCGTATGCCGGTTCGCCGGCCCCGGGCCGCTCGGCCAGCCGCAGGTTCTCGGCCACGCTGAGGGTGGTGAAGACTCCGCGGTCCTCCGGGACATAGCCCACTCCGCGGCGGACCAGGGCGTGGGTGGGGAGCCTCGTGGTCTCCTCTCCGCGCAGCAGGACGCTGCCGGTGCGCGGGAGGAGCCCGAGGATTCCGCGCACGGTGGTGGTCTTGCCTGCGCCGTTGCGCCCCAGCAGTGCGGTGGTGCCGACGGCAGCCACCTCCAAGTCGACGCCGTGCAGGATGTGTTGACCCCCGATTTCGACCCGCAGATCGCGCACGGCCAGCACGGGCGCCGGGGTGATGCTCACAGCTCCTCCCCCAGGTATGCCTGCTGCACGGTGGCGTCGGCCATCACGGCCTGCGGGGTGTCCAGGGCCAGTAGTGTCCCGTGGTGCATCACGGCGAGCCGGTCGGCCAGGCCCATCAGCACGTCCATGTGGTGCTCGACCATCAGCACGGTGCGGCCCTCCTCGCGGTGCAGGGAGCGAATGAGCTCGGTCAGTGCAGGTACTTCCTCGGCGCTCACGCCGGCCATCGGCTCGTCCAGCAGCATCAGCCTGGGCTCGCCGACCAGCAGCACGGCGAGTTCCAGCTTCCGCTTCTCCCCGTGGGAGAGGGCGTCTGCGGTGGTGTCAGCGCGGTGTCCGAGCCCGGTGCGGGCCAGCACCCGCGTGACCTGGTGCGCGTAGGTGTCAGCGCGACGCCAGAGCCGGTGCGAGCCGCCGCTCGCGGCCTGGGCCGCCAGCCGTACATGTTCGGCCACCGTCATGCCGGGCCACAGGCTGGAGGACTGGAAGGTGCGCCCGAGGCCACGCCGGGACCGTGCGTACGCGGCTTCTGCGGTGATGTCGGTGCCGTCGAGTTCGATCACGCCCCGGGAGGCCCGGTTGATGCCGCTGACCAGATTGAACAGGGAGGTCTTGCCCGCACCGTTGGGTCCGATGAAAGCCAGGAACTCGCCTTCGCGGACGCCGAGGGACACTGAGTCGACGATGGTCGCACCGCCGACCGTCCAACCGATGTCACGCAGCCGCAGGACGGGCTGCCCAGAGGCGCGGGCCTTCCCGGCGACCCCGCTCACCGGGGCTGCCGCTGCGCTCGACCGGCTCGTGTTCGAGAAGGTCATACGCTCAGCCCGCCGCCGTCTTCACCGGCGGGGCGACCGCCGTCATCGGGATGCTGTTGATCAGCTCGGGCTCGGCGGCGGCGCCGGCGCCCTTGAGTCGTGCCGTGAACATCGGCTGCAGCAGGGCGTGGTCCGCGGCGCGGATCTGCTCCCTGCCCTTGGGCCCGTGGAAGCTCCAGCCCTCCAACGCCTTGGCCATGGCGGAAGTGTCGGTGGCACTGCCGGACTCGATGGCGTGCACGATCATCTGCGCGGCGGTGAAGCCGTCGGGGCTGAACAGGTCGGGGGTGCCGCCGGCCCTGGTGATGCCGTCGAGCATTGCTTTCTCCACCGGGTTGCCACCGCCGGCGCCGGGGAAGTAGTGGGCGAGGAAAGAGACCTTCGAGCCGGCCGCACCAAAGACCGGGTACGAAGCGGTGCCGGCCAGGCCGGTGACGACCTTGCTGGAGTCGAGGACACCCTGCTGGTCCAGGGCGGTCCACAGCGCGGGGGCGGTGGCACCGGCCCAGGCGACGAACACCAGGTCCGGTCTGCCGGCCTTCACCTGGCGGGCGAAGGGTGTGAGGTCGGTGGTGCTTGGCGGGGCCAGTACGGAGCCAACGTCCGCTCCCTTCTGACCGAGGACGGCTTTCACCGCGGCTACGTTGGCCTGTCCGAACGCGGAGTTCTGGGCGAGCACAGTGACCTTCTTGCCCCGGGCGTCGCCGAGCAGTGTGCCGGCGGTGCGGATGTCCTGGTAGGTCTGTCGGCCGGAGCGGAAGGTGTAGGTGTTGACGCCGGTGACCGCGTCGGTGGCGGCGGGTCCGCTGACGTACAGCACCTTGTTCTGAGCGGCCAGCGGCGCCATCTGCAGCGCCACTCCGGAGTCGGTGGTGCCGGCGAGGATCTTGCAGCCCTTGCCGATGAGTGCCTTGGCTGCGGCGACTGCCTTCGCCGGGTCGCCCGCGTCGTCCTCCTCGGTGACCTCGATCGGGTGACCGCCGGCCTTGTCCGTTCCGTGCGTGGCATAGGCCAAACCCGCTTTGAAGCCCTGCTCGTACTGTGTGCCGTATGCGGCGAGAGGGCCGCTGCGGGAGTAGACCAGGCCTATCTCGACGTGGGCCGACGCCTCGCCGCCGGAATCTGAGGATGCGGTTCCGGCGGTGCCCGCCGAGGAGCAACCCGCGGCCAGGGCACCGGCGGCGAGCAGGACGAGGGCGCGGACGGTTCCGCTTCTGATGGTGCCCATGGTGCTGGGACGCATGATGACCGGCTCCTGGTGGTGTGTCGTCGTCGTCCGCCGCGGGGCGCCGTTTCCCCTGGGAACGGCGGCCCGTACGGGCCGGGAGGCATCGCGGCGAGTGGTTGCCGGAACGATAGGAGCCCACCGCGGCCTACGGCATGTGTTCAACCACCGCTCCTGTGGGTGCAGTCATGGCATCGGAACACATGGCTGGGGGGTGTATCGCACCGGATGCGTGAGTACCGTCCGACCCCCGTCACGACCATCGCGGATCTCCTGGCCGCCGACGGCCCGGCGACGCCCGGATCCTGCTGGGCCGTCCGTCGGTGATCGACCGGCCCGGTGGGGTGCGCCGCTGTTCATGGGCAGCCGCACACCCCACCGCACAGGCCCCGGGACGCGAGGGCGTGTACGTGCCCTGCGGACGGGAGGATCACACCACGGCGCGGGGCTTTCGGACCGAGACCAAATAACCGAGAACACCGAGAACACCGAGAACACCGAGAACACTGAGAACACTGAGAACACTGAGAACGTCAAGAACACCGACAAACGGAGAAAAATCGCAATTCTGTGACATCACTGGCATACCGGGTAAGTGATGTTCCAACTAGTTGGAGTGCGGGACAGCGGAGGAAGCAGTGTTCGAAGCTCAGGACATCCGGCAGTGGCGAGGACACCCCGTGCACGGGGATGACGGCAACAAGATCGGCGAGCTAGAGGCGGTCTACGTCGACACCGTCACCGACCAGCCGTTCTTCGCCACCGTGAAGACGGGCATGCTGGGGCGTCAGCGGTTGGTGTTCGTCCCTCTGTCGGGCGCCACCGTCAGCCCCGGCAGCGTGCATGTGACCTTCGACAAGAAGCTCGTCAAGAACGCTCCCTCGATCGGCACCGACGGGGAGCTTCCGGCAACGGACGAGCCCGCGATCTTCGAACACTACGGCTTGCCGTACGAGGCGGGATCAGCTGGAGAACGACGGCTGGCCCGCCGCTGACGAGTTGCCGCGCGGGCACACGGGGCGGACTCGTCCACCAGTTCATGCCGCCTGTCATCACGGTGTCATCACGGCAGCTCACCGCCGATGAGCCGGGAAAGCGACGAAAAAATGCTGGCTGTCTTTCTTCTCCTCGTCATCGTGGCCATCATCCTGGCAGTGATCGGACTCACCGTCTCCGGCATGACCTTCCTGCTGGCCATCGGCATCATCGTCTTCCTCGCCGACGTGCTTCTGCTGGGGATCTCCCTCGGGCGGCGCAGAGGCAGGCGGCCCTTGCGCTGACGAGCGAGCGCAGACCGACGGCGGTCCGGACGCAGCGCCGCCGCGACCGGGTCATCACCGTTGTCCGGACCGCCTCCGTGACGCGTCGTCCACTCGGCGGCCCCGGAGCGGGCCCGGGCGTCGCCGCACGGCTGAGAGGGTCACCGCATCGCGCCGAGCGGGGCTTGCCGAGCGAGGCGCGCACGGAGGGTGTCCGCGAACTCTTCCGCTCGGGTGAGCTGTGTGCGCAGGTCCTCCACGCGTTGCTCGACGGCCTGCTCGAAGCCGCGGATCCGCTCCAGCAGTTCCTCCCGCTCCGCTGGCGACAGCTCCTCCCTCGCATCGAGCCGGTCCGTCGCGCCGAGCAGGGCGCGCATCTCGTCGAGGGTGAAGCCGAGCGGCTTCATACGGCGGATGACCATCAGCCGGGCGACATCGGCCTCGGTGTAGAGGCGGAAGCCACCCTGCGATCGGGCGGAGGGCATGACGAGGCCGGTGTCCTCGTAGTGCCGGATGGTGCGCAGCGACAGCTCGGTCCGTGCGGCGACCTCGCCGATCTGCATGTGCTCGCTGCTCACTGCGGGTGCCTTCCT
The DNA here is from genome assembly GCF_000802245.2 of Streptomyces pluripotens. Classification (NCBI taxonomy): domain Bacteria; kingdom Bacillati; phylum Actinomycetota; class Actinomycetes; order Kitasatosporales; family Streptomycetaceae; genus Streptomyces; species Streptomyces pluripotens. The sequence goes on from NZ_CP021080.1 coordinate 13,314, forward strand.
CGTCTCTCCCGGCAATCGGCCGCAGGCGGCCACGCCGATCTCTACCCTAACGTTAGGGTAGAGTTGCCTTGGTTCCAGGGAGGCCGTCCACCGTACCCGTGTCCGCGGTGCGGAACAGCCGTCCCGTGACCGTCAGCCGTGTCGGGGCCGACGATGCCCCCGGCGAAGACCGATGTCCGCAGGAGAGAGCGTGCGTGTGTCCGTGATGCCTAACGCCGCTGTCTGCCCGCCGTGACCCTTCGCCCCCGTGCAGTGCCCGATGACCCCGGCACCTGCGCTGCTGCCCACTGACTTCGGTCCGCCGCTCGCGGACTTCGTGGACGGGCGCCCCGGCCCCTCCACGTCCTCTCGCACGCCCGTCCTGAGACCGGGCGTGCCCGAGCACGACAGGTTCTCTTCGTCTTGTCTTCCTCCATACTGTCCCCGACCGCCTTGCTACGCGGCTCCCGCCGTCCATCGTGGTTGTCCGATCCGAAGGTGCTGCGCACGGAAGTGCTAGCTGGCCTGGTCGTCGCCCTGGCGCTGATCCCGGAGGCGATCTCCTTCTCGGTCATCGCCGGGGTCGACCCGGCGATCGGCCTGTTCAGCTCGTTCACCATGGCCGTGACCATCGCGATCGTCGGCGGCCGGCCGGCCATGATCTCCGCTGCCACCGGCGCCGTCGCCCTGGTCGTCGCACCGCTCAACCTCAAGCACGGTTTCGGCTACCTGGTCGCGTGCGTCATCCTCGCCGGCATCTTCCAGATCGTCCTCGGCGCCCTCGGTGTCGCCAAGCTGATGCGGTTCGTCCCCCGCAGCGTGATGGTCGGCTTCGTCAACTCCCTCGCCATCCTGATCTTCATGGCACAGGTGCCGCAGCTCACCCATGTGCCCTGGGCGGTCTATCCACTGCTGGCCGCCGGGCTGGCGCTGATGGTGTACTTCCCGAAGATCACCAAGGTGGTTCCGGCGCCGCTGGTGTCCATCGCCATCCTCACCACCATCACGATCGGGGCCGGCATCGCGGTGCCCACCGTGGGCGACAAGGGCGCACTGCCGTCCTCCCTCCCCGTACCCGGGCTGCCGGACGTGCCGTTCACTCTGGACACCCTGACGACCGTCGCCCCGTACGCACTCGCCATGGCGTTGGTGGGCCTCATGGAGTCGCTGATGACCGCGAAGCTGGTCGACGACATCACTGACACCCGCTCCTCCAAGACCCGTGAGTCCGTCGGCCAGGGCATCGCCAACATCGTCACCGGATTCTTCGGGGGCATGGGCGGCTGTGCCATGATCGGCCAGACGATGATCAACGTAAGGGTGTCCGGCGCCCGCACCCGACTGTCCACTTTCCTCGCCGGATCGTTCCTGATGGTCCTGTGCATCGCCTTCGGGTCGGTCGTCTCCGACATCCCCATGGCCGCGCTGGTCGCGGTGATGGTCATGGTGTCCTTCGCGACCTTCGACTGGCACTCCATCGCACCGAAGACGCTCAGGCGGATGCCGACCGGGGAGATCACCGTCATGGTGATCACCGTGGCCGTCGTGGTCGCGACCCACAACCTCGCCATCGGTGTCGTCGCCGGCTCGATCACGGCAATGGTCATCTTCGCCAAGCGTGTCGCCCACCTCGCCGAGGTCACCGCCGTCACCGACCCCGACCACGCCACCGTCGTCTACCGGGTGACGGGCGAACTGTTCTTCGCCTCGTCCAACGACCTCGTCGGCCAGTTCGCCTATGCGACCGACCCGGACAAGGTCGTCATAGACCTGTCCGCCGCCCACATCTGGGACGCTTCCTCCGTCGCCGCCCTGGATGCCATCGAGACCAAGTACGCACAGCGCGGCAAGACCGTCGAAATCGTCGGCCTGAACGAGCGCAGTGCGCACATCCACGGAACGCTCAGCGGGGAACTCGCCGGCAGTCACTGAGGGTGTACGCACCAAGAGGCCGCGGAACAGGCACCTTTCCGCGGCCTCTTGCCGTTGGGGAGATGTCAGGCGGACGCTTCACCCGGCCCGGGTCGGAGCACGAAGGCCCGCGGCCCCCGTCCAGGACCACTCGTGGACCTCCGCTTCGACGTGCGCTCACACGCGGGGACGAGAGCCCCTAGTGTGGGTCCGTGACCGGCGAGACTGATCTGCACAGACTGCTCAGTGGCATGCGTCCGGAGCTGAACCCGGGCCGCTACGTCTTCACCGTGGCCGAGGGCGGCCTGCCCTCAGGCCTCACTCCCGTCGTGATGGTCGCCGAGCAGGAAGGCCTGACCCTGGTGGTGCCCCAGGCGGAGGCGGACGCGGCGGGGATGGCGTACGACTACGTGGCCGGGTGGATCACCTTGCGCGTCCATTCGGCACTGGACGCGGTCGGGCTAACCGCCGAGGTCTCACGCGCCCTCGCCGACGCGGGCCTCAGCTGCAATGTCGTCGCCGGCTTCCACCACGACCACCTCTTCGTGCCCTACGAGCACGCCGCGCGGGCCGTGGACGTCCTTCGCCGGCTGGCCGGCAGCACATCCTGATCCGCCGGGAGTCGGCCGTCACGGTTCCCTGATCCCCTACCCGCTGCGACCACCGGTACCCGGCACCGCCCCAAGGGCCAGTCGGCCACCCGTGGCCACGGCCCTGAGCTCGTCCAACGCCTCCCGGGTCAACTGCGGCATCTCACGTTCCCCGGGCCCGGTGATCCACCGCTCGAAGCCGACCTTGAACACGGCGACCCCCACCTCGGCGGCCAGGCTCGCGGCCGGCTCCGCAACGCCGCGCCGACGCAGGGTCCCGGCCGGCGCGGCGAGTTTGATCAGCTCGCGCTCCTGCTGTTCCGGGTTTGCCGTGATCACGGCGTGCCCTCTTCCGTACGAAGGCGCGGCGATCGGCGAAGGCCTCGCAGACCACGTCGGGCCCCACTGCCAACGCATCGATCGGCGCCGCGGAACGCGGAGCGCCAGCGACCGCTCCCGCCGCGAGTTGCTGGGGTGGGAACCGACCCGCCCCGGCCTCCTCTCAGACCTCGACGAGGGCCGCTACTTCCACGCCCCTGCCGGCACCGACTGACCGACAGTCCAGGGCGGTCCGCGTGTAGTCCAATCCAGCCGCGCGGACAGTGTCCCTCGCAGGTCCCCAAGGCCGCCAGGCCTGGTTGCCCCGCCCCCACCTGGGCACCTCCACGACGCTCACCACATGGACCGGGCAGACGGCCGACGAACCGCGGTGCTGGATCCGGCCGGCCAGCAGGTCCATCGGCCCGGGCCCGAAGCCCGGGACGGCCTGGGCGCCGGCGGCCGTTCCGGGGGACAGGTGCGTGGCGCCCTACGGCACGACGCCGAGCCCTCAGGGGGTCGGGGCAGTGATCTCACGCTTGAGGATCTTGCCACTCGGCCCCGTCGGCAACGCGTCCGTCAGCCATATGCAGCGCGGATACTTATAGGCGGCGACCCGCTCCCGCACGAACTGCTGGAGTTCCCCGATGTCCGCCCGGGCTCCCGGCCGCAGCACGACGGCGGCCGCCACCTCCTCGCCGAGCCGCTCGTCCGGCACACCGAGCACGGCGGCGAGCGCGACGGCCGGGTGTTCGTGCAGGACCTCCTCGATCTCACGCGGGTAGACGTTGTACCCGCCGCGGATGATGAGGTCCTTCTTGCGGTCGACGATGTACAGGTAGCCGTCCTCGTCGCGGCGGGCCAGGTCACCGGTGCGCAGCCAGCCATCGGGGATCACGGCGGCGGTCTCCTCGGGCCGGTTCCAGTACCCCTTCATCAGGTTCGGGCCCCGCACGACCAGCTCCCCGACGTCGCCGGGTACGACGTCCCGGCCGTCGTCGTCGAGCAGTCGCACCTCCACGTCGCGGATGGGGGTGCCGATGGACCCGGGCTTGCGGGGGCGGTCGGGGTGGTTGAAGGAGACGACAGGACTGGTCTCGGACATGCCGAATCCTTCCAGCACCATGCAGCCGAAACGCCGTTCGAAACCGTGCAGGACTTCCACCGGCAGGGAGGCGCCGCCCGAGATGCACATGCGCAGGCTGGACAGGTCGGCCGCGGCGGCGTCCGGCTGCTGGAGCAGTGCGGCGTACATCGTGGGCACGCCTTCGAACACGGTGGCCCGGTCACGGGCGATGGCATCCAGTACGGTCCGCGGCTCGAAGCGCGGTACGAGGGTGAGCGACGCGCCACTGCGCACCGCGACGTTCATCGTGCAGGTCTGCCCGAAGATGTGGAACAGCGGCAGGCAGCCGACGATCACGTCCTGCGACGTCATCCGCTGGACTTCGGCGACATTGACCTCGGTGTTGTGGCGGAGCCCGGCGTGCGTGAGCGCGGCACCTTTGGGACGACCGGTCGTGCCCGAGGTGTAGAGCAGCACGGCGATGTCGTCCCCAGCGGTCGCGACGACCTCCGGCAGCGGCTCCACACACGCCAGCCCGGCAGCGAAGGCGGCAGGTTCGACCGCCAGACGGCGCACTCCGGCGGCAGCGGCGCCGGCGGCCCCTTCGCCCGGCGCCGCATGCCACTCGAAGAGCACCGCGGCACCGGAGTCCCGCAGGTGGAACTCGGTCTCGCGCTCCTTCAGCAGCGGGTTCATCGGCACCACGACCCCGCCGGCCCGCAGGACGCCGTAGTACAGGACGACGAACTCGGGCACGTTCGGGAGCATCAGCGCGACCCGGTCGCCGGCCCGTATGCCCTCGGTGCGCAGCAATGTGGCGGCCTGCGCGCTGAGCCGGTCCAACTCGGCGTAGCTGGTGACCGCCGTCCCCAGCCGCAGCGCCGGCTGTCCCGGCAGCGTACGCGCCGTGTCCGCCAGGAATTCCGCCAGGTTGGCCATGGTGCCTCCTTGCACGCGTGCTCTCGGCGCTCACGAAGTCCCCTCGTCAACGCTCACGGCATGGTGGCGTGCATGCTCACGGCCGTCCATGGTGACGCGGACAGCCCGGGCACACCAGGGTTGTTCCTGGAACCAAACAGGCCGTCGTACGCTGCGGGTATGGGTCTGTCGAATGTGGGCGCGGCCTTGCGCACGCGCCTTCCCGAGCTGGGCCGGCGGATGGCCGAACGCATACGTGTCGAGGTCGACTCGTACGCGGACGAAGCGCTCATCCCCTTCACATCCCTCAGGGAGTCCTGCGAGGGCAACGCGGATCTGCTGCTCGCGCGCTTCGCCTTCGGAGCCAGTCCCGATGTGGGAGCCGCGCAGCAGACCGGGCGGCTGAGGGCCGAGCAGGGCGTGCCGCTGACGGACACCCTGCACGCCTACCGGGTCGGTTTCGAGTTCCTGTGGTCGGAGATGGTCGACGAGGCGCGCAGGCACCCGGACGTCACGGACTCGGAACTGGTGGCCGGGTCCTCGGAGATCTGGTCCCTGTTCGGCCGCTACGCGGAAGCCGTGGCCGCTGCCTACCGGGAAGCCAGCGCGGAACTGGCACTGCGCCGTGAGGCGCGCCGCTCGGCACTGGCCGAGGCCCTCTTCACCGGGGCGCTCGCGGACCGTACGACGCCACGGGAGGCGGCCCGGCAACTCGGCTTGCCGGAGCGTGGCCCGTACACGGTGGTGGCCGCCTCCGTGCCAGATCCGGGCCAGGAGCCCTTGCCCGGTATCGAAACGGCACTGCAGCGGGCCGGTGTGCCCTCGGTCTGGCGGCTGCTGCCGGACCAGCAGATCGGTCTCGTCGCGCTCGCACACCACGACGCGGAGACGGTGGGTCTGCGGGAGCTGCGCCGGCGGCGGACCCGGGTCGGTGTCAGTCCCCGGTTCGACACCCTGCGCGACACGCCCCAGGCACTGCGCTTCGCCCGCCTGGCGCTGGCCGGGCTGCCCGGCGACGGGCCGGGCGTCAGCCGCTTCGACGACAACCCGCTGGCCATGCTGGTCGCCGCGGCCCCGGCGGAGGCCAGTCGCCTGGTCGAGGTCTCCCTGGGGCCGCTCCTCGAACTCCCCGCGCCGGAACGCGCGCGCCTGCTGCGTACGCTCGGGCAGTGGTTCGCTTCCGGTGGAGTGGCCGCCGAGACCGCGCAACGGCTCTTCGTCCACCCGAACACCGTGCGCTACCGTCTGCGCCGCATCGAGGAACTGACGGGACGTTCACTCTCCGACCCGACCTCGCTGGCCGATCTCGGCGCCGCGCTGTACGCCCTGCGCCTGCTGCCCCGCTGAGGACCTCGGGCGCCCGCCCGCCGCCGCGCGGTGCGGGTGGTCTCCGGTGCGCCCGACCGGCTGGCGACGAGCCGGAGGGAACAGGAGCGGCACAGGACGTGGTGCGAGCGCCGCGCGGTGGTCTGGGACCGGTGCAGCCGGCCAGCCGTCTGCTGGGTCCCTCGGGGCACCGGCCGGCATGGGTGCCGCTGGCACACACGGGGACGTTGTGCGGAGCGTGTGTTCGACGGTCATGGCGCAGGCCGACGGCGGGCACGGGCCTGAAGCGGCGTGCCGACCGGCTGCCCCGGACCGGGCGGGTGATCCGGTCCGGAAATGTGGGGGAGGAAGCCCGTCCTGGTGCGGCAGCCGGGAGTTCCGCCGACCGTACGAAGGCGCGGAACTCCCCCCTTGACCTTGCCGCTAGCCGCGCGGGCCCGCCGGATCGTGGGCGACCGGGTCGCGATCGCCACTACCGTGGACCGTTCCTGAGCCGCCGGTATCCGTACCCTGGCCGAGCGCATCCCGTGCCGCCCGGTCGGCGTGCCCCGGCCACCAGGCGGCGTGGCCGATCAGCGCGGTGAGGCTCGGCGTGAAGAACATCGCCATCACGAACGCGGCGACGGCGATACCGAAGGAGACGGCGAAACCCATCTCCGTGAGCAGCGCGTTGCCCGCCAGCATCATCGTGGCGAAGGTCGCCGCCAGGATGAAGCCGGCTGCGGCCACGGTCGGCCCGGCGTGCCGGAGTGCCATGCCCGCCGCCTCCCGCGGCTCGCGACCCTCACGGGCCTCCTCACGGAGCCGGGCAATCATGAGGATGTTGTAGTCGGTGCCGATGGCGACCACGAAGAGATACATGATCACCGGGAGCATGAACATCAGGCCCGAGTGTTCCTGCCCCTCCTGGAAGATCCACACGGTGGCGCCGAGGGTGGCACCGAAACCGAGGCCGACCGATGCGATCAGGTACCAAGGGGCAACCACACTGCGCAGCAGTAGTCCCAGGATGACCATGATCAGGACGGCCGCGACGGGGAAGACCGTCCGGTAGTCGTGGTTGACCGCCGTGTCGATGTCCTTGTAGATGGAGGACATGCCGCCGACGAGGGCCTCAGTGCCGTCGGGAGCCTCTGAGTGGGCGACGTGGCGCACCCGCTCCACCGTGTCGATCGCTTTGTCCGTCGACGCCTCGTACTTGAGCGTGACGGTGATGTCCGCGGTGGTGCCGTTCTTGTTCGTCCGGGTCATCCGGGCACTGGCAACACCGTCCACGGAACCGAGTTTCTTCACGTAGGCGCCGAAGACGGCCGTGTCCAGCGGCTTGCCGTCGGTGCGGGACACATAGACGTCAGTGGGTGCGGCGGCGCCGGCCGAGTACGCCTTCTGCATCTCGTCCTGGACGACCATGGACTCCTTGGTCTTGGGCATGGAGCCCGACGCCAGGTCGAACGTGGCGTTGAAACCGAGGGTGCCGAGCGACAGCACGATCAGGACGAGGCCGGACGCCCCGGCGGTCAGTGCCGGGCGACGCTGTACGCCGCGGCCGAGGGCGGCGAACCGGGCGTTCTTCGGCTCCTTCTGCCAGGACTTGGACGGCCAGAACACCTTCGGTCCGATGAGGGAGACCACGGCCGGGACCAGGGTCAGGCCTGCCATCAGGGTGGCGGCGACCGCAATGGCGAGCGCCGGGCCCATCTGCCTGAGGAAGCCGAGCGTGGACAGAGCCAACGCGAGGAAGGCGATGACGACTGCTCCGGCGGCCGATGCGATGGCCTCGCCGACCCGGTCGACCGCGTTGACCATGGCCTGCTTGGGTTCGTCGCCGGCGCGCAGCCGTTCGCGGTAGCGGAATATCAGGAAGAGGAAGTAGTCCGTCCCCACGCCGAACAGCACGACGATCAGTATCGAGGAGATCGAGCTGTTGGCTTGGAGGCCGAACAGCTTGGTGGCGTAGGCAATCAGGCCGTTGGCGACGGCGGACACCAGACCGATCAGGACCAGTGGGAGTACGGCCAGGATCGGCGCCCGAAAAATGATCAGCAGGGTCACCAGAATGATCGCAAAAGTGCCAATGCCGATCAGGGTCTGACCGCGCTTGGAGGAGTCCTGTTGGTCGAGGGCCTGCGCGGCGGAGCCGCCGAGCTTGACGTCGAGGTGCGTGCCTCTTGCCAGTTGCTTGACGTTCTCGCGCAACGCTTTGGCCGCATCGGCCTGTTTGGGCTGGCCGGCGTTCTTGCTGTCCATCTGCACCAGGGTCAGGGCGTACCTGCCGTCCTCGGACGACGGGCCGGGGACCACCTTCTGGACCTGGTCGATGTGCTTGCCGCCCAATTCGGAGGTGATCCTGGCGACGTCCTTCTTGTCGGCGGCGGTCAGTTCGCCACCGTCGGTGCGCTGGTACAGCGCGATCGCCGACGGGGTGAAAGCACCGGGGAACGCCTTCTCTTGAAGAGTCGCCGCTTTGATCGACTCGTAGCTCTTGGGCAGGAAACTGCTCTCGTCGCTGTTCGAGGGCAGGCTCGGGGCAGTCGCGACGATCGCCACCGCGGCGATCAGCCATGCGACGATCGTCCACACGGGATGTCGGACTACAGCGTTGCCTAACGGTCGGAACATGCGGAAGGTCCTCCCTGGTACAGGAAGATCACCGCAACCCGGGGAGCGGTCCCTGGCATCGGCGACCCCGACCGGCCCGCATCGAAGGGGCCGGTCGAACGGTTGTCTTGATCTCACATCGTAGTGACAGGCATCGAGCCTCTGGCAATCGACTTTTCCTGTCGGTTCACCAGTGGCTTTTCTCCAACCGGGAGTTCGAGGCCGGTTGCGTCACGATCCGGGAACCGAACCCCCGTTCCTCCAGCTCCGGCAAAGCGCAGGCCGGCCTGTCGTACCCCGTCGAGGGCCGCCCGTCTCAGTGCGGCGTCGCGTACTGCGCGGACCGGAAGGCGAAGAAGGCAGCGGCCGCCAAGACAACGCCGCTGCTGTTCCCGCCGCTCCGCGATCCGCGAGCGGGTCGCAACCCACCGGCATTCCCGAAGCAAAGAGCGAACCGGCACCGGGCCGGCCGGCCCTCGTCAAGATCCGCGAAGGCGTCATCGGCCCGGGGAGTCAGGAAGACCGAAGCCGTGGAGTGGAGTCGTGGAGTGGAGTCGTGGAGTGGAGTCGTGGAGTGGAGTCGTCGTGGTGCGGTCTCCTCGCATGTGCCACCGGACAAGGGCCGATCGGCCCTGGCGGTCTGCTGATCGACATGATGTGCTGGTCATGGCGGGAAGGGCCCGTTGGAGACGCGGAGAAGCGGCGTTACGCCGTGCACCGCGCAATCCGGATCCGCGAGAAGCGGGTGGCGTCCTTCCCGCCCCGCATTACGCAGGCGGCCTCACACGGCGCACTCCGTCCCCGGTACGCCGGCCCGAACCAAGGGCGCACTCCGTGGGACGGGCACCGGCCGGTCGAGGCTGGGGACCGGTCCCACAGCCGTGCGACGCCGCAAACGCTCACGAAAATCTGTCTCCCCGCGTGCGCTCCAGCCCACAGCGAAGAAGCGCCGCGCATGAGCAGCGGAGCTCACGGCCCCGAGGCCCGTGCAGCCTTCCCCCCCCCACAGCCCTCCCGCCAGGCGTGCGGGGCGGTCGCCGCTGTTGTCTGTTGGGGCCAAGGGGCCCTCAGGCAGGCCCGAGCGGCCCGTGGCGACCAGCTCCTGACGCGTCCACGCTGGTAGGAACAGCTACGAAGGGAGTCGGTGCGATGACCTCCGCGACCACCATGACCACAGTTCTGCCGGCCCAGCACCGTGAACGGCTGATGGCCCTCGCCCGTGAGGTCTCCTTCGAGGCCGGCACCCGCCTGTTCGAGGAGGGTCGGCGTGCCGACCGCTTCTGGATCGTGCGCACCGGCACGGTCGCCCTCGACCTGCATGTTCCCGGTCGCCGTCGCGCTGTCATCGAGACGCTCGGGCACGGCGAACTGATCGGTTGGTCCTGGCACTACCCGCCCTACCTGTGGCAGCTCGGCGCCGAGGCAATGAGCCCGGTACGGGCCTACGAGTTCGACGCCGCCCCCGTGCGCGCCATGTGCGAGGAGGATCCCGAGTTCGGCCGGGCGATCGCATTCTGGGTTGGACTCGTGGTTGCCCAGCGACTGCACTCCTCCCGGGTCCGCTTGCTCGATCTCTACGCCCCGTACGGCAGCGGCGGTCTGGGCTGATGGCCACGTCGGCGGCTCGGCGGCGTTCCGAGGAGGACAGCATGCGCAGCAGTCCGCAACAGGTGAGCGACGTGATGACGCGCGGCGTCGTCGCGGTGGGCCGTAAGGCCCTGTTCAAGGACATTGTCGAACGCATGGAGCAGTGGAAGGTCAGTGCCCTACCCGTATTGGAAGGCGACGGACGGGTGATCGGTGTGGTGTCCGAGGCCGATCTGCTACCGAAGGAGGAGTTCCGCGACAGCGATCCCGATCGCTTCACTCAGTTGCGCCGACTGCCCGACCTGGCCAAGGCCGGGGCCGTCGCCGCCGAGGAGCTGATGAGCACGCCGGCCGTCACGGTCCACGCCGACGCCTCACTCGCCGAAGCCGCCCGCATCATGGCGCTGAGACACGTCAAGCGCCTACCGGTCGTGAACGCCGAGGGAGTACTCGAAGGAGTCGTCAGCCGCGGGGACCTGCTCAAGGTGTTCCTGCGTCCGGACAACGACCTCGCGGACGAGATACGGCGGGACGTCGTCGACGTGCTCTTCCCGGCTCCCGTCGAACCTGTGCACATCGACGTCACCGATGGCGTCGCGACCCTGACCGGCCGGGTCCAGGACGCCACCCGGATTCCGCTCGCCGCCCGCCTGGTACGGGGCGTGGAGGGTGTGGTGGGTGTGGACTGCCGGCTCACGGCGTCAGGTGTGGAGTGACGTGACCGAGCTCGGGGGGGCAGGAGATCCACGGTCCGGAATCCCGGCGCTCCCGGGAGTGGACGCCCCGGTTGACGTCCGCCCAACCGGGGCGTCCACCAACCGGCTCGTGGGCGAGGGCATCACTCGTACCATCGTCGACCCGCCGTGCCTCATCTCCAGGCGGGTCATGCCGCATCCAGGCAGCCTCCCCGTCGGTGAACGTCGGTGGTGAAGAAGACCTCGCGGTTGATCCCTTCGCCATTGGGCCCTTCGACAAGCCCGCCGTCTGGGCGAGCCCCCGCGCTGCCGGTCAGGTTCCCCCGCTGTTCAGGTTCCCCCAGCGGGGTCCGACCTGATTCCACTCCTTGTCCCACTCAGCCAGGCGCCGCCTGAGGAGTCCCCCGCGGACCGCCCGTCCCGCCACCAGGACCGCGGTCCCGGCCAGCCCGGCGACGAGCACACCCGTGCCCACGGCCTCGCCCGTCGCTGCCGCACCAGTGATGGGCGCCGGCACCACCCGATTCGCGCGGTCGGTCCACACGGTGACCCGGGTTCCTGCGGGGGCGCCCGGGAAGACCCTCGCCTGATCCGTGTGCACGGAGCCGTGGGCATCCGTCCAGCGCACGGTGGCCCACTCGCGCCCGTCGCGCGATCCGCTGCCCGTGGCCGGAGGTTTCGCCGCGTCGTCGGTCAGTACGGCGGACACGGAGTGCACCCCGGCCGCGCGGGCCGAGAAGCCTTGGCCTGCCGCTCCGGCCGTCACCACACCTGCGACAACGGCGGCGAAAGTGGCGAGCACCCAGGTGACCAGCACGATCCAGGCCTCGACCACATCACTGTGGCGCTTGAGTGGGTTCCGCCGCCAACGCCACAGCCACGGGTGGGTGACGGTCGCTGCAGGTGTCCGTGTCATCGTGGGCGCCCCTCTCGTGTGCCCGCGACTCCGCTCAGGGCAGGCGGGCGGGGTCGCTGTCCGGCAGGTCGGGGGCGAGGTCCGGGTGTCGGCGCGGCCCAGTGAGCGAGCACCGCACGTCGACCACGCCCGGCACGGCCCGTGCGAGGCGGGCGGCGAGCGGGATCAGGACCGTTTCACGGACCCGGCCGGCAAGCGTGACGACACCGTCGAGCACCTCGACCCTGATGGCCTCGGTGTGCATGCCGAAGAGTCGTGCCACAACCTCGTGCCGGACCTCCTCGGCGATGTCCTCGTCGTCCCGCAGGAAGCCCTTCAGCAAGTCGGAACGGCTGACGATGCCTTTCAGAGTGCCGTCGCGGCCGACGACTGGCAACCGCTTGACCCTGGTGCGCGCCATGATGCGCGCGGCGTGGCCGACGGTGGCATCGGGTGCCACGGTCATGGCCGGGGCCGTCATCAGCTCCGCCGCGGTCACCGCGTTCGCCTTGCGGACCTCCGCGAGGTGCTGCACCTGTCCGTACCGCCCGACGTCTCCGTCCCGGTACTCCTCCTTGGGCAGCAGGTCTGCCTCGGAGACCACACCGACGACACGCCCCGAACTGTCCAGGACCGGGAGGGCGCTGACCCGCCACTCTCGCATGGCCTTCACGATGTCCTTGAAAGAAGCCCCCGCGCGCAGGGCGACGACCCGGTGGGTCATCACGTCGTTCACGAGGGCCGGAGTGCCGTTCATGGCGTCCTCCAAGGGCGTCGGTGTCGTCGTCGGACACTCTCAGGCTGCTGCCACGGCGCCGTTCCGGGCATGGGCCGAGTGGCCCCGACCCCCTGCCCCGCCGGCCCTGCCCCCTGCTCGGCGACACCCATCGCCTTCTCGGTCCCGTACCGCGAAGGCGCCGACCTGGCCGTGTACGGCGGCGCAGGACCCGGCACGGTCATCGCCACGCACGCCGATGACAGGGGAGCCGCGCTCAGCGACTACTGGTGCCCGTGGTCGGCGGGCAGCGGGACCCTCCATTCCACCTCGGCGCCTCCTGTGCCGGCCCCGGACACCTGTAGCCGCCCGCCGAGCGACTCCGCCCGCTCGGCCATGTTCCGCAGCCCGCTGCGGCGCCCGTCGGGCGGGATGCCCACGCCGTTGTCCGAAACCTTCAGGCACACCTCACGGCCGTCCGTCGTGACCACCACCTGTGCCCGGTCGGCGTGGGCGTGCCGGGCGATGTTGGTGAGGGCCTCGGAGAGCACCGCCACGATGTGATCGGCGATCTCGGACGGCACGTCAGTGTCGATCAGTCCCTCCATGCGCACGCTGGGGGCAAAGCCCAGCACGGGGGTGGCCTCGCCGACCATCCGGACGATCCGCGCCCGCAGTCCGGTTCCGGCGGCGCCCTCCCTGGTCCGCAGTCCGAAGATCGTCGACCTGATGATCTTGATCGTCTCGTCGAGGTCGTCCACGGCCCGCAACACCCGTTCGGCCGCCTCGGAGTGCTCGATGAAGCGACCTGCGCTCTGCAAGGTCATGCCGGTAGCGAACAGCCGCTGAATGGCCAGGTCGTGCAGGTCCCGCGCGATCCGGTCGCGGTCCTCCAGCAGCGCGATCTGCTGGGCATCCTGCCGGCGCTCGGCCAGTTCCATCGCGATCGCAGCCTGGGCGGCAAAGCCCTGCAGCATCTCGGTCTCCTTCGCCGAGAAAACCGGCCGGCCGGCTTCCCGGGCCACCAGGACCACGCCTCGGACGCCCCCCTCGCTGGTACCGATCGGGACAGCCACAGCGGGGCCGAGCCCGCGGAAACGCGGGGGCTCGGGAGCGACCCGCGCGTCGCTGTTCACGTCATCGCTGCTGACCGGAGCAGCGGCGGAGAAGGCCAGACCCATCAGGCTCTCCCCCAGCGGTAGCACGAGACCCCGGTGCGCGTCGGCTTCCGCCCCCACGGCGATCTCCACGCCGAGGGCCGGTGCGTCCGCCATGGGCATCGCCACCGCCGCCAGGGCCGATCCCGTGATCTCCCGGGCCCGTTCCGCGATCAGGTCCAGCGCCTCGGCGCGTTCGCTACCGGACATCAGGCTGTGACTGATCTCCGCGTTCGCCAGCAGCCACCGCTCACGCAGCAGGGACTCCTCGTAGAGACGGGCGTTGTCGATGGCTACGCCGGCCGCGACGGCCAGCGTCGACAACACCGCCTCGTCCTCTTCGTCGAAATCCAGCCCCCCGCGCTTCTCGGTCAGGTAGAGGTTGCCGAAGACCTGGCCCCGGACCCGGATGGGGACGCCGAGGAAACTGTTCATCGGCGGGTGGTTCGGTGGGAAGCCGTACGACGAGGGATGCTGGGAGAGCTTCGACAGCCGGAGCGGCGCCGGATGGCGGATCAACTCGCCCAGGATGCCGTGGCCCTCGGGGAAATGGCCGATCGCGGCGATGTCCTGGTCGGTCGCGCCTACGGTGTGGAAGGCCGTCAGGGTGCTGCCGTCGGGGCCGATGACGCCGAGGGCGGCGTACTCGGCGTCCACGAGCGCGGCGGCCGCCTCGACGATGGAGTGCAGTGCGTGTTCCAGGTCCAGCTCGCGCCCCACGGACAGAACCGCCTCCAGGAGGCTGTGCACCCGGTCTCGGGTGCCGCGGGCCGCATCCAGCCGAGCCTGCAACTCCTCCAGCAGCTCGTCGAGCCGCAGCTGCGGCAATCGCACGCGGGGCTCCTCCGGGATTGCCACCACGTCCCTCCAGATCTCCCGTCGCACCCTGACCTCGGCGCCTGCCGGGGTCTCCCCCACCGTATCGGTCCCGGACCGGCGACGGCACGTCCCACGGGTGGGCCGGGGGACCCTGCCCACCCGTGGGAGGGCCGGGGCCGGTCGGCCCAGCCGGAGGGACGGAGAGCACCTCGTCATGCGGTCCGGTACCGGCCGACGCTGGAACGGTACGCACAGACCGCACACCTGAGGAGTGCCGCCATGGTCCGTTACGTGTACGACTTCCGGGACGGCGACCGGGGCCTGGCCGACCTACTCGGCGGCAAGGGTGCCAACCTGGCCGAGATGACCCGGCTGGGACTGCCGGTGCCTCCGGGGTTCACCGTCACGACCGAGGCGTGCCGTGCCTTCCTGGCCACCGGTGAGGAGCCGGAGGGCATGTCGGCCGAGATCTCCCGGCACTTGTCGGCCCTGGAGACGGCGACCGGACGGCTGCTGGGGCAGCCGGACGACCCGCTGCTGCTGTCCGTGCGGTCCGGAGCCCGGTTCTCCATGCCCGGGATGATGGAGACGGTGCTGGACATCGGCCTGAACGACGCCTCTGTGCTCGGCCTCGCCAAGGTCTCCGGCAGTGAGCGCTTCGCCTGGGACTCCTACCGTCGGCTCGTCCAGATGTTCGGCAGTACGGTGATGGGGGTTGATCCCGCCCTGTTCGACGAGGCGATGACCCTGCTCAAGGAGGCCCGCAAGGCCCCCGACGACCTGCATCTGGATGCGTCCGACCTCGCCTGGCTGGTGGAGTCGTACAAGCGGCTGATCCGCAACGAGACGGGCCGTGACTTCCCGCAGTCCCCGGCCCAGCAGCTGCAGCAGGCGGTCCTCGCCGTCTTCCGGTCGTGGAACGCCGCGCGCGCCCGGCTGTACCGGCACCGCGAGCACATCCCCGACGACCTGGGCACCGCGGTCACCGTGCAGCGCATGGTGTTCGGCAACCTCGGCCCCGACTCGGGCAGTGGCGTCGCCTTCACCCGCGACCCGGCCACCGGACGCCCGGGCCTGTACGGGGACTATCTGCCCAACGCCCAGGGAGAGGACGTCGTCGCCGGAATCCGCGACACCATGACACTCGCCGAGCTGGAACGGCTGGACCCGCGCTCGTACCAGCGGCTGCACGACCATGCGCGCACGCTGGAACGGCACTACCGGGATCTGTGCGACATCGAGTTCACGATCGAGCGCGGCACTCTGTGGATGCTGCAGACCCGGGTCGGCAAGCGGACGGCCGAGGCCGCGTTCGCCATCGCCGCCGAACTGGTCGGGGAAGGACTGATCACGGTCGACGAGGGCCTGAACCGGGTCAACGGTGAAGGACTCGCACGGCTGATGTTCCCCCGGTTCGATACCGACCGGGCCGGAGACGTGCTCGCCCACGGTGTGCCAGCCTCCCCGGGCGCGGCGGTCGGTGCAGCCGTGTTCGACTCCGCGGAGGCGGTGCGGAGGGCCGCGGCGGGCGAGCAGGTGGTGCTCGTGCGCGAGGAGACCACACCCGATGACCTGCCCGGTATGGTCGCCGCCCAGGCCGTGCTGACCAGTCGGGGAGGAAAGACCAGCCACGCGGCCGTCGTCGCCCGCGGGATGGGCCGAGTCTGTGTCTGCGGCGCACAGGACCTCGTCGTGAACACCGGGGCCCGGCGCTTCACCGCCCGGGACGGAATCGTCGTCGAGGAGGGCGACGTCATCTCGGTTGACGGGTCAGTCGGCGCGGTCTACCCGGGCAAGGTCCCGCTGATCGCCTCGGCGACCATGCGTTACCTGGAGTCCGGCGAACAGGCGGACAGTGTGGTCGCGGCGGTCGCCCGCACTCTGGAACACGCCGACGTGGTGCGGCGGCTGGAGGTGCGGGCCAACGCCGACACGCCGGAAGACGCCGCGCGCGCCCGGCGGTTCGGGGCGCAGGGCATCGGACTGTGCCGTACCGAGCACATGTTCCTCGGCGAACGGCGCAAGTTGGTCGAGGAGATGATCCTCGCCCGTACGGACGCCGGGCGCGAGCAGGCTCTGGCGGCTCTTCTTCCGCTCCAACGGCAGGACTTCGCGGGCATCCTGGAGGCGATGGACGGCTTGCCGGTCACGATACGGCTGCTTGACCCACCGCTGCACGAGTTCCTGCCCGACCGCGTCCAACTCGCCGTGCGCATCGCCTCCGCCGAGGCCAGTGGTGGACGGCCCGACCCACACGACGTGGAGTTGCTCGACGCGGTGAACCGGATGCACGAGGAGAACCCGATGCTCGGCCTGCGTGGCGTCCGGCTCGGGCTCGTCGTGCCGGGCCTGGTCGCCATGCAGGTGCGAGCGGTCGCCGAGGCGGTGGTCGAACGTACCCGCGCCGGGGGCTCGCCACGGGCGGAGATCATGGTGCCACTCGTCGGCGCCGTGGAGGAGCTCCGGCTCGCCCGCGAGGAGGTGACCCGGGTACTGGCTGAGGTAAGTGAGGAGACAGGGGTACCGGTCCGGTGTCCCGTCGGCACGATGATCGAGCTGCCTCGTGCGGCGCTCACGGCGGGACGGATCGCCGAAGAGGCGGAGTTCTTCTCCTTCGGCACCAACGACCTGACCCAGACCACCTGGGGTTTCTCCCGCGACGACGTCGAGGCCGCCTTCTTCCCGGCCTACCTGGACAAGGACGTCTTCGCCACCTCGCCGTTCGAGACCCTCGACCGCGAGGGGGTGGGCCGGCTGGTTCGGATCGCCGTGGAGGAGGGCCGGGCAGCCCGACCGGGGCTGCAGACCGGCGTCTGCGGCGAGCACGGTGGCGACCCTGAGTCGATCCACTTCTTCCACGCCGTCGGCCTGGACTACGTCTCCTGCTCGCCGTTCCGGGTTCCGGTGGCCCGTCTGGAGGCGGGCCGGGCCGCGCTGAATGGAATCGGCACGAGCGACACCAGGTGAGTCTGATCGGGCCGTCCGGCCCCCGACAGGGTCCGAACGGCACTGGAAGGACGCAAAGACGATGACCGACAGTGAAGCCAGGAGCGGCACCGATCCCCCGCGGTGTCGCTCCGCCCGCGTCCCGGCACCGTACGCACCGGCGGAACGAAACCGGCACAAAGAGAGCCATGGACCCGCGAAGAAGCCAACCATGATCCGTCACCCTGATCCGGCGCACCGGCGCATCGACCTCGACCGTGCCGAGGCGCTGCGACTGCTGGGCAGCGTGCCGTTGGGGAGGATCGTCTTCACCCGGCAGGCGCTGCCCACCGTCCACCCGGTCAATCACGTCCTGGACGGCGGTGACATAGTGATCCGCACGCCCGAGGGCGTGGCCCTCACCTCGCAGTCCGGCCCGGCCGAGCGCATCGGTGTGGTGGTCGCCTACGAGGCCGACGCCATCGATCCGGACACTCATCTCGGCTGGAGCGTGGTGGTCACCGGATACGCCCGCCTGGTCACCGATCCCGGCGAACTGGCCCGCATCCGATCGCTCTTGCGTACCTGGGCGCCGCTGCAGGGCATGGATCACGCGGTCCGCATCCGCCCGGAACTGGTCACGGGGGTGCTCCTCACGGCGGGCCCGCCAGGTGCCCCTGGGCGCCGGTCGGGAAAGGACTGATTCCGGACCGTGCATCGCATGGTCCGGACCGTATGTTCCGGACCATGCGGCGTGAGGCGGGGCGGCACGCGTACTCGGTACGCGTGCCGCCCCGCCTCACTGTCTCCGCAGGTCGGTCAGCTACCGGTCAGTTTCCGGTGCGCTCGTGCCCCGCTCAGTTCGTGATCCGGCGCCCGGTGACGGTCGGAGAGTCGATCCGCACCCACAGGTCACGCGTTCCTCCCGTCCAGGGCGCGCTGCTCGCCACCTCCGTGCAACGGTGCTGCTCCTGCGGATCCGTCACGGTCCGGGCGTACCCGCGGACCAGCACGCTCCACCCCCGGCTGAACGCGTCGTCGATCCGGTCGACCTCGAAGGCCACCGGCGCACCGACCGCGAGCGACGGAGTGGCGCCGGGTGAGGTCCTGAAGACCACAGCACCGTCGACGACACTGTAGTTGACCGGCACGATCACCGGTCCGGTGGCCGTGGGGACCGCCAGCCGGCCCACCCCGTGTGTCCCCAACAGGGCTCGACACTCGTCGGGCCCCAGCTCGGTGAAGCGGGGTTCACGGGCGGCGCGCCCGGGGCCGGGAGGCAGGTCCACAGCACCGCCGGTCAGCTCGGTCACCGTGGTCTCCAGGGCCTCGGCCAGTCTGATCAGTGAGCCCGTGCCCGGCGCGGCACCCGGCTGTTCCTCAAGGTACCGGAGATAGCCGACGGCCATGCCGGCCCGCGCGGCTGTCTGCCGCCGGGTCAGCCCGAGCTGCGCCCGCCGGGCGGCCACGCGGCGGCCCAGATCTCCGTGCGGCGCCTCCGTCACCAGTGTCATGCTCGCCGGTTCGGCCCGGCTCACTGGTGCGGTCGGGCTCGTCGGCCCGGTCGGGCTTGTCGGTTCGGTCATGGCCGTCACGCTCCTTCTCGATCAGGCTACGGGAACGGCCACTTCGTGCCGTTCGCCACCGAGCACCACTTTCAGGGCACCCGTCTCGTCGGCCTGGGAGAAGACGTCGTAGGCCTCCTCCATCTGTTCCAGCGGGAGGACATGGGTGACCAGTTGTTGGGTCGGCAACCGGCCCGCCGCGGCCATCCGCAGCAGAGTGGGGGTGGAGTAGGTGTCCACCAGACCGGTCGTGATGGTCACGTTCTTGCTCCACAGGTCTTCCAGGGCGAGTGTGGCCGGCTTGCCGTGTACACCGATGTTGGCCACGTGACCGCCGGGACGGACCATGCGGGTGCACAGTTCGAAGCTCTCCGGCCGGCCCACCGCTTCTATGACCACGTCCGCGCCGAGTCCGTCGGTCAGATCGGCCACCAGTTGGCCGGGCGCCTCGCGGACGTCGGCCACCGCGTCGGCGCCTAGCCGCCTGGCGGCCTCCAGCCGGGCCGGTACCAGGTCGGCGGCGATGATCCGCTCCGGCGCGAACAGACGCGCCGTGGCGATCGCCGCGAGTCCGATGGGGCCGGCGCCGACGACGGCGACGGTGTCCCCGGGCCGTACGCACCCGTTGAGCACGCCCACCTCGTAGGCGGTCGGGAAGATGTCCGCGAGCAATACGGCGTCCTCGCTGCGCACGGCGGCGGGCAGCGGATGCACTGACAGGTCGGCGTAAGGGACGCGGACGTACTCGGCCTGTGTACCGTCCACCAGATGGCCGAGGATCCAACCCCCGCCGCCCCGGCACTGCCCGTAGCTCTGCTCCCGGCAGAAACGGCACCGTCCGCACGAGGTGATGCACGAGACCAGTACCCGGTCCCCCGGCCGTACGGTGCGTACGTCGCTGCCGACCTCGACGATCTCGCCGACGGCCTCGTGGCCCAGCACCGTTCCCGGGCGCACTTCGGGCACATCGCCCTTGAGGATGTGCAGGTCCGTTCCACAGATGGTCACGGCGCCGACCTTCACGATGGCGTCGGTCGGTTCCTTGAGGCCGGGGTCCGGGACGTCCTGCCAGGACGCCTCTCCGGGACCGTGGAAGACGAAGCCTTTCATGACGCTCCTCACCCCTTCGGTCGCTGTGCCACGGTGGCTCGGCACTCCGGCACCCTGCCGGGACCGCCCCGCGTCTCCAGGTTGGGTGGGGGGTGACGGGGTGCGCTTGGGCCGTCCGGCCCCGGACACCCGGCCGGACGGCGCCGATCGATCCGTGGGTGAAGGCGGGCCACGGCCGGCGTTCCCGCGGCCGGGCACCGAACGGTCCGGCCCGCCCCGCGCTCCGACGGCGGGTGGTCCAGAGTGTTCCCCGATCGGCCCCGTCGCAAGGACCGATCGGCCCTTCCGGCACGCCCGGCGCTGCGCTTCGCTCTTCCCGTGTCCAAGAACCACACGCGCCCCGCGGCTGTGGAGCACGGCAGGCCCGCTGCGGTCACAGCCCACCGTCCGTCCGGCGCAACGACGGTCCTGCCGCTGCGCGGGGAGATCGATCTGTTGACGGCACCCACCCTGGCGGAGCGGATCGACGCGCTCACCGCGCATCCGCACCCGGACCTGGTGCTGGACCTCCGGCCGGTCGACTTCATCGACTGTGCGGGGCTGCGCCTGCTGTGCCGGGCGCGCAATCGGGCGCTGGCCAAGCGGGGCCGACTGCGGCTGGTCACGGACAGCGCGGGTTTCCTGCGGATGCTGCGCGCGGCGGGGTTGTGGGGCGTGTTCGAGGTGCATGCGCGGCTGCCGTCGCAGCCGACGGGGACCAACGGCTCCTGCTGACGGCTGGCTTGGTACCGAGTGGCCCCCACCGGGGTTCCGTCGGCCCCTGTGAGCAGCCACCCGACGGATGCGAGCGTCGAAGGCATCGCCACCACGAGGAGGTCGGGCCCGATGAGCGCACACAGGCGGCTGTGGCGGCTGCGGAGCAATTCGCTGCGTCGGCGCGAGGACGTCATGGAAGCCTGGATCGTGCTGGCAGTCTGGGTACTGATCGTGGTCGGCGGTGCCGTCGCCGGGGTGGTCACGGCCCGTGCCGCGGCGGCGGTGTTCACGCACCAGCGTGCCGAGCAGCACGCCGTCCAGGCCGTGCTTGTCGCGGGCGTCCCACTCGCCCCAACGGTCTGGTCGGCCGATGGCCGAGTCCGGGCGGAGGTTCGCTGGCTCGCCCCCGACGGTACGGCGCACACCGGGCGGACACTGGTCGACTCCGGTCTGAAGGCCGGGTCCCGGGTGACGGTGTGGGTGGACGGCCAGGGACAGCTCATGCTCACGAAGCCGGCAGGGCCCGCCGAGGGCGCCCTCGAGGCCGGCCTCCTCGGACTCGGGGCTGCCCTCGCCTTCGCCGCTCCGGTGTACGGAGCGGGCGCACTCGCGCGGGCGTGGCTCGACCGTCGGCGCTCGGCCGACTGGGAAAGGGAGTGGGAACTGGTGGGACCTCGCTGGACCCACCGGACGAGCTGACGCGGGGCGCGGGCGCCCGACCCGCGTCGGTACGTCCACGATGCCCCGGTTTCGGGAGCCACCCGTCCAGGCATTCGCGCATGTTCCGTTCGCCCGTCCTTTCACGCCCGGATTTCCGACGGTCCGTTCCTTTCCTTCACACGTCCGTTTCACCGGCGTCCGCCCGTCCCTTCGTTCCTCACTGCCTCCGGCCGGCCTGCGTCCCGCCGTCTGTGGGGAGGCCGAGCTCCAGCGCAGCTCTGGAGTCCGGCCTCCCTGCAGACGGCCCCGGCCGGTCTGGTCGTCCCCCGGTCAGAGCCGACCGGCCCCTCCTCGTCCGCCTGGTCACCGCCGCACCCTGAAGGTGCCACGGCCGCATTCCGTGGCCTGCGCATCGTGTTCCGTGGCCTCGCGGCCACGTGGCCCATGCGGAACTGCGCGGGGGGCCGTTCGTTCGCGCAGTGACAGCCGGAGGAAGGCGAGGTTCATGGAGGAGACGCTGTCCCTCGGCCGGATCGGCGGCGTGCGGGTGGGCCTGCACTGGAGCGTGCTGGTCATCGTCGCCCTGGTGACGGTCGCACTGGCACGCGGCCGGTTCCCCGAAGCGCACCCGGGGCACTCCGCGTTCGCGTACTGGGCGCTCGCCGTGCTCACCGCAGTCGTGTTTCTCGTGTCGCTGCTGGCGCACGAACTGGCGCACGCGGTGGTGGCCCGGCGCAACGACGTCCAGGTGGAGGGCATCACCCTGTGGATGCTGGGCGGCGCGGCACGACTGCGTGGAGAGGCGCCGTCGCCTGCCGCGGAACTGCGCATCGCCGGTGTGGGGCCACTGACGAGTCTGCTGGCCGGTGCGGTACTCGCGGCCGCTGCACTGGGGCTGGGCGCGCTGCACGTATCCGGGCTGGTGGTGGAGGCCGTCGCCTGGCTGGCCGCGATCAACGTCCTGCTGGCGGTGTTCAACGCGCTGCCCGCCGCTCCGCTGGACGGAGGACGGTTGCTGAGGGCGTACCTGTGGCACCGTACCGGCGACCGGTTGCGGGCCACCCAGGGGGCCACGGCGGCGGGCCGAGCGCTGGGCTGGTTCATGGTGGTGACCGGATTCGCGGACTTGCTGTTCATCGGCAACCTGGCCGGGCTGTGGCCCGCGCTGATCGGCTGGTTCCTGATCGCGGCGGCCACCGCGGAGGCCCGTCAGGCGCAGATGCGCGGCGCCCTGGAAGGGGTTCCGGTGAGCCGGGTGATGACCCCGGACCCGGTGACCGTCCCGGCCACCGCGACACTCGCCGCCTTCCTGGCCGAAGGGCCCTTCGGTTCGTACCGGCACTCGGCGTTCCCGGTCCTGGAGGCGGACGGCTCCGTCACCGGACTACTCACGCTGAGGCGCGTGAACGCGGCACCGGCGCACGCGCGCGCGACCACCACGGTCCGTGAGGTGATGCACCCCCTGGGTGAAGTGGTGACGGCCGTTCCGCAGGAGCCGGTCCTCGACCTGCTTCCGCGTTTGGAGGCGAACCCCCTGCGGCGCGCCCTGGTCATCGACGGCGGCCGGGTCGCCGGAATCCTCACCGTCGCCGACATCGCCCGCGCCCTGGCCTGGCCGGCCGCACGCAAGGTCTGAACGGCAGCAGGACGGACGTGCCGAGTGCGGCAGTCGCCTCCTGCACGGTCCGTAGCACGGCACGGCGGCGCCCGGTGAGACGGTCGGTTTCGGACGGGCCACCGCCCGCCGTGACATCACGGCACGACTCCCGGGTGCCCTGCACAGCCGTGCTGTGACGTCACGGCGGGCGTTACTTGGCGCTCCGCCGGAAGTGCCGCACCGCGTACCGTCCGTCGTCCGCGGACCGTTCATGGCTGGTCGCGCAGTTCCCGGCGCCCGTTCACGGCGCTTGTTGAACTGCAACGGGCTTCGCCCGGCCTCCTCAGCCGCGGGCCAGATCCCCGGCGATCTGCGCCGCCCACTTCTCGATGGCGGTGAAATCCCGGAAGTCCCCGCCCTTTCCGGAGCGGAGGATCATCCGGGCCACCCGCCCTTTGGCGCCCTCTTCCAGACGGCCGCCGAACGTCACGTGACCGCGCACATCCAACTGGATCATGGCGCGATGCACCCCGCGCACCGGCGGAATGTCCCGCTCCGCGGCAGAAGCGTCCAGTGGGCCGCTGCTGAAGAACCACACCGGTCGTGCCGCGAGCTCGCGGCGATGGCGGCGGACGAAGCGGCGGGCGTCCTTGTGCCAGCGCCCTGCGTACAGCCCGCCGCCGACCACCACGGCGTCGTACGGCGCCAGGCTCGTCACGGACCGGGCGGGCAGCGCTTCGGCCGTCAGTCCCGCCTTGCCCAGGACGCCGGCCACCGCCTCGGCGATCTCGGCCGTGGACCCGTTGGTGGTTCCGTAGGTGACCAGCACTTTGCCCTTCGTGGCTGCTTTGTCCGTCATCGCCGCCTGGCCGGTCGTGGCCGCGTTGTCCGTCATGACGATGCGCCTCCTCTCTCCATCCGTACGGTCGGCCACCGACGGCGGTCCGCCGGGTCCCGACCGTACGGGCACGTGTCGTCCAGTCGCCGGGTGAGGCCCTGCGGCACTCGGGGCAGGGGCGGGGCGGTCTCCGCCATCCCCCTCCCGCAGACGCCACCGCCGGCCGCTCCTTGACTCCCGCCCACCGGAAGGCCGCTGATCTACTCCTGCATGTCCGCTCCTTCGGTCAGCGGTTGCTTCGGTCAGCCGTCCCAGCTCCAGTCGGCGACTTCCGGCATGTCGGTGCCGTGGGCGCGGATCCAGCTGTGGTGGCGGGTGCGGGCGTCGGCCATCTCCTGGCGTACGGCGGCGGCACGGACGGCGAGGCCGGGCACGCGGTCGATGACGTCCATGACCAGGCGGTAGCGGTCGAGGTCGTTGCGGACCACCATGTCGAACGGCGTGGTCGTGGTTCCCGACTCCTTGTAACCGCGCACGTGCAGGTTCTTGTGCCCGGTACGGCGGTAGGCCAGGCGGTGGATCAGCCACGGGTACCCGTGGTAGGCGAAGATCACCGGCTTGTCCGTGGTGAACAGACCGTCGTATTCGGCGTCGGTCATACCGTGCGGGTGTTCCTCGTGCGGCATCAACCGGGTCATGTCGACCACGTTGACCACACGGACGGCGAGGTCGGGCAGGTGCCGGCGCAGCAGTTGGGCCGCGGCCAGTACTTCCAGCGTGGGCACGTCTCCGGCGCAGGCGAGGACGACGTCCGGCTCGTCGGTGTTCGGTGAGCCGGCCCAGTCCCAGATGCCGGCGCCGCGGGCGCAGTGGGCGCGGGCTTGGTCCATGGTCAGCCAGTCGAAGCTGGGTTGTTTGCCGGCTACGACGACGTTGACGTAGTCCCGGCTGCGCAGGACGTGGTCGGCGACGGAGAGCAGGGTGTTGGCGTCCGGCGGTAGGTAGACGCGGACGACGTCGGGGCTCTTGTTCAGGACGTGGTCGACGAAGCCGGGATCCTGGTGGGAGAAGCCGTTGTGGTCCTGGCGCCAGACGTGCGAGGTCAGAAGGTAGTTCAGGGAGGCGATGGGGGCGCGCCATGGGAGTTCTCTGGAGGTCTTGAGCCATTTGATGTGCTGGTTGACCATCGAGTCGACGATGTGTACGAACGCCTCGTAGCAGGAGAACAGTCCGTGTCGGCCGGTCAGGAGGTAGCCCTCCAGCCAGCCCTGGCAGGTGTGTTCGGAGAGGATCTCCAGTACCCGGCCGTGTCGGTCGAGGTGCTCGTCGACCGGGAGGGTTTGGGCCTGCCAGGCCTTGCCGCTGGCGTCGAAGACGGCTTGCAGTCGGTTGGAGGCGGTCTCGTCGGGGCCCACGAGGCGGAAGTCCCGGCGGGTCGAGGTGTCCTTCATGACCTGTTCGAGGAGGTCTCCCAGGACCCGGGTCGGCTCGTGCAGGGTCGTGCCGGGCTTGTCCACCGGCACCGCGAACCGGTCCAACGCCGGCAGGGGCAGGTCCCGCACGAGGAGACCGCCGTTGGCGTACGCGGTGGCACCGAGCCGTTTGGCACCCTCGGGCACACACGCCAGGACCTCCGCGGCGGGCCGGCCATCAGCGCCGAACAACTCCTCGGGCCGGTACGAGCGCAACCACTGCTCCAGTTGGCGCAGGTGCTCCGGGTTCTCCCGCACCCCGGCCAACGGGACCTGGTGGGCGCGCCAGGTGCCCTCCACCGGTACCCCGTCCACCTCCGCCGGGCCGGTCCAGCCCTTCGGTGTGCGCAGCACGATCATCGGCCAATGGGGCCGCTCGGCGCCCCCGCCCTCGCGGGCCGTGCGCTGCACCAGCGCGATGCGGTCGAGGGCTTCGTCGAAAGCCGCCGCCATGGCCCGGTGCACGGTCGCCGGGTCGTCGCCGGTGACATGGATCGGCTCGTGACCGTACCCGCGCAGCAACGCATCGAGCTCGGCCTCGGGAAGCCGGGAGAGCACGGTCGGATTGGCGATCTTGTAGCCGTTGAGGTGCAGGACCGGCAGAACAGCACCATCACGCACGGGATCGAGGAACTTGTTGGAATGCCAGGACGCGGCCAACGGCCCCGTCTCCGCCTCACCGTCACCGATCACACAGGTCACCAGCAGACCCGGATGGTCGAAGGCAGCACCGTAGGCGTGCGCGAGGGAGTACCCCAACTCACCGCCCTCGTGGATCGAACCCGGCGTCTGGGGCGCCACATGACTGGGCACCCCACCCGGGAAGGAGAACTGCCGGAACAACCGCCCCAAACCGGCCGCATCCCGAGCCACATCCGGATAGGTCTCGCTATACGTCCCCTCCAACCAGGAACCCGCCAGAACAGCCGGACCACCATGACCCGGCCCCCACACACACAACGCGTCCACTCCACGCGCCTTGATCACACGATTGAGGTGGGTGTACACGAGGTTCAACCCCGGCGAAGTACCCCAGTGACCAAGCAACCGCGGCTTGATGTGCTCCGGCCTCAACGGCTCACGCAACAACGGATTGGCCATGAGGTAGATCTGACCCACGGCCACATAGTTGGCCGCCCTCCAATGCGCGTCCAGACTGCGCAATTCCTCGTCGGTCAGTGCAGTGGCGTCCTGACGGGCGTCCTCGGGCATGGGGGCTCCGATGGTCGGAAGGTCTGATGTCTGGTCGGGGGGCAAGGGGCTGGTAGGGAGGGTGAGGGGGCCGTGCCGGATCAAGCGGGTTCGGGTACGACCGCCACGGGACAGGCGGCGTGGTGCAACACTCCGTGGGCGACACGGCCGAGCTGGAGGCCGAAGTGACCGGACCGGCGCCGCGCGCCGACGACGAGCAGCCCGGCATGGCGGGACGCAGCGAGCAGGGCGTCACGGGGGTGGCCCTCGATGGTCGTCCGGTGGAGTTCCAGGTTCTCCGGCGCGTCCCGCAATGCTTGTTCCACCATCTCAGCGGCGTCCTGTTCCTGCAGATGCGCCGGCTCGCCGGTGAGCAGCGGGTGCCCGGTGACCACGTGCGCGGGCCGCCGCCAGGCGCGCACGGCCTCCAGCGGTACGCCGCGCAGTCCGGCCTCCTCGATGGCGAAGCGTACGGCGGCCGAGCCCGCCGGCTTTCCCGCCACGCCCAGGACCACACGGTCCTGGGCCCCGGGCCGGACACGATTGTCGTGGCTGCCGCGCAGGACGATGACCGGGCACTGCGCGCGTCCGGCCACGGTCACGCTGACGGAGCCGAGCAGGGCCTCGGTCACCCCGCTGCGACCGCGGCAGCCAAGGACCACGGCGAGCGCGGTGCCGCTCTCCCGGACGAGTGCGTACTCCGGTTCCTCCGGCAGCACCTCGGTGGTGACCTGTACGCCGGGCTGACGGCGGTGGGCGCGCTGCGCAGCACCGTCCACGATGTCCTGGGCCAACGCCTCCTCGGTCTCCCGACCGTGGTCCCGGCCGGGCAGCTCGCCTTCATAGCGTTCCCAGAGCGAGGCGTACACCAGGCGGAGCGGCACCCCGCGCAGCGCTGCCTCGTCGGTCGCCCAGTCCACGGCGCGCAGGCTCTGTTCGGAGCCGTCGACGCCGACGACGATCGGCAGTTCCACCATGGTCACCACCCCATGCCGAGATCGAAAACGATACGGGCCCGGACCTGGCCGCGCAGTACGTCGCTGATGGATTCGTTGACGCTCCGCAGCGGCCGGATCTCGTGGACGACGCGGGTACGGCCGGCGGCGTGCAGCTGGAACACCTCGGCGAGGTCCTGCCGGGTGCCGACGATGGAGCCGATCACCGAAGTGCCGTTCAGGACGGTCTCGAAGATCGGGAGCCGGACGGTGCCGTGCGCCGGCAGGGCGACCATGACGAGCTTTCCACCTCGCCGCAGCCCCGAGTTGACGGCCGCGAACGCCGCGTCGTCGACGGCGAGGGCGATCGCGGCGTGCGCGCCACCATGGTCCTTCAGCACTCGACCGACATCGTCCTTGCGGGCGTCGATGACGAGGTCGGCACCCAGTTCGGCCGCGAGCTCCAGCTTCTCGTCGGTGACGTCGATCGCGGCGACGGACGCGCCGGCGATCTTCGCGTACTGCACGGCGAGGTGGCCCAGACCTCCGATGCCGGAAACCGCTACGAGCTGGGCAGGCCGGACGCCGGCGACCTTGAGCGCCTTGTACGTGGTGACACCGGCGCAGGTGAGCGGGGCGGCGTCGACGGCCGTGACCCCAGGCGGCACCGGCTGGGCGAAGTCCGCCCAGGCCAGCATCTTCTCGGCGTACCCGCCGTCACAGCCGTACCCGGTGTTGATCTGCTGCTCGCACAGCGTCTCCCAGCCGGACAGACAGTGCTCGCAGCGCCCGCAGGCCCGGCCGAGCCACGGCACCGCGACCCGTTGCCCCACCGTGAGGTGGGTGACGCCGTCTCCGAGTTCCTCGACCAGGCCGACGGCCTCGTGCCCGGGTACGAACGGCGGATTCGGCTTGACCGGCCAGTCACCGCGCGCCGCGTGGATGTCGGTGTGGCACAGCCCGGAGGCCTCCACACGGATCCGGACCTGTCCCGGGCCGGGCTCGGGGTCGGGGCGTTCCTCGACGACCAGGGGTTCGCCGAACGCTCGGACGACCGCTGCCTTCATGGGTACGTTCTCCTCGATCTGTGCGTCAGTCGTGTCGTGCGTGGTCAGTCGTGCGCGACCACGGCGACGGGGGCGGTGACGTGGTGCAGGACGGCGTGTGCGACGTGCCCGATGTGGGCGCCCAAGGGACTGGTGCGGATCCGCCGGCCGACGACCACCAAGGACGCGTCTTCGGACGCGGCGACCAGCACCTGCGCGGGGCTACCGGACCGGCTCGCCTCGATGACCTCAACGTCCGGGAACTTCTGCCGCCAGGGGCGCAGCACCTCGGTCAGTACCGCCGCCTCACGGCGGGCCGAGGAGCCACCTGCGTCGAAACCGGCGTACATCCCGTACGCGAACACCGGTGGAGGGGGCCAGCCGTGCACGACCCGGAGCGCCGCGCCCCGGTGCGTAGCGGCGTTGAAGGCGAACTCCAGCAGGGTGTCGTCGGGGACTGCTACGTCGAGGCCGAGGACGACCGGCCGGAAGGAGGTCGTGGTGGACGGTACGCCCGCCGAGTCCGCAACGTGCTCGTCGGCGGCCTGCTCGCCGGCCCGGACCAGCACCACGGGGCGCTCGGCATGGGCGATGACGGAGTGGCTGACCGAGCCGAGCATGAAGCCGCTGATGCCGCCGAACCCGCGTGAGCCCAGCACCATCAGTTCGGCGGCGTCGGCCGCCTCGGTCAGGGCCTCGGCGGGGTTTCCGGTGGCCTGGTCGGCGATCACCTCGACGCCGGGGTAGCGCTGCGTCAGCCATTCGACGGACTCACGCGGAATCCGCTGGGTCCAGTACTGATGGGTCTCGTCGCCGAGCAGCGGTGCCTCGGCCATGGGGTCGGGAACGGGCTCCCACACGTGCAGGATCTTCACCGGCAGGCCGCGCAGTCGTGCTTCGCGCGCCGCCCATTCAGCGGCCGCGCGGCTCTCGGCCGAGCCGTCGAGTCCTACGGTGACGGTTCGGGGCATCGTCTCCACCTCCAGGGCAGTCATCCGATTCCAGCGTGGCGGCGCCGTGACCACGCGGTCAGGGGCCGCAGGTCCCCCGCTGCCGGACCGACCGGCCCCGCCAGCCGCCCCGACTCCGGGTGACCGGTGTCCAGGTCTTCGAATCCGGCCGCCGGAAACCGAACGGCCCGTCCGAGGGGGCCAGGTGGCCCCTGGCCCGTGCGCCCGTACCGGAACACCCTGGAGACGGCAGAGCGCCGCGGACCCTACGGAGTCATCATGTATGCCACCCCGCATGTCGTCAGCGATGTCATGACCCAAACGGTCGCCGCCATCGGCCGGCGGGCTCCTTTCAAGGAGGTCGTGCAACTGATGCAGGACTGGCAGGTCAGCGCTCTTCCCGTGATCGAAGGCGAGGGCCGGGTGGTCGGCGTGGTCTCCGAAGCCGATCTGCTGCTCAAGGAGGAACTACGGGACGCTCCCGACGAGGGCTACACCCGGCTGCGCCGCCCCTCCGACCTGGCGAAGGGCGAAGCAGCCACCGCGGGTGACCTGATGTCCTCACCCGCCGTGACGGTCCGGGCCGACGCCACTCTCGCCGAGGCCGCCCGGATCATGGCACGGGCTGGTGTCAAACGGCTGCCCGTGGTCGGCGCGACCGGGCTGCTGGAGGGTGTTGTCAGCCGCGCCGACCTGCTCAAGGTCTTCCTGCGCGAGGACGACGACATCACTGAGGAGGTCCGGCGCGAGGTCGTGGCGTATCTCTTCCCACTGCCGGATTCGGCCATTCAAGTGGAGGTACGGGACGGGGTCGTCACGCTGACGGGCCGGGTCCGCGACGCCGCCCTGATCCCGGTGGCCGCGCGGCTGATCCGGGCCGTCGAGGGCGTGGTGGACGTGCAGTTCGACCTCGCGCCCCACAGCCGTCCGACCTCCTCCGCGGCGACCATGGAGTGACCCCCGGTAACCAAGGAGTGAGATGGAGTGGGTGGGGCCAGTCGGCCCTAGTGTGTGCCCTGCCGGCAGGTGATGATCGGCCTCGTGGACGGCCCGCAGTCTGTCCGTCCCCGGGGAACGAGAGGCCGTTATGCCCGAGACACGCACCTTCACGGAGCAGAATCCGATTCGGGTGTTCCTACTGGACGACCACGAGGTCGTCCGGCGCGGCCTGACCGACCTACTCGATGCAGAGCCGGACATCTCCGTGGTCGGTGACGCGGACACCGTCGCACACGCGCTCGCCCGGGGCCCTGCCGTGCGCCCCCATGTCGCGGTGCTCGACGTGCGGCTGCCGGACGGCGACGGCGTCTCGGTCTGCCGGGAGCTGCGGGACCGGATGCCGGAGTTGTCGTGCCTGATGCTGACCTCATTCGACGACGAGGACGCCCTGCTGGACGCGATCATGGCCGGAGCCTCGGGCTATGTCCTCAAGCAGATCAGGGGCTCTGACCTGGTGTCGGCCGTGCGTACCGTAGCCTCGGGGCAATCGATGCTGGACCCGGCGACCACGGCGCGGTTGATGCGTTCCCTGCGGGCCGACCCCGTGGAGAGCCCGTCGCTGCCGCCCGAGCTGGCCGGCCTGTCACCGCGCGAACGCGACATCCTCACCCTGATCGGCGACGGCCTCACCAACCGCGAAATCGGCAAGCGCCTCTACCTGTCGGAGAAGACCGTCAAGAACCACATCTCGCGCCTGCTGGCCAAGCTGGGCGTGCAGCGCCGGGTGCAGGCGGCGGTGCTCGCTTCCCACCTGGAGCCGCACGGTTCTGGCGAGCGCGCGGAGCACTGAGGACGGCCACCGGCCGACCGCGGGCCGTGGAGGTCTGGCCGAGGCCGAGGGCGCGGTCCTTCACTCAGCTGCGGTCCTTCCGCCGAAGACATCCGCCATCAGTGCCACGTCCATGACACTTGCGCCGCGTGCACACGTGTGCTCACACACGGTCGCAACCGCTGCCGTCGTGGGCCACGCTCAGGGGCTGCTCCCGCCGAGCGTGGCCAGGGCAGGCACCGGGTCAACCTGGCGCAGCCGAGCGGGGCTGACGGCCGGCCGGAGCGTGGTCAGGCCGTGGTGAGCAGGTTCTTCACCTCCGCCACGTCCGCGATCTCCTCGACCTCGGCCGCGATCCGCTCCGCGGTCGCCGGCATGACCCGGCCCGCCAACTCGACGACGCCGTCGTGCACGCTCACCTCCACGGCGGCCCGGTCACCGGGCGAGCAGATGGCCTCGATCCTGGCCTCGACCTCCGCCCGTATCCCGGCGTCGTCCCGGATCATTACCTGGAGTAGCGCATCGCGGCCCACGACGCCGACCAGCCGACCCTCGTGGTCGGCGACCGGAATCCTCTTGAGTCGGGACAGCGCGGCGAGCCAGGCGGCCTCGGCCACGGTCGAGCCGGGCAGCACCGTAATTGCGGGGCTGGTCATGAGATCGGCCGCCGTCTCACCCCGGGCCTTGTCGTGCAGACGTCGTTCCCGCAGCCTGCCGACGCGCCCGGGCCGGTGGCCGGAGGCCTCGAAGGCGACCTTCGCCAGCAGGTCCGACTCCGACACCACCCCCACCACGTGGTCCTCCGCGTCCACGACCGGGAGGGCTCCGACCGCTTCCCGGGCCAACAGGCGTGCGATCTCCCGGTACGGCAGGTCGTCCGCCAGGGAGGCGGCCGGTACCTCCATCACGTCGCGAACCAGCGGCATCCCACGGGCAGTGGCCGCGGCCTGCGCCGGCGAGGACGCAGCGCCCCGCGGTGCGGGGTGCCGGGCTTCACCCGCCGGCGTCGGTGGGGGCGGCTCCTCGAAGCCCGCGTGCCGGGCCGCGGCAGCCGCCACAGCGCCCAGGTAGCGGACCAACAGCTCCTGCCGTTTCGTCTCGGCCGGGCTCCAGGGGCGGGAGGGCAGATCCCGCCGGGCATCCGCCTGAGCGGAGAGGTTCACATGTTCGTTCACTGCGGCCTCCGGGCTCCGTCGCTCCGTTGCGTTGCCTACCGTCCCAGTCTTCCGCTCAGCTGGCGCCCGCCTAGAGCCGAACGGCCCTGGTGGAGCGTCGTGACGGCCCTACCCCGCGGGAGCCGGGGCAGGGAGGGTGAAACCGAACGAGCAGCCGACCTGCGGGAGGCTGACCGATGAGCCTGCGGGACTTCCTGGAGCGGTTCCGTCCGACTGCTGCGCCGGGAGCGGCCGTCACCGGCGTGCCCGCCGACCGGACGGCGGAACGCGCCGCGGAGCTGGAACCCACACTGACCCGGCTCACGGCCGTTCAACGGGAGGCTGCACGGATCCGGGCCGAGGCGGACGAGGCGGCCGAGGCCCTACGCAAGGACGCCTCGCTGGCGGCCGCGAGGATCGTCGCGGACGCCCGGGAGCAAGCCCCTGAGGTACGGCGGCAGGCCGCGGTCCCCGTCCTGCGCGAGGCACGCCGGCAGGCGGACGTCCTACGCACGGCCGGTGACCAGGCGGCCGCGGCGGTACGGGAGCGCGCACGGGAACGGATGCCCGATCTGGTGGACCGCGCCGTGGCCGAAGCCCTGCGCAGAGCCGGCAGGGCGGTATGAGCGCCGCATGGGTGGCCGGAACGGTCCGCGCACGGGCGCTGGCCCGACGGTGTCCGGGTACCACCGGAGCCCGGGAGGTCGCGGCCTGCCCCACCCTCGACGCGGCGCTGCGCCGGCTGGCCACCACCCCCTACGTGAGGTACGCCCGGGCGACGATCACGCTGCCGGAGGCCCAGCGGGCGGTGGCCGCCACCCTGCTGTGGCACCTGCGGGTACTGGCAGGCTGGCTGCCGCCCAACGGAACCCGGCTGCTCGTCCCGCTCGCCGCCGGGTTCGAGGTGGCCAACGTGGCTACCCGGCTGTCTGCGGCGGACCGTCCGGGCGTGGAACCTCCGCAGCCTTACCGGCTCGGAGCGCTGGAGACCGTCTGGCGCCGCCTGGAACGGTCCGGGTCTTCCGCGGAGCTGCGTGCCGCGCTCGCCGCCTCCCCCTGGGGAGACCCGGGCGGCGACACGCCCCGGGCCGTGCTCACCGGGATGCGGATGGCTGCCGTCCGGCGCACGGCCGTGGCCGTACCACAGGCGCGTGACTGGGCCGTCGCACGTGCGGCCCTGCTGGTGGCACGGGAACTGTTCGTGCACGGGCGCTCGCTGCCGGAGCCTGCCCGGCGTGACGCGGCACGGCTGCTCGGCACACGGGCGCTGGCCGCCGGCTCGTACCGGGAGTTCCGCGACCGCGTGCCGACGGCGGCCCGTCGGCTCCTGGCGGATGTCACGGCACCCGACGGGCTGTGGCGGGCTGAGGGCCGCTGGTGGCTGACGCTCCGGGACGAGGGCACCGCCATGCTGCACGAGAGCCGGTACGGGCCCCGAGCGGTCGTGGGGGCCGTCGCGGTGCTGTCCGTGGATGCCTGGCGAGTACGGGCGGCCCTGGAGTCGGCGGCCCGCGGCGGACGGCCAGGGGAGGCGTTCGATGCCCTGGTCTGAGGCGATGACACCGGTACGGATGCGCCGAGTGGCGGTGATCGTGCCGCGGACGGCGCTGCGGGACGCCCTGGTGCGGATCGCCGCGGCAGGCTGTGTGGAACTGGATCGCGCGGAAGAGGCGGCCCCTGGCCCGGCGGCGCTGCGGCTGCGTCGGCTCCAGGGGCGGGGCGGGCCCGCCCCGCCCGGGGCCGTCGTCCCCCGAACCGGCCGCGCGGCCGTCCTGGCCGCCTCGGCACCCGACCTCGACCAGTTGGAACACCAACGCAGCACCGGCCTGCTGGCCGGCGAAGCGCAGTTGGAGGAGCGGGCCCAGGGTGCCGTGCGGCGTGGGGAGGTGGCCGCACTGGCCGGCTGGTGCCCGGCGACCGAAGTGCCTCGCATCGCGGCGCGGCTGGCGGCGGCGGGCGGCACCGTGGTTCCGCTTCCGTCCCCGCGCGGCACCGATCCTCCCACACTGCTGCGGCCGGGCGGGCGCTTGTCGTTCACCCCACTGGTGACGGCGTACGGCACACCGGCCTACGCCGACCTCGACCCGTCGTGGCCGGCCGGTCTGGCGTACGTCGCGATGTTCGGAGTCATGTTCGGCGATGTGGGGCACGGGGCGCTGCTGCTTCTCGGCGCGCTGGTCCTGCGCCTGGGCAGACCCCGGCGACTCGCGCCGCTGCGCCGGTTGTGGCCGTTCCTCGCGGGTGCGGGGCTGGCCTCCGCGCTCGCTGGCGCGGCCTACGGGGAGTTCTTCGGACCGACGGGCCTGTTGCCGGTGCTGTGGCTGAACCCGCTGGACAGTCCGGCCCGGCTGATCGTCGCGGCCGTCGTGTTCGGGGCCGGGCTGCTGGCCCTCGCGCAGGCCGCCGGTGCCGTCAACCGCGTGCGCGAGGGCGGCTGGGGCACGGGGCTGTACGCGGCGTCCGGCTGGGCCGGCTTGGTCTTCTACCTCGGTCTGGCGTCGGCCGCCGCGGGCCTGTTCCTGCATCGGCCGGCTCCGGCAGTGGCCGGGGCCGCGCTCGCCGTGGCCGGGCTGGGGCTGGTCGCGGTGGGTCTGTTCCGGGCGACGGCGGGTGGCGGTGCCGGGCTCGCCGAAACCGGCGTACGGGTATTCGATGTCATGGTGCGTGCAGGCACCAACACCCTGTCGTTCGCGCGGCTCGCCGCCTTCGGCCTGACCCATGCAGCGCTCACCGCCGTGGTGTGGAGGGGCACCGAAGTGGTGGCTGGGCAGGGCGCCGCCGGGGTCGCGGGAGCCGTGCTGCTCTTCGTTGCAGGCACCGCCCTCTGTTTCACCCTGGAGGCTCTGGTGGCCGGTGTGCAGGCCATGCGGCTGGAGTTCTACGAGCTCTTCTCCCGGCTCTTCGAGGCGGAGGGCCGTCCGTTCCGTCCCTGGCACGTTCCGCCGGCAGAACCTGCCGACGCACCCCCACGAAGGTGATCACATGCTCACCTGGCTGATCGTCCTGCCCGTTCTCGCAGCGCCCCTCGGGGCCGTACGGTTGCTCCGGCAGCGCCGCGCCCGGCATGCCCTGCGCTGGCTGCTGGCGATGGACCTCGCGCTCCTGGGCGGCGCCTGCGTCGTCCTGGCCACGGCGCTCGCGGGCCCGGCTCAGGCTTCCGCCCAGGCCGCCACGGCGAGCAGCACCAACGGGTCCGCGCTGATCAGTGCCGCCATCGCGGTGGCCGGCGCCTCGATCGGCGCCGCCATCGCGGTGGCCTACACGGGAGCGGCCGCGCTGGCGGCACTGAGCGAGCGTCCCGAGATCTTCGGGCGGGCCATCGTGATCGTCGGCCTGGCGGAAGGCATCGCCGTGTACGGGCTGGTGGTCGCGATCCTGCTGATCGGAAAGGCCTGACGATGGGTACCGTGGCGGCCATCGGCGCGCGGACCAGCGTGGGCGGGCTGGCCCTGGCCGGGGTCGATGTCCGTATCGCGGAGGATCCGGATGCCGTCCGCCAGGCCTGGCGGGACCTTCCCGGCACCGTCGAACTGGTGATCCTCACGGTGCCCGCCGCCCAAGCGCTCGAAGCAACGGCCACGGTCCCGGACCCGAGCCGGCCTCTGACGGTGGTGATGCCCTGATGGCGGCGCCCGTCGACGGCCTGGACCCGGTCCGTACCGAGTTGCTGCGAGCCGCCCGGGCCTCGGCCGACGCAGTCCTGGCACGGGCGCAGGCCGAGGCGGAGGAGACGCTGCGCTCGGCCCGCCGGACCGCGGCGCAGGTGCTCTCCCACGCTCGCCGGGCCGGCGCGGCGGACGGAGCCGCCGCAGCCGACCGCGAGCGGGAGCGCGCGCTCCAGGACGCCTGGGCGGTGGAACTCGCCGCCCGCGCCGAGGCCTACGCCAGCCTTCGGGCCGAAGTCCGCGCCGGTGTGCAACGGGCGTTGGCGGACGGTGCCGTCCCGCCGGAGCGGCTCGCTCAGACCGCACGAAGCCTGCTGGGGGCGGACGCGCAGATCACGGCCGTACCGGACGGCGGGGTGCGCGCAAAGGCGCCCGGACGCCGCGTCGACCTGTCCGCTCAGGCCCTCGCCGACCGCGCCGTCGATGCGCTGGGTGTCGCGGCCGAGACCCTGTGGGAAGTGCCGTGACCGATCGACGCCCCGTCGCACCGGCCCCGCCCGGGGACGGTGCGGGCAGGCGGATCCTGCGCGTCGCCGGGCCGCTGGTCGAGATGGAGTGTCCCGGTTCCGTGGCCATGCACGAC
The DNA here is from genome assembly GCF_000802245.2 of Streptomyces pluripotens. Classification (NCBI taxonomy): domain Bacteria; kingdom Bacillati; phylum Actinomycetota; class Actinomycetes; order Kitasatosporales; family Streptomycetaceae; genus Streptomyces; species Streptomyces pluripotens. The sequence continues at coordinate 50,043 of NZ_CP021080.1, forward strand.
CTCGTTCTGCTGGGAACCGCCCGGATCCCGGGCGAGGTGGTCGCCATCCGCGGCGACACGGCCACCGTCCAGGCGTACGAGTACACGGGCGGGCTGGCACCCGGGCATCCGGCCGAGCCACAGGGCCGGCCCCTGTCGGTCCTGCTCGGCCCCGGCCTGCTCGGCGGGGTCTTCGACGGCCTGCTGCGTCCCCTGTCCGGCGCCGGCGACCTGCTGGTGACGGGCGTGCCGGGCGCCGCGCCGGACGGACGCGTGTGGGCATTCACCCCGTCGGTGACCGAGGGAGCACGCGTTGCTCCTGGTGACGTCCTGGGGGAGATCGGGGCGCGGGTGCCACTGCGGCTCGTGGTCCCGCCGGACTGCTCGGGCGAGGTGACGCGGATCGCGACACCGGGCGAACACGGCCCGGGTACGGCGCTCGCGGTGGTGGACGGCCGCGAGGTGCGGATGGCCCAGCGGTGGCCGGTACGCAGACCACGGCCGGTCGCCGAGCGGCTGCCGGCGGACGTGCCCCTGCACACCGGGCAGCGGGCCGTCGATCTCCTCTTCCCGGTGGCCCGTGGCAGTACGGTCGCCGTCCCCGGAGGATTCGGGACCGGCAAGACCATGCTGCTGCAGCAGATCGCGAAGTGGTGCGACGCGGACGTGATCGTCTACGTCGGCTGCGGCGAGCGCGGCAACGAGATGGCGGACGTCATAGCGGAGCTGTCGGCCCTCGCCGACCCGCGCACCGGAGGACGACTGGCGGAACGCACGGTGACCATCGCCAACACCTCCAACATGCCGATGATGGCCCGTGAGGCGAGCGTGCACACGGGTGCGACGGTCGCCGAGTACTTCCGCGACATGGGCCTGGACGTAGTCGTCATCGCCGACTCGACCTCCCGCTGGGCTGAGGCACTGCGGGAGTTCGCCTCCCGCATGGGTGAGCTTCCCGCCGAGGAGGGCTATCCGGCGGGGCTCGCCTCGCAGCTTGCCGCCTTCTACGAGCGGGCCGCGGCAGTGCGCACCCCGGGCGGGGTGACCGGATCGGTCACGGTGATCGGTGCGGTGTCCCCGCCGGGCGGCGACCGTACCGAGCCAGTCACCGCGCACACCGAACGGTTCGTACGGTGCCTGTGGAGCCTGGACCGCGACCTCGCCTACGCGCGCCACTACCCAGCAGTCTCCTGGGTGGATTCCTTCTCCCGGGACACCCCGATGCTCGCCGCCGCGTACGCGCGCGGCGGCGATCCGGAGTGGGCCGCCCGACGCGGCCGGGTGACGAGCCTGCTGGCCGAGGCGGACCGGCTGGCCGGCCTGGTCGAACTGGTCGGTGTCACGGCTCTGCCGCCGCGTGAACGGATCAGCGTGCTGGCCGGTCGGCTCCTGCGCGAGGCGGTGGTCCAACAGAGCGCGCTGTCGCCGAGGGACGCCTACAGCACGCCCGAGAAGACGGCGGCCCTGGCGGAGGCCGTACTGACGGTGATAGACCGCTGCCGGGAACTCGTGGACCGCGGGGTGGGAGCCGACGCCGTCGAGGAGGTCGACTTCACCCCGCTGCTGCGGGCCCGCGAGAGTGCCGGGCCCGCCGAGACGCTTCCGGTGGCGGCGGCCCGCGACACCGTGCTCACCCGGCTCGGGGAGGCGGTGCCATGAGCAGGTCCACCGGGCTCGGCCGTGCCGGGCCCGTCGAGTACACGGGGGTACGGGAACTGCACGGCCCGCTCGTGGTCGTCGGCGGTGTGAGCGGCGTGGGCTGGGACGAGTTCGCCACGATCATCCTGGATTCGGGTGAACTGCGGCACGGGCTCGTGCTGGAGGTCGACCGAGACCTCGCCGTGGTGCAGGTCCTTGAGGACACCGCCGGCATGGACCGGACCAGTACCCGGGTCGCTTTCTCGGGCGCACCGCTGCGCGTCCCGGTCGGCACCGGCTGGCTGGGTCGGGTGTGCAACGGGCGGGGCGAACCGACCGACGGCGGACCGCCCGTGCTGGGCGGCACGTACGCCGCGGTGGGCGGAGCGCCGATCAACCCGCTGCGCCGGGAACCGCCCGACGAGGCGGTGCTGACCGGTGTGACGGCCGTGGACGTGCTGACCACCGTGGTGCGTGGCCAGAAGCTGCCGGTGTTCTCCGCGGCCGGGCTACCGCACCTTGATCTGGCGGTGCAGATCGCGGCCCAGGCGACCTGTGGCGAAGAGGCCTTCGCCGTCGTGTTCGCGGGTATGGGACTCACCCACGCCGACGCGGCATTCGTCCGGTCGGGGTTGGCCAAGCGCTCCGCGGCGCGGGAACTGGTCCTGCTGCTCAACACGGCCGACGACCCGGTGATCGAGCGGCTGCTCACCCCGCGGCTGGCGCTGACCGTCGCCGAGCACCTGGCGTTCACACAAGGCCGCCACGTCCTGGTGGTGATGGCGGACATGACGGCCTACTCCGAAGCGCTGCGCGAAGTGTCCGCCGCACGCGGCGAGATCCCGGCCCGCCGGGCCTACCCCGGCTACCTCTACAGCGACCTCGCCTCCCTCTACGAACGCTGCGGCCGGATCAGGGGCCGGCCCGGGTCCGTGACCGTGCTCCCTGTGCTCACCATGCCGGCCGGGGACATCACACACCCTGTCCCGGACCTCACCGGTTACATCACGGAGGGCCAGATCGTGCTGTCCGCCGAGGTGTACGCCACCGGCGTCTATCCGCCGGTCGATCCCCTCGCCTCGCTCTCCCGGTTGATGCGCAGGGGAACCGGAGCGGGGCGGACCCGCGCCGATCACCCGGATGTCGCCGCGCAGCTGATCGCCGCGCTGGCCCGGTCGCGTCAGGTGCGGGAACTGGCCGACCTGATCGGGCGGTCGGCACTCAGCCCGGCCGACCTGCGGCACCTGGACATGGAGGAAGCGTTCCGGCAGCGGTTCCTCGCCCAGGGCAGGGACGAGAACCGCTCGTTGGAAGATTCCCTGGACCGCGCCTGGGAGGTCCTGCTGACGCTACCGCGCGGTCATCTGGGCATGCTCCCGGCCGAACTGCTCGATGCCCACGGGGTTCCGTCCCGGGCGGGGCCGAAAGAGCCGGAAGAGCCGGAACCGGGCGGAGAGGAAACGGGCGAGGGAACGGGCGAGGAGGAGGCGCGCCAACGGAGAACGCAGGGAACCGGGACGGACAGTAAGGGAACGGACGGCAAGGGGACACCTCCGTGAGTGGGCGCGGCAGCCGGGTGCGGGCGGGCAGGGCCAGCCGGCTGCGGTTGCGCCGTGCTCTCGCCACCGCGGAGCGAGGCGCCGACCTGTTGGAACGCAAACTCCGGCTGGTGCTGGACCGCGAGCGCTCGGCACGACGGGCCGCAGCGGGAGCTGGCCGGATGTGGCGGGAGCGGCTCGCCGAGGCGGACACCTGGCTGGTGCGCGGGGTGCTCCTCGGCGGCGAACGGGCCCTGACCCAGGCGGTGCCGGCAGACCGGGCCCGGGTCGAAGTCCGGTGGGCCGTCCTCATGGGGGTTCGCCATCCGGCCGCCGTGTCCTGCACGGATGCGGTCCGCACCGCCCGGGAACCGGCGCCGCCGAACACCGCGCTGGTGCTCGCCGAGTCGGCGTACCGTGCCGCGGTCCGGGCGGGCGCGGAGTACGCGGCCCACCATGCGGCGGCCGAGTTGCTCGCCGCGGAGGCAGAACGGACCCGTCGGCGGGTCCGCGCCCTCCGCCGGCACTGGATACCGCGCCTACGGCACGAACTGGCGGCCGTGGAACTGGCGCTGGAGGAGTCGGAGCACGAGGAGGCGGTACGGCGCCGCTGGGCCGCCTCCCAGGGCGCACAACGACCTCGGCACGGCGAACACAGCTGACCACGGCGCGACGACCACGAAGCGGGCCCGTCAGGGGCCCGCCGGTGGAATGGACGAGGACTTCGTCAGCTGCCGCACCCGGATCAACCGCCGTGCCGGGATCAGCCGTGGTGCTTGATCTCGACGTGCTTGGCCTCAGCCTTCTCGACGCCCATGCCTACGCTGACGGTCAACATGCCGTCGGTGTAGTCGGCCCTGACGTCATCCTCGTCGGCGCCGGGCGGCAGCGTCACGCTGCGGCTCAACTCGCCGTACCGGATCTCACTGTGGTTCTTGTCCACCTCGCGCTCGGTGCGCTCGGCCTTGACCGTCAGCACGCCGTCGCCGATGACGACGTCGAGGTCCTCCGGGGACATGCCCGGAAGCTCGGCGCGCATGACGTAGCGGCCCTCCTCCGTGTAGTCCTCTATGCGGACCACGGGCATCGCGAACTTGGCGGGAATGGTCTCGAACCAGTCCGGCATCTCCGGGAACGGAATCCTCTGCCTGCGTGTCAGTGTGGCCATCGCCGTACCTCCTCGGCTGTCGTCGTCTGCCGACACCTCCCAGTACAGCGCGCCGCGCCCGCTCATGGTGAGGCCGAACAGCCCAGGCCGGGGGTCCCGAAGTCCCTTTCGCCCACGCCGCGGGCAGCCAGACTGGAGATGAGGGAACGAAGAGGGCAACGACCACACACGGCGGCGATCACCATGTCCGACGTCACGACCACCGATCTCTACGAGGTGACGATGGCCATGTCCTACCTCCGGGAGGACATGCGAGCACCGGCCACCTTCAGTCTCTTCGTCCGTGACCTGCCGCCCGGCCGGGGCTTCCTGGTCGCCGCGGGGCTGGAGCCCGCCCTGGACTTCCTGGCCGGCTACCGCGTCGGGCGGGAGGACGTAGCGGAGTTCGCCAGCGCCCTGCACCGCCCGGCAGAAGACCTGGAGCCGCTCCTCGGGCTCGCCTTCGAGGGCGATGTACGCGCCGTTCCCGAAGGTCACGCCGTGTTCGCGGATGAGCCGTTGCTGGAGGTCACCGCCCCTCTGCCGCAAGCCCAGCTCGTCGAGACGTACCTGTTGAACCAGGTCTGCCACCAGACGGTGGTGGCGTCCAAGGCGGCACGCTGCGTGCTGGCCGCCGCCGGGCGACCGGTGGTGGACTTCTCGCTGCGCCGTTCGCACGGCCCGTGGGCGGGCCTGCAGGCAGCCCGGGCCGGGGCCCTGGTGGGTTTCGCGGGCACCAGCAACGTGGCCGCGGCAACGGCCCTGGGCATCCCCGCCTCGGGGACCATGGCCCACTCCTACGTCGAGACGTTCCCCGGCGAAGAGGAGGCGTTCCGCGCGTTCGCGCGCTGCCACCCCGGACCGGTGACCTTCCTCGTCGACACCTACGACACCGAGGCGGGCGTGCGGACCGCGGCCCGTGTCCTGAACGACCTGCAGCGCGGTCCCGGCTGCGCGATCCGCCTGGACAGTGGTGACCTCGACGCCCTCTCGCGCCGGGCCCGGGCTCTTCTGGACGGCGCCGGGCTCCCCGACGTGCGGATCCTGGCCAGCGGCGGACTCGACGAGTACGGCGTGGACCGACTGGTGCGTGCCGGCGCCCCCATCGACGTGTACGCCGTGGGTACCCGCGTCGGCGTGGCCGCCGACGCACCGTACCTGGACGCCGCCTACAAACTCGTGGAGTACGACGGCCGTCCTGTCATGAAGCTGTCCTCGGCGAAGGTCACTGCTCCGGGACCCAAGCAGGTCTTCCGACAAGCCGGACGGCCCGATGTCATCGCCCTGGCGGGGGAGGAACCCCCGGACCCGGCGGCGCGACCGCTGCTGCGCACGGTGATGCGCGACGGACGGCGGACGGGCCCTGCGGACCACTGGCAAGACGCACGCCAGCGCCTGCGCGAGGACATCGCAGAGCTTCCGGCCGCGGTCCGGCGGATCGAGGACCCCGAGCCGGTGCGCGCGGTCCGGTCCCGGGCGCTGGAGGAACTGACCGCGAGGTTGCGTACGGACATCGAGGCTCGGTCGTCCCGGGCGGAAGTCACCGCCCCCGCCGCCTCCCGCTTCTCGTGACCCCCGCGCGGCAAGCCTGAGCGGCCCCCGGGGGGGATGGTCATCGCGCGGGTGCACGGGAAGTACGGGTGTCCGCCTGGTGGGCCGCCACTGGGCGGACGCCCCGGACAGGACCAATGGCCCCTGGCACCCAGTACCGCCCGGGACTTCGATGGGATCGGGGCGGCGCCGCCCGAGCCACCGCAGCGAGGAGGCGAGGAGCATGACCACTCCCGCACGGAAGCACACCCCCGCACAGGAGCAGCAGCGCGGTCGCTCCGCTCCGCGCAACGCTCCGGGGGAACGAGGCAGCCCGATGCACGCCCACGTGGGCGATGAGATCGTGGTACGGGGCACCACTGCCGGCGTCGTGTCCCGGGACGGTGAGATCATCGGTCTCCACCACTCGGACGGCAGCCCGCCCTACGACGTGCGCTGGGCCGAGGACGGACGGGTGACCCTCTACTTCCCCGGGCCGGACGCCTACGTTCGGCATCTGGTGCACGAGACGGGACCCGGTGACCGGGGTCGTTGAGTCAGGGCGCCCGCCGCGCCCAGGACGCCGGCGGCGCGGAACCTGAAGGGCCCATCAGGGGAAATCCGGTACGACGGCCACGGGGCAACGGGCGTGGTGCAGCATCGTGTGTGTCACCCGGCCCAACTGGAGTCCGCCCCAACCACGACGACGCGCCACTCCGACAACCAGGAGGTCCGCCGCCGCGGACTGCTGGAGCAGCACGGTGCGGGCCGGCCCCTCGACGACACGACGGTGCACGAGCACGCCCGGGTGATCGGTCATGGCCTCCTCCAGCAGGCCGTCCACGAGCGCGGACGCCTGCTCCTCGTAGGAGGCCCCGGTGTTCCCGCTGGGCAGCGGTCGTTCGCCGGGCTGGTGGGCGGGGTGGCGCCAGGTGCGCACGACGTCCAAGGCGCATGTGCGCACCTCCGCCTCACGCAGGGCGAACCTCGTCGCCGCGCCACTCGTGCCGGGACCCCCGACGCCGAGCACGACCCGGCCGCGGGTTCCTGCGACACCGTCCGGGTCGCCCCGGACCACGATCACGGGCCCGGCCGCCCGCCCCGCGACGGCGAGGCAGACCGAGCCGAGGAGCAATCCCTGAAGGTCCCCCCGGCCACGGCAGCCGGTCACCAGTGCGGCGGCGTTGTGCCCCTCGCGCAGGAGCGCATGGACCGGGTCGTCGGGCAGGGCGGCGGATTCGACGGCGAGGTCCGGGGCCCGCCGCCGGGCCCGCTCGACGGCGACGGCGACGATGTCGCCCGCGGTCGTCCGGTCCGGCGACCCCTCCGCGGCGGCCAGGGACGACCGGCCGGCCGAGGGCGGCCAGCCCTCGTAGCGTTCCCACAGCGACGCGTACACCAGCCGCAGCGGAAGGCCGTGCAAGATCGCCTCGTCGGCCGCCCAGTCCACCGCCAGCAGGCTGGATTCGGATCCGTCGACACCCACGACCAGGGGCAGCCCCATGCTCCTCACCGCCTTTCGGTGGACTGCCGGACGTACAGCCGTGCAGTCCTCCTCTCACGCTCACACGGACGAGCCGGTCACCGGATGGGCGGATCGGCCCTTTCGACCGGCAACGGACTCCCCCGTCCAGGACATTTGGCCCCGGGGCGGTATCCGGAAGGACCGTGCGTCGCCTCGGCGGAGCCACCGAGGCATGCGCCCCCACGGTCCGGCCCCGCAACCGGGGCAGCGTCCCGGGGGGACGACCTGAGCTGCCCGCTCGGCCCACTCGGCCCCCGGGCCAAGGCCGGGCGGCCCCTGCCGCAGCCGGCCTACGAGGTGCACGCTGGAGACAGGCGCACCATAGGGAGGCCAAGGTGATCAGGCAACTCGTGGACGTCTCCGACGTCACCGCGCTCGTGACGGATGCCGCGGCGGCACCCTCGCTGCACAACGCGCAGCCCTGGAAGTTCCGTTTCCTGCGCGAGCGTGGTGTGCTGCGCCTGTACGCAGACCTGGAACGTGCCCTGCCCCGTACCGACCCCGACAACCGGAACCTGCATCTGGGTTGCGGTGCGGCGCTGCTCAATCTGCGTGTGGCTGCCGCCGCGAGCGGCCGGGGACCCTCCGTCCGGCTCCTGCCCGACCGGGCGGATCCGGCGCTGCTGGCCGAGTTGGACCTGCACGCCCACACGCCGGCCGACGCGGCACTGGCGGAGCTGCACCCGGCGATCAGCCGCCGTCATTCCAGCCGCCACCCCTTCCGCGACGAGCAACTGCCGGACGGGCTGACGGACCGCCTCTGTGAAGCGGCCCGCGGCGAGGGCGCGGAGCTGGTCTTCCCTGGCCCCTGGCACGTGGCCTCAATACTGGAACTGGTGGAGGACGCCGAGGGACGGGAAGCCGTGGACCTCGGGGTTCGGGATGAGATGGCACATTGGGCCCACGCGACGTCAACGGACGCTCCTGGAACGTCCGACGGCATCCCCGCCGAGGCGTTCGGCCCCCGCCAGCACGGTGGTGCCGGGTTCCCGGTACGGGATTTCGCCGCCGGCCGCAAAATGCCCGGACGTAGCTGGGCGGCCTTCGAGAAGAACCCGCACATCGCCCTGCTCGGCACGGTCTACGACCGGCCGGAGGACTGGCTGCGTGCGGGGCAGGCACTGGAGCGGGTCCTGCTCAGGGCCACGGCGGACGGGCTGGTCGCCTCGGTGACGTCCCAGCCCCTGGAATGGCCCGAGTTGCGGTGGGCGGCCCGGGACCCGGTCTCCGACATGGCCTATGTGCAGATGGTGATCCGCGTCGGTCACGGGCCCGAAGGCCGGCCGAGCCCACGCCGGCCGGTGGCCGATTTGCTGGACGTCGAATGAGGGGACGCCGTGCCGCTCCGGGTACGAACACGAGCACGAGCGTGAACACGGACGCTGAGGGCCAAGGAGGAGTCGCGTGAAGGTGTCCGAGGTAATGACCGCTCCGCCGGTGACCGTCGCACCGCATGTCCCGCTACTCCAGGTGACCCGACGGATGGCCGAGTCCGGTGTCGGCTCCGTCCTCGTCGTCGAGGACGAAACGCTGCGCGGCATCGTCACCGACCGCGATCTCGCAGTGCGCGGTCTGGGCGGGGGGCTGGATCCGGACACACCGGTCGAGGCGGTGATGTCGGCGCACGTGGTCACCGTCGACGCCCTGGACGACGTCCAGGCGGCCTACCGGACGTTCCGCCGCGTGGGCGTGCGCCGCCTGCCGGTCCTGGACGGACAGCTCCTGGTGGGCGTGGTGACGGTCGACGACCTCCTGCTCGACGTCTTCCGGCGGCTCGCGGACCTGCTGGGCCCCGTCGCGTGGAGCGTGCTGCAGGAGCCACCGGGGCCGCCGGACGCCGACAGGGCACCGTATGTGCGCTGAACGGGCGCGGCATGGCACGGCACCGCCGGGCGAGTCCGTGCCGGTCGCGGTCCGCGCGAACGATCCGCGGGACGGGCCCGCCGCAGCGTCGGTCCCAGCCTTACCCGTCCGGGAACTCTTCGACGCCCTGGGCACCGGTCCCCGCGGACTCACGGCGGACGACGTCACGGCACGCCGGACCCGCTACGGCCCCAACGACCTGCCCCGCGTCGGACGCCCGAACCTGTGGCCCCGGTTGGCCGCGCAGTTCACCGACCTCTTCGCGGTGGTCCTGCTGGTCGCCTCGGCCATCACCTTCCTCGCCTATGTGCTGGAACGTCCCCGTGACCCGGCCACCCTCCAACTGGCTCTGGCGATCCTCGGTGTGGTGCTGCTGAACGCCGGCATCGGCTTCGCCCAGGAGTACTCCGCCGAGCGCACTGCGGAGTCCCTGCAGGCGATGGTCCCCCGCGCATGCCGGGTACTGCGGGACGGGGAACGGCAGGAGTTGGCCGCCCGGGATCTGGTGCCCGGCGATGTCGTGGTCCTGGAGGCCGGGGACGCGGTTCCCGCCGACTGCCGACTGGTCGAGGCACAGGGGGTAGCCGTCAACAACGCGGCCCTGACCGGCGAGAGCGACGCCGTCTCACGGGTGGCCGAGCCCGTTCCCCCGGGCTCACCGCTGGGAGCCCGCAACTGCCTGTTCATGGGCACCGACCTGGTCGCGGGCACGGGCAAGGCCGTCGTGTTCGCCGTCGGGGCGGCCACCGAGTTCGGGCGCATCTTCCGGCTCACCGCGGCGGCCCCACGGCAGCGGACGCCGCTGCAACGGCAGGTCGCCGCCATGGCCCGCCGGGTGGCGGGCATCGCACTGGCGACCGGTGCCGTCCTGTTCGCGGTGCGGGTGCCGAGCGGGCAGCCGTTCGTCGACACGTTCGTCTTCTCGCTGGGGGTGATGGTCGCCCTCGTGCCGGAGGGCCTGCCGGCGACGCTGTCCGTGTCCCTGGCCATCGGTGTGCGCCGCATGGCCCGCCGGCACGCGCTCGTCAAGCAGCTGCTGGCGGTGGAGGCGCTGGGGTCGACCAGTGTGGTGTGCACCGACAAGACGGGCACCCTCACCCAGGCCGAGATGACCGTCGTGCAGCTGTGGGCGAAAGGCGTGACGCACACCGTGACCGGGGTGGGCTACGCGCCGGTCGGAGAGGTGGCCGACGTCGGGCCGGTGCGGGAGTTGCTGCGCACGGCGGCCCTCTGCTGCGACGCACGGCTCGTGCCGCCGGATGGTCGGCGGGGGTGGCGGGTGCTCGGTGACACCACCGAGGGCGCGCTGCTGGTGGCCGCGGCGAAGGCCGGTCTGGACACGACCGCGGAGGAAGCCCGCACACCGCGGGTGGCGGAGTACCCCTTCGATTCGGTGCGCAAGCTGATGAGCACCGTGCACCGCGACCGCGACGGCGGTTATGTCGCCCACGTCAAGGGTGCGCCGCTGGAACTACTCGCCCGGTGCGACACCGTCGGCCGGAACGGCGTACGGGCGCCGCTCACCGAAGCGAGCCGCGCCGAGGCCGCCGCTGCCGCCGACGCTCTGGCCGGGCAGGGGCTGCGGGTGCTGGCTGTGGCGCGGCGCCAGGTCTCCGGTCCGCGTCCGGTGCTGTCGGACGTCGAGTCGGAGCTGACCCTGCTCGGGTTCGCCGGGATGTACGACCCGCCCCGGCCGGAGGTGCGCGATGCGGTGGACGCGTGCCGGCGGGCGGGTATCCGCATCGTCATGGTCACGGGCGACCACCCGCTCACCGCGGAGGCCGTCGCACGCCGCGTCGGGATCGTGCGCGGGTCCGCCCCGGCCGTGGGCACGGGAGCCCACCTGGACACACTGGACGACGCCGGCCTCGACGCGCTGCTGGCCGGCTCCACCGAGCTGCTGCTGTGCCGGGTCAGTCCCGAACACAAGATGCGGGTGGTCACCGCGTTGCAGCGGCGGGGCGAGGTCGTCGCGGTCACCGGCGACGGTGCCAATGACGCGCCCGCCCTCAAGCACGCGGACATCGGTGTCGCCATGGGCGCCTCGGGCACGGATGTCGCCCGGGAGGCGGCGGTGATGGTGCTGCTGGACGACTCGTTCGCCTCCATAGCCACCGCGGTGGGACTGGGCCGTTCGGTCTACCGCAACATCCGCAAGTTCCTGATCTACGTCTTCAGCAGCAACATCGCCGAACTCGTGCCGATCGTCGTGGCGACCTTCGCGGGTTTCCCGCTGGTGCCGATCACGGCCGTGCAGATCCTGGCGATCGACCTCGGCTCCGATGTACTGCCCGCGCTGGCACTCGGTGCCGAACCCATGGAACCGGACGTGATGGACAGCCCGCCGCGACCGCGCCAGGAGCGGCTGTTCTCCACGGCGGTCATGGGCCGCATCCTCTTCCTCGGCGGCATCCAGGCCCTGGGTGTGTGCGCCGTCTTCTTCTGGCACATCCACGCATCCGGGATCCCCTACGCCGACTTCACCAAGGACGATCCCGTCTACCGGCAGGCGATCACGATGGTCCAGGCCGGCATCGTCGTCAGCCAGTTCTTCAACTCGCTCGCGGTCCGCACCGACCGGCAGAGCGTGTTCCGGGCCGGTTTGCTGACCAATCCGTGGCTGCTGGCCGCCGGCTGCTGCGGCATCGCGCTGATGTCCGCCATCAGTTACGCGCCCCCGTTCCAGACGGTCTTCGGCACCGCACCGCTGTCCGCGGCCGACTGGGCGGTCCTCGCTGCCTTGGGGGCGCTGCTCCTCGCCGCCGAAGAGACGCGCAAGGGGATGCTGAGGCACCGGGAGGCGTCTGCGAAGGGAGGAACACGATGAGAACGGTCATCGTGGGGTGCGGCCGGGTCGGTGCCACCCTGGCCGCGCAGTTGGTCACCGAGGGACACGACGTACGGCTCGTCGACCACGAGCCCAAGGCTGCCAGGCTGCTGCCGCCGGGGTTCCCGGGTGCCTTCCTCGTCGGCAACGGCTTCAGTCGGTCCGTGCTGGAGGCGGCCGGCATCGTCCACGCGGACGCACTCGTCGCGGTCACGTCGTCCGACAACGGCAACATCGTCAGCGCGCGGACCGCCAAGGAGTCCTACCGGGTCCCCGTCGTCCTCGCCCGGATCCACGATCCGCGCCGCGCCGACATCTGCCGGGACCTGGGCATCACCACGATCTCCAGTGTCCGGTGGGCGGTGAACCGCATCCATCAGATACTGCTGCACCGCCATCTGAGCCCCGAGGTCGCGTTCGGCAGTGGTGAGACCCTCCTGGTCCGCTCGCAGTTGCCGGCCTACCTCACCGGGCGGCGGCTGCGCGAGTTCGACGTCGACGGCGAGATCCGCGTCGTGGAGGTCACCCGGGCCGGCCGCTCGCTGCTGCCCGCCCACGGTGTCCGCGCCGAGTCCGGGGACCTGGTCACCTTCGCCGTCGCCGCGACCGCGCTCGGCCGGTTGCGCGGCTTCCTCGACAAGGAGCTGGGAGCGTGAGGGTTCTCATCGCCGGTGCGGGCAGGCTCGGCACGCAGATCGCGCAGGTGCTCGCCGCCGCGCGCAACGAGGTGATCCTCGTCGAGCAGGACGACGACCGGGTGGCCGAGCTGGCGGCCCTGCCCAGGGTACGACTGGTCGCCGGGAACGCCTGCGACCCCCTGGTCCTGGAACGCGCCGGGGCGCTCACCTGCGACCTGGTCATCTCGGCCACGGGCCGGGACGAGGACAACCTCGTCATCGGCCTGCTCGCCAAGCGGCAGTTCGCCGTGGCGCGGGTCGCCGCGCGGGTGAACGATGCTGAGAACACCTGGCTGTTCGATCAGCGGTGGGGTGTGGACGTCGCGGTGCCCGCGGCCACACCGCTGATCTCCCTCATCGAGGAGGCCACCGGTGCCACGGACACGGTGGCGCTGCTGCGGCTGAGCAGGGCCGGCGTGGACGTCGTCGAAACGGCGATCACGGAACGGTCGCGGGCCGCCGGGCGTCCACTGGGCGAGATCACGCTCCCGGCCGGGACCGTCGTCGCCACCGTCATCCGCGACGGGCGGCCCACGGTGCCCGGTCCCGAAGTACGGCTGCTGCCCGGCGACGAGCTCCTGCTGGTCTCGCACGAGGCCGACGAGCGGGAGATCCACGCAGCGTTCCAGTGACCGGTGCCAGCGCGCCGGGCACAGACATCCGGTCTCGGTCCGAGGCGCGTTGCGGAGGTGCATCACGGTGGGACACGAGGGCTTTCTGCTGCTGGCGCAGATGTCGCAAGCCGCACCAGGTCAGAAGGCCCCCACCCGTTTCAGGACCGATCTGCCGTGAAGCCGGTCACCGACCACGACCTCCTGGTACGGAACATCCAGGACGCCGCGGACCGGTGTCAGGACGTCTCGGCACGGACGATCACGACCGGGCAGCTCGCGTGGTGCGACACGTGCTGGCTGACAGAACCGAGGAGGGCGCTCGCGAACCCTCCCCTACCCCGGCTACCGACAACCAGGACCTCTGCTCCTTCGGCGGCGCGCAGCAGCACCTCGGCCGGATTGCCGTGCGCCAGGAATTCCCGGACCTTGCTGGCCGCGTCCGCGCCGAGCACGTCGGCCAGTTCCTTCCGCATCCGCCGCCGGGCCTCCTCCTCGTCGACATCCATGTCGACGGCCGGCGCCGACCATCCGTACAGGCCCGGCAGCTCCCAGGCCGCGACCGCGTCCACGGTGCCGCCGGCCAGGTCGGCGTAGCGCACGGCCCAGCGCAGTGCCGCGTACGAGGACGGTGACCCGTCGACGCCAACCACGACCCGCGGCTTGGAGACATCCTTGTCCATCTGTGCCACCTCTCCTACAGCTCGGCCACCCCGTCGTTCTCCCCTCTTCGCTTCCACGCTGCACGCGGGACAGCCATCTCGCCAGAGCAGACTCGCCCGAGCAGCCGCTCGCGGTGCCCGACGCGGCCCGTGCCACCGGGCAGCGGTACGGGGGTTCCGTCGTGGTCCCCTCGGTCCCGGTGAACGCCGATCGTGCCGGCCGGGCCGGCTTGACACGCGGTCATTGGGCCAGCGTCAGACGAACCGTCTCCCCCGGCTGGACCCGGACGGAGCGGTCGGCCAACTGGACGTCGATCGGCTGGCGGTCGGACGGGGGCACGGTGATCTCCATGCGCTTGTGCCGCAGGCGCAGCCGCACGCCCCAGTGCCCCTGGTAGCGGATGACGAACCCGTAGGACGACAGCTCGGGCACCGGCACGGGATCCAGCCACAGGGCTCCTGACCTGGTCTCCAGGCCGGGCAGTCCCCGTTGCACGAGGTCGAGCGTGCCGGCCATGGCTCCGAGATGGATGCCTTCGCCCGTGGTGCCGCCCTGCAGGTCGGCGATGTCGCCGCGCAGGGCCTCCTGGCAGAACACCCACGCGCCCGCCCGGCGGGCGCGGGCCAGCACCCAGCCGTGGACCAGACCGCTCAGGGTGGAACCGTGGCTGGTGCGGGCCAGGTAGTAGTCGACGGTCCGCGACCAGATCCCCTCGTCCAGTCGGTAGCCCAACTGTCCGAAGAGCGAGCGGAGCTCGGACGGTGAGAACAGGTACCCCAGCATGAGCACGTCGGCCTGCTTGGACGCCTTGTAGCGGTTGACGGTGTCGCCCTCCGCCTCCAGTATGCGATCCAGGCGGCGGATGTCGGCGTACCGTTCGCGATAGCCGTCCCAGTCCAGTTCCGCAAGGTCTCCGTAGCCGTTGAACTGGCTGATGACACCGTCGTGGAAGGGCACGTACATCCGGTGGGAGACCTCCTCCCAGTGGGCGAGCTCAGTCCCGTCCAGCCCGGTCCGCTCGGCGAGTTCCAGATGGCGCGGCTCCGGGAGAGCGCGCAGCACCTCCCGCGCCCGGGCGAGCACCCAAGCAGCCGTGACGTTGGTGTAGGCGTTGTCGTCCAGTCCGGGCTCCGCGGCGCCCGGGTAGGAGTCGTGGTACTCGTCGGGGCCCATCACGCCCCGGATCCGGTAGCGGTCCAGACGCTCGTCGTAAGTGGCCGAGTCCGCCCAGAACCGGGCGATCTGGAGCAGCATCTCGGCACCCTTGGTGTGCAGGAACCCGGTGTCCCCGCTCGCTTCGCAGTACTGCCACACGTTGTAGGCGATCGCCGAGCCCACATGGCGCTGGAGTTGGGAGTTGTCGGGCAGCCAGCGCCCCGAGCGCGGGTTGAGGTGCAGTGTCTGCGTTTCCTCGCGTCCGTCGCTGCCGCTCTGCCACGGATAGAGGGCGCCGCGCCTGCCGATGGTGCGCGCCGCCGCGCAGGCTCGTTCCAGGCGCCGGTGCCGGTACTCCAGCAAGGCCCGGGAGACCTCCGGGAAGTGCAGATCGAGGTAGCGCAGGACGAACAGCTCGTCCCAGAAGATGTGGCCGCGGTAAGCCTCGCCGTGCAGCCCCCGGGCCGGCACACCCACATCGAGTTCGGCGGTGTGCGGGGAGAGGGTCTGCAGCACGTGGAACAGGTGCAGACGCAGGATGCGGCCCGGCTCTCCGGGGACGTCGATGTCGGCTCGGCGCCACATCTGTCCCCAGGCCGTCCGGTGTGTCCGCAGGAGTTCGCTGAAGCCGGGAGCCGTCCCCACGCGGTCGAGTGCGGCACGCAGGGGATCGCTGATGGCCGGGTCCCGCGAGGTGTGCAGGGCGATGGTCTTGTCGATGGTGACCGTCCGGCGGGGGCTCAGTTCCAGCCGTCCCTCCTGTACCGCGCGTACACCCTCGTCGCGATAGCGGAGGGTGAGGTCCGCGTCGGCCGTCAGCCGGCCGGCCATCCCGACGCGGATGTCCGACGTGCGGGTCCGGCAGCGCAACCAGACGGTGTCCGCCGGCACGGCGCCGGTGTGCACGTCGGTCAGGTGGTGGTTTTCGAGATCCCCGTAGCGTCTGACCCCCTGGTTGGCGACGCCCCCGTCGAGCGCCGCCTCGATGTCGAGCACCATCGCGGCGTCCTCCGCGGTGACCTCGGTGCGCAGTACGGCCAGGTGCGGATCGGCCATGTGGACGATCCGCACCTGGCGGACGGACAGCGCCCGTCCGTCCGCGAGCCGGTAACGGGTCCGGCGCTCCAGCACACCCGTCTCAAGGTGCAGTACGTGCCCGTGGCCGAGGACCGTCGCGGTCCGGGGGGTGAGCCACGGCCCGTCGACGGGCCGGAAGCGGAGGACGAGCCAGTTCGGCAGGTTGACCATGTCCTCGTTCTCGACGAAGCGGCCGGCGACGTGCGAGGTGAGCCGGTTGTAGCACCCGGCGACGTAGGTGCCCGGATAGTGCGCATCGTCCGCGGCACACTCGGGCAGCGCGCCACGCGTGGCGACATATCCGTTACCGAGCGTGCACAGTGATTCCCGTAGGCGCTCGCCCTCGGGCTGGTAACCGTCATACTGCCAGGTCCAGGGCGTGGCCGCGGTTGACTTCCCGGCAGGGCCTGCCGTATTCATCGCCTGCTCGTCGGCCGGAACTCTCACGGCCGCTGCGGTACGACCGCGACCGGACACTGCGCGTGGTGCAGCAGGCTGTGGCCCACCCGGCCGAGGTGGAGGCCGAGGTGGCTCGTCCTGCGATGCGTCCCGATGATCACGAGGTCGGCGGCCGCTGACCGCTCCACGAGGATCTTGCCCGCCGGTCCCTCCAATGCCGAACGGCGGGTCCGGACGCCCGGATGCTCGGCGATCGCGTCCGCGAGCAGCGTGCCGAGCAGCGCCGAGGCCCGCTCCTCGTCTGCGTTCTCCGGTTCACCGGCCCGCGCTCGAAGGCCGCCGCCCGCCTCGTAGGCGGGGCGCCGCCAGGCACGGACCACATCCAACGTGCAGTCACGCGCCTGGGCCTCTCGGAAGGCGAACCGCACGGCCTCGGTGCTCGTGTCGGCATCTCCCAGGCCCAACAGGATCCGCCCGTGTGTACCGCCCACACCCGCCTGATCACCTCGGACCACCACCACCGGGCAGTGCGCCCGGGCGGCGACGGCCAGACCGACCGACCCGAGGAGGAGACCCTTGAGCTGCCCGCGCCCGCGTGAGCCCGTCACCAGCGCCGACGCCTCGTCGCCCGCACGCACGAGAGCGGCTGCGGCGTCCTCTGCGACCACGTCCGTGGTGACCTTCACGTCAGGGTTGCGCCGCTGGGCGCGGTCGGCCGCGGAGGCCACGATGTGCTCGGCCAATACCTGCTCGGAGGGACGCCCCACGCCTGTGCCCGGCAGCGCGCCGTCGTAACGTTCCCAGAGGGAGGCGTAGAGGAGCCTCACGGGTAGACCGTGGCGGACGGCTTCGTCCACCGCCCAGTCGACGGCCTGCAGGCACGAGTCCGATCCGTCGACGCCCACGACCAGAGGGAGTGTCATCGTCCCCACCGCCTTTCCTGGGCTGCCACGTCGTACAGCGCATGGGGCTGGTTCCACCGTCGCACTGCGCCGCGCGGGGGTGCGAGGGGCCCTTCGGCCCCCTTCGGAGTTTTCTCCCCCATCCGGTGCCACCGGTGAGGCCGGGTGGAGAAGCGGTGCGGTCGTGTGGGGCCGGCCCTCGTCAGCCGCCGGTGGGTGAGGGCCGAGCGTCGTCCGTGCGGTACGCGATGTGCCCGGAGACCGAGACCACACCGTCCACGCCACGGCACAGTTGCTCGACCACGGGGACCAGGCTGCGGAACTCCACGGAGCCACCGAGGACGACCCGTCCGTCACGCACCTCGACCGTCACCTCCGCGGGGGCGAGCCGCAGCGTGCGCCGCAACACGTCCTCGGTGATCTCGTCGCGGATGGCGTCGTCACGGCGCAGGAAGATCCGCAGCAGATCACCCCGGCTGACCATGCCCAGGAGCCGGTCCGCCTCGTCCACCACGGGCAGCCGCTTGACCTGCTGGACCTCCATGAGGCGTGCGGCTTCGACCACGTTCCAGTCCGGACGCGCGCACACCGCGGGAGCCGACATCAGTTCCTCCGCACGAGCACCCTCGGCCTTGGCCCGCTCCCAGGCCTCCAGGTGCGGTATCGGGGTCCTGCCCGACGGATCGGCCTGGTCGGCGCTCTTGCGCAGCAGGTCGGCCTCGGACACGACCCCCTGGGGCCGGTCCAGATCGTCCACCACGGGTACGGCGGTGACGTCGTTGTCCGCCAGGAGCCTGACGATCTCCTTGAACGGCGTGTCACGCCGCACCGTAACGACGTCCCGGGTCATGAGCTCCGCGACCGTTCGGTGGTGCATGGTGCCTCCCGTGTACGGGCCGTCCGCCGCGCGGGTACCGGGCTGTCGCCCCACGTTGCGGCGTGTCCGGCGCGGCAGGTCGGACACAGGACCATTCTGCGGAGCGGGCGGCGATCATGCGAGCGCACCCCGTCGGCCGTTCCGCGCCGGTCTGCGGACCGGTGCGGCAACCGCTCACGGTGCGTCGGGCCCCAGTGCGCGTCGCACGGAGGCGGCCGTGCGGGAGATCAGTCGGGGCAGGGCCGACCGCACCGGCGCGCTCAGGCCCGTGCCGAGTTCGACGTCGCTGACCTCCACGGCGTGCACCACCAACTCCGGCGGGAGCCGGTGGAGGGCTTCTGCCAGGGCGAGGCACTCCCCGAGGCCCAGGGCGTGGGTGCTCGCCGTGGCCGGCGCGTGGCCGGCGGCCTGCGCCGCCGTCAGTGTGTGCAGCCGGCCGGGCCGGGCCGGCTGTATCCGGAGCGCTTCGACCACGACGACGGTCTCCGCGCCCTGCCAGAGCCCGAGCATCCGGGCCGGTTCGCCGTCGCTGACCGCCAGTACCACGTTCTCGGGCACCTGGCCGCGCAGTGCCTCCACGACCGCGGGACCGGCGCCATCATCGCCGCGCAGCGGATTGCCCACGCCGATCACCACGACCCGGCCGTTCGCGGTCATGTGCGCTCCACCGTCAGATCGAGGAAGTGGGCGGCGCAGGAGATGCAGGGGTCGTGGTTGCGCACGGCACGCTCGCACAGGAGCGTCAGTTCCTCGTCGTCGGGGACCGGTCCGCGCCGGTCCAGACACGACTGGACGACCCGGCGCACGTCCTCCTCGATGGCCCGCTGGTTCTGGGCGGTGGGTGGAACGATGCGGGCCGCGTCGATCGTGCCGTCCTCGGCCATGCCGTAGCGGTGGTAGAGCAGTCCGCGGGGCGCCTCGGTGGCCCCCGCACCGACCGCCCTGCGGGGCGACACCTCGACGGCGGGCTGGGCGGGCGGTTCGTAGGCGTCGATGATCCGCAGGGCTTCCTCGATCGCGTGCACCACTTCCACGGCGCGCACGACGATGCTGCGGAAGGGGTTGACACGGACCGGGCCGGCCGATGCGTCCCCGAGCCCCGCGTCGCGCGCCGCCTCGGCCGCCACGGGGTGCAGCCATCGCCCGTTGACCGCGTAGCGCGCCAGCGGACCGGTCAGGTGGCGACGCCCGTCGAGGGTGGCGGTCAGGGCCGTGGAGTACGGCACCTGGTCCTCCTGGACGTGCTGCTCGAACGCGGACAGGGGAAGGTCACGCACGTCCGCGACGGTCCTCCCGCCCGCGCCCGCAGTGGTGTCCGTACTGGGGTCCGTAGTGAGGTCCGAGGCAGCCAGGACCGCCGGTGTCCCGGAGTCGATGGCGTAGCGGCCCGGATCGCACAGAGCGAGCAGGTCGTGGTCGCACACGGCGTCGGGGAACTCGAATCCCGCCACCCAACGAACCGTCTCCAGGGCCTCCTCGCGGGCCTGCCGCAGTCGTTGTGCCAGGGGGCGCAGTTCCCGGGGCTGCGGTGTGCGGTGGAAGCCGCCGACACGGACGTTGACCGGATGGATCGGCCGACCGCCCAGTTGCTCCAGGATCGCGTTGCCGGTCTGCTTGATCCGCAGACCGCGTTCGACGGCCCTCCGGTGCCCGCGGGCGACCTCGACCGCGCTCGGGCAGCCCAGGAAGTCGGGGGCGTGCAGCAGATGGATGTGGAGGGTGTGGCTTTCGATCCACTCCCCGCAGTACAGGAGGCGGCGCAGTTCGGCGAGGGGGCCGTCCACGCGGACGCCGCAGGCGTCCTCGATCGCCTGGCAGGCACTCATCTGGTAGGCGACGGGGCAGATACCACAGATGCGGGCGGTGATGTCGGGCGGTTCGGTGTGGCCGCGGCCCATCAGGAACGCCTCGAAGAACCGGGGCGGTTCGTAGATGCGCAGCCGTGTCTCGGCCACTCTTCCCTCGTGCAGGCGCAGGTGGAGGGACCCTTCGCCCTCCACCCGGGCCAGCGCGTCCAGCCGCAGGACACGCGTTGCGCGATGGCTCATACAGGCCCTTCCTGGCCGGTGTCCGTCGGTGCCCGAGGTTCGTCCTGCCCGGCGTCCCGCCCCTCGGCCGCGAGATCGGGTACGCAGGCATATTCCGGTGACGCGGCGTTGAAGGTGCGGAAGACACGCAGGATGTCACGCTCACTCATCCCGTCCCGGCCCAGTTGCGCGACCATTGAGCGCAGATTGGGACGGTCCACCGGTCCGAAACAGCCGTAGCAGCCGCGTCCGTAGGCGGGACAGATCGCGCCGCACCCGGAGTGGGTGACCGGGCCCAGGCAGGGCGTTCCGTGGGCCACGGTGACGCAGGTGGTACCGCGCCTCTTGCACTCGAAGCAGACACTGTGGTCGGGGATGCCGGGTTTGCGGCCCGCTAGGTAAGCGGTGACGACCTCCAGGAGCTGGCGGCGGTCGATGGGGCAGCCGCGCAGTTCGAAATCGACCGGCACATGCGCCGAGATCGGTGTCGAGTTCTCGAGGGCGGAGATGTACTGCGGATGTGCGTAGACGGCGGCGCGGAACTCGGCGACATCGCCGAAGTTGCGCAGTGCCTGGATGCCGCCAGCGGTGGCGCAGGCTCCGATGGTCACCAGGCGCCGGGAGACGCTCCGCACGTGGCGGATCCGGTCGGCGTCTTCTCCAGTGGTGATCGATCCCTCGACGAGGGAGAGGTCGTACGGTCCGCGGCCTGCCAGTTCCGCGCGCCGCCCGTCGGGACCCTCGGCGGCGGACATCTCCAGGAAGTGCTCGATCCGGATCCGGTCGGCGAGGCCGAGCAACTCGTCCTCCAGGTCGAGCAGGGTCAGCTGACAGCCGTCGCAGGAGGCGAACTTCCACACGGCGAGTGTCGGCCTGGAGTCCTCGCCGGACCGCCGGTCGGCCGCCGGTTCCTGGTCGGCGGCGGCCGGTGCCCGGTCCATCGTCCCCGGCGGGAAGGAGTCTCCCGGCTGGCCAGTGTCCATCTCACAACTCCCTTACGGCGAGCAGTGGTTCGGCAGAGTCGTAGCCGATGACCGGGCCGTCCCGGCAGAGCAGCAGCGGGCCGAGCTGGCAGTGGCCGCAATGGCCGGTGGCACAGCGCATGTTGCGTTCGAGTGAGACCTGGATGCGGTCCGGAGCGAGGCCCCGGCCCGTCAGGGCGCGGGCCGTGTGCCGGATCATCGCCTCGGGCCCACAGACGAGCGCACACGTCCGGCGGGGCTGCAGGTCCAGGCGGTCGAGGAGGCCGGTGACGACACCCACCGATCCGTGCCAGCCAGGACCGGGCTGGTCCACGGTCACCTCCACCCGGGCCGCGCCACGCCAGGTACCGGTCTCTGCGCGGTAGATCAGGTCGTCCGGGGTCCGGGCACCTACCAGGATCGCGAGCCGGCCGAAGGCGCCGGGCCGCTGCAGAACCGAGTGAACCACCGGCCGCAGCGGAGCCAGTCCGATGCCACCAGCCACCACCAGCACGTCCCATCCCCTTGCCGCGTTGAGGTCCCAGCCGGTACCGAACGGACCAGACAGTCCGACCACGTCGCCCGCGCGGAGTCGGCACAGCGCGGTCGAGACCGCGCCGACCGCGCGTACCGTGTGCACCAGCCCCCCGTGCGGACCACGCAGGGCACTGACCGAGACGGGCACCTCGCCGACGCCGAACGCATAGATCATGGCGAACTGACCCGGTGCGAACGGCGGTACTTCCCGCCCGGCCGGAACCAGCTCCACCGATCGGGTGTCTGCGGTCTCCGCACAGGTGGTTACCACCCGGTACGGCAGCGGGGGCGTCACGGTGCTCATGTGGGCCCGCCTCCGCAGGGGGAGTGCAGATCCAGCAGTGGGGCGCGGGTGGCTTGGAGCCGCTCGGCGACCACTCCGGTAAGACGGCGCATCAGGGCATCACCGAGCCCGGGTCCGTCGTGCACCGCTGCAGGACGTCGGCAACGGGGAACTCCGTCGCCACCACGAGGGTCTTCGCCCGAGCCCCCCGCTGCCACCGGAACGGCGGGAACGCCCAGGACCAGCCCAGCAGCCGGCCGGGGCCCGGCGTCTCGACGACGGCCGCCGGATGCCGCCCCGGCACGCAGACGTCCAGGGCGACCTCGCCGGTGCGCAGCAGCCAGCACCAGTTGGCCTCCCCACCCTCGTCGGACAGCCTCGCCCCGGCTGGGAAGGTCACCTCCAGCCCGATGGCCAGCAGTCGCTCGCGCTGTGCGACGGGCAGGAAGTCGAGGGGCGCGGGCGAGCCGGTCACGATGCCGTCCGCCCGGTTGCCGGTGACTGGGTCCAGTCGTGGAGGGCAGCAGCCTCCTCGGTGATGTCAATGCCGACCGGGCACCACACGATGCAACGGCCGCAGCCCACGCAGCCGGACGAACCGAACTGGTCGTACCAGGTGCCGAGTTTGTGGGTCAGCCACTGCCGGTAGCGGCTGCGCGAGGACGCACGGACCGGCCCTCCGTGCAGACGGGAGAAGTCCAGGTCGAAGCAGGAGTCCCAGAGCCGCCAGCGTTCCGCGTGGTCACCGGACAGGTCGGTGACGTCCTCGGTGGTGGTGCAGAAGCAGGTGGGACACACCATGGTGCAGTTTCCGCACGTCAGGCACCGGCCAGCAACATCGTCCCAGCGCGGCGCGTCGAGCGTGCCGGCCATGAGTTCACGCAGGTCGGCCTCGGGCATGGTCCGTCCCATGCGGTCGGCGGCGGCACTGACGCCGGACTGAGCCGCCTCCCGGGTAGCAGCGTCCGCCGGTCGGGCGGGCAGTTCCGCCAGGATCTCGGCGCCCTCCTGGCTGCCGCTGCGGGTCCAGAAGCGGTGCCCCTGGCCATCGACCACCTCAGTGATCACCAGGTCGTAGCCGGGTCCGGCAGCGGGGCCCGTGCCCATCGATACGCAGAAGCAGGTGCCACCGGGCTCGGTGCACTCGACCGCCACCAGGAACGCCCCGGAGCGCCGCCCCTGGTAAACGGGATCACCGTACGGTCCGCCGGTGAGCACCCGGTCCTGAATGGCAATGGCCCGCAGGTCGCAGGAGCGAACGCCGAGGAACGCGTACCGCGGCGACGGTGCCTCGTCGGATGTGAAGGCGATGCCTCCGGTGTTCCCCGTGTCCTTCCCGTCCCCACCCCCATCCGTACCGTCCCCATCGGGCCATCCGTCCCGACCGGGCTGGCCGTCCTCGCTCGCCCCGCCGGCCCGGTCGGCACGCCACTGCCGTACTCGCGGCGGATGCAGGAACTGCTTCCACGACTGCGGGCCAGCCGCGTTCGCGAAGGCCGCGCCGTCCGACCGCTCGCGCAGTCGATACCGTCCGGCCTCCAGTTCCACGCCCCAGCCGTACGGCAGCTGATCAGCCGAGGCCAGTTCCTCCAGCACGATCGCGCCATCCCGCACGGTGGGGCCGACGACGGTGAAACCTCGCCCGATCAACACGTCCACCAGCGCGGCCATGCCCTCCTTGCCCATCACCGACCCCTCGGACGCGGGAGGCGAGGTGGTGTGCGCGTCGATGTCGGCAGTCATGAACGTTCTCCTTCACCACCCGGCGGGGCAGGCGGGGCGTGGTCGGTGCCTCGTCGAGTCCACGTACGCAGGATTTCCGCTGCGGCGCCACGCGGAGAGGGCCATGCGGACCCACGTACGCACACGGCTTCCTACCGGCACGACGGAGGCCGGAGCTGCGGCGACCCCTCCCCCGCGCCCCGATCCTCTGGCGTTCCCGGACAGGCCGCGACACGTCACGGTCTGCTACCGCCGGGCCGTCCGCTCCGCTCGGCTCACCTCTGAGGGCCGCCTTGCGGTACCTTCCCGTCCACCCCGACGTTCAGCCCGTCCGCCCCGTCCGCCCTGTCGTCCCGGTCGAACCCCAGCCGGTGGACGACCTCCACCACGCCGTCAACGCTCTCGCACAGCCGCACCACGATCGGGATCAGGCTCCTGCGCTCCAAGCTGCCACTGAGCGTCACGGTGCCTTCGGTGACCTCCACGGTCAGCGAGGAGGGCGGCAGGCCGAGCGTCCCCGCCACGACCTCTTCCAGGATCTCCTCCTGGATCGCGTGGTCGCGGCGGAGGAAGAGCTGGATCAGGTCGCTTTGGCTGATCACACCGATCAGCCTGCCCGCGGCGTCCACCACAGGCAGGCGCTTGACCTTGTGGCGGTCCATGGCCCGCGCAGCACGCACCGCGCTCCACTCCGGGTCCGCGACCAAGGCGGGAGCGGTCATCAGATCCCGGGCGTCCTCCCCCGCGCCCGAGGACGATCTCCGGCGCAGCAGGTCGACCTCCGACACCACACCGACCGGCCGGCCGTCGTCGCCGACCACCGGAACGGCCGTGATGCCGTACTCGTCGAGAAGGCGCACGATCTCCCTGATTTCCGTGTCTGGTCGAATGCTCACTGCGGCGGGTGTCATCAGATCGCCCACGCTGCGGTGCCTCATCGCTCGCCGCCTCCCTCCGTCAGCGGTCCCCGCGCCCGTGCCCGGGCGGACATTCCAGTCCACCGCGTTCCGGCCGCGCTCCGCTGGGGCCGAACAGTCCCGACCGGCCGCCCCGAAGGTCACCGACCGGGGCCGGAGGGGACCAGAGGGCCGGGCTCGTGGGCCGAGGGACCTGACTACGACGGCAAACCGCTCTCCCCCTTCGTCAAGGACACGGAGCCTGGTGACATGTCCGGCGACGGAGTCCAGGGCGTCTGGCGCGTCACCAAGGCGTAGCCCCGGCCCGCCGTCGATCCGCGCGTCGAAACGGGCGGATCGACGGGGCGCCCGCGCCGCGAGGCAGCCATGCCCTGTCCTCCCCCGGGCTTTGCGGGCGAGAGACGCATCCGAAAGGGCCTCAGCACCTCCCGAACTCGTCGACCTGTGCCTTCAGCGCGCCACCGCTCCTCGGCAAAGCCATCTGATCTGCAGGGCAGTCCTACGCGATTGCAGTGCTTGAATGGACCGTCGTCCCTGATCTGGCAAGGAGAAGCGCTGTGCCCCTGGTGTCTGTCGTGATGCCCGTGTACAACTCGGCAACCACCCTCGGCGCGGCCGTCCGATCGGTGCTCACACAGACCCACAGCGACCTGGAGCTCCTGGTCACTGACGACCAGTCCTCCGATGGCTCCATGGATCTGCTCCGCGAGTTCGCCGAGCAGGACGAGCGCGTCCTGCCTCATGCGGCAGCCGAACGAGGCGGTGCGGGCCGGGCCCGCAACCTGGCGATTCAGCGGGCCCGCGGAGACTACATCGCCTTTCTCGACAGCGACGACATGTGGCTTCCGGAGAAGACCGAGAAGCAGCTCGCCTTCGCCGCGGAAGGCAATGCGCCGCTGACGTTCACCTCGTACTTCAAGATGGACGCCGACTACGACGGCGAGAGCACCGACTGGGTCCCGAACGGGCGGGTGGTCCGTGCGCGGGACCACGTGGACTACCGCGCGATGCTGGTCCGAGACCACATCGGTGCCCTCACCGCCATGTACGACCGCAATGCCCTGGGCACGAGGCAGATGCCGGAGATGCGCAAGCGCCAGGACTACGCCCTCTGGCTGTCGATCATGCGGGACGGCGCTGACGCCCGGGGCCTGTGTGAGCCACTTGCGGTGTACAGAGCCCACCAGGCGGGATCGCTGTCCTCCAACAAACTGTCGCTCGTGCAATACAACTGGGCCCTGTACCGCGAGCACGAGCATCTGTCGGTCCCACGGGCGACGCGGGCACTGGCCGGCGCTGCGTGGCAGTCGCTGCGCAACTCGCGCATCTAGATCCGTGCACGGGCTCTCCGGCCGGACACCTCATCACCTGGTCATGACCAACCCACCGCAGGAGCAGCACGTGCACCAGCTCACCTACGGCGACATCAAGGCCGCCGCCGACCGGATCGCCGGACACATCCGCCCCGTCACCCTCGCCCGCCTCGATGAGGGCGCGATCCGTGCCGGACACCGGGACCCCCTGGACAAGCGACCCGAACAGCCCTGGGCAGTGTGGCTCGCCCTGGAGTTCATGCAGCACACCGGCAGCTTCAAGGCCCGCGGCGCCCAGAACTTCATCCGGGCCCACCGTGACGCGGGCACTCTTCCGGACGCCGGCGTGACGATCGCCTCGGGCGGCAACGCGGGACTCGCTTGCGCTTGGGCGGCCCAACGGCAGGGCGTCCGCGCCACCGTCTTCCTGCCCGAGACCGCACCGGAGGTCAAAACCGCCAAGCTCTCCTCATACGGAGCCGATGTCCGCCTCGTAGGCCAGGAGTACGCCGAGGCTCTGGCCGCGTGCGAGGCATTCGCCGCAGCCAGCGGGGCCCTCACCTCCCACGCCTACGACCACCCCCTGATCGCAGCCGGCGCCGGCACCCTCATGGAAGAGATCCACCAGCACATCCCGGATCTGGACACCGTGGTCGTCGCAGTCGGCGGCGGTGGCCTGTTCGCCGGAGTGGCGACCGCCGCTCAGCAGCACGGCATCCGCACCGTCGCCGTCGAGCCCGAGGACTGCCGCGCGCTGCACGCCGCCCTCCGGTCCGGCCACCCCGTCGATGTCTCCGTCAACTCCATCGCCGCCGATTCCCTCGGCGCCCGCCGCACCTCCGCCATGGCGCTGCACGCCGCCCAGCAGGACCGTGTCACGCCGGTGCTGGTCTCGGACGACGAGATCATCAACGCCCGCCAGGCTCTGTGGAACCACCACCGGATCGCCGTGGAGCACGGCGCGGCCACCGCCCTCGCCGCCCTCCTCGCCACCGACCAACACACCCCGGACGGGAACGTGACGGACCGGCACCGGCTGCCGAGCCGAAGCTACCGGCCCGCCAACGGCGAGAAGGTCTGCGTGGTCCTCTGCGGAGCGAACACCGACGCATCAACACTCACTCACTCTTAGTCCGAGCCGGACACGGCCGTCCTCGACCTCACCGGCGCGCTTCCGTTCTGGTCGTTCCTCCGGGGAGAGAACGGTGGCGCGACGCGCCGCCACCGTCGTCGCCATGTCGTCGCCAGGCCGCCCGGCTTACCAGGGGGCGGCCACACCGAATTCGGTCTGTGCCCGGGAGGCCGCGCCGATCGCGACGGCGTCACGTCCGAGCCGAGCCTGCACGATCCGGATGGGACGTCCGCTGACGGATGGCTCGGCGGCCAGCGCCCGGAGGATCGACGGTTCGAGAAGCCTCCACGCCCGGCTGACACCGCCGCCGATCACGACAGTGGTGACGTCGACCACGCCCGCCACCATGAGGATCGCGCGGGCGAGCGCGGACCCGGCGATCTCGAACACGGCACGCGCGTCCGGATCCCCCCGGCCCGCCGCTGCAGCGACGCCTTGTGCCGTGGTGCGCCGCCCGGTCCGCTCCTCGTACCGGGCGGCGATGGCGCGGCCCGAGGCGAGCATTTCGAGATGGCCGCTGCCGCCGCACGAGCACGGCCTGTCGCCGAACCCTGGGATGTGGCCGATCTCGCCCGCTGCCCCGTGCGGGCCGTCGAACAGTTCGCCGTCCATCCACAAAGCCCCGCCGACCCCGGTACCGAGCGTCATCCCGAGCGCGTCGGATTCTCCCTCGAGGGCACCTTTCGACACCTCCCCTCGTAGGAAGGCATTGACGTCGTTGTCGAGGAACGCCGGTACGCCGAGCGCCGTTTCGATGGTCGCCGCCACCGGGAATCCGGCCCACGCGTGGAACGAGTCGCTCGCGACGAGGATCCGTCTGCGTCGTGCATCGACCACACCCGCCGCCCCGACCCCCACCCCGACCAGGCGCGCAGGCACCCGGTCCAGGAGTCGGCGGAGCGCCTCAAGCACGACGTGCATCATGGCCTGCCCGCCCTCCGCCGCGGGTGTGGGGGCCTCGACACGATCCAGGACGTTCAGCCCGGTCGTGCAGAGCACGACCTGGGTGGTCGTGCCGCCGATGTCGACGCCGGCGAACACCTCGCGCACCGGGTGGCGCGCTGTGGACCGGATCACGCCGTGACTCCCGGTCCGTCCGTCGTGCGCGCGGTCTGCTGCTCAGCGCGGCGTTGTCGTTGCAGGACCGGGTCGGGAACGGGCACGGCGGCGAGGAGCCGACACGTGTAGTCGGTCCCGGGACGCAGGAGCGTCTGCGTGGTAAGACCCTGCTCCTCGATACGGCCAGCACGCATGACCACAACACGTTCAGCGAACTGCTGCACGACGGCGAGGTCATGCGAAACGAACAGACAGGCGAAGCCCAGCTCGTCCTGCAACTCGGAGATCACCTCCAGCACCGCCTCCTGCACGCTGACGTCGAGCGCACTCGTCGGTTCGTCGGTGACGAGCAGCCGCGGTTCGAGGACAAGCGCCCGGGCCAGGCTCACCCGCTGCCGTTGGCCGCCGGAAAGCTCACGCGGGGCGCGGTCCGCCAGGTGGCGGGGGAGACGGACGTGGTCGAGGGCATCCGCGACCCGTGCCCGGCGTTCCCGCGGCGGCAGGCCGCGGCGGTGGACGTGCAGCGGTTCGGCGATGCACTCCGCGACGCTCATCCGGGCGTCGAGCGAGGCCACCGGGTCCTGGAGGACCACGCCGATGCCGGAACGCAGGGCGCGGCGGGCTCGCGAACGGGTCCTTCGGAGGTCGGAACCGAAGAGCGAGACCGTGCCGGAGGTCGGCTGGACGAGGCCGAGCGCGACCCGGGCCGCCGTCGACTTACCGGATCCGGACTCCCCGACGAGGGCGACGGTCTCCCCGGGGTGGACCGCGAAGGAGATGCCGTCGAGTGCGCGTACCGCGCGACGTCCGCGACCGAACAGCACCGACACGTCACGCAGGTCGACCACTGGCTCCTCGGGCGGCGGCGGGTCTGCGGTGTCCGTGGGCACGGCGGTGTACTCCGTGACGGCGAGCCTCGGAACCGCCGCGAGCAGCCGTTTGGTGTAGTCGTGGGTCGGGCGCAGCAGGACCTGTTCCACGGGACCGCTTTCGACGATTCGCCCCTGGAGCATGACGGCGACGCGATCGGCGAAATCCGCGACGACGCCCATGTTGTGCGTGACAAGCAGGACGCCGGTGCCCGCGTCCACGGCGAGCCTGCGCAGGAGATCCAGGATCTCGGCCTGCACGGTGACGTCGAGCGCGGTGGTCGGTTCGTCGGCGATGAGCAGGCTCGGGTTGTTCGCGATCGCCATGGCGATGACGACGCGCTGCCGCTGACCGCCGGACAATTGGAAGGGGAACGCGGATGCCCGTTGCTCGGGGTCGGGGATGCCGACGCGGCGCAGGAGTGCGACGGCTTCCTGGCGGGCCTCCCCGGCGGAGACCGACCGGTGGTTGCGCACCACTTCGGCTATCTGCGCGCCGATCCGGGCGAGTGGGTCGAGCGCGGTCGCCGGTTCCTGGAACACCATCGACACCGTCCGGCCGCGCAGGCCCGCGAGTTCGGATTCGCAGGAGGCTACGACATCGGTTCCGCCGATCGCTGCACGGCCCGTGGCGCGCGCGTTTCCCGGCAGCAGCCCCATCGCGGCGAGCGCGACGGTCGACTTACCGGATCCGGACTCGCCGACCAGCGCGAGGGTCTCGCCGGGCCTCACGTGGAGCGACACCCCACGCACAGCAGACACCTCGCCGGTCTCCGTCGAGAACGTGACACCGAGGTCTTCGACTTCCAGGATCGGCTCCACGACTGCGGTGGCGGAGGGGTCGGCGGCCGTCATCCGCGCCCCCTCACGTCGAAGGCGTCGCGCAGTCCGTCCCCGATCGCGTTGAAGGCGCACACGACGAGGATGACGGCCAGGCCCGGCGGCAGGATAAGCCACCAGCGCCCGGAGTATGCGGCAGTGAGGCCCGCGGAGAGCATCCCACCCCAATCTGTAGCCGGAGGTTGTACGCCGAGGCCCAGGTAGGACACGTACGCGACCAGCAGGATCGCGTCGGCGACCTGGAACGTCGCGGCAACGACGATCGTCGATACCGCGTTCGGCAGGATGTGCCGGGCGATCGCCCGGGTGTGGGTGCCGCCGATCGCGCGGAGCGTCAGCACGTAGTCGCGGTTCTTCAAGGTGAGCGTCTCCGCCCTAATGAGGCGGGACGGCACGAGCCACGAGACCAGCCCCAGGATGACGATGAGCCCGTACACGCCCGGGGTCAGGATCGCGGAGATGACGAGGAGGATGAAGAGGGCTGGGATCGCGATGCCAGCGTCGACGACACGCATCATCACCGCGCCGATCCAGCCGCCCGCATACCCGGCGCCCGCGCCCCATAGCGTGCCGATGACGGTCGCCAGGACGCCGGCCGCGAGGCCGACGAGGAGCGAGACCTTGCCGCCGTACATGAGCCGTCCGAGTTCGTCGTGGCCGACGGCGTCAGTGCCGAGCGGGTGCCCGGTGCTCGGCGCGAGGTTCACCTGCGACAGCGCCGTGTGGGTTTGATCGGTGGGGTGGAGGTACGGTCCGACGAGGCAGAACAGGACGAAGACCGCGATCACCGCGAGGCCGATGACGGCCAGCCGGTTGCGTGCGAACCGGCGCACCGCCAGGCGCAGGCCCGTGGCCGCGACCGCGCCCCGGGGCGTTGCGGTAGACGACCCGGGGTTGGGAGCCTGACGCAGTGGGGCGCTCATGTGCGGCCTGCCTTCACTCGCGGGTCGATGGCTCTTTGGACGAGGTCGGCGAGAAAGGTGCCGGAGACCGTGGCGATCGAGATGACGAGGACGCATCCGAGCAGGACCGGGTAGTCGGAGGATTGCGCCGCGTTCCAGAACAGCAGACCCATCCCCGGGTAATTGAAGAGTTGCTCGACCACGAGTGCACCGCCGAAGAGCACCGGCACGTAGTAGCCGAGCATCGCCACGATGGATGTCAGGGAGTTGCGGAATACGTGCCGCCAGAGGATCGCGTGCTGTCGCGCACCGCCGGCCTTCGCGGTCCGGACGTAGTCCTCCGAGAGGTTCTCGAGCGTCGCGGCACGCATGTAGCGGCTGAACACCGCGACCATCGACGCGGCACCCGTGACGACCGGGAGGACGAGCGCCGCGGGATCCGACAACACGGTTGCGAGGCTGTCGCCTTGGGGTGCCTGCGGCGGGAACCAGGGCAGGAGCTGGCTGAAGAGCAGCACCAGGATGAGACCGAGGAAGTACACGGGGGTCGAATAGGCGATGAAGCTCAGCGTCGTGATGGCGTAGTCGACCGGCTTGTTGCGCCGGGCCGCCTGCCAGACGCCGAGCGGGATCGCGAGCGCGAGCCCGACGAATGCCGACAGCACGGTGAGCACGAGTGTCTTCGGAAGGCGCTCCACTATCAGCTGAGAGACCGCTTCGTTGAGCGTGTAGGAGGTGCCGAGGTCTCCGTGGAGCAGCCTGCGGAGGTAGTACACGTACTGCATCGGAAGCGGCTGGTCGAGCCCCTGCTCACGGTTGAACTCCGCGATCTTCTGGGGCGTGGCCTGGGGGCCGAGGATCCCGCGTGCGGGGCCCCCGGGCAGCGCGTGCAGGAGGCAGAAGACCACGACCGTCACGATGAGGACCACCACGATGGCCTGGAGGACGCGTCTGGTCAGGTACAGGAAGGTCGTCATGGGCGTTCCGGTGGGTTCGGTTCACTGGCGTCGGGGTCCCCGGAGGTGCTCACTTGTTGGTCCACTCCCACTGGGCAGGGTGGAAGTTGGCGAGCGAGTCCTGGGCGAAGCCGCCGAGACCGTTCTTGATGACCGAGATCTGGTAGTCGGGCTCCGGGAGCCAGATGACGGGCAGGTCCTTCGCGACGGCCGCGCTGTAGTCCTGCACGGCCTGCGCCGAGTTCGAGGTCGTCGAGGCGTTGATGAGCCGGTCGACCTCCGGGTTCGAGTAGTTTCCGAAGTTGGATCCGCCCTTGGTCTGGAAGAGCGAGTCGCCGGTCGGGAAGGCCGAGAAGTACCAGCTGCCGGCGGTGCCGAAGAACGACAGCTGCCACGAGCAATCCGCCTGGCCGGACGTGCAGGGCGGTGTCTGCGACAGGACGGAGTTGACGGGTGCGGTCTTGATCGAGAATCCGATTCCCGTCTTCGCGAGCGAGGACTGGATGGCGCTCATCATGTTGTCCGTGACCGTGGAGCCGGACTGCGACAGCACCTTCATCTGGAACCTGGTCCCCCGGGCGATTCCGGCGCCGCACTGCGAGGCAGAGGTGCCGGGGCTGGTGCAGACCATGACGCCGCTCTGCTCGGTCCAACCGTGATCGGTCAGAAGTGCCCTCGCGCTGGACGTGGAGAACGGGTACGGATTGCCCTTCTGCACCGGTGAGACGAAGTCGGAGGCCTGGGCCTGCGGAACCGGTCCGTAACCGGGGACGGCGGTGCCGTTGAAGATGACCTTCGCCAGACTGGTTTGGTCGATCGACATCTGCACGGCCTGTCGGGCGTAGAGCTGCTTGAAGACGGCTCCCATGGCCGGGTTGTTGAAGTTGTACGGCATGTACGTGATGGCCCAGCCGGTCCACGGCTTCACCGTGTATCCGCGGGAGGCGAAGGAGTCCTTCTGGTCGAGGTCGGTCGCGTCGATGTAGCCGTAGTCCACCTGCCCGGAGCGGAGCGCGTTCTCCTCGGCGGCCGGTGTGGTGAAGGGCAGGAGGTTCACGGTCGCGATGTTCGCCTTCTCGCCACCGTCGTACCTCTTGTTCGCGCTGAGCACGACCTTGCCGGAGGTCGAGAACGACCGGACGGTGTACGGTCCGCTGACCGTCTTCCACAGTGCGTTCGTCGCGTATCCGGAGATGTCCTTGGCGGCCGTGTTGAGGTAGGCCCACACCTGCTTGGCACCGGCGGAAGTCCTGTCCGCGTCCGACACCGGCGCGGATCCGGCGGTCCTGTCCCACGCGTGCTGCGGCAGCGGTGTGATCAGGCTCAGTTCGTTGGCGAGCATCCACTTGTTGCTGTAGGCACGGTCGAACGAGATGGTGAAGTGGTGGTCGTCGACGCGCTCCAGCGCCGTCCAGTTGTCCGGCGCCTTTCCGGGGTTGTATCCGGCCCACTGCGTCTTGTTGGCCTTGATCAGGTTGAACCAGAACTCGACGTCGCGCGTGGTGAGGGGTCTGCCGTCGCTCCAGTGGCGGTTGCCGAGAGTCACCTTGACGCTCTTGCCGTCGGGGGCGAAGTCGGCGGCGGTGGCTATCGACGCCGCCTTGTTCCAACTGATCTGCCCGGTGGAGCCATCGTATGCGACGAGCGGTTCCCACAGGGCCGCGGCAATGGAGATGTTGTTGGTGTTGAGGTGCGCCGCGGTGCCTATCGGCAGGATCCAGTTCGGAGTGAAGTTCGCGGGCAGGGCGTAGTTGATGGAGTCCGAGGACGCGGAAGACGCACCGCTGGATTGGGTGCAGCCGGTGAGCAGTGCGCCCACGCAGACAGCGGCGCCCGCAACAAGCGTCCAGCGGGGACGTGCCACAGTGCAAGCAGGGGACATGACTCTCCTCAGGGTGAACGACACGTTGCGCCCCGGTGGTACGGACGTGCCGTCGATGGGTGCGGGGACAGTCAACGACCGCACTCATTGAAAAAACAGACGAGATTCCGTAACAAGTAGGTTTCTGCCGATCTGGAGAAAGCAAGGTCCTGTCACCCTCCCCACCACCTCGCATTTTCCTGCTGGACGAGCAGGCCGGGCGGGCGCAGACAGGGAGCGCCTAACAGTTCCGCTCCAGCAGTTGCTGGCGTAACCTCAGCGCTCCGACCCCATTTTGAAAGTTACTTCCTCCATGTTTGAAAAAAGTCCACGTTCCAGAGCCGCGGCCAAGGGCAGTCCCCCGCTGGCCGCGCGGGTACTGGAACTCATCGCCTCTGGACAGGCGACATCGCGCACGGAACTCGCCGAACTGCTGAACGCAGCGCCTTCGACCATCTCGCTGACGGTCGGACACCTCCTCGACAGTGGACTCGTCGCGGAGCAGGGCACACGCTCGTCCACGGGAGGACGCCCCCGAAAGGTCCTTCGTATCGGCAGCACTGACGAGTTCGCCGTCGCGGCCGACCTCGGCGTAAGGCACGCGCGTATCGGCATCGTCCTCCCGGGAGGCGGACTGGCGGAGGCGTCGACGGTCCCGTTCGCGATCGGGGACGGCCCCGAGGCGGCACTGCCGAGGCTCGCCGACACCCTCGAAGCCCTCGCGGAGCAAGCTGGCCGGCACCTGCTGCGCGGCGTCGGGCTCTCGCTCCCCGGACCGGTCGACATCGGGTCCGGCGCCGTCACCCTCCCGTCGCGCATGCCCGGCTGGAACGGCTTCCCCGTCGGCGCATGGCTGGAGGACCGGTTCGGGGTTCCGGCCGCGGTCGACAACGACGCCAACTGCATGGCGGTCGGCGAGCACGCTGTCCGGCCCGTGGAGTGGCGGCAATCGATCATGGTCAAGATCGGCTCCGCCATCGGTGCCGGCATCATCGTCGACGGAAGGCTGTACCGGGGTGCGACGGGCGCTGCCGGGGAATTCACCCATGTCCGCATCGATGCTGCCGGGGACATCCTCTGCTCTTGCGGCAACACCGGGTGCCTGGAGACCGTCGCCTCCGGCGCCGCGCTCGTTCGCATCCTCTGCGAGAGCGGCGCCGATGTGCGCTCGCCGGAAGACGTCGTCCGGCTCGCCACCGAGGCCGATCCGGCGGCGACGCACGCGATCCGCCGAGCCGGCAAGTACCTCGGCATGGTGCTGTCCGCGAACGTCAACTTCTTCAATCCCGACGCGGTGTACCTGGGGGGCATCCTGTCGACGGTCGAGCCGTTCGTCGCCGCGGTGCGCAGCCAGCTCTACGAGGGGTGCCATCCGCTGGTGACCAAGCACCTGGTGATCGAGAGTGCGAGCCTCGGCGCCGACGCCGGCCTCGTCGGTGCCGGCCAGTTCGCGCTCCAGCGCGCGTTGGAGCGCGCCCTTCGAACCGTCACCGGGACCTCGCCCGACGACGTCCCGTTCCGCGCCGCATCACACCGCACCCCCTCGCCTCCGAACACCTGACGCCACCACAGCAACGAGGAGCCATGCCGCAGCCCCGCACCGCAGTCGCCCACCCCGTCATCGCCATCGCCGGCATCGGGATCGAATCGTCGACCTTTTCGCCGGCCCGGACCGAGGCCCCCGCCTTCCACCCGCTCCGTGGCCGGGAGGTCCTGACGCGCTACCCGTTCCTGGCCCCGGACGCACCGCTCCTGGCCGCCGCCGACTGGCGCGGCGCACTCGTCGGCACATCACTGCCAGGCGGCACGGTGACCGCGAAGGCGTTCGCCGAGCTCTCCGACGAACTCATCGAACGCCTCTCCGCGATACCGCACCTCGACGGGCTCTGGTACGACATACACGGCGCCATGACGGTCGAAGGCATCGACGACGCCGAGGCCGTCCTACTCGCCCGCATCCGCGCGGCCATCGGACCGGAGGCCATCGTGTCGACCTCCATGGACCTGCACGGCAACGTCTCCCGCGAGCTCGTCCACATGAGCGATCTCATCACGTGCTATCGGATGGCCCCGCACGAGGACCACATGGAGACCAAGGAACGAGCCGCCCGCAACCTCGTGGACCTCCTCACCGCCGGCGCGCCGCGGCCGGTCAAGGCTTGGGTGCCGGTGCCCGTGCTGCTCGCCGGTGAG
This sequence comes from Streptomyces pluripotens, assembly GCF_000802245.2. Classification (NCBI taxonomy): domain Bacteria; kingdom Bacillati; phylum Actinomycetota; class Actinomycetes; order Kitasatosporales; family Streptomycetaceae; genus Streptomyces; species Streptomyces pluripotens. Next base: position 86,024 of record NZ_CP021080.1, read on the forward strand.
CAGACCTCGACGCGCATCGAACCCGCGAAGAGCGTCTACGCGGCCGTGCACGACGTCGAGGCGACGGACGGAGTCATCGACGCCGCCGTTTGGGTGGGCTACGCCTGGGCCGACGAGCCGCGCAACCGCGCGGTGGTCACCGTCACCGGACCCTCCGAGTCCGCCGTCACCGCGGGCGCCGAACGCCTTGCCCGCGGCCTGTGGGACAGCCGACGCGATTTCACGTTCGTCGCGCCGACGGGGTCGCTCGACGAGTGCCTCGACGAGGCCCTCGTCTCCGACGCACGGCCCTACTTCATCAGCGACACCGGTGACAACCCGACCGCGGGCGGTGCCGGCGACGTCACGTGGGGGCTCCGGCGAGTCCTTGCCCGGCCGGAGTTCCACCAGCACGACGGTCCGACCCTCATCTACGCCTCCGTACCCGGCCCCGCCGCCGTCGCGGCAGCGGAGCAGGCGGGCCTCGGCGCGACCGTCACGGTCACCGCCGGCGCGGAGGTCGACGACCGCCATGCCGGGCCGCTCACCATGACCGGGCTCGTCCACGCGATCAGGCACGGCGACCGCGACGCCGAGACCGAGGTCGTCCTGCGGATCGGCAGTGTGTACGCGATCCTCACCACACGGCGCAAGCCGTACCACCACGAGGTCGACTTCACCGGTCTCGGGCTCGACCCGCGCGGCGCCGCCATCGTCATCGTGAAGATCGGCTATCTCGAACCGGAGTTGTTCGACATGGCCGCGGGCTGGAAGCTGGCGCTCACCCCGGGCGGCGTCGACCAGGACCTCGTGCGGCTCGGCCACCACCGCATCCGCCGCCCCATGTTCCCCTTCGACCCGGACATGGCTGATCCGGACCTGACGGCCCGGGTCATCGCGCCGTCGAACGAGCCGCTCACCGGGGACCACGAGTGAGCCGGCTGGTCCACACCCCGCTCGCCCTTGAGATCTCGGTGGCCAGCGCCGCCGGCGCCCGAGTCGCACGGGACGGCGGAGCGGGGCGTGTCGAGTTGTGCTCGGCACTGGAGGTCGGCGGGATCACCCCGTCGCAGGCGCTCGTCGAGGCGGTGTCGGCGGTCGGTCTGCCGGTGCACGCACTCGTCCGGTGTCGGCCGGGCGACTTCGTCTATGACGCCGACGAAATCGCACTGATGGCCGCGGAGGTGCGGTCCGTCCTCGCCGCGGGGGCCCAGGGCGTCGTCATCGGCGCGCTCACGGAAGCCGGCGCGCTCGACATGGAGGCGATGCACCGACTCATCGAGGCAGCACACGGCGCTGCGACGGCTGCGGGCCGCCCGGCGGAGCTCACCCTCCACCGGGCGATCGACCAGGCCGCCGACCCCGTCGGCACGGCCGAGCTCGTGCCGACGCTCGGCCTCACTCGCATCCTCACGTCCGGCGGTGCGCTCACCGCCCTGGACGGCATCGCCACCATCGCTGACATCGTCGCGGCAGCACCCTGCATCGAGGTGATGGCCGGCGCGGGCGTACGGCCGTCCGACGTGTCCCGCCTCGCCGCCGCCGGCATCGCCGCGGTGCACCTGTCCGCGAAGCGTCGGGCGCCCGCGCGCCGCGGTGGTGGGTGGGTGCCCATGGGGATCGCGGGCTCCTCCGCCACCGCTGATACCCACTTCGTCACCGACCCACGGGTCGTCGCAGCGGCTCGGGCCGCCGTGGACGCCGTCGACTCGGCCCTTCCGCGGCCGGGGCCGGGGCCGGGGCCGGGCCCGCGCTCACGCTCCGGTGGCGCCGGACCAACCTCGCCGGGAGCCGTTCGCGGAACCGACCCGCCGGCCGGAGTCCATCGGCGCCCAGGCCTTCGCCCCCTCAGCTGAGCGAGGGCCATACGCGGGCACACGGACGGCACCGACCCACGAGAACCCGAGCTGTGGCCGTCTGGTTTGCGGCTTGGCGACGTGTCCCCGCACGGCCAGGTGGCATCAGATCGCCCACGCTGCGGTGCCCCATCGCTCGCCGCCCTGCTCCGTCAGCGGTCCCCGCGCCCGTACCGGGCGCAGTCCACCACGTTCCGACCCCGCTCCGCTGGGGTCGAACAGCCCCGACCGGCCGTCCCGAAGGTCACCGACCGGGCCGGAGGGGACCGGATGGCCGGGCTCGTGGGCCGACCGGCCCTTGGCCGGGGGCGAGGAGCGGGAAGACTGGTCACACGGGTCACCCGACGGGCCGGTGCCCCCTACGGGGCGAACGGGGGCGAGCCAAGCCCCGGCATCGCGCCCGGCCCTCGTGTCGAGCGTGAGAGAAGGCAGCTCATGACGGGGATGACGCGGAGCGGGCAGGGCACTGTGCAGGCGTCGGACGTCATCACCAAAACGGCGCCCGGAGCCGGGGGCGTGCCTCCCGTCCTCACCGACTACGAACGGTCCCGCGCCGAGTTCCGGTGGAGTGCGGCGCGGGAACGGCTCGCCGGGTTGCCGGGGGGCGGTCTGAACATCGGGTACGAGGCCGTCGACCGCCATCTGGACGAGGGGCGGGGCGGCCGGATCGCACTGCGCTGTGTGCGTCGCGACGGGTCGACAGAGTCCGTCTCCTACGCCGAGCTGGCCCAGCAGACGAATCGATTCGCCCAGGTGCTCCGTTCCCTCGGCATAGGCCGTGGCGACCGCGTCTTCACCCTGCTCGGCCGGTGCCCGGAGCTGTTCACGGTGGTACTGGGCACCCTGAAGAACACCTCCGTGCTCTGTCCGTTGTTCTCCGCGTTCGGACCGGACCCCGTCGCCCGACGGATGGCCCTGGGGGACGCCCGCGTCCTGGTCACCACGGCCCAGCTGTACCGGCGCAAGGTCGCGCAGGTCAGGGACCGTCTGCCGAAACTGCAGCACGTCCTGATCGTCGGTGACGGCGGCCCGGCCCCGCCGGGCACGCACTCCTTCGACACGCTGCTGACGGAAGCCGATGACACCTTCCGCATCCCGGCCACCGACCCGGGTGACATGGCACTGCTGCACTTCACCAGCGGCACCACGGGTGCCCCCAAGGGCGCGATCCACGTGCACGAGGCCGTCGTCGCCCACCACATCACGGCAGCCTACGCGCTCGACCTCCGCCCGGAGGACCGCTACTGGTGCACCGCCGATCCAGGATGGGTCACCGGGATGTCGTACGGAATCATCGCCCCGCTCACCCACGGGCTCACCGTCGTGGTCGACGAGGGCGACTTCGACGCCCGCCGCTGGTACGGCGTTCTCGCCCGGGAACGGGTGACGGTCTGGTACACGGCGCCCACCGCGCTGCGCATGTTGATGCGGACCACGCCCAGGCAAGGCCCGTACGATCTGCCGCGCTCCTTCGATCTGTCGGCGTTGCGGTTCATCGCCTCCGTGGGCGAGCCCCTCAACCCGGAAGTCGTGCTGTGGGGCCGGGACGTCCTGGGGCTCGCCGTGCACGACAACTGGTGGCAGACCGAGACCGGCTGCATCGTCGTGGCCAACCTGGCGGCCTGCCCGGTCAAACCGGGTTCGATGGGGCGTCCACTGCCCGGCATGACGGCCACGGTGCTGGCCCGTGGGCCCGACGGTGGCGTGTGGCGCTCGCCGGAAGGACACGTCCGTGAGATCACGGACCCCCTACAGGAGGGCGAACTGGCGCTGCGCCCCGGCTGGCCGTCGATGTTCCGCGGCTATCTGCACGACGAGGAGCGTTACGCCGCCTGCTTCGCGGACGGCTGGTATCTGACCGGCGACATCGTCCGCAGGGACTCCGACGGCTACTACTGGTTCGTGGGGCGCGGTGACGACGTCATCAAGTCCGCGGGACATCTGGTCAGCCCCTTCGAAGTGGAAAGCGCCCTGTTGGAGCATCCGCTGGTGGCGGAGGCGGGCGTGATCGGGCGGCCCGACCCGACCGCAGGTGCCCTGGTGAAGGCGTACGTCTCACTGCGCCCGGGCGCGCAACCGGGTGACGAACTACGGGGTGAGCTCATCGCCTTCGCCCGGCGCAGACTGGGGCCCGCCGTGGCGCCCCGGGAGATCGCCTTCGACCAGAACCTGCCGCACACCAGGAGCGGCAAGGTCATGAGACGCCTGTTGCGGGCACGCGAACTCGGCCTGCCGGAGGGGGATCTCTCCGGACTGGAGACACCGGAAACACCGGAGCACACCTCATGAGCACCACCCGCCGGAAGCCGGCCCGCACCGACCAGGGCACACACCGGGACACCGACGCCGGACACCACCGCGAACTGCTGGCGTCGATGCTGCTGATCCGCCGATTCGAAGAGCGGTGCGTGGAGTTGTACAGCGCCGCGAAGATTCGGGGCTTCGTACACCTGTACATAGGTGAGGAGGCGGTGGCGGTCGGCGTGCTCCGGGCGCTCACCGCGTCCGACGCGGTGGTCTCGACCTACCGCGAACACGGCCACGCCCTGGCGCGCGGCGTGCCCGCCGACTCCGTCATGGCGGAGATGTACGGCAAGATCACCGGGTGCAGCCGGGGCCGCGGCGGCTCCATGCACCTGTTCGACGAAGGTCGCCGCTTCTACGGCGGCAATGCCATCGTCGGCGGCGGTCTCCCACTCGCCGCCGGTCTCGCCCTGGCGGAGAGGATGCGCGGCGGACCGGGCGTGGTCTGCTGCTTCTTCGGCGACGGTGCCTTCGCCGAGGGCGAGTTCCACGAGACCGCGAACCTGGCGGCCCTGTGGGACCTGCCACTGCTGCTGGCCTGCGAGAACAACCTGTACGCCATGGGCACTCCGCTCCACGAAGAGCACGCCCAGACCGATCTCGCCATGCGCGCGGCCTCCTACGGCATGGCCTCCTGGGCGGTCGACGGCATGGACGTCCTCGCAGTGGAAGAGGCCGCCCGGCGGGCCGTGGACGGCATCCGCGCCGGGCACGGACCCCACTTCCTGGAACTGCGCACCTACCGCTTCCGCGCCCACTCCATGTACGACCCCGACCGGTACCGGGACAAGGCCGAGATCGAACGGTGGCGGCAACGGGACCCCTTGCTCGTGCTCGGCACGCGGATGCGCGCGGCGGGCGAGCTAGACGACATGTCGTACACCTCTCTGGACCAGGAGGCGGCCGACGTGGTCGACCGTGCGGTGTCAGCCGCGGAATCGGCGCCCCTGGAGCCGGCCGCCGATCTGCTGCGGTACGTGAGTACGGACCCCGGTGACCTGCCGGAGTCACTCCGATGAACACGGCGAAGACGGCGAAGACGATGAAGACAACGGAGACTGCGAAGAGCACGAAGAGTGCGAAGAGTGCGGAGAGTGCGAGGACGGTGCCATCGGAGCAGCTGGGGAGGGCAGCCCGGTCAGGGAAGACCATGACCACGACGTATCGCGAAGCGCTGCGCGACGCGCTGCGCGAGGCCCTCGCGGCCGATGAACGCGTCTTCCTCATCGGCGAGGACGTCGGCGCGTACGGCGGCGCCTTCGGGGTGAGCCTCGGCCTCGTCGAGGAGTTCGGTCCCCTGCGGGTGCGCAACACCCCCCTGTCGGAGTCCGCGTTCGTCGGTGCGGGCATCGGCGCGGCCCTCGCGGGACTGCGGCCCATCGTCGAGGTCATGACGGTCAACTTCAGTCTGCTGGCGCTGGATCAGATCCTCAACAACGCGGCGACCCTACGGCACATGTCGGGCGGTCAGCTGTCGGTGCCACTGGTCATCCGGATGACGACGGGTGCCGGACGTCAGTTGGCCGCCCAGCATTCGCACAGTCTGGAAGGTTGGTACGCGCACATCCCCGGCATCCGGGTCCTGGCACCCGCCACCCTGCCGGACGCACGCGGCATGCTGACGCCTGCGCTCGCCGACCCGGACCCGGTGGTGATCTTCGAACACGGGTCGCTCTACAACGTTTCCGGCGAACTGGAGGCCGGCGCGGGCCCGGTGGACATCTCTTCCGCAGCCGTCCTGCGCGAGGGCGAGGACGTCACACTGCTCGCCTACGGAGGGTCGGTGCCCAAGGCCCTCGACGCGGCGGAGCTGCTCGCCTCGGACGGCGTCACCGCCGAGGTCGTGGACCTGCGCAGTCTGCGCCCCCTGGACGACGCGACGATCATGGCTTCCGTGGCCCGGACCCACCGCGCCGTCGTCGTCGACGAGGGCTGGCGCACCGGAAGTCTCGCCGCCGAGGTGTGCACACGCATCACCGAACAGGCCTTCTGGGATCTCGACGCCCCCGTCGCACGGGTGTGCGGTGCCGAAGTGCCGATCCCGTACGCCGCACATCTGGAGCAGGCCGCGCTGCCACAACCAGAGAGCATCACCGCCGCTGCGCGGGAGGTGGTGGGGCGCCGTGGGTGAGTTCACCATGCCCTCGCTCGGCGCGGACATGCGGGCCGGGACGCTCCAGGAGTGGCTTGTCGCCCCGGGCGACACCGTCAGCCGCGGTGATGTGATCGCCGTCGTGGAGACCGACAAGTCGGCGATCGAGGTCGAGTGCTTCGAATCCGGCACGGTGGGCCGTCTGCTCGTCGAGCCCGGTGCCAAGGTCCCGGTCGGTACGCCCTTGGCCGTGATCGAGGCCACCGAGCCCGCTGGGGGATGGGAGCGGCAATCCGGCGGGGCGGTGACGGCGGCGGAAACGGCGGGCGCCGAGTCGCGGGCGACGGAGGGGAAGGCAGCGTCCGCTCCCGTTCCAGCCGCCGACCGAGCGGCCCCGGTGCGGAGGCGTCCCGTTGCCGGCGGGCCCCCGGCGGCGCGCACTTCCCCGCTCAGCAGGTCGACATCCGATGACCGAGGCCCCGATGATCGGGACTCCGGCGGCCAGGCGGTGAGCCCGCTGGTCCGGCACCTCGCCGTCGAGCGGGGCGTCGACCTGGCGACTGTCCACGGCACCGGCCCGGGCGGCCGGATCACCCGGACGGACGTCGAACGCGCCGAGCACGCGGGCCCCCCGCGGGTGCGTGCCACGCCCTACGCACGGCGGCTGGCAGTGGAGTTGGGCGTTGATCTCGCCGGCCTCCACGGCACCGGTGCGGCGGGAGCGGTGCGGGCCGCCGATGTCCGCGACGCCGTGCGCCCGCCGTCCGTTCCCGTGAGCGGCCCCCGGCCGGCCGCGGCGCAGCCGCCCCCGGAGATCCAGCTCCCCTCCGGGGCACGCGCCGGCGCCGCTTCGGCGCGCCGGGCGATCGGTGAGCTGATGAGCCGCTCGAAACGGGAGATCCCGCACTACTACCTCGCCACGACGATCGACATGGCCGCCGCGACGAACTGGCTGCGCGACCGCAACAGGGAACGGCCGGTCGGCGAGCGGCTGATTCCCGCCGCCCTGCTGCTCAAGGCGGTCGCATCCGCCGCTCGCCAGGTACCCGACCTCAACGGCTTCTGGGAGGACGGCGGGTTCGTTCAGGGCCGGGGAGTACACCTGGGATTCGCCGTGTCGCTGCGCGGCGGCGGGCTGGCGGCACCGGTCATCCATGACGCCGACGCCCTGCCTCCGGGAGAGCTGATGGCGCAGTTGAAGGACCTCGTCGGGCGAGCCCGCAGGGGCCGTCTACGCGGTACGGAGACGACCGGCAGCACCCTCACCGTCACCAGCCTCGGCGACCAGGGGGTCGAAACCGTCTTCGGTGTCATCCATCCACCGCAGGTCGCCCTGGTCGGGTTCGGAGCCGTCGTGGAGCGCCCGTGGGCCGACCACGGGATGCTGGGGGTACGGCCGGTCGTGACGGCCACGCTGTCCGCCGACCACCGCGCCACCGACGGCGCCGTGGGCGCGCGCTTCCTCACCGCGGTCGGCCGTCTGCTGCAGAAACCGGAGGTGCTGTGATGGAGCGGAGTGAAGCACTACGCCTGGTGGAGGAGGCGCTGACCCGGGTGGTGCCGGACGCCGACGTCGGTGCCCTGGAGCCGGATCTTCCGTTCCGCGACGCGCTCGAATTCGACTCGCTCGACTTCCTGGCCTTCGTCGAGACCCTGTCCGAGCGGTCGGGCCTGCGTATCGACGAGGACGACTATCCGCGGCTGACGACGCTCGACGACACATCCGCGTTCCTGGCTGCCCGGGCGCCATGAGGCATGCCCGGGCAGCCACGGATCCGCGGTGTCCACCGGGCCCCGCGGGTACCCGGAGGGGCCTCGCTACGGAATGACGATCCCCCGCACTTGCTCCGTACTGCGGGGCGGCAGCCCGGGCAGGGTCACCCGGGCCGGCTGGTCCGGGGCCGCCACGGCCTGGCGGTGCAGGCCGGCCACACAGGCGACGTAGTCACGGGCCGTGAGCAGGCCGACCAACCGCCCGTGCGGGTCCGTGACCGGCAGCGCCTCGACGTGCTCCTCCGTCATCACCCTTGCCGCGTACAGGGCGGAGTCCTCCGGGTGGACGGTCGCGGTCCGGCGGGCGTGCACGAGGTCGCGCACCGTGCGGCGGGACAGGGCCGCGGCAGTGACCGCGCAGGCCACCGCGAGCTCGGCCCGGTCTAGCAGCCCGGCACAGCAGCCGTCCTGGCGCACCACGGGCAACTGACGCTGCTCGGACCGTTCTATGACCTCCCAGGCCATCAGCACGCTCTCGTTCTCACTGATCGAGTACGGGGCGGTGTCCATCAGGCTCCGCACCGCAGGTTGCTCGTCCACGGCTGCCTCCTCGGCCTCCGTCAGGGCCTGGGCGGTGCAGGGGTACGTACGCTCGAAGTGCCGCGCCGCATGCCGTCGGCAGGTTCGGGGCACGCGTCCCTCCGCGTTCACTCTCACGCTCGCCGCACCGGCGGTCGCCTGTCATGGGGCCTCATGGCCCTGGAAGGTGCCGTTGGCCCCACCGCTCGGGCCCGTGGGGCCCGGGTGTCAGGGTCGCGTCGCGGCATGCAGCACCAGCAGCGCGACGTCATCGGTGCGCTGCCAGCCGATGCCCGTTCTCCCCAGGAGGCTGTCGATCAGCAGATCCAGATCCCGGTCGTCCGCCTCGGCGAGTTCATGTGCGAGACCCGCGATGGATGTGTCGAGGTCGACGCCTGGTCGCTCGATGAGGCCGTCGGTGTAGAGGGCGATCATCAACCCGGGGGCCAAGGGTATTTCGGTCACCGGGAAGTCGGCGTCGGGATCGATGCCCAGCAGTGGTCCGGGGGGCACGTCGACGGGGCCGGCGTCACCGCCGGACAGCCGTCTGATCGGTGGCGGATGCCCCGCGCTGGCCAGGGTGACCCGGCGACCGGCGAGGTCGACGTGGGTGTAGAGGCAACTGGTGAACAGGTCGAGGCCAAGGTCGGTGAGGAGCCGGTTGGTACCAAGGAGCACCTGGTCCGGGGTGGTTCCGAGGGCCGCGTGGGCGTGCACCGCGGTACGTACCTGCCCCATGAGAGCGGCGGCGGCCGCGTCGTGCCCCTGAACGTCACCGATGACGGCTGCGACGGCGGTGTCGCCGAGCGGGATGAGGTCGTAGAAGTCTCCGCCGATGTCCATGCCCCGGGTCGCTGGCAGATAGCGGGCGGCGACCCGCAGACCGGTGACCTCGGGCAGGCTACGCGGTAGCAGCGCCTGCTGGAGTCCATGGGCGAGGTCGCGTTTGGTGTCGTAGAGGCGGGCGCGGTCGAGGGCCTGGGCGATGAGGCCGGCGAGCGAGGTCATGACGGCTCGTTCCTCGGCCGGAAACGCATGGGGCCGGTCGTAGGACAGGATGCAGCAGCCGACCGGGCGGCCGGTCACGATCAGCGGCAGGAAGGCCCATGCCTGCTTGCCGCTGATCATCGCGGCCTCGGGGTAGACGCGCCGCATCTCCTCCGGGTCGGAGAAGAACGCGGGGATGCCGCTGCCGAGGGCATGCCCGGCTGGGGTGAAGGTGGTGTCGAGAGGCAGGCCGTCGAGGCGCTCGATGATGTGGGGGTCGTAGCCGCGGTACCCGGTGATCCGCAGCCGCCCGGCATCGGCTGTGGACAGGACCAGCGACTGGGCGCCGAATGCCGGGACGACCTGGTCGGCCACCAGGTCGATGACGTCCTGGACGCCGACCACCTCGGTCAGTGCGGCAGCCAGGTGCATGAGCTGGTACAGCCGGCCGGCGCGGGCGGGCACGGCGGCCTGCGTGAAGGGGCGGGGCTGGAACGGGGGCCGGGCCGGCGCGTTGCTGGGGACGATCCGGACGCTGATGCCGCTGGCGTCCGGGTAGAGGTGGAAGTCCAGCCAGTGGTCCGGCGGACGGCACGCGGTGAAGAGGACGGGCTCACGGCTGATCACCGCGGCGCGGTAGCGGTCCTCATAGGTGGGGTCGTCGAGCCAGCGCAGGGACTGCCACGGCAGTGTACCCAGCAGCAGGCCCGCGTCGCGGCCCAGCAGGTCGCAGGCGCCCGAGCTCAGGTAGGTGAAGCGCCCTTCCAGGTCCAGGGCGCAGCTACCGCCGGGCAGACGTTCGATGAGGTCGGCGGCGCCCTGCGCCGAGCCCGCGGGCCGGCCTCCGGTTCCGGTGGGAAGTGCGCGCGGCCGGTCACCGGGGGCCGGGAACACCCCGTGGTCGATGGCCTCCTCCAACAACCGGGCCAGTCGTCCGCAACTGGATGCGATGTTCCCCCGTTCCCGCTGCGTCATGTGTGGCGGACGGGTCGCCGGCCACATCAGCAGCAGGACTCCCCACCGGCGGATTCCGGTGACCGGTGCGGCGGCCAGCGCCAACGGGTACGGCAGCACGAGTGCGCTGCGCGGGTAGGCGCGGGCCATTTCCTCCTGGCTGCTCACCCACACGATGTCATCCCGGCACAGCGCCTCGGCCACGGGTGTCGGGGCGGTCACGGAAATCTTCTCCCACGGCGCCGCGAAGTCGGCCGGAGCCCCGTGGATCACGTCGAGGAACAGGTGCTGCTCATCCGGTGCGAGAAGGTACAGAGCGCCAATGGACGCGCCCGTCCGGCGTACCGTCTCCGCGAACGCGGCGTCCAGCGCCTCCGTGTGTCCCTCACCCGTCCGGGGCACGAGCACCTCCAGCCTGGCAGGGGCGGCTCCCAGGAGAGCCGCCCGGGGCGCCCGGCGGGGCCGCATCGCACGACCCCACCGGACGCTTGCCGGCCTCGTTCCTATCGGGACGCTACGCCCCCGGGCGGCCGTCGGCACGCCGTCCGGTGGCGGCCGACGGCCGGGGAGCACACCGGGTGCCCCTTCCACGATCTGCCCGGTGGCTGCGCAAGCCGCCTGGGGCACCGGGGGGCACCACCGCAGCGCAGGTGCCGGGCACGGGGCGGGTCGGAAGGGGTCCGGGCGGCTGACCAGGCTGTCCACCGCGCAGCCGCTCCGGGATCACGGAACAGCTGGTGCCCTTCGTGTTGTCCGGCCGGTCCCGGCCGGTGTCTGGACGGTCCCGGCCGGGCTTGGGTGCCTGCCGTTCAGGACTGGGGCCGTCGCCCGTGGTTCGCCGGGTGCTTGCCCCGGGACTTCTTCTTCCGACGTCGCTTCGAGGACATGAGGAACCTCCCTGCGGCCGTTGACGGAGACACAAGACTCCGGCCACCTACCGCATACACATGAATCACCATACATGTGAATCAACACGGTATATCGGGATGGTTCTCCCGGCGACAGCGGGCAACCGCGTCCCGGTTCGCCGACAGTCGTCCGACGGACCGACCGCGATGCGCGCCCCGGTGACCTCCACCGGCACGCCCGGTTCCACCTCCACCGCGCAGCGGTGCGCTCCTCATCGGCCCGGGGCCCGGTGACCGGGCTCCTCACCTCCAGAACCGCACCCGGAGGGGTGGTGGCGGTCAGTACAGCACCGACAGGTCCCCGGGGCGCACCCGCACCGTCACCGGCAGACCGGCCTCCACCTCGCCGTCGGCGCCGTAAGGGACCGGGCGGTTGGCCTCGATGCGCAGTTCCCTGCCGCGCAGCACGTGCACTTCGGGCCGGTGGACGTGGGCGCCCGTGCCGAGTTCGTTCATCAGGGCGAAGAAGAGCCGACGCGGCGCCTCGCGGATCAACACGACGTCCAGCAGTCCGTCGTCGACCCGCGCGCCGGGCGCGATGAGCCGACCGGAGCCGTAGTAAGGGGAGTTGGCCGCGACCACGGTGTAACCGCGGTGGGTGTGGTCCACGCCGTCGACGGTGACACGGAAGTCGGCCGGCCGCCAGGTGGCGACTGCACGCAGGCCACCCGCGTAGTACGAGGCGGCACCACGCAGCAGCCGGGCGTTGTTGGCGTGGCGGTTGGCCTCGGCGTCGACTCCGGCGTAGACGCTGCCCAGGACCACGGTGCGCTGATGGACGGCCGACTCCACCTCGATGGTGTCGACCGCTCTGGGCTCGGCGTGCAGCAGCACGCGGGCGAGTGCGGCGGGGTCGGCGGGCAGGTCCAGTGCACGGGCGAAGTCGTTGCCGCGCCCGGCGGGTACGAGGCCCAGGACGGCTCCGGTACCGCTGAGCACGCCGCCGACGCCGCCGGCGATCCCGTCACCGCCGACGGCCAGGACGATCCGCCCGCGCTCACCAGCCCGGAGAGCGATGTCCTGGGCGTGGGCGAGGCTGTGGCTGTACACCGTCTCCAGCCCGGCCCCGGCTTCGCGGAGCAGGCGGGCCACGTGGAGCAGCGTCGCCGCTGCGGTCGAGCCGCCCGCGGTGGGGTTGACGACGGCGGTGAACTGTCGCATCGGTGTGCCTTTCGAGGCAGGCGGATCTGGCGGGGTCAGTCGGTGGGCAGCAGGACGCCGGGGTTGAGGAGTCCGTCGGGGTCCAGGCACCGCTTCACGGCGCGCAGGGCCGAGATTCCGAGCGTTCCGGCCTCGCGCACGTACCAGTCGCGGTGATCGGTGCCGACCCCGTGATGGTGGGAGATGGTGCCGCCGGCGGCCAGCACGGCTTCGTTCGCCGCGTGCTTGGCGGGGGTCCAGTGGGCCACCGGGTCCTCGCCCTGAGCACTGACGACAGTGAAGTACAGCGAGGCACCGTTTTCGTACACATGGGAGATGTGGCACATCACCAGGGGCGGGGTGCCGGCCTGGGTGAGGGTGTCGGTGAGGGCGGTGCGGACGGCCGTGTACAGGTCGGGGATGCGGGACCAGAAGGCGGCGGTCTCCAGGGTCTCGGCGAAAGCACCCACGTCGAGCAGGGCGTCGCGCAGGTAGGGCGCGGAGTAGCGGCCGTGGGCCCAGTGCTCACCGGGTTCGCTGCCGGCCGGGGTGCCGCCGCAGGCGGTGAGGACGGCCGCCGCCCGTTCGCGGCGCTGCGCGGTGTCCTCGACGGTGCCCTCGTAGCCGGTGATCGCCAGGCATCCTGCGTCGCCCTGCGCCGGGCCGGCGCCGATGGCGTCCGGCCGGGCCAGGCCGATGAATGTTTCGGTCTCGTCGGACAAGCGCAGCACGGTCGGCCTGGGGCCGTCCTGGGCCAGCCTGCGGAGCGCGGTGGTTCCCTCCTCGAAGGAACGGAACCGCCAGCCCTCGTAGAGCCGTGCCTCGGGTACGGGCCGGATCCGTACGGTGACGGAGGTGATGACACCGAAGGCGCCCTCCGAGCCGAGGATCAGCTGGCGCAGGTCGGGTCCGGCGGCGGAACGGGGAGCACGACCGGTCTCGATGGTCCCTTCGGGGGTGGCAAGGGTCAAGCCGAGCACCATCTCGTCGAATCGGCCGTAACCGGCAGAGGCCTGCCCACTGGAGCGGGCGGCAGCGAAGCCTCCGATCGTGGCCCATTCGAAGGACTGCGGGAAGTGGCCGAGCGTATAGCCCCGTTCGGCGAGCAGGGCTTCGGCTTCGGGGGCGCGCAGACCAGGCTGCAGGACGGCTGTGCGCGAGACGGGGTCCAGGTCGAGCAGACCGTCCATGCGGCGCAGGTCAAGGGCGACGAAGGCGCTGCGCCGGGGAGCGAGCCCGCCCACGACCGAGGTGCCGCCACCGAAGGGGACGACGGCTAGGCCGTGTGCGACGCAGGCGCGCAGCACGGCGAGGACCTCGGCGTGGGAGGCGGGCAGGACCACGGCCTGCGGGACGTCCGAGAAATCGCCGGCGCGGATGCGGAGCAGGTCGGGGGTGGACTTGCCTCGGGTGTGCCGGACGCGGTCTGCGGTGTCCGTGCGGACGTACTCCGCGCCGCCGACGGCTTCGGCGAGCGCCTTCAGAGCGGCGGGTCCGGCCGTAGTGCCGGTCAGGCGGATGTCCTGGAGGGCGAGCGCAGGTGTGGTGCGGGGCTTGACGCCGAGCAGGTCGCGCAGCAGTGCCGTCACCGTGTCGGGTAGCGGTGCCGCCTTGGCCGGGTCGCCCCAGCCGTTCCACAGCATGTCCATTGGATGCTCGTCCTCACAAGATCGGTGTGCTCGGCTCGCCGGTGTGCCCGCGGTTCACCCGGCGGTGCGGCGTCCGCGTCCAGGTCTGGGGCAGCGGTCCACGGCTTCCGTCCAGCCTCCGGCGCGTTACACTGTGACACATGACGCCTATTCGTCACAACGGTTCGGACGGCGATCCCGTGCTCGACGCGGTACGCGACTGCGTGCTGGCCGTCGGGGTGCGCCGTACCACTCTCGCCGACGTGGCTCGCCGCGCCGGCGTCTCCCGGATGACGCTCTACCGGCGCTGGCCGGACCTGCGCACCCTGGTGGGCGACCTGATGACCCGGGAATGGATCGACGTGGCCACCCGAGCGATTCCCCAGCCCGTCCCCGGCACCAGCACACGCGCCCGGATCGTGGACGGGCTGGTGGCGGGAGTGCAGGCGTTCCGCGCACATCCCCTCTTCTGCAAGATCGTCGACGTTGATCCGGAACTGCTGCTGCCCTACGTCCTCGACCGTCGCGGCGCGAGCCAGGAGGCGCTACTGGCGCTGCTGGCCGAGCCCCTGCACGAGGGCCACGCGGACGGGTCCGTACGCCCCGGCCACGTCGAACGGCAGGCCCGCGCCCTGCTGCTGACCGTGCAGTCCTTCACCCTGTCCCTGCGCACGATGACCGACGAGGACGATCCGGAGCTGGACTCCACGGCCTTCCTCGGTGAGCTGCGCACCCTTCTGGAGAGGACCCTGAAGCCATGAGCCACACCGAGGCCGCCCCCGGCTCGTCTCTCACAGCACGCCGGCGCAGCCGGGAACTGGCCGAGGCCGCGGACGGCAGGGTGGCCGACGTCCTGGTCGTCGGGCTCGGCGCCACGGGGGCGGGGGCCGCGCTGGACGCCGCCGCCCGCGGACTGAACGTCGTCGCGGTGGATGCCCACGACCTGGCCTTCGGTACCTCCCGCTGGAGCTCGAAGCTCATCCATGGCGGGCTGCGGTACCTGGCGTCCGCGCAGTTCGACGTGGCGCACGAGAGCGCGGTCGAACGCGGCGTGTTGATGACCCGAACCGCGCCGCACCTCGTGGCCGCCGAGCCGTTCGTGCTGCCCCTCACCCCGTTCGTGTCCCGGGCGCAGGCCTCACTGGCATGGGCCGGATTCAGAGCCGGTGACGTGTTGCGGCTGGCCGCCCGCACCCCTCGACAGGTCCTACCGGCCCCGCGCCGGCTGTCCGCCACGGAGGCACGGCACCTGACGCCCGCGATACGCGCCGCGGGACTGCGCGGCGGGCTGCTGTCCTGGGACGGCAAGGTGACCGACGACGCCCGCCTGGTGACCGCCCTGGCCAGAACGGCTGCCGCGCGGGGCGCACGGGTGCTGACCCGGGTCAGGGTGCTGGAACTGACGGGTACCGGCGCCCGGGTCCGTGACGACCTCACCGGCGAGGAGGGCGAGATCCGGGCCCGCGCCGTGATCAATGCCACCGGGGTGTGGGCCGGCGAACTCGTCGACGGCATCCGGATCAGGCCGTCACGCGGCACCCACCTGGTCCTGCGTTCCGAACGGCTCGGCGCCCTGCCCGCAGGGCTGCACATCCCGGTCCCCGGCGAGACCAACCGCTTCGTCCTGGTCCTGCCTCAGGGCGACGGCCGGGTCTACGTGGGCCTCACCGATGAGCCGGTCGAGGGTGCCATCCCGGACGTACCGGAGGTTCCCGAGACCGATATCGGGTTCCTGCTGGATGTGCTCGGATCGGTCCTGGATACGCCCGTGGCCCGGGACGAGGTCGTCGGCGCCTTCGCCGGGCTGCGCCCGCTGCTGGACACCTCCGGGCACGACGGCCGGGACGGCACACCGACTCGCACCTCGGACATCTCCCGCAGGCACGCGGTACTGACCTCGCCCGACGGCGTCACCACGGTAGTTGGTGGCAAGCTCACCACCTACCGACGGATGGCCCAGGACGCCGTGGACGCCGCGGCCGGAGCCCGGGGCCTGCGCGCTGCCCCCTCCCCCACCGCCACACTGCCGCTGATCGGCGCCGCGGCAGTTGACCGGCTGCGCGCGCTGCCCGCACCGCGCCGACTGGTACGCCGCTACGGCACCGAAGCCGCGGCAGTCCACACCCTCGCGGCACAGGACCCCTCCCTCGCCGCGCCGGTACTACCGGGCCACCCGGTCACCCGGGCCGAACTCCTGTGGGCGGTCCGGCACGAGGGCGCCCTCGACGAGTCGGACCTGCTGGACCGGCGCACCCGCATCGGTCTGGTCCCCCAGGACCGCACCGAGGTGCTCGCCCTCGCACGGGAGGTCCTGGAACGGGAGGCGACGACCGCACGACCCTGATCCACAGCACCGGCCCGGCGGCGGTTTCCAGATGACGGCGGGCGAAGATGACGCCTCCGCAGGGGCGTTGCCCTGCGTCTCACCCGCGGCATCGCCTGACGGCCCATCACAACAGGCGGCGGATGTCACCCCGGACCCGGTAGAAGCCGCCCGCCGCCGGGTGCAGGGAGTCCACCACGTAGCGCGCACCGGGCTCCCGCATCGCGCGCGGGAACTGGACCTTCCAGGTGGACTCGTAGCCCTCGGACACCACATGCACACGCAGCCGCCCGTTCTCCTGGACGCACTCGACCACCACGGCTCCGGCGGGAGCCTGGGTCACGGTGGCCACCGCACCTGCGGACGTGGCGGGCGCGTACGTCGGCAGCGCGGCGGCGAGCTTAACGTCCCGCACCGTCGGCACCGTGCCCTGCTGGGCGGCGGAGACGGCCGCCTCGCTCGCATCCACACACACCATCGAGCCGTCGGTCGTCACCAGGTAAAGACGCTCGTCGTGGTACTGCATCGACAGCGCCGAACCGCCGCCCGTACCCAGCTTCCACAGACGCGTACCGTCACGGTCGAAGCAGTAGACGGAGGACGCGGCATCACCCGCGAAGACGAACCGGCCGCCGGCCGAGGTGGCACACGCATACACCGGACCGTCACAGGAGTACGTGGCCTCAACCGCCCCGGTCGCCTTCGCCAGCCGCTGGACCGCGTGGGCCGACGTGCCGGCGTACACGGCCTCGCCCTCCTGCCAGCCGAACAGCACAGCACCCCGGGTGGGTGTGTGCCACAACTCGCCTCCGCCGTCGGGCGCATAGGCGGTGACGCCGCCGTGGTGGCCGTGGTAGACGGCCCGGTCGTCGGCTCGGACCATCCAGGCGTGCCTGCCCTGGCTACGGCGGGCCCACTGGTGCTCGTCCTCGTGGTCGATGACGGTGAGCCGGCCCTCGCGGTCCGAGACGTTCAGGACGCCCTCGTGGATGTCCAGCCAGAAGATGTCCACGTCGGCGGCGATGTCGTACGCGGCGAACGGCAGCTTGGAGGAAAGATCGTACACCCGGCCGTCGTCACAGCCGGCGTATATCCAGAAGTCGTCCGCGACCAGGCACTTGACGCCGTCCGGCAGGCTGAACCGGGCCAGGACGGCACCCTCGTGGTCCAGGGTGTAGACGTCCCCGGCTTGGTTCCCCACCCAGCAGCGCTCGTCGTCGACGTGGATACCGAAGGCCGACGAGCCGGTGCGGAATCGCCACAGCACGGGCGCCACGGCTCGCGCGGTGGAGGGGGCCGAGCTGACCTGCCGGCGGGTCACCGCACGTGGGGCGCGCTGTCCCTGCACAGCCGGAGCGTATCCCTTGCGAACCTTCTCCCCCACCTTCTTCGCAGCGGCGGCCTGTGCCTTCTCCACCGTCGGGAACGTCGTCGTCTGCGTCTGGCCGGCAGCACCGATCCGTCCGTACCGGACCGTCACCACCCGGCCGTCGACGCTCACCTCGTAGAACTTGTGGGCGCCGCCGCCCTCTTGTGAAAGTTCCAGATACGTCGTCGACACCGCGGACGCCGTGGACATGGCGCACTCCTTCCCGGGGACGGACCCGCGGTCGCTCCGGCAGGTCCTCACTGATCACACCGTAGGCGGAGCCACTGACAATCGCTGCGGCGCGTTCAGCGGCCCACCAGTTCGGTGAACCTCTGGGTGTCGATGTTGCCGCCGGAGGCGATGACGCCGACGCGGGGCGGGAGATCGACACGCCCCGCCAAGAGTGCGGCGAGGCCGGAGGCACCGCTGGGCTCGAGGACGGTCTTCAGTCGTTCGAAGGCGAAGCGCATGGCCTTGATGATCTCCGCGTCGCTGACCAGGGTGACGGCGTCGACCAGGCGCTGGTTGATCGCGAACGTGATGTCGCCCGGGGTGGGCAGGGCCTGCCCGTCGGCGATGGTGCGGGGGACGGGGATGGTGACACGTCCACCGCTTTCCAAGGAGCGCTTGGTGTCGTCACCCGTTTCGGGTTCCACCCCGATCACCTGGATGCCTGGGTGCAGCGCCTTGGCGGTGATGGCGCTGCCGGCGATGAGACCGCCTCCGCCGACCGGCACGACCAGAGCGTCGAGCGGGCCGGTCTCTTCGAGCAGTTCGAGGGCTGCGGTGCCCTGACCGGCGATGACGTGGGGGTGGTCGTAGGGCGGGATGAGGGCCAGACCCCGGTCTTCGGCCAGCGCCTCCCCGAGTGCGGTGCGGTCCTGGGTGTAGCGGTCGTAGGTGACGATCTCGGCGCCGTACCCGGCGGTGGCCTCGCGCTTGGCACGAGGGGCGTCCTCAGGCATGAGGATGACGGCGTGGGCGCCCAGTTCCCGGGCGGCCAGGGCGGTCGCCTGAGCGTGATTGCCGGAGGAGTAGGCGGCGATGCCCTTGGCCAGCTGGCTCGGCGAGAGCTGCGCGGCGGCGTTGTAGGCGCCGCGCATCTTGAAGGCCCCGATCCGCTGGAGGTTCTCGCACTTGATGAACACCTCTGCGCCGACACGGGTGTTCAGCGTGCGGGAGGTGAGGACGGGGGTACGGTGGGTGACGCCTTCGAGGCGTGCTGCGGCCTGACGGATGTCGTCGAACGTCACCGGCGGTGCGGCGGTCATGATCGGTGTCCTCTTCCGGCTTTCGGTGCTTCACGTCGTTTCCGTTGTACGCCGCGTCGTTTCCGGCGTCCGGAGCCCCACTCCGGTGCGCCGCTGCGGGACTCCGCTCGCCGTCGGTGCTCTCCTCCGCAGAGGCGTGACCCATTACCCGAAGGCGCCGAACAGGACATCGGTGGTCCGCAGCATCCCTCGAACCTGAGCAGCCGTCCCGGTGGAGCCGCCGCACGAGCGTCTTCCTGTCCTCCCGGCTCAGCGACCGGGGTGTCGCGGCGCGGACAGAAAGGCTAAATACGCCGCCGAGGTCCTGTCCACCTCTCACCGGAAGTCCGGCCGGCCGGGCACGGAGGCAGGCCGCCCTGGTCGCATCGCAGGATCCGGGCAGTTCCGGCGGGGGCGCGTGCTGATCCCCCTCACGGCAGCGGGGCACCGCAGCGCAGGCGACCGTGCCAACCACGGCGCGGGTACGCCACAGGGCAGGAGGAGAGCACGCACCGGCGTACGCACCGGTTCGACACCCGCCGGCTCTGCGACTCGTGTGACCGGTGTTCCGGACGGGGCGGGGAACGGCCCGAGCGCATGGATTCGCCGTTCCCCGCCCCCGCAGGTCGGCCCACCGCCGGATCGCCGGTGCGGCGACGGCAAGCCCGTCACGGGGTCACGGCGGCCGGAGGAGAGGCAGCACCCCACGACCGGCCACCGGACCGGAGCATGAGTGCGGGGTCGTCCCGGGGTGCCTTTCTCCAGGGACGACGGTGTTCGCGTCCTCGGTCACCGATCTCCTTCAGACCCTCCGACGCCCGTCGCACCGGGAGCAACCAGGAGCGGGCCGACCGGGTGACGGTACGCGACACCAGTCCCACGGGCCCACAGTGGGCCGGGCTCGCGGAAAACTCAGGCCGCCCGATCAACCACCGGCAGATGCAGCGCAGTTGGTATGGGAAGCTGTGACCAGCCAGGTGCGGAACCGAGGCCCTGACGGCCGCCGAGAGGAGCCAGCGTTGGAACAGAACGGCACCGAGACCGTCATAGACACCAGCAAGCCTCATCCCGCACGGATCTACGACTACCTCCTGGGCGGCAAGGACAACTACGAGGTGGACCAGCGGGCGGCCGACGAACTCGCCGCCGCGGCGCCCGAGGCGCGCATCGGCGTCCAAGCGAACCGCGCCTTCCTGCGCCGCGCGGTCCGCTACGTCGTGGACGGTGGTATCCGGCAGATCCTGGACATCGGCACGGGGCTGCCCACATCGCCGAACGTGCATGAGGTCGCCCACGAAGCGGCGCCGGACGTACGAGTCGCCTACGTCGACAACGATCCGATCGTGGCCGCGCACGGCAATGCCCTGCTCAGCCGTTCGGGTGCGACCAGTATCGTCCTCGGCGACCTGCGTGACCCGCGGTCGGTCCTGGACCATCCAGACGTCCGCGCGGTCATCGACTTCGACCAGCCGGTCGCCCTGCTCCTGGTGGCGGTCCTGCACTTCCTCACGGACGCGGAGCAGCCCGCCGAGGTCATCGCCACCCTGCGCGATGCGCTTCCCACAGGCAGCTACCTGGTGCTGTCGCATGCCACGGGAGACTTCGCCGATCGCAGCGCGGCACAGGCCGTCTACAACAAGGCCACCGCCACCCTCAACCTCCGGTCCCGCGCCGAGATCGAGCGCTTTTTCGACGGCTTCGAACTGGTCGAGCCGGGCCTGGCTCAGGTCCCGTTCTGGCGCCCGGACACCACACCCCCACCTCGCTCCGCCGAGATCGGCTTCTACGGAGGCGTGGCCCGCAGGAGGACGTGAACGAGCCGCCGCGCCCACGTACCGCTCCCAGGCCCCGTCACCTGGTCGCCGTCCGTACGGAACCCGACACGTTGCGCGGCCCCCGTGCCGTATCCGCTTGGTGCGGGTCGCGTGTTGATGCGACGCTGAGTGGAGAGGTGTCCGACGAGGGGAACCTGGAGGGCCGATGGGACGGGATGTCCCGGCACTCGCCTTCACCCGCGAGGACCGCCGCCGGTACCGCGCCAAGATGCAGCGATGTCTCGACGCGCTTGCGCAGATGCTGCGCGACTCCCGGTTCGAGTCCGAGCGACCGCAGGTCGGCCTGGAGATCGAGCTGAACCTGGTGGGCGACGACGCCGAGCCTGCCATGCGCAACAGTGACGTGCTGGAGGCGATCTCCGATCCTGCCTGGTCCACCGAGCTCGGACGGTTCAACCTGGAGATCAATGTTCCGCCGCGGCGGCTGACGGCGGGTGGTCCCGACGACTGGGAGTCGGAGATCCGGGCTGCGCTCAACCACGCCGATCAGCGGGCCCGGTCGGTGGGCACTCGGCTGATCACGATCGGGACCCTGCCCACACTGCGGCAGGAGGACATCGGCGAGGACGCGCTGTCGGAGAACCCCCGCTACCGGCTACTCAACGACCAGGTGTTCGCGGCTCGTGGCGAGGACCTGCGCATCGAGGTGGACGGCGTCGACCGGCTGCGGACCTACGCGGACACCATCACCCCGGAGGCGGCCTGCACCAGCACGCAGTTCCATCTGCAGGTGTCGCCCGAGGAATTCGCCGCCTATTGGAACGCGGCGCAGGCGATCGCCGGGGTCCAGGTGGGGCTGGCGGCGAACGCGCCCTTCCTGTTCGGCAAGGAGCTGTGGCACGAAACCCGTATACCCCTGTTCGAACAGGCCACCGACACCCGCCCGGAGGAGATCAAGGTGCAGGGGGTACGACCCCGGGTGTGGTTCGGGGAGAGATGGATCAACAGCGTCTTCGACTTGTTCGAGGAGAACCTGCGCTACTTCCCAGCGCTCCTGCCCCTGTGCGACGAGCAGGACCCCGCGGAGACGCTCGACCGCGGCGACATTCCCGAGCTCGGTGAACTCACCCTGCACAACGGCACCATCTACCGCTGGAACCGTCCGGTCTACGCCGTCACCCACGACCGGCCGCACATCCGGGTGGAGAACCGTGTGCTGCCCGCCGGCCCGACCGTCGCCGACACCCTGGCCAACGGCGCCTTCTACTACGGGCTCACGCGGGCACTGGTGGAGGAGGACCGGCCGGTGTGGTCGCGGATGTCCTTCTCGGCCGCTGAGGACAACCTGCACGCCGCCGCCCGGCACGGCATCGAGGCGCTGCTGTACTGGCCCGGAATGGGCGAGGTGCCGGTACCGGAGCTGGTCCTGCGTCGTCTGCTGCCGCTCGCGCACCACGGTCTGGAGCATTCCGGCATGGATGAGGCGTGGCGGGAACCGCTGCTCGGGGTCATCGAGCAGCGCTGTGTGACTGCCCGGAACGGCGCCGTGTGGCAGAAGGAGATGTTCCACCGCATCGCCTCCTCCAAGCACACTGGCCGGCACGAGGCACTGCGACGGATGACCCAGCTGTACATCGACTACATGCACCTCAACGCGCCGGTGCACACGTGGCCGGTCGACTGATCCGGCCCCAGGGCGCCACCAGGCGCACGCATCCCCTCGTGTACGCGCAGGAGCTCGCCGTCGCTGGCGGCGGCGAGCCGGATACCGGGACCCGGTGCTGAAGAGGACGCAGCGTCCTGAAGAGCGCCGGGCCCCGGGACGCAGGGCCTCAGCCGTACGGCCGAAGGGCGCGCACGGCCGGTGAAGGGTACGGCGGACCGAGAAGGCCCACGGCCGCCGAGCGCTGTCAGTCCGTACCGGACTCCATCGCGGCACGGTCCAGCATCGTCTCCTCGTCCGGAGCCTCACCTCGCGAGGCGATCGCCTCGGCACCGCCGTGGGCCATCGCGCCGATCAGACCGGTCGAGGCGGCCTGCGCGGCGCCGATCAGCCTCGGGTGCTCGGTACCGACCATGCCCAGGCCCGCGTACTGCTCCAGCCGTGCGCGGGAGTCCGCGATGTCGAGGTTGCGCATGGTGAGCTGGCCGATCCGGTCCGCCGGGCCGAACGCCGAGTCCTCGGTCCGCTCCATGGACAGCTTGTCCGGGTGGTAGCTGAACGCGGGGCCCGTGGTGTCGAGGATCGAGTAGTCCTCACCGCGCCGCAGCCGCAGCGTCACCTCGCCGGTGACGGCCACACCCACCCAGCGCTGCAGCGACTCGCGCACCATCAGCGCCTGCGGATCCAGCCAGCGCCCTTCGTAGAGCAGCCTGCCCAGGCGCCGCCCCTCGTTGTGGTACTGGGCGACGGTGTCCTCGTTGTGGATCGCGTTGACCAGACGCTCGTACGCCACGTGCAACAGGGCCATACCGGGCGCCTCGTAGATGCCGCGGCTCTTGGCCTCGATGATCCGGTTCTCGATCTGGTCAGACATGCCCAGACCGTGGCGGCCTCCGATGGCGTTCGCCTCCATCACCAGGTCGACCGCGGAGCCGAACTCCTTGCCGTTGATCGTCACCGGACGGCCCTGGTCGAAGCCGATGGTCACGTCCTCGGCGGTGATCTCCACCGCTGGGTCCCAGAACCGGACGCCCATGATGGGCTCGACGGTCTCGATGCCGGTGTCCAGGTGTTCCAGGGTCTTCGCCTCGTGGGTGGCGCCCCAGATGTTGGCGTCGGTGGAGTACGCCTTCTCCGTGCTGTCACGGTAGGGCAGGTTGTGGGCGAGGAGCCATTCCGACATCTCCTTGCGGCCGCCGAGTTCGGTCACGAAGTCGGCGTCCAGCCAGGGCTTGTAGATCCGCAGGTGCGGGTTGGCGAGCAGGCCGTACCGGTAGAACCGCTCGATGTCGTTGCCCTTGAAGGTGGAGCCGTCGCCCCAGATCTGTACGTCGTCCTCCAGCATCGCCCGAACCAGGAGCGTGCCCGTGACGGCACGGCCGAGCGGCGTGGTGTTGAAGTAGGGCCGTCCACCGGAGCGGATGTGGAACGCCCCGCAGGCGAGGGCGGCCAGGCCCTCCTCGACCAGCGCCGCACGGCAGTCGACCAGCCGTGCCACCTCGGCTCCGTAGGCCGTGGCACGACCGGGCACGGAGGCGATGTCGGGCTCGTCGTACTGGCCGATGTCGGCGGTGTAGGTGCACGGGATGGCGCCCTTGTCGCGCATCCATGCGACGGCGACCGACGTGTCGAGGCCGCCCGAGAAGGCGATGCCGACGCGTTCGCCGACCGGAAGGGAAGTGAGGACCTTGGACATAGGAAGAGTATGCACTATTCCGCATGATCATGCATAGAGGGGTGGATCGAGCAGCCCGCCAGCTCGACGATCCCCCAGGGGCGACGTGGAGCAGGGTCGGACGCCCCCGCCTCCCGTAACCAACGCCGGAACCCGCCTCAGCAAGCAAGCACCTCGTCCGGCGGGGCAGGCACGGGCGGCACGCCATCCCGTACGCAGGTGGCGACCCACCTCGCGACCACCCACGGCGGCGCACTTGCCGAGCGGGGCGCGAGCTTGGCCGCAACGAAGCCGGGTCCAGCCCCCCATGAACGCGCAAAAGGCGGTTCCCGCACCCTTGACCCGCGCCTGGTCCAGACCAATCATGGCCTAGACCAATAGCCCGGCCGGGCCCGCACAGTGCGACACCCCCGCTCCATCGCCTGTCGTTCGCTATCCGGGAGTACCCGATGACACGTCCGAGACCCCTACGCGCCCTACTCACCGGCTTGGCCACGCTTGCCGCGTCCGCCGGGCTCGCCCTGGGGACTGGAGGCACCGCGCACGCGGCGACTCCGCTGCCCACACACGTCTTCGCGCCCTACTTCGAGGCCTACAACGGCGACAGCCCCGCCGCGCTCGCGCAGGCTTCCGGCGCCAAGTACCTGACCATGGCCTTCCTGCAAACCGACAAGAAGGGTTCGTGCACCCCGTACTGGAACGGCGACCGCAGCACGCCCGTGGACAACTCGGTCTTCGGAGCCGACTTCTCCACCATCCGCTCACGCGGCGGTGACGTGATCCCCTCCCTGGGCGGGTACGCCGCGGACCACTCCGGCACCGAGATCGCCGACAGCTGTACGAACGTCGACTCCATCGCCGCCGCATACGAGAAGATCATCACTACGTACGACGTCTCGCGGCTCGATATGGACGTCGAAGACAACTCCCTCACCGACACGGCCGGCATCGACCGCCGCAACCAGGCCATCAAGAAGGTGCAGGACTGGGCCGCCGCCAACGGGCGAACGGTGCAGTTCTCCTACACCCTGCCGACCACGACCACCGGCCTCGCCGCCAGTGGGCTCGCCGTGCTGCGCAGCGCCAAGAGGGCGGGCGCCAAGGTGGACGTCGTCAACATCATGACGTTCGACTACTACGACGGCGCCACGCACCACATGGCCACCGACACCCGAACGGCCGCGACCGGCCTACACGATCAACTCGCCTCGCTCTACACGGACCTGTCGGACACTCAACTGTGGAACATGGTCGGCGTCACCGAAATGCCGGGCG
The DNA here is from genome assembly GCF_000802245.2 of Streptomyces pluripotens. Lineage (NCBI taxonomy): Bacteria > Bacillati > Actinomycetota > Actinomycetes > Kitasatosporales > Streptomycetaceae > Streptomyces > Streptomyces pluripotens. The sequence goes on from NZ_CP021080.1 coordinate 111,494, forward strand.
TGGACGACTACGGACCGGCGGAGACCTTCACCACCGCCGACGCGACGACGGTCTACGACTGGGCGGTCGCCCAGGGCATCAACACCCTTTCTTTCTGGGCGCTCCAGCGCGACAACGGCGGCTGTCCCGGTTCCCCCGCCTCTGACACCTGCTCCGGCATCGCTCAGGACACGTGGTACTTCACACACACGTTCGCGCCCTTCAGCAGCGGCACGACCACGCCTCCGACCGACGACTTCTCCGTTTCCCTCTCCCCCACGACCGTCTCGGTCGAACCCTCCGGCTCGGCGACGGCAACCGTCAGGACATCGGTCACCGCGGGCAATGCCCAGACGGTCAATCTGGCGGTGAGCGGTGCACCCAGCGGAGTGACCGCCTCGCTCAGCCCGTCCTCCGTCACCGCGGGTGGCACCGCCACGCTGACCGTGGAGGCCGGCGCCTCCGCCGCCCCCGGCACCTACACCCTGACCGTCACCGGCACCTCGGGCACGACCCGGCACAGCTCCACACTCGCCCTGACCGTCAAGGGGGCGGGCGGATCCGCGGTGCTGGCCAACGGTGACTTCGAGGCCGGCTCACTCGCACCGTGGACCTGCGAGAGCGGGGCGTCCGTGGTCTCCTCACCCGTGCACGGCGGCACCCATGCACTGACGACCGTGCCGTCCGCCACCCAGACCGGCCAGTGCGTGCAGACCGTGACCCTGAAACCCAACACCTCGTACACGCTGAGCGGCTGGGTGCAGGGCCCGTACGCGTTCCTCGGTGTCAGCAGTGGCGCGACGGGCAGCACGTGGGCCTCGTCCTCGTCCTGGTCGAAGCTGACGGTGCCGTTCACCACCGGTTCATCGGGAACAGTCACCGTCTACGTCCACGGCTGGTACGGCCAGGGCGCCGTCCACGCGGACGACCTGACCCTCTCCTGACCCCTCTCCCTGCCTCGTCCCCTTTGACCTCGTCTTTGACCTCGTCGGCATCTCCGGCCACGTCCACAGTCATCATCGGGCGGTGCCGGGGGTGCTGACCGGTGTGCAGGCGTGCGCCACACCTGGCCAGATATGCCGCCGTTGACCAAGATGCCCCGGGGCATGTCCGGACGGTTCCGCCTCACAACCGGCGGGCCGGGTGGTCAAGACCCCCGAGGACCGTCCGCGCACGCCTCCGGGAGGCGTCAACGCCCCCCTCGACGCCCCCCGGTTCAGGCCGGTTATCTTTGACGCGTCCTTAACAGCTCCCTAGCGGCTGGCTGACGTACGCTTGTCTCCGGTGTGCCGGGAAGCCTGGTCGGCGAAGTTCTTCAGCTCTCCGCTCGTGAAAGGTCTTCGCGTGACGACCACCAGCCGGGCTGCCGCAGGTACGGCAGCCCCCCTCACTCTGCAGGGCCGTACCCCGCGCCGCAGCGTGCTCTTCTTCGCCTTCGCGTTCGCGGTGATCGCGGACCCGGTGTCGTCCGTCGCCTACGCGATCGAGGCCGCGCTGCGCGCCCTGCACGGCGATCTGGCCCTGCTGCTGCCCACCATGACCCTGGTCATCGGTCTCGTCATCGTCGTGACCGCCAATTACTGGCAGCTGGTACGCCGCTTCCCCAAGGGCGGAGGCGCGGCAGCGGCAGCGGCTCGGGCCTTCGGGCCCCGCTGGACCTTCCTGCCCATCGGGGCGCTGGTCGTCGACTTCGTGCTCACCATAGGCATCTCCATCTCGGCGGCCGCCAGCGCGGTGATCGCCCTGTTCCCCGGCCTGGCACCACTTCGCATCCCGCTGGCGCTGCTGCTTGTGCTGGTCGTGGGCGGCCTGACGTGGTTCGGGCACGGCGGGCGGCTGCTGTTCGCCGTCATGACCGTCGCCTTCGTCGCCGTGTCCGTGACCGTGCTGGTCTACGGCTTCGCGGCGCCGCACGCCACCGGCCACGCCGCAGCCGCCCATGACCCGGGCCACTCGGCGATGCTCGCCGTGGTACTGGCCTTCCCGGTCGCGATGGCACTGGCCACCGGTGTGGAGGCTCCGTCGACGGCGATCGCCCAGCTCGGCCAGCTCGACGACACCCACCGCCGCCGGTTCGGCCGGGGCACGCTGGCCCTGCTCGTGACGATCGTGGGTGGCCTCACCCTCACACTGACCTGGCTCGCGGTGCGACTGCACATCGGGATCCCCGGAACCGACTCCACCCAGATCGCCGACATCGCGCACGCCGCGGCCGGCCCCGGCTGGCTCTACGGGGCCTTCCAGCTGACCAGTTCCCTGCTGCTGCTCGCCGCCGCCAGCTCCTCCTTCCAGGCCGGTCCCGGCCTGCTGAAGGCGCTGTCGGGCACGCCGGAGCGGCCCGGTGTGCTGCCCCCGGTCCTCGGCCACACCAACCGTCACCACACTCCGTACTGGTCAGTCGTGGTCTACCTGGCCGCAGCCGCACTGATCATCATCGCGGCCGCGGGCCAGGAACAGGAACTGGTGCTGTTCTACGCCGTCGCCGTGTTCGTCAGCTTCCTGGTGGGACTGCTCGCGATGACACGCTTCGCCCTGGGTGAGCGCAAGCCCGCCCTCGCGTGGGTCAACGGCGTCGCCGCAGCGGCCGTCGCCTTCACCCTCGTCGTCAATCTGCTGCGGGGCTGGCCGGTGCTGTCCATGGTGGCGACTCTCCTGATCGCGGCCGGTCTCTACCTGCGCTGGAACCGCGCCGGCCGGCCGAGCGGGATCGAGGACGTGGAGTCCCAGGCCGAGGCGCTGTGACGGTCTGACAGCGGTGTGCGCGCCGGGGGTTTCACGCCGGCGCATTGCGCAGCAGTGTCCACCCGGATCGGGCGCCGTCGCGACCCTCATGCAAGGACCGAGCGCCTCCCCCAGGCCGGGATGCCGAGGACCCGCCCCCGCTTACCCCTTCCCCGCCTCCCCTCTTCCCCCCTTCCTCCCCGGCCACCCTTGACAGTCCGGTAACGATACGACCCACCCAGCACATGTATGCGTGAACATACATACGATCTTCATCATGAACAGAGCTGTGAAGATCGGCATTGCCGGTACAGGCACCGCGCTGCTCGTGCTAGGGGGAATAGGAACCTACAACCTCGTCCACGGGCTGACCTCCGGAGAGACGGACAGCGTCCGGACCAGCGCAGATCGCACCTTCGATTCGACGAAGCTGTCGACCACACCGCCTTCGGACACCGAAGCGGTCAAGTTGACCAAGGCGTTCCTGGACAGCTGGTCCACACAACATCTCAACAGCGCCGCCGGCGATACCGACACGCCTGCGGAAGCCGTCCAGTCGCTGCAGGGATACGAGAAGGGTCTGCACCTCAAGAAGCTGGCGTTCGGCCATGTCCGCGCGGCGGGTACCTCGACGGTGACGGCGGATGCCACCAAGGTCACCTTCGAGGTCACGGCCCAGGTGGCGGGCGGCACCTGGAGCTACCCGAGCGCGGTGGCCGTGCGGAAGAGCACGAACGGCCGGTCCGCGGTGCACTGGAACAACTCGGTGCTGTATCCGGGCCTGGGCGAGGACCAGTCATTGACGGCGGGTCAACTACCGGTCGGCGCGAGCACCGCCAAGGTGGTCGCGAGCGACGGAAAGACGGACCTGGCCTCGTTCCCCTCACTGCGGGACATCGCAGCGACCATCCGCAAGCACGCCGAGCCCACGGGAGGGAAAGCCGGCACCGGCGTGGCCGTGATCGACGACGACGGTACGGGCGTCAAGACCCTGAAGACCTTCACCAAGGGACGTGCCCCCGTCATCAAGACGACCATCGACGCCAGTCTCCAGGCGGTGGCCGAGACCGCGGTGAAGGACCACCACCTACAGGAGAAGCCCGCCGGGACCGTGGCACTCGACTGGAGGAACGGTCACATCCTCGCCATCGCGCACACAGGAGCCGACGGGGACATCGCCATCAACGGCATCAAGTCGCCGGGTTCCACCATGAAGATCATCACCTCCGCGGCCCTGTTCGATCAGGCGGGCCTCACGGCGAACAGTCCCGCACCGTGCACCGAGTCGGTGATGGCCAACAGCCAGCTCTTCCACAACGAAACAGGAATGCGGCCCAACCCCCGCTCCACCATCGCCCAGGCCTTCGCGGTGTCGTGCAACACCTCGTTCATCAAGGACGGGTTCCACTACCTCGTACACAACGGGGACGCCTCCGCGCTGCACAACGAGGCCGTCAACGTCTTCGGCATGGGCAGCTGGTCCGTCGGAGGCGGAGTCGCCACCACCGACCCGAGCATTCCGGCGGACACGCAGGGCGGCGACCAGGCGGCCCAGTTCATCGGCCAGGGCAGGGTCACGGCCACCCCGCTGTTCATGGCATCCGTGGCGGCAACGGTGCGCAACGCCGGGTTCCGGCAGCCGATCATCCTGCCGGGCCAGCACCAGGACGCCGCGCCGCGCCCCATGTCCGCCCGCACGGCGGGGTATCTCCAGTCGATGATGCGCGGTGTGGCCACCGGAGGTACCGCCGCGCCGCGCCTGAACGACCTGCCCGGCGTCGGCGCCAAGACGGGCACTGCGGAGGAGAGCGACCACACCAACGGCTGGCTGACCGCTTACAACTCCCGCATCGCGGTCGCTGCACTGGTCGAGGGCGGCACCTCCGGCGTGGATTCCGCTGGATACGTCGTACGCCGGCTGCTGACCAGCAGCTGAGCGCGGGGCCACCTCATCGCTGCGGCCGAGGGATCCACGGACCTCTCGGCCGCCCAGCTGCCGGCTTCCGTCGACCGCGGCTCGCCCCAGGAATCAGGCGGTGACGGCGAGGCGTGAGACGAGGTCTCGGCCAGCGGCCTTCCCAGCGGGCGGGAAGGTCAGCTTCAGGCCCTTCTCCTGTCCCTGCACCGTCAGCACGGTCTGCAGCCCCAGGCCGAGCAGGGCCTTTTGCATCGGTGCCGCGGATGTCAGCTCACGCGGCATGGCCAGGAGTAGCTCGCCGGGACGGCCCGTGGTGGTCTTGGCGTCGAAGAACAGTAGCTGCCGGTCGGTGAGTGCCAGGTACATCGGACGCGGCTGAACCGTGGCGATGACGGTCCCCGCGGAGAGCACACCGACCAGCGCGCTAGTCAGCACCCGCCGCTTGACGGAGACGGAGCCGACCTTGGCGAGGGAGGTGAACTCGACCTGCTCACCTTCGGTCAACAAGGGGGCGACCGACTGAAGCAGTTGCTGTCTGCGCCTGTTGTTCATGATGGTCCTTGCGGTGTTCCAAGGCACGCAGGTACGCCGTGCCGAGTGCGCGTGGGAGGCAAACAAGAGCATACTGCAATATTTCAATACCGAAAATAAAGGTATTCCCATGAAACCGTAAGGTCCGTTGACGGTGAGGGATCTCCTAGTGGCATTAAAGGTTCTTCTGCAAACCTTTGAAGTGCGCACACGACGGACCATTGCACCCAGCCCCGCCCCCACCACGGACGAGCGCGACGAGCACCCACCAAGACCTGCCCCCTCGACCACCACCCCGCCACCCCACGACACCTCACCACCGGCCGACTGGACAGCGGGAGCACCCGGCCCAGCAGTGACACGAACACCCTTCGCGCGCCGAGTGTCGACGCTCTGACCACCGCACCTACAGTTCCGCCCCCACCGAGCCGGGCCGCCGCCCCAGGCATCGGCGTCACCAGCCGCGCGACGGAGACAGCGGTGGCCGCGCGCCGGTCCGACGGGGCGAGAACCGGACGGGAGGCGTCGCAGCGTGCCGTCCACGACCACCACCGGACAGCCGGGGCCGCCCCATCCCCGCGGGCGGACCACAGCGGTCCAGGGCGCCTCCACTCCAAGGTCCCGGGTGAACCGAAGGGTCAAAAGGTCATCAGTCATACCTTTGCCTTACCCGCGTCGCCGTGACAAGCCCCCCACATCACTTGCATAATGCAAAAGTAGGAAAGGGGAAAGGATGAGGTCATCTCAGGCGGTCGCGGAGCGCGAACGCATCGGCACACTGAAGAGCATCGAGGCTCTTCCCCGGAGAACAGCAGGACTGCGCACGGCACCGTGGGGCCTGATGCTGCTGGCCATCGTGGTCGGCGCAGGCGCCGGAGCAGGGTCGGTGGTCTTCCGGCGGTGCATCGAGATCTTCACCCGACTCTTCTCCGGACACTCCGACTACGCGGCCGCAGCAGGTACGAGCAACTCACACGTGCCCTGGCTCGGCCCCTACTTCGTGCTCCTCGCGCCCGTAGTCGGTGGTCTCCTCTACGGCCCGCTCGTCAACCGGTTCGCCAAGGAGGCGCGCGGCCACGGGGTGCCCGAAGTCATGGTCGCCGTGGCCCAGCATGGCGGCCGGATCAGCCCCAAGGTCGCGGTCGTCAAGACCCTGGCCTCCGCGCTGACCATCGGCTCCGGCGGCTCAGTGGGCCGCGAAGGGCCGATCGTGCAGATCGGCTCGGCCCTGGGGTCCACGCTCGGCCTGCTCGCGAAGGTCACCGAGGCACGGCTGAAGCTCCTGGTGGCCTGCGGTGCGGCAGGAGGTATCGCCGCCACCTTCAACGCCCCGCTCGCCGGCGTCTTCTTCGCCATGGAGCTGATCCTCGGGACGTTCAGCGCGGAGGCATTCGGCGCGACCGTGCTCTCCAGCGTCACGGCGAGCGTGATCGGCCGCGCCGCCTTCGGTGACGTCGCCTTCCTCAACCTGCCGGACTTCCACGTGGACCACCTCGCGCAGTACGGCCTGTTCGCGCTGCTCGGAATCGTCTCCGCAGTGGTCGGCGTGGGTTTCTCGCGCTTCCTCTACTTGATCGAAGACGCCTGCGACTGGCTCTGGCGTGGCCCGGAGTGGCTGCGCCCGGCGGTTGGCGGCATCGCGCTCGGCCTGGTGCTGCTCGCCCTGCCCGAGATGTACGGCGTCGGCTACCCGGTGCTACAGAAGGCCACCGAAGGCAACTACGCCGTCGGTTTCCTGCTCCTGCTGATCGTCGGCAAGATGGTGGCCACCAGCGTCACCATCGGCATCGGCGGATCGGGCGGGGTGTTCGCGCCGAGCCTGTTCATCGGGGCGATGCTCGGAGCCGCCTACGGCATCGGTGCCCACCACCTGCTGCCCGGTACGGCCGGCGCTGTGGGTGCGTACTCCCTGGTGGGTATGGGAGCCGTCTTCGCGGGAGCTTCCCGGGCACCGATCACCGCCGTGGTGATCCTCTTCGAACTCACCGGCGAGTACTCCATCATCCTGCCGCTGATGCTGGCCATCGTGCTGGGCACCGCCACGAGCCGCCTGCTGACGCACGACACGATCTACACCCTCAAGCTCCTCCGCCGCGGCATCGACCTCACTGCACCGGCCCACGGCGCACGGATAGGGGCTCAGAAGGTCGGCGCCGTGATGGAGCCCTCGCCCGCGCCGCTGCCGTCGGCCACCGGGCTCACCGACGCCGCCGACGCCCTCAGCCGATCCGGTCACGGGGCCCTGCCGGTGGTGGACGACCGCGGGGACTACCTGGGCGTGGTCACGGCACAGGCGGTGGCCGAGGCTCTCTCGGAGGATCCGGAAACCGCTCCGAAGCGGGTCGGGCAGCTGGCGGAACCACCGACCCCGGTCACCGTGGACCAGCCGCTCACCCAGGCGCTGCATAGCCTGCTCGCGGCACCGGGCACCGGCATACCGGTATTCGACGCCTCGGGCCACGAACCGGTCGGCTGGCTCAGCCACCAGAGCGCCCTCAAGGCCGTCCACACGGCAACGGCATGACCCACCCGAGGCGGCATCCGCCCTCCTAGCCGCAACGGTCGACGTTCGCCTCGGGCCGGTTTTGCATTGTGCAAACGTGGGCAGTCGTACCTCAACGGCTGACCTCTCATCTGGAGGTGAGACATGTCCACACAGCACGTCCGGCGCAGCTACTCTTTCGTGTGCCTGGAATGCGGCCACGGCTGGGAGAGTGCGTTCGAGGTAGATGTCACCGTCGACCGGTACGGCCGCATCGAGGCGGCGTACCACCTCGGCGGGGAGCGCGTCCCCTCTCCTCTTCAGTCACCGAAGTGCGTGAAGTGCGAGAGCGGCAAGATCCGCATCATGCGGCCCGGGCGGGTGACGGGAGCGCGCCTGCACGAGGGGTGAGGCACGAACGGTAAACGGCGTGGACCCGGACCGATCACCCTGGTGGAGCGAATCGGGGCGGACGGCTTCCTCCCGCCGGGGCCACCCCGGTGCGGTCCCAGGACTCCGCGGTCGACGAGCGCCGTCAGGTGTCCTGTCCGGCCGCCATGTCGACCGCCCAGCCGAGCGGGTTCTGCTGCGCCCCCATCTCCGTGGCGGGCTGCTCACCGCCTGCCTCGTTGAACGCGGCGAGAGCCTCGACGAGCGCCAGCCGCTGAGTCGGTCGCAGCCGCTGGACGATCGCGGCGATCTCGGCGCGGCGCCGGGCCGTCACCGTCTCGACCGTCCGCCGGCCTTCCTCGGTGAGCCGCAGCAAGGTCTCACGACGATTGTCGGGATTGGGCTGCCGGACGGCCAGGCCGGCCGCGATCAGCCGGTCCACCATGCGCATCGCGGTCGAGGGCGCGACGTGGAGCAGTTCCGCAACGGTGACCAGCTTGGTGGCACCACGACTGGACAGCACGACCAGCATCCTGAACTGGGGCAGTGTCACCCGCTCCTCGACCTCGGCGAGTGAGCGGGCGGAGACCGCCACCAGCAACCGGGAGGCGGTCAGCACCGCTCGCGTGACCGCGTCGACATCATCCGTGTCCCCCGCCGGGGTCTCACTTGCCGCCATACGTCCTTTGTACCCCGCCGGAGGGCACGCCCTCGTCAATACCGGGGACATGTATCACCTCAGAATGATCGTCGTACCGCAGAAGTGGATGTGCGGCTCCCTTTTCGAGCGGACGCACCGGCGCCTCGCCCGTCTCCCCTCCCGCAATGGCCTCCGGGGCGCCTCCGTCGTCCGTGCCCGTGGAAGGCCTACGGCGTCCCGCGGCCGTGGACAACTCCGCCATGCGTTCCGCCGATCGGGTGCGAGTGCTACGCGTTCGGCTGTGTGTCGGCCTCCCACGGCGTCGGCGGCGACTACGAGTCGCCAGGATGACCGATGACAGACGCCAGGCCTGGGCGATCCGCGTATCGGGAGACACGGGACTTGTGAGCACTTTCGACAGCCCGAAGGAACTGACCGCCGCATACGACAGCGAGGTACCGGTCAGAGGCAGACAGCCCGGCAATGTCGTGGTCAAGTGGCTGACCACCACCGACCACAAGACGATCGGCACGCTGTATCTGACGACGTCGTTCGCGATGTTCATGATCGGCGGCGTGATGGCACTGGTCATGCGTGCCGAGCTGGCCCGGCCGGGCCTGCAGATCGTCTCGAAAGAGCAGTTCAACCAGATGTTCACGATGCACGGCACGATCATGCTGCTGATGTTCGCGACGCCGCTGTTCGCCGGTTTCACCAACTGGATCATGCCGTTGCAGATCGGCGCGCCGGACGTGGCGTTCCCGCGGCTGAACATGTTCGCCTACTGGCTGTACCTGTTCGGCTCGCTGATCGCGCTCGGTGGGTTCCTCACCCCGCAGGGCGCGGCGGCCTTCGGCTGGTTCGCCTACTCCCCGCTGACCAGCGAGGTCTTCTCGCCGAACCTCGGCAGTGACCTGTGGATCATGGGGCTGGCCTTCTCCGGATTCGGCACGATCCTCGGTTCGGTCAACTTCATCACCACGATCATCTGCATGCGCGCGCCGGGCATGACCATGTTTCGCATGCCGATCTTCGTGTGGAACGTCCTGCTGACCGGCGTTCTGGTGCTCTTCGCCTTCCCGGTCCTGGCGGGCGCGCTGCTCGCCCTGGAGGCGGACCGCCTGTTCGGCGCCCACGTGTTCGATGCCGCCAATGGCGGCGCACTGTTGTGGCAGCACCTCTTCTGGTTCTTCGGACACCCGGAGGTGTACATCATCGCCCTGCCGTTCTTCGGCGTCATCAGCGAAGTGATCCCGGTGTTCTCCCGTAAGCCGATGTTCGGCTACATGGGCCTGATCGCCGCGACGAACGCCATCGCAGGCCTGTCGATCACCGTGTGGGCGCACCACATGTTCGTCACCGGCGCGGTGCTGCTGCCGTTCTTCTCCTTCATGTCCTTCCTGATCGCGGTACCGACCGGTGTGAAGTTCTTCAACTGGATCGGCACCATGTGGAAGGGCAGCCTCTCCTTCGAGACGCCGATGCTGTGGGCGGCGGGCTTCCTCGTCACGTTTCTCTTCGGTGGTCTGACCGGTGTCATCCTGGCCTCGCCCCCGATGGACTTCCACGTCTCGGACTCGTACTTCGTGGTGGCCCACTTCCACTACGTGGTCTTCGGTACGGTCGTCTTCGCCATGTTCTCCGGCTTCCACTTCTGGTGGCCGAAGTTCACCGGCAAGATGCTGGACGAGCGCCTCGGCAAGGTCACCTTCTGGACCCTGTTCGTCGGCTTCCACACGACGTTCCTGGTCCAGCACTGGCTGGGCGCCGAGGGCATGCCGCGCCGCTACGCGGACTACCTGGCAGCCGACGGTTTCACCACCCTGAACACGGTCTCGACGATCGGTTCGTTCCTGCTCGGCCTGTCGCTCCTGCCGTTCCTCTTCAACGTCTGGAAGACGGCCAGGTACGGCGAGCCGGTCGACGTGGACGACCCGTGGGGCTACGGCCGCTCGCTGGAGTGGGCGACCTCCTGCCCGCCGCCGCGCCACAACTTCGTGACCCTGCCGCGGATCCGCAGCGAATCCCCGGCATTCGACCTGCACCACCCCGACATCGCCATGGCCGAGATCGAGTCCTACGGAGCCCGGTGATGGCCGACCGCCCGAGGACTCCGACCAGTGGTCAGCCGCACGGCGCGCTGAGCGACGCAGCGGAGGGGTACCTGCTGTGGCACGCGCGCCTCGCGGAGGCGGAGCAGCGTGCGCGGGAGTTCACCGGGCCCATGGAGTGGCTGACGACGTCACAGCGTGTGGAGATCGAGCAGTGCTACGCAGCCGACAGCCTGCGGCGTGCCCGCAAGGATCTGGAGCGCGTCGCGGCCCGCTGCGCATCCCTGCGCGCTGAGTACGAGCACCGCTATGAGGTCCTGCGGCGGCGCTGCGTGGGCTGGTCGCTGGCCGCCTGCCTCGGCGTCACCACGTTGGCCGCCGTGCTGCTGATCTTCTGACGAGGACCGTCCCGCACGTCGGACGGACCTGGCCGGGAGGCCCGGGACCAACACCGCGGCCACGAGACACGAGCCGGGAGATGGGCACGTACGGGTGACCGGCGTGCAGTAGGGCGTGCACAGGGGCCACCGCGCCCCGGTCGCCGCGACCGGGTGCGGAGTGCGGCGGACGGCAGCGCGGCGCCGGGAGCCGGCTTCGCGTGGCTGGGCGGGGTGCGGCGGAGTGAGCAGCGGCGTGCCCGGGCTCTGCGCAGGACCGGGGCCCTCGCGTCCGTACGGGCCTCCTCGTTCGTGTGGCCGGACGACACCACCCCGATGGCGGCGGTGTCGTCCGGCCCGTCGGGCCGGACGGCTGATAGGTGTTTCACGGTGCCCGGTCCCGGTGACTCCGAGGCCCCCGCCACCGCACGCCCGAGGTGACTCATGCGTCTGCTGCTCGTCCACCCGAGTTCCCTGATGTACTCGGAGATCTTCCTGAGGCTGGAACCGCTCGGGCTGGAACGGGTCGCCGCCGCGGCCCGCGCCGCAGGGCACGAGGTGCGGGTCGTGGACCTGCAGGTACTGCGCCATGGCGACCTGAGAAGGACGGTCACCGCCTTCCAGCCGGAGGCGGTGGGATTCTCCCTCAACTACCTGGCCAACATCCCGGAAGCCATCGACCTCGCGCGTGCCGTCAAGCAAGCGGCCGCCGGATGCTTTGTCTTCTTCGGGGGACACAGTGTCTCCTTCGTCGCCGAAGACGTCCTGGAACAGGCCGGGGATGCGGTGGACGCGGTGGTCCGCGGAGAGGGCGAGCCGGCCGTCGGCCCACTGCTGGAGGCCGTACGCGACGGCGGTGTGGACGGGGTGCCCGGCATCGTCACCACCGGTGGCCGCGGGCCCGCCCCGGGCATGCTGCACTCGATCGACCGTCCGCGCCCGGCGCGGGACCTCATGGCCCACCGCAGGCGCTACTTCATCGGGGAACTGGACCCGTGCGCGTCCATCGAGTTCACCCGTGGCTGTCCCTGGGACTGCTCCTTCTGCTCCGCCTGGACCTTCTACGGCCGTAGCTACCGCAAGGCCTCCCCTGAGGCCGCCGCCGAGGAACTCGCGAGCATCCGGGAACCGAACGTCTTCATCGTCGACGATGTCGCCTTCATCCGTCCTGAGCACGGTGACGCCATCGCGGCCGAGGTCGAACGGCGCCGGGTCCGCAAGCGGTACTACTTGGAGACCCGAAGCGACGTCCTGCTGCGCAACACCGAGGTGTTCGAACGCTGGACGCGTCTGGGTCTGAAGTACATGTTCCTGGGCATGGAGGCGATCGACGCCGAGGGTCTGGACCTCTACCGCAAACGGGTCAGCCCCGACGACAACTTCCGGGCCCTGGAGACGGCTCGCACATTGGGTATCAGTGTCGCCATCAACCTGATCGTCGATCCCGCCTGGGACACCGAACGCTTCCGGATCATCCGGGAGTTCGCCCTGGCCGTCCCGGAGATCGTGCACCTCACGGTGATGACCCCCTATCCCGGCACCGAGATCTGGCACACCGAGTCCCGCCGGCTGACCACCCGGGACTACCGTCTGTTCGACATCCAGCACGCCGTCGTTCCGACCACGCTGCCGCTCGACGAGTTCTACCGGGAGCTGGTACGCACCCAGGCCGTCATCAACCGCAAGCATCTGGGCTGGCGCACCGCCCTGGGCGCCGCGCAGGTGCTAGGGCGGAACCTGCTGCACGGCCAGACGAACTTCGCCCGCATGCTGGGGAAGTTCAACCGGGTGTACAACCCGCACCGACAGCTCGCCGACCACGGACGCCCCGTGCGCTACGAGCTGCCCCTACCGCAGCACCTGGACGTCGGCGACCGGCACCAGCTCTACGTCCACTCCAGGCCCACGGCCCGCCCCGCCTCCTCCCCCGATGCTCCGAGAGATGCGGACCCGACCCCGTGACCCGAGAACGCACGGGCATCCGGCGGCCCGTCCTGCGGCGGCGCGATGACGGCGGGGCCGCATGAGTACCGGACAGGGACCGCGAAGCCCGGGCACAGGACCGCGCGCCACCGCCCGGGTGCGGCTGGTGCCCAGCCTGCGTCTGTTCGTACTGTCCAGCCTGCTGCTCGCCGGGGTCGGGGCGATCGGCCACATCATCGGCTGGGTGGCGCTGACGACGACGCTGGGCCCGACCACGTACCTGCTGTTGGCCCACCCGGACTCGGTGAGTGCGCGGTTGCGCAGCGCCGTGACCGGCCATGTGCTGGCGGTCGGCATCGGCCTGGCGTGCCTGGCCGCATTCGGGCTGTGGAACCACCCGTCCATCGTCGAGCCGCACCAGGACACTCCCCGCCAGATCGGCGCCCAGGCTCTCGCGGCAGGGCTCACCCTCTTCCTGCTCCACATGTGCGGTGCCCACCATCCCCCGGCTGCTGCCACGGCACTGCTGATCACCTCCGGCATCTCCCGGCCAGGCCCACCGCTGTACGGGATGCTGGCCGGTCTCGCCCTGGTGCTGGCGATCGCCCCGCTCCTCGCGTCCTCGACGTCAAGCGCCCAGGGCGGCACCGGCGGCCCCTGACACCCACTCCCTGTGGGCCTCTCTGCCCCTCCGGGACCTTCCCGTTCCTGCCCGGGCGGGCTTCTCCCGCCGCTCCCTCGAGCGATGCCGGGCGAGGAGATCCACCATGGTGTCCATGACCGTCGTCCGCATCGTCCGGGGAACTGCCCTCGCCCGGGGAACCGTCCTCGCCGTGTCCGCCGGCGCCGTACGGCGTCGTTGCCCGCTCACGGGCACGGCAACGGACGCCCTGATGCGCGTGCGCCGTGCCCGCGATGTGCTGCGGGGCCACGCCGCGGCCCCGGGCGCCGTCACTCTCCCTCCCTCGGCCGGGTACGGTCGACGCACTGTCGCCCGGGGCGGATGAGCGGTCGTGGGAGCACTCCCGATCCTGCTCGCCCTGCTCGCGGCGTTCTCCAACGCCTCGGCCTCGGTGCTGCAGCGGCGGGCCGCAGCGGACGAACCGGACAGTGGACGAGGTGCTCGGCACGCCGTGCGCTGGCTGGTGAACGTCCTACAGAGGCCGCACTGGTTGGCCGGCGCCGCACTGTTGGGCCTGTCCACCGTGCTGCAGGCCTCGGCGCTCGCGGTGGGCAGTCTGTCGGTCGTGCAACCGCTGCTGACCAGCGAACTGCTGTTCACCCTGGTGGTGGGCAGCGTCGTCTTCCACCGCCGTCCCGACCGTCGTACCTGGCTCGCGTTCACGGCCCTGGGCACCGGGCTGGCACTCTTCCTGGCCGCGGCCTCGCCGTCCTCCGGCCGGGCCACCGCCCCGCCGGGTGCCTGGCTCCTCGCCGGCACCGTGGTGATGGCCGTGGTGGTGGCACTGGTACTGGCCGCGCGCCTGACCGAGGGCGGGCCTCGGGCCGCGCTGCTCGGCCTGTCGTCCGCGATGTCGTTCGCGCTCACTGCCGCGCTGCTCAAGGACGTCGTGGGGAGGTTCGGGCAAGGTCTGGGAGGGGTGCTCGCGCACTGGTCGCCGTATGCCACCGCCGTCGTCGGTCTGATCAGTTTCGTGCTGTTGCAGGGCGCGTTCCGCGCCGGATCGTTGACGGCGTCCCAGCCCGCGCTCACCCTCGGCGACGCCATCACCAGTGTCGCGCTGGGGTGGGCGCTGTTCGAGGAACATGTCGGGCTCGGCGTGCGTGTCGTCCCCGAAGTCATCGGCATCCTCCTACTCGGTGCCGGCAGCCTCGGACTGGCGGGTGCGCCCTCCGTCAGCGGCGCCTGGGACTCGGCGCCCCGACGGGAAGCCGAGGACGACGGGCACCGGCAACCGCGGCGACGGGGCTGACCGGGCGGGGTGGCCGCTGAGCCGACGAGTGCGGTGGGGATGGTAGTGCGGTGAGAGGGGACACCACCGACCGGGCGGTTCTGGACGTCCGAACGTGCCGGGGAGCTCGCTCCGGGTCGGCGCGGACCTCCCGCTCGGGTGTCCCGGACGCGCGTCGCGCACCGGGACGGCGATGAACCTGCCGCTACTCCTCTTCCCTGGTCGCCTGGCCCGGCATCGCCGGATGGCGGGCCAGTACGAACACGCCCACAACGATGCCGGCCAGGCCCGCGACCTCCCAGGCGATCGCGAACGCGTCGGTGCGCAACTGGTCGCCGAGGAATCCGATGCCGCAGGCGATGCCCGCCAGCGGTTCGGCAGCCGTCAAGCCCGGCAGTGACATGCGCAGCGGTCCGGCCTCGAACGCGCTCTGCACCAGCATCAAGCCGGTCACGGCCAGCCCGACCACAGCGTACGGCTCCCACCGGGCCAGCAGTGCGAGGATCCCGTCGCTGCCGATGACATTGGTGGAAACCCGGGTCAGGGCGTCCTGCAGACCGTAGAGCAGGCCAGCTGCCATGGCGAGCAGCGGTGGCTCCTCGAACAGCGGCAGGTGCCGAGCGAAGCCGATCAGTACCAGGGCCAGGCCAACGACCAGGCCGATGACCAGCCACTGCCGGCCGGTCCCGGCGTCTGCCGCACCTGCGGTGGGTTGGCCGGCCAGCGTGAAGGCGGCCACGCCTCCGCCGAGCAGCACCACGCCGGCCCAGCCGGAGGGGCCAAGTCTCTGACCACTCAGCTTGCGCGCCAGCGCGAAGGCGAACAGCAGGTTGGTGACCAGCAGCGGCTCCACCTGCGACAGGTCGCCCTTGGCCAGCGAGACGGCACTCAGCAGCTGCCCGGCCACCATGCACCCGATCCCCCCGAGCCAGAGGCCGCTGTGTGCGAGGTCCCAGAGCAGGCGGAAGTGCAGCACTTCGCTGGCGGGCGCGCGCTCGGCGGCATGCTGCTGGAGCACGAATCCGATGCCGAGCATGCACGCGGCGGCGAGGCCGAAGACATAGACCATGTGTGCTACCCGTCACGCCCCGTCCGTAGGCCCTGACTGTATGCAGGTCAACCGAAATACCCGCACTGAGGAGCCTTAGTCAAGAATTGCCCCTTTTGGGGGATTATGAGTCCAGGTAATTACTCGGTCCGGGGCAACGGGCGGCCTGAGGCGGAGCGAGGAAGCGAACCGCGGCGGACCGGGGAAGCCGGGCCAGCCGGAGGGACGGGGCTGATGCGAATACCGCGAGTCGGACCGCCGGGCGTGGGTGTACGCCGGGCCGGCGTCGCCGTGCTGTACCTGCTCGGCCTCTCGGGCCTGGCCCTCACTGCGATATGGCTGGCCGTACGCCTCACTCCGCTACAGACGGTGTCTGCGGCGGGCCAGACGGTCGAGGTGGGCGCCACATCACCGGATTGGCGTTTGTCGGGGCCCGGCGAGCTCGACCTGTTCGGTCAGTCCCTGCCGACCGTGGCCGTCTTCACCGGACCGATCCGGCCCCGCCTGCAATTGACGCACATCACCGAGAACCGCCAGATGGCGCAGTTGCTTCAGCCCGGTGATCACCAACAGCTCAGCGTGGTGGGGCACCGGCTGGCGACCGGCTGGGTGCACTACGGCGCAGGGGAGACAGCGGTCGCCGTCGGTGTGGTGGTGCTCGCCCTGCTGGCTTGGACGGGGCTTCGCCGCATGCCGCTGCGCCGCGCCCTGACGGTCCTCGCCTGCGGTGTGGCGCTGGTGACCGCCGTCAACGCGATCGGCTTCTACCTGCTGGCATCGCAGACTCCCGGCGCGCTGCGGCACGTGCGGTCGCTGGCGGACCTCGTGGGCCGAAGTCCGACGGCAGCAGTACCGAAGGCCCACGGCCCGGCCCTGACCAACGTAGAAGCGGTGGTTCTGGGAGACTCCACCGCCGCCGGCACGGGCAACCGCCCCCTCCCGAACCCCGCCGCCCTCGACTCGGCCTGCCACCGCAGCGAGGACGCCTACGCCCGGGTGCTGGCGCGCACCAACCACTGGAACGTGCTCAACCTCGCCTGCTCCGGGGCGACCGTCCGCGACGGCATCCTCGGGCTACAGATCCGGGGCGGCACAGTGGTGCCGCCCCAGCTGGCCGAGGCGCAGCGGGCGACCCGTGCCTCAGCCGTGATCGTCAGCGTCGGCGCCAACGATGTGGGCTGGGCGGACCTCGTCCGGCTCTGCGCGAAGGCCCGCTCCTGCGACGACAAGGCATCCACCGCGTTCTTCCAGCGGCGGCTCAGCCGTTTCGCCCTCGACTACAGCGATCTCCTCAAGCGCCTGACCGCACTGCCACAACATCCGAAGGTCCTGGTCAACGAGTATTACGATCCCTTCGGCCGAAACCTGGTCTGTCTGCGCGGGGAAGGTCTCACCTCCGACAAGGTCCGGGTGCTGCGCGACCGGCTGTCGGCGCTCAACGACGTGCTGCGGCAGGGAGCCACAGCCCCGGGCGTGAAGTCGGTTCGGCCCGACTTCAGCGGGCACGGGCTGTGCAGCGACCAACCGTACGTACAGGGGCCGACAGGCCAAGCACCGCTGCATCCCACGGCTGGAGGAGAACTGGCCATCGCCGTCGCCGACCAGTACGCGCTGTCCTGACGGTCCGCACGGCCGGGAGCGGGGCGGTGACACCACCGCCGACGGACGGCCAAGGGGACGCACGGGGATGCCGCACCGGGTTCGCTGGCGGCGGCGGCACGCCGACCGCGTCCGGCGCGGACCCGGCAGTCGCCACCGCAGACGCCTTCACCGCAGACGCCTTCACCGCGGCGGCCGGCACCCCGGCGGAGTTGGACTTCACCGCCCCCCTGTCCGGTCGCAAGGGTCGCCCTGGAGGTGGCTGGTAGCAACGAGGCTCTCTGACAAGCGAGTTCGGATGACTTCGAGAGCTGGATCGACCGTCTCGCCACCTCTTACGCCTGGGGCAGTGTCCCCGGGCCCACCGCCCGGGAGACGGCGAGTTCGGTCATCGCGTTGCTGGAGGGCGCCTTCATGTTGGGCCGCGCAGCACGCAGCAATACTCCGGTCCTGACGGCGGGCAAGGCGGCAGCCGCGACTGTCGAGCGGCTCAGGTCGAGTGAGACGACCCGGGCTTGCGGGGTGTCGGTCGCTGAAGTGCCGTGGAATTGTCCGTTATTGGTAACAGAAGGATCCCGCGGCCGTCACTGCCCGTCCTGCCGGGTACAAGAGAACCCGATCGAAACAGCAAAGGGCGGGGCGGACATGGCGCAGCATGTTAGCGGACGAGGATGGTACGGCCGGATGGTTGCTGCGGCGGTCGGGGTCACGGCGCTGGCCACCGCCACTACGATATGGACCGCGCAGGCTGGTCAGACCGGCGGCAAACCGGACGCGCCGCGGGCCGCGGCCCGGTCTGCGGCACCCAAGGCCGCGCCCCAAGCCCCGCCCCTGTCAGCCGCCATAGCCCACGCCTCCGACCGGGGCGCGCACGCGGTGAACATCACCATCGACGACGGCCCGAGCCCGGTCTGGACGCCGCAGGTACTCCAAGTGCTCCACGACAACGGGGTGAAGGCGACGTTCTGCATGATCGGCCCTCAGGCCCAGGCCCACCCGGATCTGGTTCGGCAAGTGGTCGCGGCCGGGCATCGGCTGTGCGATCACACAGTGTCGCACGACGTCACGATGGACAAGAAGTCCGAGGCCTACCAGTCACAGCAGATCCTGGACGCGAAGCGGCAGATCACCGAGGCGTCCGGCGGTGTGCGGCCGATGTACTACCGGGCCCCCGGTGGCGCGTTCACTCCCTACAGCAGGCACCTCGCGGCCTCGCACGGGATGCGTCCGCTGGGCTGGAACGTCGATTCCAAGGACTTCGAACGGCCGGGGACCGGCGCCATCATCGCCACCGTCAAGAAGGAACTGCCCAACGGGCCCACGCTCCTCTTCCATGACGCGGGCGGCGACCGCTCCCAGACCGTGGCCGCGCTGCGCACCCTGCTGCCCTGGCTGAAGCAGCGGGGGTACTCCTTCGGCTTTCCGGTTCGCTGAAGTGGGCAAGCCGCGCCAGGAGATGCGGCCGCCCCGGTGGCAGAACCAGCGGGGAGAAGCCGTCGACCTGGTCGGAGGTGACCACCGCGGACGGAGGGAGTCTCGGTGAACCCCGGAAGAACTCTTGGTCATCGATTTCTTGGGACGCGTGTTCGGTCCCCTGGCGTTGCCTACCATGAGGCTGTCCCGTTCCGGCGTCTTCGCCGAGCACGTGGACAGCTGCGTACGTCGTCCCGGAAAGGCTCGCCATGCCGTTGCCCCGCCTCGGCACGCGGTCCGTTCGTGTCGGGACGGCCCCAGCCGTCTTCGTCGTTCTCGCCGTGGTCCTCGCGGTCACGCTGCCGGCCGCTTCGTCTGGCGGGCCGGGACACCACCGGGCCGCCGACACGAAACCGGCGCGCAACGTCGTCGAGGTATCGCCGAGCCACTGCGGGCGCGGCTGGACCCGGCCGGAACCCGGACTGCAGACCTTCGACCTGCACAATTCCTCCGACGGCGCTGCCGAGGTCTACCTCGAAGACCCGGACAGCCAGTCGGTGTACGGCGAGGTGGAGGGGATCGGCCCTGGCACCACCCGGCGGCTGACCGTGCGGTTGGGCAGGGGCACGTACGCCTTCAAGTGCGTACCGGATGACGCCGATGCCGTCACCGGCCCCCGTGTGCGGATCGCCTCGGGGCGGCGGGGCCCGGGTGCCGCCCCGGTCACCGAGCACGACCTGATCCCGCCCGCACTCGCCTACCAGAAGTGGGTGGGCCATGGACTCGCCGAGGTCGTCCGGCTGACGGAACGGCTGCAGCAGGCGGTCGACCGCGGAGACCTCTCCGCCGCCCGCTCGGCCTGGCTCCCGGCGCATCTGCAGTACGAGCGGCTGGGGGCGGCGTACGACGCCTTCGGCGACGTCGATGCACAGATCAACGGCACCGACGCGGGGCTGCCCGGTGGGGTGCACGACAAGGCCTTCACCGGTTTCCACCGAGTCGAGTACGGGCTGTGGCACGGCGAGTCGGCCGCCAGTCTGCGCCGCCCGGCGGCGGCGCTCGTCAAGGCGGTGAGCACACTGCGGGACAGCTGGTCGCAGACCCGTATGGACCCGGCCCAGCTGGGCCTGCGTGCACACGAGATCCTGGAGAACACGCTGCAGTTCGAGCTGACCGGCCGCACCGACTACGGAAGTGGCAGCAATCTCGCCACCGCCCGCGCCAATCTCGACGGCACCCGTGAGGTCCTTTCCCGGCTCCGCCCGCTCCTCACCACCCGGTACGCCGGCCTTGCGGACCTCGATCATGCCGTGGACCGGGCCCAAAACTGGCTCGACGGCTTCCGGCACGGCGGCCACTGGACCCGGCTCGACCGATTGACCCGTGCCCAGCGGGAGCAGACCGACTCGGTCCTGGGCAACCTCGTGGAACGACTGGCCTCGGTGGCCACCCTGTGCGACCCCCGGAGGACCGCGTGAACACCGCCGGACGACCCGAGGGACTGGCCCGCCGCGGCTTCCTGCGCGGCGCCGCCCTGACCGGAGCCGGACTCGCCACGGGTGCCGCAGCCCCGGGCACCCCGGCGGGCCCGGCGAACGCCGTCGCCGCCTTCCACGGCGTCCACCAGGCCTCGGCGATCGCGGCACCACGGCGGACCTGCGTGCTCGCCGCCCTCGACGTGACCGCCGCCAGCCGCTCGGAACTCGCCGAGTTGCTGCGCACCCTCACCGACCGCGCCCGTTTCCTGACCTCGGGGGGGACGCCGTCCCCGGTCGGTATCACCGGCCCACCCGCCGACTCGGGCGTCCTCGGCGGCCAACTGCCCTCCGGGCAGCTGGCCGTGACTGTCGGCGTCGGGGCTTCGCTGTTCGACGACCGGTTCGGGCTGTCCGCACACCGGCCCCGGCGGTTGACCGCCATGCCCGCCTTCCCCGACGACGACCTGAAGCCCGACTGGTGCCACGGCGATCTCAGCCTCCAACTACACGCCGACGAACCAGACATCACCCTGCACGCGCTGCGCGACATCACCCGGCACACCCGGGGCGGCCTGCAAGTGCGCTGGCGAATGGACGGTTTCAGCAGCCCGCCCCGACCGTCGGGCACCCCGCGCAACCTGCTGGGTTTCAAGGACGGCATCGCCAACCCGGACACCTCCAGCACCCATGAGATGGACCACCTGGTGTGGGTGGGCCGTGGACTGGGCGAGCCGGACTGGGCGGTCGGCGGCAGCTATCAGGTCGTCCGGCTGATCCGCATGTTGGTGGAGTTCTGGGACCGGGTCTCGTTGAGCGAACAGGAGCGGATGTTCGGCCGTGCACGCTCCTCCGGCGCGCCGCTGGACGGTGACCACGAACACGACACGCCCAAGTACGCCGATGATCCCAAGGGCGACGTCATTCCGCTGGACGCGCACATCCGGCTCGCCAACCCGCGCACGCCCGTCACTGCCGGCCAGCGCATCCTGCGCCGCGCCTACAACTACGACCGAGGCATGGACAGCAACGGCAACCTCGACATGGGCCTGCTCTTCTGCTGCTACCAGCAAGATCTGGCACGGCAGTTCGAAACGGTGCAGCACCGGCTTGCCGGCGAACCGCTGACGGACTACATCAGCCCCTACGGTGGCGGCTACTTCTTCGCGCTGCCCGGTGTGCGGGACACCGCGGACTGGTTCGGACGCGCCCTGCTCACCTGACCCGTCCGTCACAACCCGGCGGACGCACGGGTCAACACACCGTCAAGTTTTCCCCCAGGATCCCTGACCCGGAGTTCACGCGTCCGCCACCATGGCTCCGCCGCAGCGCCCGGCAACGGGCACAGCATCCGTGCTCGTACCACGCACAGACGTTCCCGCCCGGAGGGTGAACCACCATGGCCAGCAGAGGAAGACGGACCGCGATGCGGAGTCTCGGCGCGCTCGCGGGAGCCGCAGCGCTCACCGCGCTCGGCAGCAGCGCGCCCGGCTGGGCGGCAGCGCCCTCCGGAGCACACCACGGGCACTCCTCGACCAGGACGCCCATCAAACACGTCGTCGTGCTCTTCGACGAGAACATCTCCTTCGACCACTACTTCGCCACGTACCCGAAGGCCGCCAACACCGACGGGACGAAGTTCAAGGCGTCGAAGAAGACCCCGAAGCACATCGACACCCTCGCCCATGCCGGGCTGCTGAAGAAGAACCCGAACCAGTACGCACCCAAGCGGCTCTCCCCGTCGCAGGCGATGACCTGCGACCAGAACCACTCCTACGGCCCGGAGCAGTACGCGGCGAACCACGGCAGGGCTGACCAGTACGTCCAGAACACCGAGGTCGACAAGTGCAGCGGCGGCCTGTTCGGCGAGCCCGGCCTGGTGATGGACTACTACGACGGCAACACCGTCACCGCGTTGTGGAACTACGCCCAGCACTACGCCCTCAACGACCGGTCCTTCAGCTCGACCTACGGCCCTTCCACACCCGGCGCGCTGAATCTGGTGTCCGGACAGACACACGGGGTCATCTCCGTGGACCCGACCACCGGTAAGCAGACCGCGACCCCCGACTCGTACACGGTGAAGTCGCCCGACGCGAAGGGGGTCGGCACGGTCGTCAACGACCCGGACCCGGCCTACGACGACTGCTCCGGCCACGATCACACCAGCAGCAACGCGCTTGCGGCCATGCAGGGGCGGAACATCGGTGACCTGCTCAACACCAAGAAGGTGACTTGGGGTTGGTTCCAGGGCGGTTTCCGTCCGTCGACCGCGTGGAACGGCAAGGCGGGCTTTTACGCCAAGTGCGACACTACCCACACCAACGTCGGCGGCGCGGCCGTGACGGACTACAGCCCGCACCACAATCCCTTCGCGTACTACAAGTCCACGGCCAACCCCCACCACCTGGCACCGAAGAGCGTCTCCGAGATCGGCCACAACGGACGGGCCAACCACAACTATGACCTGACCGACTTCTCCGCCGCCCTCAAGGCGGGCAAGCTGCCGGCCGTCAGCTTCGTGAAGGCCGGCGCGTACCAGGACGGCCACGCCGGCTATTCCGACCCGATCGACGAGCAGCACTTCCTGGTCAAGCAGATCAACGCGATCCAGAGCTCGCCGCAGTGGAAGTCCACCGCGATCGTGATCGCCTACGACGACTCCGACGGCTGGTACGACCATGCCTATGTGACCCCACGCAACGGCTCGAAGGACACCTCGGTCGGCTCCAACGGCAAAGCGACCGACAGCCCCGCCTGCCGGAAGGCGCGCAAGGCGGCCGGTGGCTACGCCGACCGCTGCGGCCCGGGCACCCGCCAGCCGCTGCTGGTCATCTCGCGGTACAGCAAGGTCAACAAGGTCGACCACACCCTGACGGACCAGGCGTCCATCACCCGGTTCATCGAGGACAACTGGTGTACCGGCCGCATCGGTGACCACTCCTTCGACGCCAAGGCCGGCTCGCTCAGGCACATGTTCGACTTCCGGCATCCGCACAACAAGCAGGTGCTGCTGAACATGGACGGCTCGGTGAAGCACATCGGTCCGATCAGGCACGTCGCCGCGGTGACCACGAACATCACCCCGGGGCCGTCCATGCAGGACACCGCCGCCACGACCGACGCCTCCCGGTTCCCGACCCTGACGGTCGGCCTCGGCGTCGGCGCCCTGCTGGCCGCCGGTGTGACGGGCACGTACCTCACGCGGCGCCGCAGGCAGCTCACCTGACCCAACCGGCTGCCCAAGAGCCTGCCCCCCGGACGGTGGTTCGGGGGGCACGCCCGTATCTGCGCACCGGGCACCACCACCCACCGGCTGGCGTTGGAACGACGGTCGCCGGCCCAGGTGACACCGCGGGAGTCGGCGGCGGTGGACGCCACCGCAGTGACCTTCCCGAGGGAATCAGTCGCAAGAAACGTACGGCGTGCGGGAACAGTACGGGCCCCAGGTGTTGCCCCGGCTACTCGACGCCTATCTGGAACCCTGGACCAGCAACGGCCGCACGACGGCGGACCTGCGGCGCGCGGCGCGTCTCGCCTGGCGGCTGAGTGTGCTGAGCCGCGCCGCCGCGTGGGGACGGGCGTTTCCGGGTACGCCCCGCAACCACGCGGGAGCCGTGCAGAGCTCCCGGTGGCTCCTGGACCTGTTCAACGAGCCGCCGTTCCAGCGCCTCTCCCCTGGTACGCGCCCGCGCCCAGCACCTGTGGGCGTGATCGCACCGGGGCCGGCGTCACACCGTCGGAACCTGGCGCCCCAGGGAGCGCATCCGGTCCCTACGGACGTTGTTGTAGATCCGCAGCAGGTGCTTCGCCACGGCACAGGGTGCGGCATCGGCATGGCACTGGCGGCATGCACGCATGTGCTGCTCATAGGTGAGGCGCGCGTCTTCCAACGCGTCGTGGACAGAGGACATGAACATCTCCGGGCAGGGCGCATCCTGGGACGACCCCTAGTTGACTGACTGGTACACCCAGGACAAGGTGATCATGTTACTGCCGGTACTGGGAAACTCGTACTGAAGCCGACGCCGCCACCACGCCGACCGGCACCGGATGAACCACGTACACGAGTGCGCCTCCGGCGCCGCCGGGGAACGGCTTCTCCCTCGCACTGGAACTGGCCGTCCGGGACGGACCCGCGGGCCGGCACCCGAACCGAGACCCTGGACCCGGTGCACGCCAACGCGGGCCCGGCATCAGCGCCGGTCGCCCTGCTGCAGCAGGTGTGGTGCGACGAGATCTCCGCTCCCCGCGCGACCGCGGAGCTGCGCCGGCTGATGGGCCTGCGGCTCTTCGCCCAACCGCTGACGAGCGAGCTGCGAGCGGACACGCTGCGGTGGAGCGGCAAGAGCCAGTACGTTCCTGCATCTCCGGCACGAGATCGGTGTGATCGAAGCGGCTTCCAGCGATCGGGTGGCCAGGACGGTGCCCACCCGTGCGGATCGCCGGGCGGGCCAGGCACCGCACATCGATTTCGCGCTCGGTGTCGCCGCGCGCGCGGCGTTCGAGGCACGCGCCGAAGGTGGGCCGGGACGGAGATCCCGACGCGAGCGCAGTCCGGCGCCCCGCCGTACGGCACGGTCCGGGGCGCCGAACAGACAGCGCGTCCGGGCCCCGGTTGGGCGGGCCCGGACGCGCTGTTCGGCAGGCTCAGACGAGGTCGAACCGGTCCAGGTTCATGACCTTGTCCCATGCGGCGACGAAGTCCTTGACGAACTTCTCCTTCGCGTCGTCGCAGGCGTACACCTCGGCAAGCGCCCGCAGCTCCGAGTTGGAGCCGAAGACGAGGTCGACACGGCTGCCGGCCCACTTCAGCTCGCCCGTGGTGGCGTCTCGGCCCTCGAAAGCGGTCTGGTCCTCAGAGGTCGCCTTCCACGTCGTACCCATGTCCAGGAGGTTGACGAAGAAGTCGTTGGTGAGGACACCGGGTGTCTCGGTCAGGACGCCCAGCTGCGAACCCTGGTAGTTGGCGCCCAGCGCGCGGAGTCCACCGACGAGAACGGTCATCTCGGGGGCGCTCAGGGTGAGCAGATTCGCCTTGTCGAGCAGCAGGTACTCGCCCGGCAGGCGGTTGGCCTTGCCGAGGTAGTTGCGGAAGCCGTCCGCGGTGGGCTCCAGCGCCTCGAACGACTCGACGTCGGTGTGCTCCTCGGTCGCGTCCACCCGGCCCGGGGTGAACGGCACCTCAACCGCGAAGCCGGCTTCCCCGGCAGCCTTCTCCACGGCGGCGACGCCACCGAGGACGATGAGGTCGGCCAGGGAGACCTTCTTGGCGCCGGAGGAGGCGTTGAATTCCCGCTGGATGCCTTCCAAGGTGCGCAGCACCTGGCCCAGCTGGTCGGGGTCGTTGACCTCCCAGCCGCGCTGCGGGGCCAGCCGGATGCGACCTCCGTTGGCGCCGCCGCGCTTGTCGCTGCCGCGGAAGGTCGACGCGGATGCCCAAGCGGTGGTGACCAGCTGGGCTACGGTCAGGCCCGAGTCGAGCAGCTTGGCCTTCAGGGCCGCGACGTCCGCCTCGTCGATCAGCTCGCCCGCCCGCTCCGGCAGCGGGTCCTGCCACAACAGGGTTTCCTCCGGGACCTCGGGGCCGAGGTACAGCGACTTGGGCCCCATGTCGCGGTGGGTGAGCTTGTACCAGGCGCGGGCGAAGGCGTCCGCGAACTCCTGGGGATTCTCGTGGAAGCGGCGGGAAATCGGCTCGTAGACCGGGTCGAAGCGCAGCGCCAGGTCAGTGGTGAGCATCGACGGGGCGATCTTCTTCGACGGGTCGTGGGCGGCGGGGACCGTGCCCTCGCCCGCGCCGTCCTTCGGCTTCCACTGTTTGGCACCGGCCGGGGAATCGGTCAGTTCCCACTCGTAACCGAAGAGGTTGTCGAAGAAGTTGTTGCTCCACCTGGTGGGCGTGGTGGTCCAGGTGACCTCCAGGCCGGAGGTGATCGCGTCGGCGCCCTTGCCGGTGCCGTAGGTGCTCTTCCAGCCCAGGCCCTGCTCCTCCAGCCCGGCGGCCTCGGGATCGGCTCCGACCTGGTCGGCGGGGCCCGCGCCGTGTGTCTTGCCGAAGGTGTGGCCGCCGGCGACCAGGGCCACGGTCTCCTCGTCGTTCATCGCCATGCGGCGGAAGGTCTCCCGGATGTCACGA
This sequence comes from Streptomyces pluripotens, assembly GCF_000802245.2. Taxonomy (NCBI): domain Bacteria; kingdom Bacillati; phylum Actinomycetota; class Actinomycetes; order Kitasatosporales; family Streptomycetaceae; genus Streptomyces; species Streptomyces pluripotens. Next base: position 138,093 of record NZ_CP021080.1, read on the forward strand.
GCCGCGGCCAACGGGTCCGGGTTTCCGTTCGGGCCCTCCGGGTTGACGTAGATCAGACCCATCTGGACGGCGCCGAGCGGGTTCTCCAACTCGCGGTCACCGGTGTAGCGCCGGTCGTCGAGCCAGGTGGTCTCCGGGCCCCAGTAGACGTCCTCCTCCGGCTCCCACACGTCCTCACGGCCGCCACCGAAGCCGAAGGTCGTGAAGCCCATGGATTCCAGGGCCACATTGCCGGCGAGGATCATCAGGTCGGCCCAGGAGAGGTTGCGGCCGTACTTCTTCTTGACCGGCCACAGCAGCCGGCGGGCCTTGTCGAGGTTGGCATTGTCCGGCCAGCTGTTCAGCGGGGCGAAGCGCTGCTGACCTGCGCCTGCGCCGCCACGGCCGTCGCTGATGCGGTAAGTACCCGCGCTGTGCCAAGCCATACGGATGACGAACGGGCCGTAGTTCCCGAAGTCGGCCGGCCACCAGTCCTGGGAGGTGGTGAGCACCTCCTCGATGTCCCGTTTCACGGCGGGAAGGTCGAGGCTCTTGAAGGCCTCGGCGTAGTCGAAGTCCTCGCCGAGCGGGTTGGCCACGGCCGGGTTCTTGGCGAGGATCTTCAGGTTGAGTCGCTCCGGCCACCACTGGCGGTTGCCACCGCCCTGGGTCGGATGCAGGGCACGATCATGCGCGACGGGGCAGCCGGCGCCCGCGTTCGCGTCTGTGACGGTCGCGTCGTGGTTCTCAGTCATGGCATTCCTTCCGAACTGTGCGGAACTCGGTGCTCAGGAACTGCGGCCGGTGGAACAGCCGGGGCACAGGCCCCAGTAGACGACCTCGGCCTCGTCGATGGAGAAGCCGCGGTCGTCGGAGGCGGTCAGGCAGGGCGCGTCGCCGACCGCGCAGTCGACGTCGGCCACGGCGCTGCACGACCGGCAGACGATGTGGTGATGGTTGTCGCCCACACGCCCCTCGAACCGGGCCGGATGGCCGGCCGGCTCGATGCGGCGCACGAGTCCCGCCGCGGTGAGGGCGTGGAGGGCCTCGTAGACGGCTTGCAGGGAGATATGGCCTACGCGGTCGCGGACCCCGGAAGCGATCGCCTCGACGCCGAGGTGGTCGCCGTCCCGGACGGTCTCCAGCAGCGCGACGCGTGCTGCCGTCACACGCAGGCCGGCACCGCGGAGCTCCTCGGCGGTGGTCGGAGTCGGGGAGGCGGTCATGAGTCCGAACCTACCCCCACAAACACGAATGGTTCAAGAAAACGAGCAGTGCAATTTTGGCCGAGTACCCTCGCCCGCCGCGTACCGCCGCACACACCGTCGCGTTCACCTCTGCATCCGCCGTCGCGTTTGCTCCGCGCGGCGTCGGACGGCGCGGCCGACACAGCACCGACAGCGACGGTCAGCGGGACGGCCCGGTGGACGGTGGGGGGCATGCACGCATCATGTGTCCGCGTAGTGCCATCGGGTGCGCGGCAAGCCGGTGTGTCCACCGAACGGGTGAGGCGAGATGTGGTAATCAGAGCTGATGATCAGCCGGCTTCCCCTCGATCAGCAGCTTGCCCATCTACGCACGGTGCTGTCCCGTAACGGCGTGCTGACGGAAGTCCTGGCCCGCACGGCCACCCTGCGTCTACCCGGGTGGTACGTGACGGCCGGATGCCTGTTCCAGACCGTATGGAACGTGGTCACGGACAGGCCTCCGACCCATGGGATCAAGGACTACGACGTCTTCTACTTCGACGCTGACGATCTTTCGTGGGAGGCCGAGGACGAGGTGATCGGGGCTGGGCGAGCGATCTTCGCCGACCTGCCCGCAGAGGTCGAGCTCCGTAACGAGGCCCGGGTCCACCTCTGGTACGAGGAGAAGTTCCGGGCGGCGTGCCCACCCTATGACTCCACCGAGGCGGCGATCGACAGTTTCGCCGCGACGACGTGTTGTCTCGGAGTGCGTGTGGAGAGCGACGGCCGGTGGCGCGTCTACGCACCGCACGGGTTGTCGGACGTGTTCAACCTCGTCGTCCGCCCGAACCCGGTGCTCGCCCCACAATCGGTCTACCAGGCCAAAACGGCACGATGGCAGGAGCAATGGCCGGAGCTGACCGTGCTGGACTGGCCCGCAACCAACCCGCCCTCGTCCGGCGGGTGACCTCGACGGTGTTCCCGGACACCCATCGGGGCGGCGGGGCGAGCGGAGGAAGGCGGAAGGAGAGGAAAGGAGATAAGAGAGAGGGGCAGGGAGGGGCAGGGAGGGGCAGGGAGGTGGAGGAGAGCTGGTCCGGGCGGTGGCAACCCTTCACTCGTACGGGTTCACCCGGTCCGGCCGTCCGTGGCATACGACAGGGTTTGTCGTTCGGCAGAGGTGTGATGTCTGCGATGCGACGTGATGGACCGGGGGTAATCGGGCGACGTTCCGCTCCGTGCCCCACGCGACCCCCCTGCGGCAGGTGATTCGATGACCACGGCGACGCCCCGAGTACGTCGGACGCCGCCCGCCCGTACTGGCGCGCGGGCCCCGCGGTACTCGCCGCCCGCCGACACACCCTCCTTGCCGTCCCTGACCGGGCTGCGCTGGATGGCGGCGCTGCTGGTGTTCGGGCTGCACGTGAACAACTTCGGCTATTTCGGAGGCACCGGTGGCCGCCTCGTGGCCTGGGGATTCGGGGCCGGAGCCACGGGAGTGTCGTTCTTCTTCGTACTGTCCGGATTTGTACTGACGTGGTCAGCGCGGCCGTACGACCGGGCCCTCGCCTTCTGGCGGCGGCGCGTCGCGCGCATCTATCCGGTGCACCTGGTCACCCTGACCCTCGCCCTGCTCATGGCCCACACGGTGGCGCTCCTGCCACGGCCGACCGCACAGCAGACACTGGCCAACGCGCTGCTGCTGCACTCCTGGTGGCATCCGTGGTGGCAGACACTCAACCCGGTTAGTTGGTCGCTGGTCTGCGAGGCCTTCTTCTACGCGGCCTTCCCGCTGCTGATCCTGCTGTTGCGCCGGCTTGGCGCCCGCGGTTCGGCCGCTCTCGGCGGGCTGTCGGCGGCCGTGGTCCTGGCTCTGGCCTGGGCGGACGTCCACCACTGGTGGACCCATTCGGTCTATTCGTTCCCGGCGGCCCGGCTGCCCGAGTTCGTTCTGGGCGCGGTTACGGCACGGCTGGTGCTGCTCGACCGGTGGCGCGGCCCCGGCCTGGAGGCGTCAGTGGCCCTGGCGCTCATCGGATACTTCCTGGTTCCGCAGGTGACGCCCGGGTACTCCGCCACCGTGTGTACGCTCGCCGGATTCGCGCTGCTCATCCCGGCGGCGGCCGTCGCGGACCTGCGCGGACTGCCGTCGCTGTGGCGGCACCGCCGACTGGTGCGACTCGGGGAACTGTCCTTTGCCTTCTACATGGTGCACCTGCTGGTACTGCGCGCCGCGACACCGGAGCTGGGTGTGAAGCCGCACTACGGCGTCCTGGTGGGGCTGACCGTCACCGCGGCCTTGTTCACCGTGTCGCTGGCGCTGTCCTGGGTGCTGTACGAGGCTGTGGAGCGCCCGGCGAGACGGCTGCTGCTGCAGCACCGCGGCCGGACGGGCCGGCCCGCTGACCCGGTTCCAGCCTGCCGGGAGGCTCCGCCTGGAGCATGCGACTGAACCGTTCGTGCCCCACGCCAGGCGGTCCGCCAGGACGCCCGGGGCCAAGCCGCCGGAGCTGACGGGCGGCGCGTCTCCGGGCCGGGGACGTCCGGAACCGGTGTCCTCAGGGGATCGCCGGTCGGGGTGAAGTCGGGCCGTCTCACCTTGAGTTGCCGGGACGGCTGGCCCGCCGGACGAGCCGGTCCGGACCCGGAGACCACCGGACCAGGCCGAGTACTTCCTCCTGCCAGGGTCTTCGCCAGGAGGCCAGCCTCTCGGCCCGCAGCAGGCGGAGACTTGACCGCCCGCATACGCCACCTTAGGCGCCGCCCCCGGCCCGCGCAGTTCGGAACGGCCCTGGCCGTCCTTCCCCGGCCCCAGGGACGCGTGACGGGGAGGAGAGCGGACCACCGGTGACGTGCCTCGCCCCCGCACGTCTGGGATGGCCCGCTCGGTCCCGCGGTCCGCGACCGGAGCACCGTCACCGCCACCTTCCCGTGGCATGCCGGCCGCCGGGGCGGGTCGCATTCCTTCTCGTTTTCTGAGCAGCAACCGATCGGCAGGAGGCGACCGCCTCGCCCGACTGCGCTGAAGGCAGTCACCATCGATGGCCACCTCGTCAGGACCGCAGTGCGAGGGCTCGAACTCCACCCTGACCGATGCTCTCCCGGCAGGTCCAACGGCTATACGGCGATACTTAGTTCCCGATAGGAAGGTGACGTTCCCCCCAGCCCGTCGACCTGTTGCGGCACACCACGAGTCCCCATAATCCAGGACCTGACGAACCGACAGGTGAAGGAACACAGTGAGCACAGCGGTGGCGGCAGGGACCTGGAAGCTCGGGGACCGGGAGGTGAATCGCATCGGCTACGGCACGATGCGACTGACGGGCAACGGCATGATGGGGAACTCCGACGGCACGCCGATCGACCGCGATGCCGCTGTCAACCTGCTGCACAGCGCGTTCGAGCAGGGTGTCAACCACATCGACACGGCCGCCTTCTACTTCTCGCCACTGCGGTCCGCGAACGAGCTCATCAACCGTGCCCTCTCTTCCTGGTACGGCGATGTGGTCGTGGTGACCAAGGTCGGCCCGGCGCGCGGCTCCTCCGGTGAGTGGCTCCCCATGGCCCGCCCCGACCAACTGCGCGGCCAGGTCGAGGAGAACCTCCGCCAGCTCGGCCGAGACCACCTGGACGTGGTGAACCTGCGTCGCAACGGCCCCGACACCGCCTCGCTCAGCGAGCACTTCGGCGCCCTCGCCGAGCTACGCCAGGCGGGCCTGGTCCGGCACCTGGGGCTCTCGAACGTCCGCCCGGAGCACGTGGCCGAAGCCCTGATGATCGCGCCCGTGGTCTGCGTGCAGAACTCCTACGGCTTGGACTGGCGCCGCGCCGACGAGAGCGGGCTGGTGGACCTGTGCCTGGAGCAGGGCATCGCCTTCGTCCCGTACTTCGCCGTCTCCGGCCTGCGGCGCGAGGCAAGTGCGGGCCAGGAGTACGACGCCCGCGTCCGCTCCGTTGCCCACGCCCACGGTGCGACGCCGGCCCAGGTACGGCTCGCCTGGACACTCCACCGCGGTCCGCACGTGCTGGCCATCCCCGGCACCACAAACCCGGCACACCTAGCGGAGAACGTCGCAGCCGGAAGCCTGGGACTGACCGAGGGGGAGTTGGCGCTCCTGGACAAGCCGCACGAGGGCACCGCCTGAGCTCCTGCCCGCCACCGGCCCCGGATCCGCAACGGCTCTGCACCACGCCGCGGCAGCCCGGTGCGTCGTGCCGTGTGCCGGCGGTGGGTTCGGGATCGGCACTGGTCGCCCGTGCTGCACACCGCACACCGCACACTGATGAGATCGGGGCCAATTACCGCAGCACCGGCCCCCTGTCGGGCCGCTGCGCCACCGACGGCTGCTGGGCTGCCGAACCGCCCGCACCCCTCCCAGCCCTACAGTCCTACGCGGATCCGTGCCACGGGCCGGTGGCCGTCTGTGAACCCGGCACGGCGAGTGGTCCGGGACGTCCTTCCCTTGTGCCGACAGAGGTTCGGAAGGGCTTCACCCGTACGGGTGATGACGTGTACATGCCTCCGCCCATAGCGTCGTCTCCGGCATGTTGATCACGCACAAAGGGTGGAGAAGACGCGTGCACACCACGATCGATGCGGACCGGAGGCTGTTGGTCAGCGTGTTCGGGCCGCAGGAGGCCCGCGAGGCGGTACTCGGCGGAGCGCGGATCATCGACAGCGAGGACCCGCGCAGCGCGCTCGGCACGATCAAGCCCCGCCGCATCATGGACATCGCCGACGCCGTCCTCGCCGTACGCCGGGACCTACCGGTGCAGCTGAGCACCAACATCGGCGAGGACCAACTCCTCCACCGACGCGCCGGGAACGGGCTGGCGATCGCCAAGTCCCCCTATGAAACAGCTGGTAAGGCCGCCCAAGCGGCGCTCGGTGTCGCGGTATCGATGGGTAACCAGGTCCACCCCTGCCCCATCGTGAAGGTTGGTCTCGACGGCATGGGCGTCGACCGACTCACGGACGTCCTCGGCGAGATCACCGCGACCCTGCGACGTGCCGACGGGCTCGGGCGGACCCGCGTCATGTCCGTACTGTTCGGACAGGACCTGGATCTGTGGGACACCCGCAAGACCCTGCCGCAGGTCCGCCGCGCGCTGGTCGGACTGCGGGAGTACGACCCGGCCGCACCCGATACGCCGAATGCGTTCGACCTGGCGGATCTCGCGGACGCCCTCCTCGACGACGACGGACGTCCGCTCTTCCCCGACCGGCGTCCCGACGAGGCCGGACTGAAGGCCTGCGGCGCCCTCCCCGCCGCGGCGCGCGGCACCCACATCACCGTCAACGAGCCCTTCCCGCATGCCGACTACGGCCTGTCCCGGCATCGCCGCACCGACGTCGAGGCGATCCGCGCCATGGTCGAGGCGAGTGCCGTCGCCGGGGCGGACGCCATCATGATCGACACCAGCATCCTGTTCAAGGTCGCCCGCATCGGCCTGATTTCCACCGCGGGAAGCGACGAACTCGTCGACCTGGATGCTCACGACACCGACGCCCACGGCCTTTCCCGCACCGGCATCCTCTCTCTGGAGGAGATCCGCTTCTTCGTCGACCTGTGCCACGCCCGCGGACTGGAGGCCAACCTCGCCGGTTCCGTCCAGAGCCACCAGGCCCAACAGATCTGGCGCCTGGTCCCCGACCTCGACCAGCTCTCCGCCCGCGGGGGCGTCGTCGCGCTCGCCCGCGATCCGCTCCACGGCACCGGCGCCGCGACCCGCCACGATCGTGTCGTACGCCGAGCGCTGGTGGCCGGGATCATCCCGCCCGAGCAGGGCGGCTATCTGGTCGTGCCCGAGCGCATGACCCGGTCGCCGAAGTTCCGCACCGACCTGAACGACCTGCTCGCCCGCCACGCGGGACTGGAGGTCCGCGTGGCGGATCGCTACGGCGCGCTGTCCGTCGTGGACGCGTCGGAGGGGCCGGGTCCTCCTCCCCGCGGGCCGATCGCTTCCGCCAGGAGCCGGCTGCTGTGCACGAGAGTCGCACGGGCGCTCCTCGTAACCGAAGGAACGGTTGGTCCGCCCGAAGCGGTCCGTCACCGGCGGTGTCCCCGGCCACGGGCTCAACCGTTTCTTCTCCGGCACCTTCCCACCCGCCCCGATCAGCTCCCCCCGATCAGCGCTCCTCGGGCGGCACGTCGGAAAGCGGTGTGTTCCAGGAGAGTTGGCGGATCAGTTCCTCGTCCGGCGCCGCGGGGCGGGGCATGACAGGAGCAGGGCGGGACGAGGTGTACGTGCCACGGGAGATGCCACCGCTGACGGTGATGTTGTGCTCCGCCCGTGGTCGGCGGTGCCGCTCGTACACCGCGAACGCGCGGTGCGGTCCGGGCAGGTCACGCAAAGCCTTGGCAAGGACGACGGCATCCTCCAGGGCCATCGAGGCCCCTTGGCCGGTCGCCGGGGAGGCCGCGTGGGCCGCGTCGCCGAGGAGCAGGATGCGTCCGGTGTGCCAGCTGGTGCCGAGCGGCAGCTCGGTGGCGTTGGTGACCATGATCGCGTCGGCGGACGCTTCGACGAGGTCCGCAGCGGGTGTCGCGTCCTTGCGCAACAGTGGCAGCAGTTGCGCACGCAGCGCGGCTGCCGGTCCTGCGGGGGCGCCGGCGGGCAGCGGTTCGCCGCCGACCCGGGCGAACCAGTACGTCTCCCCGGCCGGCGACACCGCGTACCCGAAGGCGGTCCCGCTACCCCGCACCATGGTGATGGCGCCGTCCGGGCCGGACACGGGTGGTGCGGCCGGGGTGTAGCCGTAGAAGACCCGCTGGCCCGCGTAGACGGGCCGGACTCCGCGGGCGATGAGGCAGCGCACGGTGGAGTTCAGCCCGTCGGCGCCGATGAGGAGGTCTCCGGTCGCGGTGGTGCCATCGGCGAAGCGGGCGGCGACTCCGTCCGGCCCCTCTACCACGCGCTCCAGCCGCGTCCCGTGGCACACCGGGATGCCTCGCCGGACCGCCGCGACCTGTAAGGCTGCGTTCAGCTCACCGCGGCGCAGGCAGCGGTAGCGCAGGGTGGGTTCGGCGGCCTCGCCGAGGGGGGTGTGCCGGATCTCGGTGCCCTGGCTGTCGAGCAGGCGCAGTGAAGTCAGCGGAAAACCGACGGCGGTGACGACGTCCGTGGCGTCGAGTTGGGCCAGGGCGCGCATGCCGTTGCTCGCCAGAGCCAGGAAGGCGCCGATGTCCTCGGCCGTGTCGGGTTGTGCCTCGAACACGGTGACGTCGTATCCGACCTTGTGCAGGGCCAGCGCGGTCGCGCTCCCCGCGATTCCGCCGCCGATCACCAGTACCCTCGTCGCATCTGTCCCGGTCACGTGCCGCTCCCTGTGTCAACAGTGGTCGGGACCATCTCATCCGCAGACAACGCAGCGGCGGGCCACGCGGGGCCGACATCCGGACAGGGCCGCCGACCCGGGGGACCTGGGGGAGCCGCCGCGCCGGACCCGGCGGGCCCGATAGGTGTCACCATGCGGAGCTCGCCCGACTCGGTGGCAGCTATCGGGCCGGCGTGAGAGGCGGTAGGGGGCGGGATTGCACAGCTGCTGAGGCATTCTGGACGGGTAACCGGAGTCCAGGAGGTGCCGGCATGCGTGGGTGGTTCGGTGGGAGTGTGCTCGCCGTAGTCGTCGTACTGGCGGGGTGCGGGGCGCCGACGGGACGGGACACGAGTACTGGAGCGTCCGGGGGGCGGTCACCAGGATCACCGTCACTCCCGGCCACACCGCCCGCTGTCTCGGCGCCGCCGGATGCTTCCGGGGACACCAGCGGTCCCGCGTCCTCTGACGGAACGTCCCCGTCCTCTTCCGTGCCCTCCGTGTCCTCCGTGCCGTCCGCCTCTTCGGGGCCCTGCCGCGCCGGGCACGCCGAGGTCTCCGTCTCCCCGGGCGATCCGGTGAGGCGGCGGCTGTGTGTGCGGCCGGGGGCGGTGGTGACTCTGGTGCTGCGGCCCCGGATGGACGACAAACGGTGGACCGGTGTGGTGAGTTCGGCGCCCGCCCTGGTCGCACCGTCCGAATGGGGGCTGGACGCCGACGGCACGGCGCATGCCACCCTGCGCTGCGCGGGAACCCGCGGAGGTACCGCTAAGGTCACCGTCGTGGCCAAGGCACCGGACGTGGCGGGTGCCGCTCGCCCGGCGTTCACGTTGGACGTGGACGTGGTTCCGTACGCGCAGCAGGGGTGACCTCGGGGCCCTGGACCCCGAGGCCACCGTTTCCGCCTGGCCTAGTCGGTCAGTGCAGGTGCCGCAGCTTGACGGTGTAGATGCCCCGGCCGTGCGTGGCGGCGTACAGCGTGCCGCCGTCGGGGCTCGTCTTGAGCTGGAGGACGGCAACGGCCGGCAGACGACCGATGCGCCTCCAGGTGCAGTGGCCCGGTGCACGGTAGACGACGCCGAGGTCGGTGGCGACGGCGAGACCGCCGTCCGCGGTCACCAGCGCCGAGTTGGCGGGTACATCAGGCAGGTTGGCCGAGATGTCCTTCCAGGTCGTCCCGCCGTCGGTGGACTCGAAGACGTGGCCCACACCCGCGCCGGGGCCCTCGGTCCAGTGCCGGGAGAACCCGTTGACCGCGAGGAACACGTGGTCGGCGTTGTTCGGGTCGATGGCGAAGCCGCTGAGGTAGCGGTTGGGTACGGTCCCGTCGACCGGCAGGTTGATGTCGTGCCAGCCGGTGCCGTCCGCGTTGCCGACGGCGATGCCGCGTGCGAAGCCCTCGTTGTTGCAGGGGCCGCACCAGGCCGCGTAGATCTTGCCGCCCGAGGCGGCGACGGCGGTGGCGACGCGCCCGGCGCCGAAGTCGTGCACGCTGGTCCACTCCGAGCCACTGCGGATGGCGTAGCCGTGGGTCTGCACCCAGATGTGACGACCGCCGGCGATCCAGGTGGAGCCGTTCTTCATGTCGGCGGTGAGCGGGGCGATGAAGCGGGCTTCGCTGGTGGCGTTGTCGGGCGGGGCGACTGAGTAGGAGGTGACCTTGCTCGGATCGTTGATCCAACTGCCGTCATTGACGGCGCAGTTCTGGGTGACCTGTACGGACAGGTAGACGTACTCCTCGGCGATGTTGCAGCCGTTGGCGGGGTCGGTGAGGGTGTCGCCACCGTCGCCACCGAAGTTGGAGCCCATCACCCTGTCATTGCTGCGCAGGACGGACTGACCGTTGTCCTGGAGGCCGCCGGTGACGGACAGGCCACCGTGGTCGAGGTCCTTGCCGATACCGACGGAGTAGTACTGGAGGGTGTCGATCGTGCCGTCGTTCAGGGACGTCCAGTCGGTGGCGTGGCCGGAGGCGTCCTGCGAGCCGTGGACGGGGCGGCGGTAGACGCCGCCGTCGTTGCCAACGTACACGAAACTCTTGCCGTGGTAGCGGCCGATAGCGACCCCGTGCTGGTCGGAGTGGGTGGTCTGGTTGCAGTCACCGCTCTGCTTGGCGGGGTCGATGCTCCAGCAAGAGAAGCCGAAGTTCCAGTACGGGCCCACGGTGGACCAGGAGGAACCGCCGTCCGTGGTTTCGTAGACCTCCTCCAGGCCCGCGTACACGTGCTGCGGGTCGCTCGGGTCGACGGTGAGGAACTGGTTGTACCAGGACTGGATCCCCGGCATGTAACCCGGCGAGTCCAACGCGGAATTGTCGGCGGCCAGACCGTGGTAGTCAGCGATCTTCGTCCACGGACCCATCGGTGAGCCGGACTTGGAGACGAAGATGCCCTCCAGTCCGCTGTCCGGGTTGGTCTTGAGTTGCTTGGGGGACTGGTCGATGGCGTAGTAGCGGGAGCCGTCGGCAGAGCGGGCGAAGGTGACGCTGCCGACCTCGGCGGCGTCGCCGGGAAGGTCACCGAGGCCGCTGGTGATGCGTTTCCAGATGCCGCCGGACTTGGTGTAGAAGCCGTTGTAGTCGTCACCGCTGCGCCAGCCGACGGCGAGGACGACTTTGCCCGGATCCGCCGGGTCGATGGCGATGTCGTTGGTGATGTTCTTGTACGGGGCGTCCGGGTCGTCGGCCTGCGAACCACCCGCGAGATACTCGGGGTTGGGCGCGAACTCCAGCTTCCAGGGGCCACTCAGTTTCCTGGTGGAGTGACTCCAGACACCCGCGCTGGTGGCCGCCCACACCTTGCTGCCACCGAAGCGCAGCTCATGGATCGTGGTGCTTTCCAGTTCGTCGCCACCCACCCGGCGGCGCGGGGAGAAGGTGCCGTGGTGGGGGTGGGCGAGGACGTAGACCCCGCTGCCGAGGTAGGCGTCGGAGTTGGTGGAGGCCTCGCCGGTACCCAACCACAGCCGGCCTTTGCCGTCGAGGGCCAGGGCCCCGGTGGACTGGCTGGGCAGCCGGTCGCTGATGGGGCGCCAGCGCCCCCCTCCGGTACGGGAGCGCCACACTCCGCCGCCCGCGCTGCCTGCGTAGACGTAGCCGTCGTCGTCTGCTGCGAGCGCCGCCATACGTCCGGTGACGTTGCCGGAACCACCGCTGGAGTTGGAGTCGAAGTCGCGATAGCGCGGGTCGTCGGAGTTGTACGGCAGGTCAGTGACGTTGTGCCACCGACCGCCCGCACTCCTGAGGTGGGTGAGGTCGTTCCAGGCGGCGCCGTAGGCGCCGGGTGCGACGATTCCGGGTGATGTGCGGGCCTCGGCGTACTGGTCCGCGCCCTCAGCGATCTCGTCCGACTCGTTGCCGTCCTTGTCGTCCGCTGCAACGTGCGGCGAGACGGTGCCCGAGGACTGCACGCGCTCCTTGGCGATTTGGCCGAGGACACGCGCCCCGAAGGGAGTCGCTCCACGGCCGGCGGCGGACGAGGGGGGTATCGCGACCAGGGCTGCGGACGCGGTGAGCGCACAGACGGTGAACCACCGTCTGCTGCGGGTTGGCACGGACACCAGGACCTCCGTAACGAGGATCGATACTGCCGACGCAGGAGACCTGATCACGTGCTGGGGCGAGCGTCCGCCGCTTGACGAACTTTTGACGAGAACCTGTCAGTGCGGCAGGGTTCGACCGTGTCGCACCGATGGCCCCGGACCGGTCGACCGCGCCCGGGGGGCCGTTCGCCCTTGCCGCGACGGCAACCCCACACCACACCGCCCGCCCGGGAGCCACCCTCTCCGCCGACCGAGGACGGCGTCATCCCGACCGCGGACGACCCGTCCGGACGACGGTGGCCTCCTGACCGCGGGTGCGAACGGCGCCCATCGCCTTCAGCAACCGGTCGGCCGGATCGCGCAGCCACGGACGGGCCAACACCGTGTTCCGCAGGCCGCGCACGGGTCCCCGCCACAGCCGCCGGGCGATCGCCGCCGGGTGCGGCCGGGCGACGAAACCCTCACCGACCCGCAGTTCACGGGTCTTCAGCCAGTCCTTGTACTCCTTGTCGCCGCGTCCGAGGTCGACAAGGGTCACTCCGTGCCGGGCAGCTGCCTCGGCAGTCCGCAAGTGCATCATCAACCCAGGTGAATAGGAGGGAAGTTCGGGGTCGTACGCGGTGAACCAGGCCGCCAGCACGGTACTCGAACGGGGGCCGAAGTGGGCCGCGACCGGCCGGTCGCCCGCGTACAGCACGGACAGCACCCCGGTGAAGTGTTCCTCGCGGATATGGAAGAGATGGCCGACCAGGCCGACGATCCACGACCGGGAGAACCGGTCCATCCGGCCGGTCCTGCGGTACTGCGCAGACTTCCACCGCATGAGCGTGCGCAGCGCCTCCGGGTCGCGCTCGTCGAACACGAACCGCACTTCGCCGATGTCCCGACCGAGTCGCCGCTCCTTCTTCAGCGTCGTCCGGGCCAGCCCCGGGTAGGTGCTGCGCAGCCACTCGGGGTATCTTCCATCGCCGGGCTTCACGTCGATCACCGGCGAGGCGAAGGTGCCCGTCACATGGGGCTCGAACGGCCGCTGTTCCTGGACGAGGTGGTCGAACTCGAAGATGCTGAGCCCGCAGGCCCGCAGCAGTTCCTCCGCCCGCCAGGTGACCCCGGGCCGGTGGACGAGGGCCTGACAGTCGGACAACCCGAGACCAACGGCCCGGCCAGTGCCGAACGGCCCCCGTTCGTACGGGAGAAAACCGACCGGCTCTCCGCCCTCACGCAGAACCGCCACCCGCGTCCCGCTCCGGAAATGGCCGACCCCGAGCGCGAACTCCGGCGCAAGGAACGGATTGGCATATTCGGGCGACTCATCCATCGCCCGACGCCAGGCCCCGAGCAGCTCGGGTGTCAGCTCGCCGGGTCTGTGGGTGGTGATCCGCACCTCAGCTCAACCGCCCTTCGGCCGGCTCCGTGGGCGGCGTGCCAGAGGCAGCGCACCCGAGAGAGGCGTACGGATCACGACTGGTGGATCGCATGGGCGACCCCTCCCCCCATGACGCGCCGGGCGCGTCCTTCCTCTGGTTCCGATGTCCGCCGACCCAGCCGTGCCTACTGCGATCGACGGCCGGGATCCCGAACCCGTGGGACACGGCTCAAAGTTCGCGAAACAGCGCGCACGCTGTCAAGGGTGCCTCGGGCGACCGAAAGCCCCTGCGGGTCGGCGGGCACCGGACCGGGCTCACACCGGGCGACATGCGCGCCAGTACCTCTCCTACCGGATCGCACCTCCTGCATATTGACATGCCCCTGCCTTAACCTTGAGGCTGCATGCGTGAAGTTGCTCAATTAGAGCTATTTTCAATCGCTTCCAAGCAAGATTGCGAGAGATCACCGTCGATCCGTGAGTATGCGAGGGGAGCTGTTCCGCCCGTGCGAAGACTCCGACACCGCGTGCCATGGCCGGTCTGCATTCCGCTGGGGCTGGTGGCCGCGCTGACGGCAACCGTGCTCGCCGCCCCGGCGCCCGCCGACGCCGCCACCGGTGCCGTACTGGACCCCGCTCACAGCAACGTGGAATGGCACAGCCCGGTCTATCCCCGGGGCACCGGAGGGGGCCCGGAAAGCTGTCCCGACGCAGCGGCCGACCCGGACAACAAGGTGTGCGACCGCTTCGACCTGACCGTCTCGGTACCGGACGGCTACTGGGATGACAACCCCGAGGGTGGCGTTCCGCTGTCGGTCCGATGGGAACACCCCACGGACGACTTCGATGTGTACGTCTACGACGACCGCGGCAAGCAGGTGGCCTCCAGCGCCGGGACCGCCGACCCGGAGGCAACGGTGATCCCACGGGCCTCGGGCACGTACCGCGTGGTCGTGGTGCCCTACGAGGTACACGGCAACTCCTTCACCGGCGCCGCCTATCTGCCTGCCACCACGGACGCCGGTGACCTCACCTCGTTCTCGGGCGGTCGCGGCAGCTACACCATCCGGGCCGGACGGCTCAAGGCCCGCGTCGACTTCCTGACCGGAGGCCAACTCAGGCTCCAGGCCGACCCAACCGGCTCGCTCAGCGACCCGGCCGGTACCGCCATCGTGCGCAAGCAGCCCGCCCTCCAGCGGCACACCTCGTCCTTTGATACGGGTGACTACTACGGCATCCGCTCTCCGCAAGCCGTCCTGCGCGTCTACAAGGAGCCGCTGCGGTTCGGGCTGTACAAGCCCGACAACCGCACCCGGATCTGGCAGGAGGACAAGCCGCTACGCTGGTCGACCGGCGGCATGCGGCAGAGCCTGATGCGCGGCAGGGACGAGCAGTTCTTCGGCGGGGGCGAGCAGAACGGCAGCTTCTCGCACCGTGGGCAGACGATGTACGTGGCCAACAGCTTCGACTGGAACGAGGGCGGCTACAACAACTCCCAGCCGTTCTACCTGTCCAGCGCCGGCTACGGCGTCTTCCGCAACACCTTCGCACCGGGTGTGTACGCCTTCGGCTCGCCGGTGACGACGGGTCAGCAGGAACGGCGCCTGGATGCCTACTACTTCCTCGGCGACGCCAAACAAGTGATCGACACGTACACAGCGCTGGTGGGCAAGCCCTTCATGCCTCCCCTCTACGGTCTCGAACCCGGCGACTCCGACTGCTATCTCCACAACGCCAACCGGGGTGAGCGGCACACCCTGGATGCGCTGAAGATCGCCGACGGATACACCAAGCACCGGATGCCGCTCGGCTGGATGCTGGTCAACGACGGCTACGGCTGCGGGTACGAGAACCTGACGCGGACCGCGCAGGGGCTGCACGAGCACCACGCCCAGCTCGGACTGTGGACCCAGGACGGCATCGACCGACTGGCCGATCAGGTGAGGGCGGGGCAGCGGGTGGCCAAGCTGGACGTGGCCTGGGTGGGAAACGGCTACAAGTTCGCACTGGACGCCTGTGACTCGGCGAAGAAGGGGATCGAGGACAACAGCGACGCACGCGGCTTCGTCTGGCTACCGGTGTCCTGGGCGGGCGCCCAGCGCTGCGGCGTGCTGTGGAGCGGCGACCAGAAGGCGTCCTGGGACTACATACGCTGGCAGATCCCGACCTACGCCGGGGCGACCATGTCCGGCATCGCGTACAACACCGGTGACGTGGGCAGCATTTACCGGCACGACGCCAAGATGTACACCCGCGACCTCCAGTGGAAGGCTCTGTTGCCGACCATCATGACGATGGACGGCTGGGCCAGCGACCTCACCACCGGCAAGCCCGCCGACCAGCAGCCCTGGCTCGACGGCGAACCGTACACCTCCGTCAACCGCACGTACCTGCAGCTGAAGGAACGGCTGCTGCCCTACATGTACACCCTGTCCGCCGGCGCGTCGAAGACGGGCGTGGGTGCGGTACGCCCCCTGTGGCTGGAGTACCCGGACGACCCCGGCACCCTCAGCAAGAACGCCACGTACGAGTTCCTGTCAGGCCCCGACTTCCTGGTGGCACCGGTCTACCGGGACACCGACACCCGGGACGGCATCTATCTGCCCAAGGGCACGTGGACCGACTACTGGACCGGCCGCACCTACCGGGGGCCGACGACGTTGAACGGCTACCACGCCCCGCTGGACACACTCCCGCTGTTCGTGCGCGAGGGCGCGATCATCCCCATGTGGCCCAAGGGAACGATGAGTTGGCAGACCCGCGACCGGCACGAACTCGACTGGGACCTGTACCCGGCGGCTCGCGGCACGAGCCACTACCAGCTGTACGAGGACGACGGCGTGAGCCGTGACTTCGCCAAGGGCGCCGCCGCCACCCAACGGGTGTCGATGCACGCCGGCGCCAGGGTGACGACCCTGCGGATCGGCGCGAGCCGAGGCGCCTACGCCGGCAAGCCGGACGCGCGGGCGTACCGGTTCACCGTGCACGGCACGTCCGCGCCCACGCGCGTCCTGTTCGCCGGGCGTCGACTGCCGCGCTCCGCCTGGTCGTACGACGCTGGCCGCGGCATCACCACCGTCACCACGCCCAACGTGCCGCTCGACCGCGGCTTCAACCTGCGACTAGTCAACAGGAGGTAAAGAGCGCGTATGGTCTAGTCCAAGTACCGTGTTGGTCTAGTCCAATCTATTGACGTGGCCGCAACAGCTCCCGGAGGGTGGGGCTCCCCGTTCTGGGGCTCTCCCCACCCCACCCTCTGGAGGCACGACCATGAGACGTCTTCGGGCCTGTCTGGGCGCGGCAGCCGCTGTCACGCTCGCCGCCGCGGGCACGACCGCGCTGGCTGCGAGCAGCGCCTCGGGCGCGACCAGCGCACTGGGCGACCGCTGGTACGCCGCCGCCCCCTACCTGATGCCGCTGGACAACGACCCGCCGGACCCGGCCGCCATCATGGACGCGACCGGCCTCAGGGCCTTCCAACTGGCCTTCATCCTCGCCCCCAACGGCGGCGGCTGCACTCCGACGTGGGGCGGCACGGCGTCCGTCTCCTCGGACACCGCCGTGCAATCGGTCATCGACACCATCCGCGCCAAGGGCGGCGACGTCTCCGTCTCCATCGGCGGGTACGGCGGCACCAAACTCGGTCAGACCTGCACGGACGCAGCTGCCACGGCGGCGGCCTACCAGCAGGTGATCACCAAGTACGGGCTGCATGCCATCGACTTCGACCTGGAGGAGCCGGAGTACGAGAACAGTGCGGCCATCAAGAACGAGATCGGCGCCGCGAAGATCCTCCAGCAGAACAATCCGGGCCTGTACGTGTCGGTGACGACACCCGGCACGGCAGACGGCACCGGCTGGTTCGGCAAGCAGATGCTGCTGGAGGCCAAGTCACAGGGGTTCACTCCGAACAACTTCTCCATTATGCCGTTCGACGGCGGCTTCAACGGGGCGGCGAGCCAGACCAGCGCACTCACCAAGTTCAACTCGATCCTGCAGTCCACTTTCGGCTGGGACCAGGCGACCGCCTACGCCCACGAGGGCTTCTCCGGTATGAACGGCCGCAGCGACACGGGCGAGTACTTCACCCAGGCCGACTTCCAGACCGTGCTGGACTACGCGACGAGCCACCACATGGACCGGTTCACGTTCTGGTCGCTGAACCGGGACCGGCAGTGCACCCCGGCCGACAACGGGGGCCGCACCTCCGGCACGTGCTCCAGTGTGCCCCAGGACTCCTGGGACTTCGCCAGGTACTCGGTGACGTTCGCCGGGGTCACCCCACCCCCCACCACCCCGCCGCCCACCCCGACCCCGACCCCG
This sequence comes from Streptomyces pluripotens, assembly GCF_000802245.2. Taxonomy (NCBI): domain Bacteria; kingdom Bacillati; phylum Actinomycetota; class Actinomycetes; order Kitasatosporales; family Streptomycetaceae; genus Streptomyces; species Streptomyces pluripotens. The sequence continues at coordinate 155,806 of NZ_CP021080.1, forward strand.
GCCCCGACCTCCTGCAAGACCTCCTGGAATTCGACGACGGTCTACACGGCCGGGGACGAGGTCTCGTACGCCAAGCACAACTGGAAAGCCAAGTGGTGGACCCGGAATGAGGTACCAGGCGCCTCGGAATGGGGTCCGTGGCAGGACGAGGGCACCTGCTGACCCGACGGGCGGTTTCCAGGGGCCTCTTTCTGGGGCCTCTTTCTGGGGGTCGGGATGCGTTCGGCACGACGTGGCCCGATGCGTCCTCGGTCCCCGGGACGGCCGCCGAGCGCACCCGCGCCACGTTCCTCGGGGCCGCTCGTCCATGCGACCCCTCCTCGGGCCGACACCGCGCCCGACCTGCGCGACTGGTGCAAATCGCGGGACGGTCGTAGCGTCGAGTGGACGCGGTCGGACACGGCACGACGGGTGGTAGCGGCCATGCGCAGATCACTGGTGGGAACAGCGGTCACCCTCGCGGTGGGAACCTTGCTGACAGCGGCCATGACGACGGCCTCGGCCAGTCCCGGGGCCGCAGCCACGCCGACTCCCGAGGTCAGAGTCCCGCGGCCGGTCCTGGTCGACTGCCTGTGGCACCAGGACGTCCGCCCCGCCGATTTCATCCTGGCCTGCGGCGACGGCAACAGCCGTCTGACCGGACTCCACTGGGCCCAGTGGGGTCCCCGGGAGGCCACGGCCATCGGCATGAACGTGGTCAACGACTGCAAACCGTACTGCGCGGCTGGCACCTTCCACGCCTACCCGGTGATCGTCCGCCTCGACGACCCGATGCCGTGGAAGAAGCACCCGGACGTCCAGCACTACACCCGTATGAGTCTCATCTACACCGACGCCCGCCCGGAGGGTTTCGGGCACGTCATGACCTATCCCCTCTGGGACTGACGACGGCCCTCTGTACCTGACGACCCGGCCGGACGTCACCCGGGCGCTCCCCCGTCGGACGCCGGCAGCCGGGTCTGGGTCGGTCGACCGGACCCGGCTGCGGCCACCAGTGGCCCGCGTGGCGTCCGGAATCGTGTGTCTCCTGCGCGGCGCGCCGCGGGCGGAAACCACCGCCCCGCCCGCGGCGGCCGGGTGCTCCACCGGCGGGCAGGTGTCAGGAGATCTCGGCCAGCAGGTCGCCGCCCTCCACCTGCTGGATCCGGTTGATGGCCAGTCGGGCCACCCGGCCCGCCTTCGGAGCGGTGATCGTGGCCTCCATCTTCATCGCCTCGATGGTGGCGATCGTGGCACCGGCCGCCACCTCGTCGCCCTCGGCGACGGCCAGGGTGACGACCCCGGCGAAGGGCGCCGCGACGTGGCCGGGATCGGACCGGTCGGCCTTCTCCGTCACCGGCACGTCGGAGGCTGCCGCCCGGTCGCGGACCTGGATGGGGCGCAGCTGACCGTTGAGCGTGGACATCACGGTGCGCATACCGCGTTCGTCGGCCTCACCGACCGCCTGCAGTTCGATCAGCAGCCGGACACCGGGCTCCAAGTCGACGGCGTACTCCTTGCCCGGGCGCAGACCGTAGAAGAACGCCTTGCTGTCCAGCACGCTGGTGTCGCCGAAGCCCTGGCGGTGTGTCTCGAACTCACGGGTCGGGCCGGGGAACAGCAGGCGGTTGAGGGTGGCTCGACGGTCCTTCGCCAGTCCCTCACGGTCCGCGTCGGACAGCTCGGGGCCAGGCCTGGGCGCGGCACGTCCCTGGAGGGCCTTGGTGCGGAAGGGCTCGGGCCAGCCGCCGGGCGGGGTGCCCAGCTCGCCGCGAAGGAAGCCGATCACCGAATCGGGGATGTCGAACCGGTCGGGCGTCGCCTCGAAGTCCGCTGGAAAGACTCCGGCACCCACCAGGTGCAGGGCGAGGTCCCCGACCACCTTGGACGACGGGGTGACCTTCACCAGACGGCCGAGGATGCGGTCGGCGGCGGCGTACATGGCCTCGATGTCCTCGAAACGGTCGCCGAGGCCGAGGGCGACCGCCTGGGTGCGCAGGTTGGACAGCTGCCCGCCGGGGATCTCGTGGTGGTAGACGCGGCCGGTCGGGGAGGCGAGACCCGCCTCGAATGGGGCGTAGATCTTCCGCACGCCCTCCCAGTAGGGTTCCAGGTCGCCGACCGCCTGGAGGTCGAGGCCGGTGGGCCGGTCGGAGTGGTCCGTGGCGGCGACCAGCGCCGACAGCGACGGCTGCGAGGTCGTCCCGGCCATGGAGGCGACCGCTCCGTCGACTGCGTCGGCGCCCGCCTGGACCGCGGCGAGGTAGGTGGCGAGCTGTCCGCCCGCGGTGTCGTGGGTGTGCAGGTGCACCGGCAGGTCGAACTCGCGGCGCAGTGCCGAGACGAGTCGGGCGGCGGCCGGCGCGCGCAGCAGGCCGGCCATGTCCTTGACGGCGAGGACGTGGGCGCCCGCCGACACGATCCGTTCGGCCAGGCGCAGGTAGTAGTCGAGGGTGTAGAGGCGCTCGGACGGGTCGTTGAGGTCCGCGGTGTAGCAGAGTGCGACCTCCGCGATCGCCGTCCCCGTCTCCCGTACGGCGTCGATGGCGGGCCGCATCTGGTCAACGTCGTTGAGGGCGTCGAAGATGCGGAAGATGTCGATGCCGGTGGCGGCGGCCTCCGCCACGAAGGCGTCGGTGACCTCGGTCGGGTACGGGGTGTAGCCAACGGTGTTGCGGCCCCGCAGCAGCATCTGGAGGCAGATGTTGGGCACCGCCTCGCGCAGGGCGGCCAGCCGCTCCCAGGGGTCCTCGGCGAGGAAGCGCAGCGCGACATCGTAGGTGGCGCCGCCCCAGCATTCCAGGGAGAGCAACTGCGGCAGGGTGCGGGCGACCACCGGGGCGACAGCCACGAGGTCCTTGGTGCGCACCCGGGTGGCGAGGAGGGACTGGTGGGCGTCGCGGAAGGTGGTGTCGGTGACGCCGATGGTCGGGGACTCGCGCAGCTGGCGGGCGAAGCCCTCGGGCCCGAGGTCCACGAGGAGCTGGCGGGAGCCGGCGGGCGGCTCGCCGGCGGGCAGCGGGGGCAACTTGGTCAGCGGATCGAGCAGGCCGGGGCGCTCGCCGTGCGGCTTGTTGACCGTCACGTCGGCGAGGTAGGTGAGCAGCTTGGTGCCGCGGTCGGCGGAGGAGCGGGCGGTGAGCAGGTGCGGTCGCTGCTCGATGAACGAGGTGGTGACCTTCCCAGCACGGAAGTCGGGGTCGTCCAACACAGCTTGTAGGAAGGGGATGTTGGTGGCCACGCCGCGGATCCTGAATTCGGCGACGGCACGCCGGGCCCGGCCGATCGCGGCGCTGAGGTCCCGGCCCCGGCATGTGAGCTTGACCAGCATCGAGTCGAAGTGGGCGCTGATCTCGGTGCCGGCGTGGGTGGTGCCGCCGTCGAGGCGGATGCCGGAACCGCCCGGCGAACGGTAGGCGCTGATCCGGCCGGTGTCCGGCCGGAACCCGTTGGCGGGGTCCTCGGTGGTGATGCGGCACTGCAGGGCGGCGCCGCGCAGGGTGACCGTGTCCTGGGACAGACCGAGATCGGCGAAGGTCTCGCCGGCGGCGATCCGGAGCTGGGCCTGGACCAGGTCGACGTCCGTGACCTCCTCGGTAACGGTGTGCTCGACCTGAATGCGGGGGTTCATCTCGATGAAGACGTGGTTGCCGTCCTGATCGAGGAGGAATTCCACCGTGCCCGCGTTGCGGTAGCCGATCTCGCGGGCGAACCGCACGGCGTCTGCGCAGATCCGCTCGCGCAGTGCGGGATCGAGTCCGGGGGCGGGGGCCAACTCGATGACCTTCTGGTGGCGGCGCTGCACCGAACAGTCCCGCTCGAAGAGGTGCATGACGTCGCCCGTCCCGTCCGCGAGGATCTGCACCTCGATGTGCCGGGGGTCCACGACGGCCTTCTCCAGGAAGACGGTCGGGTCACCGAACGCGGACGCCGCTTCGCGGGAGGCAGCCTCGATGGACTCGCGCAGCTGGGCGGGGTCTTCCACGCGCCGCATACCTCGCCCGCCGCCGCCCGCGACCGCCTTGACGAAGACGGGAAAGCCGATCTCCGGGGCGGCGCGCTCCAGTTCGTCCACGTCGGTGGAGGGCGCGGACGAGCCGAGCACGGGTACCCCGGCCGCCCGGGCGGCGGCGACCGCGCGAGCCTTGTTGCCGGTCAGTTCCAGTGTGGCCGCGGACGGACCGACGAAGGTGATGCCCGCCTCCTCGCAGGCACGGGCCAGCTCAGGGTTCTCGGAGAGGAAACCGTAGCCCGGGTAGACGGCGTCCGCGCCGGCCCGGCGGGCGGCACCCACGATCTCCTCGACGGAGAGGTAGGCACGCACCGGATGGCCCTGCTCCCCGATCTCGTACGCCTCGTCGGCCTTGAGCCGGTGCAGCGAATTGCGGTCCTCGTGCGGGAACACGGCGACGGTGCGCGCGCCGAGTTCGTAGCCCGCCCGGAACGCGCGGATCGCGATCTCTCCACGGTTGGCGACCAGCACCTTGCGGAACATCCTGGATTCCCTTCAGCCTGCCGGCGACGAACACTCCGGGTCAGCCACGCCCTGCCGTAGCTGGCGGCAACCCTAGGGGGTGGTCGCACAGTCGACGTGCGAAAACCATCACATTGATGGGGTGGGGGGCGCCACAGTGGCGCGCCGTTCCCGGTCGGTCGGAAGGCCGGCCGTCCGCGGCGGGGGTTGCGACCGCTGCACCGGCGCGGCCTCGGACCAACGTTCGGACGGCGTGGCGGAAACGTGAGGTGGGGTGGGCGCGGGGGCGCTGGACACGGTGGCCACGGGACGGTCGTTGACCGCCGGGACGGCGGACCGCTGGGGCACGGTGTTCGGCCGGGCTGCTGGTACGGCCTTCCAGGCCGTCCCTGCGGTGTTCCGGCCGGGCCACGAGGCCCGGGCCAACACCAGAGCCCCCACCTGCTCCCGGCGGCCACGCAGCAGCCCGAGGACGATGGCCGCGCCCACCGCGATCAGGTGCTCACGACCGGCCAGATTGGGGACGGCGACGGACTCCCACACCATGGAGCCACCGGTCAGTGTGAACACCACGGGTGCCCGCTTGATGACCGAGATGTAGGTGAACAGCCCCACGACGGCCGCTGAGGGGCCGGTGTCGAGCACCTGTCCGCACGCAGGCGGCAGCCCAAGTCCCCACCAGCCGGGCCCCAGGGCGATCATCAGGCGGGCGGTGAGGGTCCCGGCCACAGTGGTGGCGTAGGCGATCGCCAGGGTTCGGGGACGGCCCAGGATCAGTTCCGCGAGCGCGAAGGCCAGGAAGAGCTGGGTGATGCCCGCCCACACGGGCAGATCGAGCGCCGGGACGTACAGCGACACGGGGGTGCGCAGCAGGGACATCCACAGTGGCAGGTCGGCTGTGACACCGCCGAGCCGGCGCACCCAGACCGCTCCGAGCGGGTGCTGGGCGATGTCGTGGAAGAAGATGACGCCGAACGCGGCCACGAACGCCAGCAGCAGTCCGGACAGTCCGCGCCTGGCGAGCCGTTGGATGGGGTCGACGACGATGGCGCGCCACTCGGCTCGTAGGGTGCGTCCGGTGAACCGGGCGAATCGCACGAGAGTCGAGCCCAAGCGCTCGCTTCGCCCTTCAGTCGTCATGAGGCACGGCAGCCCATCGCCTTCGGTTCCCGGTCACCCGCATCGCCCCCTTCGCCTCGGCTCCGGCCGTTCCGGCAGGGTGAGGCGTTTCCCGTCGTCTGTCCACTTCAGGCGTCATCGTATAGATGTACGAATACCTCCCTTCCGGCCCACCCCCGTGCGGTATCCGTGTCGGCGCGTCCCGGCCGGTGACAGTTCAGCGAGCCGGGAGGCGGGAGTCAAGATCCTTTACCGGCCTACCGTGATGTGGGAAGGCCCACAGGTGGACCGGGCGGAAACCACCGACCGCAAGGCAACCTCCACCTCGTCCGGACCGTCCGTTCGCATTGACTCCCGCCGGCCGTTCAGCCCCTGCACCCCTACGCGGAGCGGGGGCACATGTCCCGGAGCAACCGATTCACCCGGTTCATCACCAACACGCCTATATGGGCGCCCAATTCATGGAACGAGTGCGGAACCTTTCTGTTTCGATCACGAACTCTCGTATAGTGACCGCCAGTTCGCCACCAAGTGTCACGTCCCGTCATCGGGACGTTCCTACCCCGCCCATGCCCCCGCACGTGCCCGTATCTGCCGCAAGGACCAGACCGGACTGATGAACGCGCCCACCGATCCCGGCGACCGCCCTTCCCTCCGTACGTTCGTCCCTGTCCTCGCCGTAGCCGCCACGCTGTCGGCACTCGTGGTCTACGCCGCTGTCGCGGCGGCTCCGGCCCCGGTACGCGCCCCGCTGGCCTGGGGCGGAGGTGCCGCGGCGGTAGTACTCAGCGCGGCCGTGGCCACGGCCGCGCACGCCCTGCGGACCGGGCGGGCCGCCCGGCACCGGCTAGCCGGCGTCACCCAGGACATCGGACGGCTGTTGCAGCAACAGGCCCGTGCAACCGAGGAGGCGCGCCAGGAACGGCTGCGGCTCACTGACGAACTCACACGTCAACGTGGCGAGTTCGCCGCTACCTGGGCGGCCGAACGCGCCCGCCTGGAGCAGCAGGACGCGGTGGAGGCCGAGCGCCTCCACCGAGAGAACTCATACCTGGCGAGCGAGCTGGAGCAGGCCCGGCGGGAGCGGGACGCAGCGATCTCCGCGACCTCCAACGCCGCTGCCCGGATGCAGGCACTGGCCACGGCCATGCTGGCCGACCTGCGCGCGATGGAGGAGCGGCACACCGACGAGGACGTCCTCGCCGACCTCCTCCATCTCGACCACCGCACCGCCCAGGCCGGCCGGCTCGCCGACTCCATCGCCGTGCTGACCGGGGCACGTTCGGGCCGCCGTTGGGCACGGCCCATCGGCATGGAGTCAGTCCTGCGTGGTGCGATGGGCCGGATCGCCGGCTACCGTCGGGTGCGGTTGCACTCGGTCAGCGAGACCGCCGTCGCCGGGCACGCCGCTGAGGGCGTGATGCACGCACTGGCCGAACTCCTCGACAACGCCGCCAACTTCTCACCGCCGACCGCCGAGGTCCACGTCTATGTCGAGGAGGTACCGGCCGGGGTCATCGTTTCCGTGGAGGACAGCGGCCTGGTGATGGGCGAGGTACAGCTGCGTCGCGCCGAGCGGGCGGTGTCCGGTGACGTCTCCGGACTGGGTGGCCTGACCGGCACTCGACTCGGGCTCGCCGTGGTCGGCCGACTGGCCCGCAAGCACGGACTCAAGGTCTCCTTCCGACCCTCCGCGCGCGGCGGTACCGGCGTGCTGGTGCTGGTTCCGCAGGACATCCTCACCACCCCGGCCCCGGCCGAACGGGCCGCCGCGACGGCACGGCCGGTGGCCGCGAGTCCGGCCGGGGACCCGGTCACCGTCGAAGCTGCCCCGGCCCAGGAGTCCGACACGCCGGCGACGGAGATCGGCCCGGCCGGGCTACCCAGGCGGCGCCGGGGCCATACCCTCGCCGAGGCGGGACGCACCCGTAGGCCACACGACGACGACCAACGCCGCGCCCCCGACGCCGACGCGGGAAGGGCCCGGGCCGCCCGTTTCAGCAGCTTCCGCAAGGCCGTCCGGCCGACCGCATCCGGATCCCGGCAGGCCGGCCCCGAGCCGGCTCCGCCCACACCGGGCACCGCGCCCGGCGACCACGGCGCGAGCACCTCGCACAGCACCGCGCCGGACGGCCAGAGTGCCGAAGCCCCCCGAAGCGCCATGGGGTACGACCAAACGGCCTCACCCCGCGAGTCCGTTTCCCACACCGCCGAACACACTTCCCCGGCCACTTCTTCCCAACCGCACGCGCACCCGGAAGGCGACACCACTCCATGACCGGCCCGACCACCGCCGACGACAAGCTCACCTGGCTCCTGGAGGGCCTGCTGGAGAGGACCCCCGGCGCCCGGCACGCGCTCGTGCTCTCCCGGGACGGGCTGAAGCTGTGCCGTTCCCCGGAGCTGAGCGTCGACCAGGCCGACCAGCTCGCCGCGATCGCCGCCGGTATCCAGTCACTGTCGCACGGTGCGTCCATCGAGTTCGGCGACGGCACCGGCGGTGTGCGCTCGGCGATGACGGAGTTCTACGGCGGTGTGCTGTTCATCGTGGAGGCGGGCGCGGGCGCCCATCTGGCCGTCGTCACCGCCGAGGACGCGGACGCCGGGGTCGTCGGGCACAACATGAGCGAGCTGGTGGAGCAGCTCGGCGAGTATCTGACGGCCCTGCCCCGTACCTCATGAACCGGGCCGGTACGAACAGTCCTGGCATCAACCGCCCGGGCCGGGACGATGCTCCCGACCGTCTCTACACCATCACCCAGGGCCGCAGCCGGACCGACCCGGACAACCCCTTCGACCTGGTCACCCTGGTGGTCGCCGAATCGGCTCCGGCGGCCGGCATGCAGTCGGAGCACGTGGCGATCCTCGGCATGGCCCGGTACCCCACGTCGGTGGTGGAGATCGCCGCCGAGCTGCGGCTGCCGGTGAGCATCACCAAGGTGCTGCTGTGCGACCTGCTGGCATCGGGCCGCGTCAGTGCCCGGCATCCACACAGGCCGGCCATAACCGACCCCGACATCCTGGAGCAGGTGCTCGTTGGACTCCGCAACCTCTGACGTGCGCACCCCGTTGGGTGCCTCCGCCGATAACGGTTTCAAGATCGTGGTCGTGGGCGGCTTCGGTGTCGGCAAGACCACCCTGGTCCGCTCCGTCAGCGAGATCCGTCCCCTCAACACCGAGGAGATGATGACCCAGGCCGGCGAAACGGTCGACGACATCCGCCAGGTGAGCGGCAAGTCCGCCACCACGGTCGCCTTCGACTTCGGCCGAATCAGCCTGGACGCGCGCAATGTGCTGTACCTGTTCGGCGCGCCGGGACAGGAGCGGTTCTGGTTCCTGTGGGACCGGCTGTTCTCGGGCACGCTGGGAGCGGTCGTGCTGGTGGACACCCGCAGGATCGACGACTCCTGGTACGCGATCGACCGCCTGGAGCACCACGGCACGCCGTTCGTCGTGGCCTGCAACGACTTCGGCGGCCCCGTCCATGCCGGCGAGGACGTGCGCGACGCCCTCGACCTCGACCCGCAGGTGCCGCTGGTCGACTGCGACGCCCGCTCCCGCCAGTCGAGCAAGCAGGTCCTGATCACGCTGGTGCAGCACGTGAAGGACCGGTACGCCGACCCGTCCGCCAGGACGGGCCTGCCCCGACAGGAGTTCGTGTGACCACCCCCGACGCCGTCCCCCTCAACGGACCGCGGTTCCAGACCGAACCCGCCCGCCTGTACCGGGACATGCGGCGCGACCACGGCGCAGTGGTCCCGGTACTGCTCGACGGTGGCATCCCCGCTTGGCTGGTGCTCGGCTACCGGGAGCTGCACCAGGTGACCGGCGATCCGTCGTTGTTCAGCCGGGATTCGGAACTGTGGAACCAGTGGGAGAACATCCCCGCTGACTGGCCGCTGCTCCCGATGATCGGCCACCGGCAGCCGTCGATCCTCTACACGGTCGGCGAACGGCACCGGCAGCGCGCGGCGATGATCAGCGATGCGCTGGAGGCGGTGGACCCATTCGAACTCCGTGGTCAGGCCGAGCGGTTCGCGGACGAGCTGATCGACGCCCTGTGCACCGTCGGCGAGGCGGACCTCGTCACGCAGTACGCGATGCTGCTGCCGGTGCGGGTCCTCGCCCGGCTCTACGGTTTCCCGGACGCGGACGGGCCCGGCCTGGTCACCGCCCTCAACGACATGATCGACGGACGGGAGCGGGCCCTCGCCGGCCAGGCCCATCTGGCGACGTCCATGGGGCAGTTGCTCGCGGACCGGAAGAAGGAGCCCGCCGAGGACGTGGTGTCCCGGATGCTCGCCGACGACAGCGGGTTCAGCGACGAGGAGGTTGCCCAGGACCTGATGGTGATGATGGCGGCCGGGCACCAGCCCACCGCCGACTGGATCGGCAACTCACTACGGCTGATGCTGACCGACGACCGGTTCGCCGCCTCCTTGTTCGGCGGCCGGCACAGCGTCGCCGAGGCGATGAACGAGGTTCTCTGGGAGGACACGCCCACCCAGAACGTGGCCGGCCGCTGGGCCGCCCGCGACACCCACCTGGGCGGCCGGCGCATCCAGGCCGGCGATTTGCTGCTGCTCGGGCTGCAGGGTGCCAACTCCGATCCGCAGGTACGCACCGACGCCTCCGCGCTGACCGGCGGCAACAGCGCGCACTTCTCCTTCGGTCACGGCGAGCACCGCTGCCCGTTCCCCGCGCAGGAGATCGCCGAGGTGATCGCGCGGACCGGCATCGAGGTCGTCCTGGACCGTTTGCCGGACATCGACCTGGCGGTGCCGGCCGGGTCCCTCAGCCGTCGGCCCTCGCCCTGGCTGCGCGGGCTCAGCGAGTTGCCCGTGCGGTTCACCCCGACCCCTGCCCTGGGAGGCACAGCACGATGACGACCGGTAGCGCACCATCCCGGATCGCCCTCGACCCATTCGTCACCGACCTGGACAGTGAGAGCGCGGCGCTGCGCGCGGCCGGCCCGCTCGCCGCCGTCGAACTGCCCGGCGGGGTCCCGGTGTGGGCCGTCACCCACCACGCCGAGGCTAAGGCGCTGCTCACCGACCCGCGTCTGGTGAAGGACATCAACGTGTGGGGCGCCTGGCAGCGGGGCGACATACCCGCGGACTGGCCGCTGATCGGCCTCGCCAACCCTGGCCGCTCCATGCTCACCGTGGACGGTGCCGACCACCGCCGACTGCGTACGCTGGTCGCCCAGGCGCTGACCCCGCGCCGGGTGGAGCAGATGCGCGAGCGGATCGGCAAGCTCACCCGGGACCTGCTGGACGCGCTGCCCGCCGACGGCGAGGTCGTCGACCTGAAGGCGGCCTTCGCCTATCCGCTGCCCATGTACGTCATCGCCGACCTCATGGGGATCGAGAAGGCGCTGCTGCCCCGACTGAAGGTGCTGTTCGAGAAGTTCTTCTCCACCCAGACCCCTCCCGAGGAAGTCATTGCGACCCTCACGGAGTTGGCGCAGATCATGGCCGGGACGGTGGCGGCGAAGCGGGCGGAGCCGGGCGACGACCTGACCAGCGCGCTGATCCTCGCCTCGGAGAACGGCGACCGCCTGACGGACGAGGAGATCGTCTCCACGCTGCAGTTGATGGTGGCGGCAGGCCACGAGACAACGATCTCCCTGATCGTCAACGCCGTGGTGAACCTCTCCACGCATCCCGGTCAGCGCGACCTGGTGCTGGCCGGCAAAGCCGACTGGTCGGCCGTGATCGAGGAGACCCTGCGCTGGTCCACACCGACCTCGCACGTCCTGATCCGGTTCGCGGCGCAGGACGTACCGGTCGGTGACAAGGTGATCCCGGCCGGGGACGCGCTCATCGTGTCGTACGGCGCGATCGGCCGGGACGAGCAGGCGCACGGCCCGAGCGCCGGGGAGTTCGACATCACCCGCGAGAGCGGGAACCGCCACATCTCCTTCGGCCACGGCCCGCACGTGTGCCCCGGTGCCGCTCTGTCCCGTCTGGAGGCGGGGGTGGCGCTCCCTGCGCTGTACGCCCGATTCCCCCGCCTGGATCTGGCGGTCCCTCCCACGCAGCTGCGCAACAAGCCCGTGGTCACGCAGAACGACCTGTACGAGCTGCCGGTACGGCTGAACCCGTAGCGCCCCCACACGGAGCGCCCGTTGGCATCGGCGGCGCTCCGACTCGTGGCGTCGCGCAGGGACGCGGCTGCCGGCCGGTCCGCTACCGGTAGGTCCGGAAACTGACGGGGCGGCTTGTCCCCGTCCCGTCCGGTGTCTTGCGGGACACCTGACGGGACGGGGAGAGGGGTGCGACCCTGACCCTGCGGTCGCCATGGGGGTGCGTCAGTGCGAGGTCCGCGCCAGCACCAGGGCGAGGACCGGACCGGTCACGGCCGCCACCTACACGAGCGGGCCGACGACCGCCTTCACGACTGCCTGCTCTCCGGACGCCTCCGGCGAGGTAGTGGGCGACCATAATGCGCCACCGCGGCCGGAATTCATAGACGTTCGGACACGGCGAACGCCAGGTAGAGAGACCTGATGTCCCGCTCCTTTGCCCTCCAGTCGTCTCACTTCCAAGCCGCTGCAAACGGGTCCGGCGATCGGTGTCGATCCTGAGCGCATGAGCGACTCACTCGTCGGGCAACATGGTGCCGCCCGCTCCCTGATCACGAGGACCCCGCATGCACGCTGCCCGTACTGCCACCACCGTCACTTTGCTGCTCGCTGTCGCAGCCTGCACGCCCACGTCTGGGCGCCCGCACGCGGCGCCGTCTGGAAAGAGCGCACCGGCCCCCAGCATCAGTGCCAGCGCGCCCGCCACAGCGATCCCGACCGGCCCGGGGCCCCAAGCACACTACACAGTGCAGCAGCAGCCTCCAGCAGGATCCTGCCACTACCGGCACGACGCCTCCGGGCAGCCGCTGGAGGACCCGGCGTGCACGCCCGGCGTGATCTCCCCGGCCGTCACCCAAGCCAACATCGCGACAACCATCTGTCGAAAGGGCGGCTACACGTCGTCCATCAGGCCGTCGTCGTATGTGACGGGCAAGGAGAAGAAGGCCAACGCGGCGAGCTACGGCTACACGGGCAGCATGCGCGACGCCGAATACGACCATCTCATCAGCCTCCAACTCGGCGGCGACCCCAACGACCCGCGCAACCTGTGGGTCGAGCCACCGTCCCCCGGGCACGTTGCCGGAAAGGGCACCTACAACCCCAAGGACCGGGTGGAAACCAAGCTGCACACCGCGGTCTGCCACGGCCAGATCACGCTCCCGCAGGCCCAGCAGGCGATAGCCTCCGACTGGGCTACGGCGCTGACCAGACTGCACCTGAGCTGACTCCGGCTCACGCCAGCCCCTACGCCTACGGCCTCTCTCGGTCCACTCAGCCACCCGTATCCCCCTCGTCGACGAGGGGGATACGGGTGGCCCACCGACGTCTTTCGGGACACCAGTGGGGCAGGCTTCACCCGCCGTGCCGCGGCTTGCGGACCGCTGCGCGGCGGGGGCTTGTGGGAGTGCGACCCTGACCCTGCGGTCGCCATGGGGGTGCGTCAGTGCGAGGTCCGCGCCAGCACCAGGGCGAGGACCGGGCCGGTCACGGCCGCCACGTACGCGAGCAGGCCGACGACCGCCTTCACCGGGACTTGCTCTGCGAAGCTGCTCCGCCATCGAGCTTGTCGTAGTGGTCGCACAGGGCCTTCGCGGAACGGGCCAACTTCCGTGCCACGGCCACGCGGACGGCCGGTGTGTCGCCGTCCCCCAGTCGTAGCTTCCGAACCGCCTCGCCGATGCAGGCGAGTGCGCAGTACCGCGGGATGCTCTGCTTCGACAGTCGCGAGGCCTTCGCCTCGACCTCGGGGATCAGCAACGCCAGCTGGCCGCGCAGCAGCGTGGTGAGCGTGCCCACTTCGCTGGGGGCCGGCGGCAGTAACTCGGGGGCGTCGTCCGGGCCGAGCAGGAGGCGTACGATCGCCCGCGCCGTCTCGATGTCCACCGGGACTGTTGCGCTGTCGTGATTCATCGTGGTGTTCACCGGCGCACCGCCCGTCCGGCCCGGCAGCCCAGGCAGTCGCACGGCGGGAACGCGGTACTCAGCAGCAGCGGGACCGGCTGGTTCCCGGGGATGATGGTGAGCGTGCCCCGGTCCCGGGTAACGGTGCCGTAGCGGTCCACCGTGTAGACCCGCAACGTCATCCCAGGCGCCCGTGTGCGGGCGGCAGGTTGGGTTGTACCGTTCGTCATGTCGACGCTCCTTGCAAGCGTTGGCCACGCCCCGGGATCGTTCGCGCGATCGCCGGGGCCTTCTGTGCGACGACGGCTGTGGGCCGTGAATACGCACGGGCCGATGCAGCTGGGAGCCATCCGCCTACGCTTCATCACGCCGTTCCCTGCCTCGTCGTTGACCAGGTGTGAGACCAGCGTGACTCTGCGAGACAGGCCCAACGCTCACAAAACTGTGAGCGTTGTGAGCGTGACCTACAGGCCAATCCAGGACGCCATGTGGCTCAGGGTGTCCGGTGTCCGCCGTGCGAGATGCACCAGGCCAGTGATCGTCTCCCGGGCTCCCGGGTGATAGCGGGTCTGCTCCGGTGCCATCCGGCGCGCCTCAACCAGGTCCTCCAGCGCCCGCTCTCTGCGCCCGGTCTCCATCTCCGCCCTGGCACGGTCGATCAGGAAGTGCGCGCGCCGCGAAGTAGCGAGCTGCGCGGGCAGCTTCATCTTGCGGGCCTGCTTGAGCGCATTGTCGTACTGGCTCATCTCCACGGCCGCCGACATCTTGTGCAGGGCAACGTTGGCGGGCCCGAACGACAGCCAGTGCACATGGGACGCGTCCCCGATGCGATTCGCGATCTGCCGGGCCTCGCCGATGTGCACGTCCACCGCCGCCTGGTCCTGGGCCCGCGCGCAGATCACCGAGGCACCGAGATGTAACTGCCCGGTGACGGCCAGCGCCTCACGGGTCTCCTCGGCCTGGCCGACGACGACGTGTCCAGACGCGACGAGCCGCTGCCCAATCCGGTACTCGCCTTCGCGGAAGTACACCAGGGCCCGCATGTACTGACGCACGGCCGCCAAACACGGGTCCGAGGCGCGCTGTGCCGCCCAGTCCATCCGGTCCAGAGCCACCGCCGACAGGTCGTAGTAGCCGAGCTTGACGCTGATGTCGTGGGCTGTCCGGTAGGTCGAAGCGAGCGCCTGCCACAACTCGGTCGACGTCCCAGACCACGCCGCATGGGTCAGCTCGGCGATCAAGTCGGGCAATTTGCGGGCCGCATTCCGTAGATGTGTGGCCCGCACTTCCTCACACAGATGATCGGCTCCAGCGATCAGCTTCTCAGCCGGCCGCACGGTGAGATCCGGAGCGGGGCCGAGGTCGTACAGGTCCAGCGACTCGCGAATCGGCCGGACTAGCTCGGCGAGCCGGTCGCGCTGCAATTCGGTCACGTACGGCTGGCCCGTGAGCGTGGTCACGTCGACGTTGAGGGCCTTCGCGCAGGCAGCCACGAAATCCGCCGTCGCTGGGCGGGCTCCGCATTCCACCTGGTTGAGCAGACTGTAGGAGTAGGGCAGTCGGCTGGCCAGCTTGCGCTGAGTGAGCCTGGCCAGTCTGCGCTGTTCTTTGATGCGCGCGCCCGTGTGGTGGTGGTCCAGTGTGGGCATACTGGTCTCCGTTCTAAGCATCCACTTGGAACGGTACCCGCCCCCGACTCCCTTCAGAGCGGGGGCGGTTACATGTGGTCGGATAGGACTATGACAACCACCAACCGTGTTCTATATCTGTTCGGTTCGGCCGCCCCACCCGTCTTCGACATCGACAAGGTCATCCAGGATGCGCAGGCGCGCGGCTTCGACGTATGCCTCGGCCTCACCCCGACCGCAGCACGCTGGCTGGCACCACAGTTGGCCGAGCTGGAGCTACTGACAGGGCATCCCGTCCGCTCCGAGTACAAGCTGCCCGGCGAACCAGATGTGTGGCCGAAAGCCGACGTCATCGCCGTCGCTCCAGCCACTTTCAACACGATCAACGCGTGGGCGCTCGGAATCACCCGGGATTTCGTGGTCGGCGTCGTAGCCGAAGGCATCGGCAAGGGCATCCTCCTGGTGACAATGCCGTGTGTGAACGCCGCCTACGTGAAGCACCGCCAGTTCGAGCGGAGCGTCGCCGACCTACGCGAGATGGGCGTTCGGGTGCTGTACGGCGAGGGCGGATTCGTCCCGAACCAACCTGGCCAGGGGAAGCCGAAGCAGTACCCATGGCACTTGCTGCTCAACGCGGCGCAGGATCTCGTTCGGCAGGGCGCGCGAGAGACACCACAGCCAGAGTAGGTGACAAGCCCGGTCTCGTGCGGGCGTCCAGCATTCGCGGGTCGCTGGCACACGCCGTAGCAGCCGAACACCAGCGGGCGCGTCGCTGCGCTGCCCAGTTCCACAGCCGGACTTACCTTCAGGCCCCATGGACAAGAAACTGCAGCGCATCGCCTTCTCAACGGACCGCACGGCCGCTGAACCGCCCCGGGTTCGGTAGAGATCTCAGATCGTGGTGATGACCTGGGGTTTTTTGAGTTCGGTGTAGTAGTTGGCTTCGTATTCGACGGGCGGGATGTGCCCTATCTCACCGTGGAGTCGGTAAGGTCGGCCCGGGGCGCGGTACTGGCCTTTCGACCAGCCCGTTTCCCCGGACCGCCTTCCGAACCCGCCGTGCGCCTCGTCAACGCAACGGGCTCTCCACAAGCCCCAGTTCGGGCCCGCGTCCGGTCCTCATGCTATCGCCAGCGGCCAGGGGGACGGAATTCGTGATCCTCGGTAGCGGTAACGCGTAGTGCGCACCTTTGCCGGGTCAAATAGATCCCGTTCCTGCCCTCTGGGCCACCATTCGCCACCGCAGTAACGGCGACGCAGTTCCTTCCAGTTCATTCGGCGGTGCTTGCTACGAATCCATTTGATGACCCGACGCCATGCGTAGGCGCTCAGGTATTGGAAGGTAGCGCTAGACACCCCCGGCCGGAAGAACATGGTCCAACCTCGCAACACCGAGTTGAGTCGGCGTAGGAGTTCGTCCAATGGTTGGTTTGTGTTGACCTGTCGGCAGATCGTCTTGACCTTGGCCATGACGGCGTGAAGTGCCTTCTTGGCTGGGTAGGTGTAGACGTACCATCGGTCCGTGCCCTTCTTGCGATGGCGTTGGATGCGCCACCCCAGGAAGTCCACGCCCTCATTGATGTGGGTGATTAGGGTCTTCTCCTCTGACAGGTGCAGCCCCATTCTGCTGAGCACCTGTGCTGCCTCTTCCTTGAGGGTGTAGGCGTCTTCCTTCGTGCCAGTAACCGCAATCACCCAGTCGTCCGCGTACCGGCAGAGCCGGTAATTAGGCAGACCGCGGCGACGGCGCTTCGCTCGCTCGTTAGGTGTAGACGCTGGCCCTCCTGGCGCCTGGGCGAAGTGCTCGTCCAGGACGGCGAGGGCGACGTTGCTGAGCAACGGCGACAGGATCGAACCTTGCGGAGTACCGGATCTACTCTCCTTCAACGAGCCGTGTTCCGTGAGGATGCCCGCTTTCAGAAAGGCTTTCACCAGCACCAGGACGCGTCTGTCCCCGATCCGAAGGCGCACCCGGTCCATAAGGGCCGGATGGGCAATCTCGTCGAAGCAGGCCCGGATGTCACCCTCAACCACCCATTCGTAAGAGTGGGAAGTCAAGTGTCTTACCTCGGACACCGCGTCGTGGACCCGATAGTTGGGGCGGAATCCGTACGAGCACGGAAGAAAATCTGCCTCAAAGATTGGTTCCATCACCAGCTTCAGGGATGCTTGCACCACCCGATCGCGGATCGTACTGATTCCCAGGCGTCGACGCTTTGTCGACCCCGGTTTCGGAATCAGTCGCTCCCGTGCCGGAAGCGGCAGGAAACTGCGATCCTTCAGAGAGGAACGCAGCGCGCCGAGAAAACCCTCGACGCCCTGCTGCAGCGAAATGGACGCAGCCGTACGGCCGTCCACCCCAGCGGTTTTGGCTCCCCTGTTACTCCGAACCCGGTCCCATGCGACAAGCAAGAACGCGGGGTCGGTCACGAGGTTGTACAGGTCGTCAAACCGCCGATGAGGATCATCTACGGCCCAACGGTGCAGCTTGGTCTGGATCTCCAGTACCCGGCGCTCGGCCTTCATCAAGGCCCACTCCAGTTCGTCGGTATTCACCAACGCCCTCCCGGCATTCCAGTTCCCTCCCTGCTGACTTGCTGGCCCCCTTCGCCGTGTACGCGCCTTTCGCGCGCTCGGACTACTACGGGGCCTCCGCCCCACTCCACGGCCAACAGCCGACAACGGGCCTGCCCATCACCGCACCGGATGTCCGGCGAGAGGGCGACCGGGAGTGGTTCCCACGTTCACTAGGAGTCGTTCGGCCAGGTCGGCGTCCAGCTCTATCCCGGCAGCATCGCCACGCCTACACCGCAGGTATTCAGCGTGGCCTCTGAGCCGTTTCACCGCGGGCGGCTTCAGAGTCGGCCCATCTCCTTGGAGGACGGGTCGCGTACTGCAACCCCGGCCCATATCCGCCAGGTTGGAGCCGGGAGGTACTGTTACGGGACTTCGGACGCTGATTCACTTTCGTTACGCCTTCTGGCCTTGCTAGCCGGACCCGAGCCGTCTGGCAGTGCCGACTCGTCCCGACGTTGTCGAGGCTGCTTCCCGCCCTCCTCAGCGTTCCCTGAGTTGGACTGCCTCCAGCTTCAACCGGGCCTCTACGGCGGTCCGGCGGTGGGGATTCGCACCCGCACACGATCTCCTAGCGCCTCGTGGCGCACGCGGTGGTTGTACCAGTCGATCCACTCGGCGGTGGCCAGCTCGACCTGGGAGAGCGTCTTCCAGGGTCGCTGGGGTTTGATCAGCTCGGTTTTGTACAGGCCGATCGTGGACTCCATCAGGGCGTTGTCGTACGCGTCACCGACGGATCCGATGCTCGCCGCGATGCCGGCGGCGTCCAGGTGCTCGGCGAGGCGGAAGCTCGTGTACTGCGACCCGGCGTCCGAATGGTGTACCAACTCGCCTGGCTGTATGGGGTGTTGGTCCCGGTCGCGCTGCCAGATCGCCATCTCCAGGGCGTCCAGCACGAACACCGTCTCCTTCACCGTGGCGGCCGACCAGCCCACGATCCGGCGCGAGAAGGTGTCCACGACGAACGCGACATAGACGACGCCGGCGAAGGTCTTCACGTGCGTGAAGTCGGCTACCCAGCAGCGGTTTGGGGCGCCGGCGACGAACTCGCGGTCGACAAGGTCGGGGGCCCGCTCGGCCTGCCCGCCGGGGATCGTGGTGATGACGCGTTTGCCGCGCACCGCGCCCTGGATGCCGAGCTCGCGCATCAGGCGCTCGACGGTGCAGCGGGCCACCGCATGCCCCTGCCGGTTCAGCTCGCGCCAGATCTTCCTCGCTCCGTAGACACGGTAGTTGGACGTGTAGACCTCGTGGATCCTCTCCTTGAGCTCCTCGTCACGCACGGAACGTGCAGAGGGGGTTTCGAGGCGTTTCTTATGGGCGTAGTACGTGGAAGGGGCGATCTGGCAGTCGTGTGCGGTGAGCGTTCTGCAGATCGGCTCGACCCCGCCGAAGCGGTCCCGGTGCTCGTCGATGAACGCTACGAGCGCGTGTGTGGCCGGTCGAGCTCGGCCGCGAAGAAACTCGCCGCGGCCTTCAGGATCTCGTTCGCCCGCTTCAGCTCAGCATTCTCCTTCTTCAACGCCTTGAGCTGGGCGGACTCCTCCGTCGTCGTCCCTGGACGCTGCCCCGCGTCGATCTCGTACTGCTTCACCCAGTTCCGCAGCGTCTCGCGGGAACCAATGTCGAGCTTGTCCGCCACCGCCTGCAGGGCGGCCGTCTCGTTCGGGTAGTCGCCGCGCACCTCGGCAACCATGCGCACCGCGCGACGGCGCAGCTCAAGCGGGTAACGGGAGGGTCGTGCCATGACTCAATCCTTTCACGGAATCGAGTCTCTACCTGACACGGGGCGGTTCAGCCGTGGAGCGTGCCGTATACGGTCGACCACTCAGGCGTCTAATACGACGCTCCGCGCACGGCGAAGCCCCCTCCGTAGCCCTCGAAATGCACATCACCTCCTGCCCCTTGAGGTCCGCGCGGAGCGCCCCTTGACTTCGAGAGCGCTCCAACTCGTAGCGTCACAGACAGCCGACACCCACGTGCCCCCACTCCGTTCTCCACAAGGGGGTCCGGGTGCCGGCCCGTCGCCGGACGGATACGGGTCCTCGTGCCGAGCGGAACGACGAACGAGCAGTGAAGAACGAGCAGTCGAGTATGCGGGAAAGGCTGGAAGACACCACATGCACAAGCGCAATCTGCGGGATCTCCAGGTATCGGCCATCGGCCTCGGATGCATGGGGATGTCCGCCTTCTACGGCTCCGCCGACCAGGCGGAAGGCATCGCGACCATCCGGCGCGCCCTCGACCTGGGGATCACCTTCCTCGACACCGCACAGGTCTACGGTCCGCTCACCAACGAGTCGCTGGTCGGCGAGGCAATCCGGGGGCACCGCGACAAGTACGTGATCGCCACCAAGTTCAACTACCGCATGGACGACGCCGTCCCCGGCGACATGAGCACCGTCGGTCGGCAGGACGGCTCGGCCGAGCATGTGCGCAGTTCCGTCCACGGTTCGCTGAAACGGCTCGGCACCGACCACATCGACCTGTACTACCAGCACCGGGTCGACCCGAACGTACCCATCGAGGAGACCGTCGGTGCGCTGGGTGAGCTGGTCGCCGAGGGCAAGGTGCGGCACATCGGGCTGAGCGAGGCGAGCGCACAGACCATCCGGCGCGCGCACGCCGTGCACCCCGTCACCGCCGTGCAGAGCGAGTACTCTCTGTGGACGCGTGACGTGGAGGCCGAGGTGCTGCCCACCTGTCGGGAGCTCGGTATCGGCTTCGTGCCGTACTCTCCCCTCGGCCGCGGCTTCCTCGCCGGCCGCTTCACCTCGCCGGACGAGCTCGACGAGAACGACTTCCGCCGCAACAACCCCCGCTTCACCGACACTAACCTCCAGGCGAACATGCGCCTGGCCGCGAAGGTGAAGGAAATCGCCACCGAGAAGGACGTGACCCCGGCTCAGCTGGCCATCGCCTGGGTGTTGGCCCAGGGTGAGGACCTGGTGCCGATCCCTGGCACGAAGCGCCGCAGCTACCTGGAGCAGAACGCCGCCGCCGTCGGCATCGAGCTGACCGGGGAGGATCTGGCCCGCATCGACGCCGAGCTGCCGGAGGCATCGGGCGAGCGGTACGACGAGGCGGGAATGCGCGCGGTCAACCGCTAGGCGGTACGGGCGGGACGGCCGCCGAGCCCCGCGCGGCACGAGAGGTGGGACTGCGCAGGGTCCGAACTGCTTCCCACGCCGCCCCGTCCGGCCTTATCTCGGTCGAGCGCCGCTGAAGTTCTTCGAGTTGGCCTCCCTTCACGTGGCGTTCCACCGTGGGTTGCCGCCAGCCCCACGTGTGGGGCCCTCGTCCTGCTCGGCCCGCCCGATCCAGTCACAGCCCCGTCACGCCACCACCACACCCCCGACCCCCGCCCTACCCTCGCCCCAAGGCAACTCGCACCAGAGGGGGAACCCATGAGCCGCAGAGCGCTCGCCTGTACCGTCGCCGCCCTGGCAGTCCTCGGCACAGCCACCGCCTGCAAATCCGCCACCACGACGGGCAGCGGCGGCAGCACCGGCACCAGCAAGGGCGGCGGCACCAGCGCGAAGAAGACCGTCCCCGACTTCGTCGGCATGGGGCTCCAGTCAGCCCAAGACGCCGCCCAGAAGCACGGCTTCCACGCGCTGAAGTCCCACGACGCACTCGGCCGAGCCCGCCACCAGTTCCTCGACCGCGACTGGAAGGTCTGCTTCCAGAACCTGAAGGCCGGCACGTCAGCATCCACGAACACCACACTCGACTTCGGCACAGTCAAGCTCGACGAAACCTGCCCCGCCCACGACCAGGTCGTGCCCTCAGCCAGCACCGGCGGGACGATGCCCGACTTCCACGGCAAGAGCGTCGCGGCCGTGCGGAAGTCACTCGACTCCAGCACCTCCATCAACGTCAAGGACGCGAGCGGTAGCAGGATCATCCTCATCGAGTCCAGCTGGCAGGTGTGTACGCAGGATCCGGCGGCGGGGACGAAGCTGAACGGGCAGCCCGTCACACTGAAGGTGGTCAAGTACGGGGAGCACTGTCCATAAAGCGCCCCCACGTGCTACCTGCCCGCACTGAGCCTCCGCCAACTTGAAACAGCAGGTCATTCGGCTGGTGTGACCGTCTGCCGGGGTGATCACGCTGGACGTGGGCAGGTGGTATCGATGCGGCTGCGGTCTCTGGCAGCCCGCCCAACGAGACCACGGCGGTCGACACCGTTCCTTCACCGTGTGAATCGACGGCCACGCCGTGGGGAACTGGGCCGGGTTCTCCCGCGCAGAGGGACCCGACCCAGTCGCGAGGCCGGGTCAGCAGTGGCCGACCCTGGTCTGGTTGGAGACCTGGTTGGCGATCATGTAGCCCTGCCCGTACACCGTGTTGACCTTGAACCAGCGGTTCGTGCCGTCGTACCACTGGTTGTCGGTCCAGCAGATCATGGACACCGCCGTGTATCGCGGCATCTCGAAGTAGATGCCGCCGGTGCTCGGCGAGACCGACAGGTCACAGGTCGAACTGTTGCAGTACGACGGGCCATACGCCGAAGCCGTCGGTGCGCCGACCAGCACCGCAGCCGCGGCGGTGACCACGGTCGCGAGAAACCCCCACGCTTTTCGCTTCATTCCCATGCGTGCCCCTATATCGATTGGGGTCATTCACCACGACTGAGGCGAATAGTCCGAAATCGTAAGGGTGAAACACATACCATCGGCAGAGGCAAACCAGCCAACCGCACGAAGCGGACTGCTGCTCTGCAGAGCCTGGGACGATCCGTGGTGGCCGGGGTTCCGCCCTCTCCCGGGCGCCCGGGTTCGCGCGGACCGCCCCAAGAGGATGTAGAAGGGCACAAGTGTCCACCAACCGGTCCACAGGTCGAGGAACAGACACCACAGGAACACCAAGATCGGAGCAGTGATACGGCCAGCACCGCCCCGCTGCTGCGACGGGGTCCGAGGGGGGACGGAGCCGACGGGTCCGTCCCCCGGTGGCAGGCGGCGAGTGGCCGCCTGACCGGAGCGGGAGCACGCTGGTAGGCATGAGTCCCCGCCTCGGGATCGCGGACGCACGACCGCCGTGGCAGTCGCCGCATGCGCTACTGCTGCTCCCAGTCGCGTTCATCGTGGTGATCACGGTGGTGGACGTGCAGACGCCAACCACCGTCCACCTCGGACCGGCCCTGGTGATCGCCCCCGCGATCACCCCCTCGCTGGCCGGGCCCCGGGCCACAGCCGCCGTCGGAGCGCTCGCGCTGGCCGCGCAGATCCTCATCGGTGTCACCCACGGCGGACTCAGCACCATGAACCACATCGTGCAGATCATCACGCTCGCGGTGCTCTCGGTCATCCTCGTCGTCTACAGCGCCCTACGCGAGCATCGGCAGGCCCAGCTGGCCCAGGTGCGCACCGTCGCCGAGGCCGCTCAGCACGTGCTGATGTGGCCCCTGCCGGAACAGATCGGCCCGTTGTGGATCGCCTCTCTGTACCTGGCCGCGGAGGACGAGGCGCAGATCGGCGGCGACCTGTATGCGGCGACCCGGTACGAGGACGGCGTACGGGTCCTGATCGGCGATGTCCGGGGCAAGGGCCTGTCCGCCATCGGCGAGGCGGCCCTCCTGCTGGGCGCCTTCCGGGAGAGCGCACACCGGCGCATCCCGCTGGTGGAGCTGGCCACCGCGCTGGAGCAGAGCGTCATCCGGCACGCGGAGGACCTGGATACGCCGGAGGAGGCGGGCGAGCGGTTCGCCACCGCCCTGCTCGTGGAGATTCCGGACCGGGACCCGGTCACCCGGATGACCAGTTGTGGCCACCCACCGCCGCTGCTGCTGAGCCCCGGCAACGTCGTCACGGTCCCGAGTCTGCATCCGTCGCCGCCGCTCGGGGTGCACGGGGTGCACGGGGTGCACGGGGGTGCCGAACACACGCTGGACGTGTTCTCCTTCGAGCCCGGTGACACACTGCTCCTGTACACCGACGGCGTGGTGGAGGCCCGGGACGCTCAAGGCGCGTTCTATCCGCTCATCGAGCGGGTGACACGCTGGAGCGAGGACAGCCCCGAGGCGCTGATGCACCATCTGCGACGGGACCTGCTCGCCCACGTCGGCGGCCGACTGGACGACGACGCCGCACTCATCGCACTGCACCGCACACCGGTCCACCGCCGCCGGCACCACGGGCTCGACGCCCTCCGGCACGGCTCCTCCGCGACCGACCCCCGCTAGGTGCCGCAACAGGCAACGTTCGCCCCGTCGCGGCACCTAGCTGCTGTGGCGTCTCCGCTCCGCCCACGGCATGGGGCTGCGCTCATCCGTGTCGGCACCGGCGTGCCGGCCGCGTCCGGCAGGCCCCGAGCGGTGCAGACCCGCCCGGGGCCCACAACCCGTCCCCACTGTCCGCGAAGGCCCATGGGACGGTGTTGCGGGTGTGGGCCCCGCCCCGAGTGGGGTAGGGCGGGACCACGCCCCGTTCTTGAGATCAGCGGACCGGCTTCAGGTCGGTGATCTTGAGGGTTCTCAGGCCTGTCCGGACGTTGATTCCGGTGACCTCTGCATGCGGCCCGTCACTCCAGGTGAGCGTGATGCGGGTGGCGGCCAGACGAAGGCCTGCGGTGAGAGACGCTGCGGTGCGCAGGGTCTTGCCACCGTGCACAGGCACATGACCCGTTCCCCCAGTTTCTTCGCGGCCGGGTTGATCCCGGTCTTCGACAGACATAACGGCTTCACTGCTCGTGCATCGGTTCCCTTTCCCCTGTGTCTTCCCGATGTTTTCCCGGCGATTCGCGGCACTTGCGGCACAGGGAAGGTTTACCGAATTCAGGGCGGGTCCCCCCGCCTTTTCGGCCATTCTCGTTCAGGTGGTCGACACGGCCTTTCTGGCACCGGCCGCCTTTCTGGCACCGGCCGCGCGGATCCCTCCGGGGGCACCTGGGTGCTGGGCCCGTCGTGGCCCGCGAGGGCGTGGACGCGCGCCGTCGTGGTGGCCGGGGCCTGCCAAGCGCGGGCGCGCCCGGGTCGACCAGCGCCCCGCTGCCGCCCGCCGTCCGAGCCGCACGCATGCACCCGAGCGCGGCTCGAACGGCGCGGCCCGGCCCGCGCTGCCGGCCGGGGGGCGCCCGACCCGTCGACGGCAGACCGGGGGCCGGGGTCCGGGAGGTGGGTCGGACCCCGGCCCCGGGTCTGTCACGGCTGGCGGGCGACCGCGCCGTACATCGCGGTGTCCTCGTCACGGATGTTCTTCTCGCCCGCGCCGTCGGGACGCCGCGTGCGCACCTGGACGATGTCCGGCTCGACCGGTTCCAGCCTCTCGAAGAACTCCTGAGCCTGGTCATGGGTGCGCAGCCGCATCGGCATGTCCGGAACACCCCTCGGAGATGCGATGTCCGGCCCGTGGAGCCGCTAGATTCAACCGCCGGTGCGGGTCGTCCGCATCCGCCGGCGGTTCGCGGGCCCGTAGGGGTGCCGCGTCCACCGCGTGTGCCGTCGCGCCGGGATTCGGGGGTGTCATGGTCTGGTCGCTCAACCGGCGACGCCGCACCACGCCTGAACTCCCCGCTCCCGGGCGGTGCACACCGAACCGGCACGTGCTGACCACGGAACGGCTGTTGCTGTTCACGCCCCGGAACCGGCTGGACGTGGCGGCGGCGCTCGCCGCGTGCGCGGACCCGGAAGCACAGCGGTGGCTCGGCAGCCAGGCGGACCGGGTCGTGCCCGATCCCGGCATCCGCCGGGCCCTGCTGCGGTGGCGTCCCGCCGGCGACGATGGCCGACGGGTACCCCGCAAGCTGGCCGAGCCTTTCACGCCCGGGGCCGATGAGGCCTTGATCCTGGTCTGTGTGCGCAGGTCCGACCTCAGCTATGCCGGAGCCCTCGAACTGGAGAACCGCTCGGGCGAGATGGGCGGCTGGCTCGCGCCGGACTGTCGCGGCCAGGGACTGGGCGTGGAACTGTTCCGCGCGGGCGCCGCGCTCGCGCACACCCATGCCGGGCTGACCACGGTCCGGGCGGGCGCCGAACGCGGGAACACCGCGAGCCGGCGGGCCCTGGCCCGCGCGGGCTTCGTCCTGGACGAGGGGCCGCCCCGGCACACCTTGCCCGACGGCCGGGTGGTCGACGCCGTCTGGCATCGGCACGACATCGCGACGGCGTCCCGCTGCCACTGACCCGTGCGGCTTCAACCACCTGCTGGAGCAAGGCCTCGGGCCAGCGCCCCAGCCTCTCACCCCCCACCGTCCACCATCCTGGAGAACCGACGTGACAGAGACCGGATTCAGCCCGGAGCGGATCGACACCAGCAGGCCGCACTCCGCGCGGATGTACGACTGGTTCTTGGACGGAAAGGACCACTACCCCGTCGACGCCGAGGCCGCGGCGGAGGTGTTGGAGCTGTTTCCGCACGTCAAAGACACGGCCTGGGCCAACCGGGAGTTCATGCACCGTGCCGCTCGCTTCGTCGCCCGCCAGGGCGTCAGCCAGTTCCTGGACGTGGGCACCGGTATCCCCACCGAACCGAATCTGCACCAGATCGTGCAGGAGGTCACCCCGAGCGCACGGGTGGTGTACGCGGACAACGACCCGATCGTCCTGCGACATGCCGAAGCCCTGCTGCACGGGACCCCCGAGGGCCGAACCGCTTATCTGCACGTCGACATCCGCGAACCGGAGCGGATCGTGGAGTACGCCCGTGAGCACCTGGATCTCAGTCGGCCCGTCGGCCTGTCCCTCATCGCGTTGCTCCCGTTCGTCACGGACGAACGGAACCCCTGCGGGATCCTCCGGACCTTGTTGGAGCCCCTGGCGCCCGGCAGCCATCTGATGGTCTCTCACGTGAGCGCCGAGTTCGACCCGGAGGTCTGGGAACGCATCAAGGCCGTCTACCGTTCGGGCGGCACTCCCGTCCAGGCCCGGTCGCACGCCGAGGTGACCCGGTTCTTCGACGGCCTGGAGCTGTACGCGCCGGGTGTGGTGGCCGCCACGAGCTGGCGGGCCGAGCCGGGGATGCGCGTACGCGAGAAGCAGCCGGTGTACGTGGGAGTGGCGCGCAAACCCTGACCGCAAGGGTCCCCCGCTGGCCGTGGCACCCCTCACCCACCGGGCATCAGCCCGGCCGCGACCGTGGCCCCAGCTCCCGGCACGCCTTGGTGTCGGCCTCTTCTGGGTCGCCGGTGACGGTCACCTGCTCGGCCGCGCGCCGCCGGCCTGAGCCGGTAGTGACGGCCTCGACGGAACGGACGGCGCCGGTGACGTCGTTGCCGCCGCGGACGTATCGACTTGCGCCTCGGGCTCAAGCCCGAGGATCCGGCCTTCTCGACAGTGCGGACCAAGAACGGCGCCCGAGGCACTGCGGTCGGAGGACGGCGGTCAGAGCGGGACGGTCCGGCGGAGCGAGGACCCGTCGGTGTGCAGGGGCCCGGAATTAATGGAGTTCGTCGTGGCGGTGGCTCGGTTACAGTGACGGCCGAAACTGGAGGGGAGACGATGGTGCAGTTCAGGGCGGGGTCTACGGGGGGCAGGGCGCTCGTGGCCGCAGCACTGGTGACAGTGCTCGGCGGGTGCGGGCACTCGGCGGGCGGTGACGGGAAGAAGCCCGCTGGCGCATCACCGACCGCAACCGCAACCGCGCAGAGCACGGGAGTCGAGGACACTGCGGCTGCGAGCGGAGGTACGCTCGGTGCCGCGGGTTCCGCCTGCCGCCTGCCTGTCACCTTCGACGTCGCCGCAGGCTGGAAGGCCGAGGCGATCGATGCGGGTGCGGGGCTGTCGAAAGCGTCGAAGGGGTCCGACGGTGGCGCGAACGGGGACCTAGCCGAGGCCCTGCTCCACCAGGGTCCGGTCACGGCATCTTGCGAGGTCGACGCCAAGCCGGCCGGGAACATCGGCTTCCTGCGCGTGTGGACCGGCAAGACGGGCAAGGCCGACGCCGGTAGCGTACTGCGGGAGTTCGTCGCCGCGGAGGACAACGTCACCCAGGCGAAGTACCACTCGTTCAAGACCGGTGGCGGGCTCTCCGCCGTGGAAGTGACCTACCTCTACAAGAGCAAGCTCCTGGACGAGACGAAGAAGGAGTGCGCCTTCGCGGTCACCACTCCCAACGGTCCGGTCGTCCTGCACCTCGGTGGCATGGACACCGAGGAGCACGATGCGATGCTGCCCGCGTACGAACTCGCCAAGCAGACCCTCAAGGTCAGCTGAGCCCCGCGTTCCCGCGTCGCGCCCGGTCCGTGGCACGGACCAGGCAGGTGTGCGCCGGGCAGGGGCGGCTCTGCGCTCTGCCGGAGCGGCGGCGGACCGGCGCACAGGCACAGGGAGACAGGTCGGACCGCAGTCTTCCCCGTCGCACGCCACGACGAACATCACACATAGGTATCGGATATTTCGTGCCTCAAACTTCACACGAGGTACACACGTTGGCTAGGTTGACGCGAGGCAGCCCGGCTCAGCCCCGGTGAGCCGCCGTGTGGTCCGGCCCTGGAAGCTCGACCGTGCCCGGACGACGAACGGCCCAACTGCCCCGCGGGGCGAGGAAGGAGCACATCTTCCATGGCGCCGGAGCGCAGCGACGAGGTGCGGCAGCGAGTCAACTCCCTCTACGATCAGGCCGAGGACGCGACCGGGAACTACAACGCGACCCGGGCCATGACGACCCGTACGCGCTCCCGGGGCGCTTCGCCGGCGGAACGGCCGGGGAAGCGCCCGGACCCTGTGCTTGATGAAGTGACGCGACAGTGGTTCGACATGGCACGGGCCAGACTCGGTCCGACTGTTCCGGCCGCGCTGCCTGCCGACCGACGGCCCGTCCCTCCAACCGTTCCGGCACTCCCCCGCGGCCGTAGGGAGGGTGTTCTCCCGGGCGGTGAGCGGGCAACTCCGGGAACAGGGCTGCCCGCAGGACGGCGACCCGAAGCGCTGGAGAGCGGCGCGAGCCACACGGCGACAGAATTCACGGCCGGCCCAGTGACGGCCCCCACGGGGCGGCCCCTGGCCGCCCCGGAGGGCGGCCAACCGGCACTACCTGGTGCACGGAGTCGCGAACTGCCCGCCGGGACAAGGGAACTGGGAACAGGGGAACTGGGAACAGGGGAACTGACCGGTCCCGGTGCGGCAACCGAACCGGTTGGCAGCGGCACCGCGGGTCCGCCGGCCCTCCCCGCCCGGATGCCGCTCGAACACGGTGCGCCCTGGCCAGTGACCCAGCTGCCCGATCCCACCGGGCCACTGCCGTCACCGCCTAGGCCGAGTACGGCGGAACCGACCACCGCCACTTACGCCGAGACGGCCGTTCTCCCGGTGACCGCTCCGCCCGCTCCGCTCACTGCGCCCCTGCCCGCTGTTCCGCGGCCCGGCGCCGCCCCGCCCGGCCGCCCCGGGCCCGCCGTGGTCAAGGCCGGCAACCGGAGCAAGCTCACCGCAGCGCGTGACCTGCTCGCCCAGTACGCCGTCCAGTACGCTCCCCGCCCGACGCCCCCCGGCCCCGATGCCGGGTTCACGGCCGCGCAGACCTCCTGGGGCACCGGCGCGTGGCAGGAGGTCGGCCCCGCAGCGGCTCCGGCAGGTCAGGTTCCCGACTCGGCTTCCTTCGCTCAGCCGGCCGACTCCTCGCCCACCACCGGCCCGCTCCCCCGCTCCGGTGCCCCCTCGGTCACGAGCGTCGCAACCACCGCAGCCCCAGCCCTCTACACCGGCTCTGCCCCAGATACCGGCTCTGCCCCAGCCCCGGACCCCGGGTCCCTCACGGGCCTCCCCGCACCCCTGTCCGTACCACCCCGTGTGGCGCGTGCCGCCAAGGCCGTCGCATTCGCCCGGGCGCAGATCGGTAAGCCGTGCGTGTGGGGTGCGACCGGGCCGGACTCCTATGACTGCTCCAGCCTGATCCAGGCTGCGTGGAAGGCGGCCGGGGTCGTACTGCCGCGGGCCGCGCAGCAGCAGGCCCTCGCCGGTGCGCCGGTTGCGCCCGGCGACATGGAGCCCGGTGATCTCGTCCTCTTCTTCGACGACGACCGGCACGTTGGCCTCCACGTCGGCGACGGCGTCATGGTCCACGCGCCGGGGCCGGGGGCGTCGATCCGCGAGGAGTCGCTCCACAGCGCCGGTGAGGCGGCGATCCACCGGATCGTCAGGCCCGCCTGAACCGCCAACAGACCCGTCCCCTCGCCGTGTGATGGGAAGGATCCCCCCACACCCCATAAGGGGTTACTGGGGACGTCATAAGCCCCCCTTATGAGGTCATAGGTCGGACCCCCGTACCGACTTAGGTGTGCCTTAGTTTAGGCTTCCCGATCAAGCGCCCCGTTCACGCTCGAAGGGAACCTGATCATGCCGCGCCCCCTGCGGGTAGCCATCGTCGGAGCCGGCCCTGCCGGCATCTACGCCGCCGACGCCCTGCTCAAGTCCGACGTGGCCGCCGACCCCGGCGTCTCCATCGACCTCTTCGAGCGGATGCCCGCACCGTTCGGCCTGATCCGGTACGGCGTCGCGCCCGACCACCCTCGGATCAAGGGCATCGTCACCGCCCTGCACCAGGTGCTCGACAAGCCGCAGGTCCGCCTGTTCGGCAACGTCGACTACCCGACCGACATCAGCCTGGACGACCTGCGCGCCTTCTACGACGCGGTCGTCTTCTCCACCGGAGCAATGGCCGACCGGGAACTACCCATCCCCGGTATCGAGCTGGACGGTTCCTACGGTGCCGCCGACTTCGTCTCCTGGTACGACGGCCACCCGGACGTCCCGCGCACCTGGCCGCTCCAGGCCGAGAAGGTGGCCGTACTCGGCGTCGGCAACGTCGCGCTCGACGTCGCCCGGATCCTCGCCAAGACCGCGGACGAGCTGCTGCCCACCGAGATCCCGCCGAACGTCCACCACGGTCTGCGGGCCAACAAGGCCGTGGAGATCCATGTCTTCGGCCGCCGCGGCCCGGCACAGGCCAAGTTCAGCCCGATGGAACTGCGCGAGCTGGATCACTCACCCAACATCGAGGTGATCGTCGACCCCGAGGACATCGACTACGACGAGGGCTCGATCGAGACCCGGCGCGGCAACAAGCAGGCCGACATGGTCGCCAAGACCCTGGAGAACTGGGCGATCCGAGACGTCGGCAACCGCCCCCACAAACTGTTCCTGCACTTCTTCGAGTCTCCCTCAAAGATCCTGGGCGAGGACGGCAAGGTGGCCGGGCTGCGCACGGAACGCACCGCCCTCGACGGCACCGGCAACGTCAAGGGCACCGGCGACTACAAGGACTGGGACGTCACCGCCGTCTACCGGGCGGTCGGCTACCTGTCCGAGAAGCTGCCCAAGCTGCCCTGGGACCTCGCCTCCGGAACCGTCCCGGACGAGGGCGGCCGGGTGATCGAGGAAGGCGGCGGCCACCTCCAGTCCACGTACGTCACCGGCTGGATCAGACGCGGTCCGATCGGCCTCATCGGCCACACCAAGGGCGATGCCAACGAGACCGTGGCAAACCTGCTGGACGACTACGCCAACGGCCGGCTGCACGCCCCGGCCTCGCCCGCGCCAAAAGCCGTGGACGCGTTCCTCGCCGAGCGCGATGTCCGCTTCACCACCTGGGAGGGCTGGTACCGGCTGGACGCCGCCGAGCGGGCGCTGGGCGAACCGCAGGGCCGCGAGCGCGTGAAGATCGTCGAGCGCGAGGACATGCTCAGGGAGAGCGGGGCGTAGCGCCCGCACGGCCTGCCAGGGCTCCGGTGTGGACGCCGGTCACGGTGTCCACCGCCCCGGCACCGGACACCGAGCCGTTCCTCGCACCGGGCACGTGCGGCCAGGTCGGAGGTGACGGGAGCCAGGGGCGGGTCGACGTGCCCGGGAGCCGACAGGACAAGGTGCCGTTCCGGGGCTTGAATGGGGCGTATGGGTGTTCGGCGCACGACAGCACACCGAAACGCCGCGGAACACCGTCTGCCGCGTTCACGGACCGTGATCACCGCGTCCGCCCTCGCCCCGCTGCTGCTTCTCGGCCCTGCGACGTTGCCCCGCGCCGCTCCTCCTCCACAACCGCCCCCGCAGCTGTCCGCCGCTGCCGTGGACCGCGCAGTCGGCAGGCTCGACGGCCTCATCCGGGACGGGATGCGGCAGACCGGCGTGCCGGGTGTCGCGGTAGCCGTTGTCTACCAGGACCGTGTGGTCTACCTGAAGGGCTTCGGCAAGCGCGAGGTGGGTCGGGATGCGACCGTGGGCCCGGATACGGTGTTCCAGCTGGCCTCGGTCTCCAAACCGCTCGCCTCCACGGTCGTCGCGGGCGCCGTCGGCAGCAAGGCGATCGGGTGGGACGATCCCGTGGCTCCGCACCTGCCCGGATTCGCGCTGCACGACCCGTGGGTGACCTCCCACGTCACCGTCGCCGACCTCTTCGCCCACCGCAGCGGCCTACCGGACCACGCCGGAGACCTCCTGGAGGACCTCGGCTACGACAGGGCGTACATCCTCCGTCATCTGCGCGAGGAGCCGCTCAACCCGTTCCGCGCGAGCTACGCGTACACCAACTTCGGCCTGACCGCCGCCGCGGAGGCCGTCGCCCGGGCCACGGGCACGACCTGGGAGAAGCTCGCGCAGGACACGCTCTACCGCCCGGCCGGCATGAACTCCACCAGTTCCCGTTTCGCGGACTTCGAGAAGGCGAAGGACAGGGCCGTCACACACGTGAAGGAGCCCGACGGAAGCTGGCAGGCCGCCTATGTGCGCGACGCTGATGCCCAGTCCCCCGCGGGCGGCGCCAGCTCCAGCGCCCGGGACATGGCCCGCTGGCTGCGGCTGCAACTGGCGAACGGCAAACTCGACGGCAAGCAGATCATCCCCGCCGGTCCGCTGGAGCGCACCCACGTCCCGCAGATCGTCGCGAACCAGCCGGCCGCGCCGGCCGGCCGCGCCGGCTTCTACGGCCTCGGCTGGAACGTCAGCTACGACGACCTCGGGCGGCTGCGGCTCAGCCACTCCGGCGCGTTCGGCCTCGGCGCGAACACCAATGTCACCATGCTGCCCGGCGAGCAGCTCGGCATCGTGGTCCTCACCAACGGCGAGCCGGTCGGTCTCGCCGACTCCATCGCACTGGACTTCTTCGACCTCGCGCAGCACGGCAGGTCCACTGCCGACTGGCGGGCCCTCGTGAACCAGGCCTACCAGCACCAGCAGCAGGAAGCCCGCTCCCCCACCGACTACACCAGCCCTCCCGCGCACCCCACCGCCGCGCGCGCCGACGACGCTTACACCGGCACCTACGCGAACGACTACTACGGTCCTCTCACGGTCACCGCGTCCCACGGCACACTGAGCATGCGGCTCGGCCCGAAGCCGACGGTCTTCCGGCTGACCCACTACGACGGCGACACCTTCAGCTTCCAGACCACCGGCGAGAACGCGAGCGGCCTCTCCGGCGTCACCTTCCACCACGTACGCAACGGTCGTGCGGACCGGGTCACGGTCGAAGCCTTCGACCGGAACGGACTTGGCACGTTCGCCCGCCAGTGAGGCGCGAGGTGCGGCGACCCAGGTGCGGTGAGAACGGGACCCGCCCCTGAGCGGATGGACGGGCGGACCCCGTTCGCCGGACCATTGTGGGCCCCGGAGGAGGACTCGACCACGTGTGAACGTCGGTCGCCCGACGCGTTCCGTGCGCGCCCCGAGTGGACGGCGCGCGTCCCGTGCACGCGGGCACCCACGCGCCGCCGCGCGGTACCGCACCCACCGGCCGGTGTATCTCTCCGTCGAGCGGAGAGATACTTAGTTGCACAACCGTCCCGATCAGCAGATTGGCCCATGTCGAACTCCGTCACCGGCCGCGCCGGCATCCCGCAGACCCTCTGGGCGGCCCACGGCCGCCACACCGGTCCCGCACCCGATGACCTCGTCCGCCAGACCCTGCGCCGGCACAAGGAGAGCGGCGACATCGACGACTTCGCCGAGCCGCCCGTGCCCGAGGACTCCACCCGCCGGATCTTCGAGGCACGCTGGCGGGCCGATGGCACGGTGACCGTGCGAGCCAGGCTCACCCTAGGACCGTGCGCGGACCGGCCGCGGGGACATCAATGGCGGCTCATCGCCGAGGCGGAGCATCCGTGGGACGAGGGGTGGGCCTCGCCCGCGACCCTGTTCTGGCCTGAGGACGGGTCGGGCGAGGGCGACGACAGCTCCTGGGACCACCACGCCACGCTCGCCGGTGTGCGCTTCCGACGGAGCAATGCGCTGCCCACGGACGACAAGGAGATGCGCCGCCGGCTACGGGACGCAACCCGAGACACCTGGTACGTCAACCTGGTCGTACACGAGGCGATGACCCCCGACGAGCGGGGCCGACTACCGCTGTCCCGGTTTCTACCGCCCGGCCTGCGGGACCGCGTGGTGGAACACAGAGCCGCCCCGCACCAGCTGCGCGCCGTCAACTGGGCGCTGCGTGACCTCGGCGTCGAAGTGCCGCGCGGAGGCGCCGTGGTACTGCCGCCGAGCCCTGTGCCGGAGGAGTACGACAGCCGGGAGCACAGCGTGCGCAGCGTGTTCCTGAACGGTTCCGAGCCGGTCGAGCTCATCGCGGCACTGCGACGTTTCGATGCCTTGCCGCGCCCCCTGCCGCTGGATGCCGAGGAAGCCCTGGCGGATCTACGGGAGAACTGGACCCTGTTGACCCTCCGGGAGCAGCTGGTGCGGGAACGGCGTCTGGTCGCCATGTACGCCGAGGCACTGGAGGCGATGACGACGTCCCGGGACCTGTACAAGGAGGCCGCCGAGCAAGCTCTGGAGGCGCTCCAGGCCTACCGGGACCTCCCCGCCCCCGTCCTGCCGCAACAGCAGTCCGGCTCCCGGACGCCCGGCGCGCTGCAGCAGCTGACACGGACGTTCGAACGGCTGAAGTTCCCCGGCAAAGCTCAGCGGCCCCCGGTACCCGCCCCGGGACCCTCGCCGGAGCTCTCGCCCGGTGAGGGTCCCACCGGGTCACCGAACGCGTCGGGCGAACCCGCGGCGCATGACGGCGCCACGTTCCGGAACACAGATCTGTCGCCGTAGGGGCGACCGCCGAACTGCTGCGGCGGCCCGGCCGGAGACGGTCACCTTCGTCGTCACCCAAGACGGGGACGCGCCGAGGAGGACCTTGCCTGCGCCGAGTACATCGCGGAGCGCTGTGCCCTCGACGACGCCGACCCCGGGCCCAGCCTCGACCGGGCCCGGCGCTCTGACGCAGCCGCACGGCTCGCGGACGGCGTGCGGCGCGGCTGGGGCGGTGTCCACCCGGAGGACGTGGCGATGTGCCTGGAGGTGGACACCTTCCCGTTCGTCATGGCGGCCGCCCGGACGGACGGTCACCTGGTGCTGCGCCCGGTGGGTCCCGGCCGGCCGGGACCCGGAGCGGCGCAGTCGCCGGCCTGACTCAGCGTGCTCCCCCGTGGCGTGGGGGGCCCGCCACCAAGGTCGCCAGCAGAACCGTCAGCGTCGCCAGCACGGCCGTCGCCGCCGCCGTACCGGCGAGCCACGGCGGGGCCAGGGTCGCCCCCGGCAGGCGGAACGGATCCGGCAGCCCGAACCGTCCGCCGAGCACCTGCCCCGCGGCGAGCGACGCCGTGACGCCGAGGGCGGCCGTCGCGGCGACGAGCCTGGCCGGCACCGACCGGGCCGTCATGGCGAGGGCCGACAGCATGCACAGCCCGGCGGCGACGGCCGTGGCCCCGAGGACGCCCTGGGACAGTCCGGCCCAGTGGCGCGGGGCATGGGCCAAACCGCACAGGAACACCAGCGCAGCGGCGCCCCGTGCGACGCGGACGGCGGTCACCGAGCTCCAGCCGCTCCCCGCTGGGCTCTTCGCCGTGCCGTCCTTCGCCGTGCCGCTCGGCGGCACGGCGATCCGTGCCGTGCGGGCCTCCGTGGGCCGGCGCTCCGGTGCGGGCGGGGCCTCGGGCTCCGCGCGGGCGGACTCGCTCAGCGGGTCGGCTGGTCCGGTGGATCCGGTGGGCCCGGCAGACGTCGCTTCGAGCGGCACGCCCTCGGTGCCGGTCTGGTTCTCCGCCAGCCGGCCGATCAGCTCGGCGATTTCCTCGACGGGTCGGTTGACGGCCGCAGCTTGCACGGCCGCCTGCCCGCAGTGGGGTTCCACCGGAGTGCGGTGCAGCAGCTGCATGAGCCGGATGACGTCCTCGACAGGGCGGCGCTCGGCGGCGGCGCGGATCGCCTCGTCCGCGCAGTCGGTCTCCCGGGGCGGCTTGGTGAGCAGGGTCACCAAGCGGGTGACATCCTCCACTGACCGGTCGACCCCGGCCACGCGCAGCGCGTCGACCGTGGTCAGGGCGTACTCGGGCGAGCTCTCCAGCAGCGTGATGAGCCGGACGACGTCCTCCACCGGACGGTCTGCCACGGCCGCGTGGACCAGCTCGTGCAGCGGATCACCGTACGGAGGATCGTCCTGGTGGGGGGATTCGGGCAGCTGCTCCGGGAGCGGCGCGGGTCTGGTCAGGAGTTGGGGGGACGACGTTGGGAGTCCGGCGGCGGCCGGCGCGGGAGTTATGCGGGAGTCGTCGGGACGGGGGGACGAAGAGCGGGTCATCTAGGCTCCATGAGAGGGGTGCGGCCGCACCAGCGCCCCCGCGTGCGGCGCGCGGCGTTACGCACCCCATTACTAGGGCCGGGCAGGTGCCCCCGCCACTCGGGTGAGGCGGTGGAGTGAGACGGCCGGCCAGGCCGTCGCCAGGTCCCCTTCCCACGCCGGTCCGCTCACCTCGCGCTCCGGCTTCCCCTCCCTCCCAGGTGCGTTCCCTGCTCCCTCTGGCGCATTCTTGCTGTGTCATCCACCCGGAGGCGCACGGGACGAGGTAGGGCCGATGACTGGGAGCGGCGAGCAGGCGGTCCGTTCGCGGGCCCGGCTGGCCGCGCTGCTGGCCGACGCCTCGACCGGTGCGCTCGGCGCGGCCGGTGGCCGGGTGGCTGGCGTGTACCTGCGCTCCAGCGCACCCGGTCTGCTGCGCCTCGCCGTGCTCGTGGGACTGCCCGGTCCGCTGTTCAGGCCCTGGTGGCGGCTGCACGTGGCCCGCCCCCTCCCGGTGACCGACGCCTACCGGCTCGGCGTGCAGGTGGTGCTGCCGAACGCCATGGCGACGGTACGCAGGTACCCCCAGTTCGCGGCGGGTCTGCCCTTCCCGTTCGGGTCGGTGCACGTGCCGGTGCCGGGCGGAACCGAGCCGCTGGGCGTGCTCACCGTGCTGCGTCCGGCGGTGTCCGATTCGGTGGACGAGTTGCTGGACCGGGACCTGCTCGCCCGACTGGCCGAAGGGCTGGGCGCCGAGTTGATCGCACTCGCCGACGGAGACCCGGGCGCGGTCGTCTGGGACGGGGAACCGCTGTGCGTGCGCCCCCCCACGAACAGCCCCGCGCAGGCCACAGCAGGACACTTCAGCTGGGATCCGGCCACGTCATCGGTGCACGTGGACGACCGGCTGCAGGCCATGCTCGGACTGCCCTCGGGCGTGTCCGCGGGTACGGAAGCGACATTCGCGGACGCCGTGGCACCTGCCGACACGCACCGGATCCGGGCCGCGCTGCGCGACACGGCCACCGGGAAGCCGCCGAGGACACCACTGAGCCTGCGGTCACAGGAGGGGACTGAACGGCTGCTGGACCTGTGGCCAGCCACGCCCGACGGCCCCGCGCCGAAAGTCGACGGGGCGGTCTTCGACGCCGGACGGGCCGCCTCCGCGGACGGTGCGGCCGACCTGCTGCCGCAGGGCGTGTTCTGCCTGGACCGGCTGGGAGTGATCGTGTACGCCAATCCCGCTGCAGCCGGGCTGGTGGACCGCGACCTGGAGTCGCTGCTCGGGCACACGCTGTGGGAAGCCATGCCGTGGTTCACAGGGCCGCCATACGACGACCATCTGCGCGCCGCCCTGCTGTCCGCGGACCCGGTGCACTTCCACGCCCGGCGGCGGACCCCCGGCCACGGGAAACCGGCGGACGACTGGCTCGCCGTGTCCGTGTACCCCGGCGCGGACCTGCTGACCTGTGTGCTCGTCCCGGCCAGCCGCATGGAGGCGCCGGCAGGACCGGCCCCCGAGGCGCAGGCCCCGGAAGGCACGGCGGCAGACGGCCACTCCATGGCACCGCTGTACCGGCCGATCGCCCTGGCGATCGCGCTGACGGACGCGGTGACCGCCCGGCAGGTGTCGGCGGTGGTCATGCAGGAGTTGCTGCCCGCGTTCGGCGGCAACCGCCTGGCCATCTACCTCCTGCAGGAACGTCATCTGTACCTGGCCTGGGAGACCGGGTTCCCGCAGGGATTCCTCGGTCCGTTCGAGGGGGTCGGCCTGGACGCGCATCTGCCGGGCGTGGAAACCCTCACCACCGGCCGGCCGCTGTTCTTCGAATCCATGCAGCAGCTGGCAGCCGCCTACCCGGGCATCCCCCTGGACGCGGACGTGGGCGCCCGCGCCTTCCTTCCGCTGATCGCCTCCGGCCGGGCGGTCGGCTCCTGCATCCTGGGCTTCGACAGGCTGCGCGGCTTCAGCACGGAGGAACGCACGGTCCTCACCGCGCTCGCCGGACTGATCGCGCACGCCATGGAGCGGGCGCAGCGCTACGACAGCGAGGCGGCCCTGGCCCGCGGCCTGCAGCAGGCCCTGCTACCGCGCCGGTTGTCGGCGCACCCAGGGGTGGAGACCGCCGGACGCTACCTGCCGGGCACGCAGGGCATGGACGTCGGCGGCGACTGGTACGACGTGGTGGAGGCCGGGGACGGGCTCGCGCTGGTCATCGGCGACGTACAGGGGCACGGGGTGCAGGCGGCAGCCACCATGGGTCAGCTGCGCAGCTCGGTCCGTGCGTTCGCGCTGAGCGACCGGCCGCCGGACGAGGTGCTGAGCGGGACGAACCGCCTGCTGATCGATCTCGACCCGGGCCAGTTCGCCAGCTGTTGCTATCTGCGCCTGGACCCGGCCACCGGCCGCGCTCAGATCGCCCGGGCCGGCCATCCACCACCACTGCTGCGCTCCCCCGACGGACGCACCCGGGTGCTGGACATCCCGGGCGGTGTCGTCCTCGGAGTGGATCCGCACGCGCGGTACCCGGTGACCGAACTGCTGCTGGAGCCCGACGCGATCCTCGCCCTCTACACGGACGGCCTCGTGGAACGGCCGGGGGCCGACATCGACGACGGCATCACGGCGCTGCGGCTGGCCCTCGCCAAGGCCGGGGCCGCCGCCGGACGGCCGGGCCGGCGGTCGCTGGCCGGGGTCGCCGACCGGCTCACAGCCACAGCACGGCACGCCACGGACCGGCCTGACGACGTGGCACTGCTGCTCGCCGCCCGGCGCCCGGCACCCGGGCGGATCCGGTGAGCGCACCGTGCCGCCGCGCTCACCGGCCGTCACCTCGGGCGACAGCCTCGCCTCACGGGGCGGGGCAGTGTAGACATGGGCACATGGTGCGTCTGCCCGGCCGGCCCACGACCCGGCCGCCCCGACCTTTCGGGCACCCGCGCGCACCGCAGGACCCGCGGCCGGCCGGGCCGGCCTCGAACGGCAGTCGGCCGGGCGTGCTGCGGTCGGCGGTGACCGGGCGCAGCGTGGCCGGGCAGTTCTTCGCGCTGCAAGTGGTGATCGTGCTGCTGCTGGTCGTCTCGGCCGTGGTGGCCCAGGTGCTCCAGGTGCGACACGACAGCGACCTGGAGGCGGAGAACCGTTCGCTCGCCGTGGCCGAGACGTTCGCCAACGCGCCGGGCACGGTGGCCGCGCTGCGCGCTCCGGACCCGACGGCGATCCTGCAGCCGGAGGCGGAGGCCGTCCGCAAGGCGACCGGCGTCGACTTCGTCGTCGTGATGAACACGGACGGCATTCGCTACACGCACCCCAAACCCGACCGCATCGGCAAGAAGTTCGTCGGTACGATCGGCCCCGCCCTGGCCGGGGGCACGGTCACCGAGCACATCAAGGGGACGATCGGCCCGCTGGTGCAGGTCGTGGTGCCGGTGAAGGACTCTGGCGGCACGGTAGTGGGTCTGGTGTCGGCGGGCATCACCACGGCGCACGTCGGCGGAGCCGCCGACCAGCAACTGCCGCTGCTGCTCGCGGCGGCAGCCGCGGCACTGGCGCTGGCCACTGCGGGTACGGCCCTGGTCAGCAGGCGCCTGCTGCGCCAGACACGCGGTCTGGGCCCCTATGAGATGACCCGGATGTACGAACACCACGACGCGGTGCTGCACGCGGTCCGGGAAGGAGTGCTGATCGTCGGCGGCGACGGGCGGTTGCTGCTCGCGAACGACGAGGCGCACCGCCTGCTGGGGCTGCCCGAGGACGCCGAGCGGCGGCATGTGCTGGAGTTGGGCCTGGATCCGGAGACGGCAGGGCTCCTGGCCTCCGGGCGGATGGCCACGGACGAGGTGCACCTGGTCAAGGACCGGCTGCTGGCGATCAACCAGCGCCCCACCGACGTGCGCGGCGGACCGGCCGGGAGCGTCACGACGCTGCGCGACTCCACCGAACTGCGCGCGCTGTCCGGCCGCGCGGAGGTGGCACGTGAACGGCTCAACATGTTGTACGACGCCGGGGTCGGCATCGGCACCAGTCTGGACGTCACCCGCACCGCCGAGGAGCTGGCGGAGCTGGCCGTCCCCCGGTTCGCGGACTTCGCGACCGTGGACCTGTTCGACGCGGTGCTGAGCGGCGAGGAACCCAGGCCGGGTACCGCGCTGCGTCGTGCGGCCTGCGCCGGCATCCGCAAGGATCCCCCGCTGTACCCGGTCGGCGAACGGATCCGGTTCGTGGCCACCTCGCCGCAGGCCCGCAGTCTGACCACCGGGCAGTCGGTCGTGGAGCCGCAGCTGCGCAATGCGCCCGGCTGGCAGGCACAGGACCTGGAACGAAGCGACCAGGTCATGCGCTACGGCGTCCATTCGCTGGTGACCGTGCCGCTCAGGGCGGGCAGCCTGGTGCTGGGCGTGGCCACCTTCTGGCGGTCGGAGAAGCCGCAGCCGTTCGACTCCGAGGAGCTGGCGCTGGCCGAGGAGCTGGTCGCACGGGCGGCGGTCTCCATCGACAACGCCCGCCGCTACACGCGCGAGCACAGCATGGCGGTCACCCTGCAGCGCAGTCTGCTGCCCCGGTCGTTGCCCGAGCAGGACGCCCTGGAGATCGCCTACCGCTATCTGCCGGCGCAGTCCGGCGTGGGCGGCGACTGGTTCGATGTGCTGCCGCTGTCGG
Organism: Streptomyces pluripotens; assembly: GCF_000802245.2. Lineage (NCBI taxonomy): Bacteria > Bacillati > Actinomycetota > Actinomycetes > Kitasatosporales > Streptomycetaceae > Streptomyces > Streptomyces pluripotens. The sequence goes on from NZ_CP021080.1 coordinate 196,709, forward strand.
GCGCCCGGGTGGCCCTCGTCGTCGGTGATGTGGTGGGGCACGGGCTGCACGCGGCGGCGACCATGGGCCGGCTACGCACGGCCGTCCACAACTTCTCGGCGCTGGATCTGCCGCCCGATGAACTCCTGGGCCTGCTCGACGAATTGGTCGGTAGGATTGACCAGGACGAGGTTCCGGCGGAGGGCGCGGCCGTGGTCACGGGTGCGACCTGCCTGTACGCGGTGTACGACCCGGTCTCCCGGTTGTGCACCATGGCCCGGGCCGGTCATCCGCCGCCCGCGCTGGTGCACCCGGACGGCAGTGTGGAATTCCCCGACCTGCCCGCGGGTCCGCCGTTGGGTCTGGGCGGGCTGCCCTTCGAGACGGCCGAGCTGGAACTACCGGAGGGCAGTCGGCTGGTGCTGTACACCGACGGGCTGGTGGAGGATCGGGTCCGGGACATCGACGAGGGGCTGGAGCTGCTGCGCAGGGCCCTGAGCAGCACGCGGGGCGCCTCCCCGGAGGAAACCTGCCGGGCGGTGCTGGACCGGCTCCCGGCCCGGCCAAGTGATGACGTGGCGCTGATCGTGGCCCGTACCCGGGTGCTGGGGGCCGACCGGATCGCCGAGTGGCAGGTGCCGACCGACCCGGCGGCCGTGTCGGAGGTACGGGCCTCGGTGACCCGACAGTTGGCCGAATGGGGCCTGGCGGAACTGGCCTTCACAACCGAGCTGATCCTGAGCGAACTGGTCACCAACTCCATCCGCTACGGGCGCGGCCCGATTGGGGTGCGGCTGCTGCATGATCGAACCCTGATCTGCGAGGTCTCCGACCGCAGCACGACCTCGCCTCATCTGCGGTACGCGGCCAGCACCGACGAGGGTGGCCGGGGCTTGTTCCTGGTCGCGCAGATCGCCGAACGGTGGGGGACGCGCTACACCCCGCACGGCAAGATCATCTGGGCGGAGCAGCCTCTGTCCTGAGGTTCCGCCGAACGGGGCCGGCGGGTCCGCCGGCCCAAGGGCGTCAGCCGAGGGCGCGGTCGAGGTTGAAGGCAGCGCTGATCAGGGAGAGATGGGTGAAGGCCTGCGGGAAGTTTCCCTGCTGCTCCCCGGTCCGGCCGATCTCTTCCGCGTACAGGCCGAGGTGGTTGGCGTAGGTGAGCATCTTCTCGAAGGCCAGCCTGGCCTCATCGAGCCGACCGGCCCGGACCAGCGCTTCCACGTACCAGAAGGAGCAGATGGAGAAGGTGCCCTCGTCCCCGCGCAGTCCGTCGGGGCTGGCCTGCGGGTCGTAGCGGTAGACGAGGGAGTCGGAGACGAGATCCTCGGTGAGGGCGTCCAGGGTGGACAGCCATTTGGGATCGGTCGGGGCGATGAACTTGGCAAGCGGCATCATCAGCGAGGAGGCGTCCAGGACGTCACCGCCCTCGTGCTGCACAAAGGCACCCCGGCTCCCCGACCAGCCTCGGTCCATGATCCTCCGGTAGATCGTGTCGCGGGCCTCCTGCCACCTGGACAGGTCGGCGGGCAGGCCGCGCCGGTTGGCGAGCCGGATGGCGCGTTCGACGGCCACCCAGCACATCAGGCGGGAATACAGGAAGTCCTCGCGACCGCCGCGGGTCTCCCAGACGCCCTCGTCGGGTTGGTCCCAGTGGTCGCACACCCAGCCGACGAGATGGCACACGTCGTCCCACTGGCCGCTGGAGATGGGCTGGGCCCACTTGTCGTAGAGGTAGATGGAGTCGATGAGGGCGCCGTAGATGTCCAGCTGGAGCTGGTCGGCGGCGGCATTGCCGACACGGACCGGGGCGGAGCCCTGATGGCCCTCCAGATGTGGTAGTTCGCGTTCGGGCAGTTCGGTGCGGCCGTCGATGCCGTACATGACCTGCAGCGGGCCGGAGCCGTCGCTGCAGCCGGGGCTGACGTGCGTGGTCACGAACCGCATGAAGGCCTCGGCCTCACCGCTGAAGCCGAGTCGCAGCAGCGCGTACACGCAGAACGCGGCGTCGCGCACCCACACGTACCGGTAGTCCCAGTTGCGCTCGCCGCCGGGCTGTTCGGGCAGGCTGGTGGTGGGGGCGGCGACGATGGCACCAGTGGGGGCGTAGGTGAGCAGCTTCAAGGTGAGGGCCGAGCGGTGCACCATCTCACGCCAGCGGCCCCGGTAGTGGGACTGTCTCAGCCAGCCCCGCCAGTAGGCGACCGTGGCGTTGAACTCACGCTCGGCCTCGGCCCGGGCGCAGCCGCGCGGGGCTATGTCTCCGTCCACCTGGTCGAGGGCGAAGACCGCGGTCTCGCCCTCGGCGAGCTTGAAGTCGGCACGTACGTCCCGGTCGTCGCACTCCACGGACACGGTCGAGGTGAGCGCCAGCGAGCGGTCGGCGGATTCGAAGAGGACCACCCCGTCCGCGGTACCCACGGTGTGCGGGTCGAGGCCGTAGCCGAAGCGGGGGGCGACCAGCGCACGGAAGGGGACCGTACCGCGCACGCACACCACGCGCCGGATGAGCCGGTGCCGCCCCACCTCGGCGGAGTCCTCCCCGGTGACGGGCATGAAGTCCTGCACCTCGCCGACGCCGTCCTCGGTGAAGAACCGGGTGATCAGTACGTTGGTGTCGGGGAAGTAGAACTGCTTGGTGCGCGCCGGTAGGGCGGCGGCCAGCTCGAAGCAGCCGCCGCGCTCAGCGTCCAGGACGGCTGCGAAGACGCTCGGCGAGTCGAAGGCCGGGCAGCAGTACCAGTCGATCGTGCCGTTGGTGCCGACCAGGGCGATGCTGCGCAGATCGCCGATGAGTCCGTGATCGGCGATCGGCAGATAGCGGGTGCTGGGGTCGGCGTCCCCGGGAAACGGTGTCTCGGCCATCAGCGGCCTCCCGGTTCAGGGTGCGGGTGTTTCCAGCTTAGGAGCGCGGGCTCGGTGTGGCGTGGGCATGCGCTGCACATGCGTTTGCCCGGCTTTCCGGATGCGGGGTGCGCGGGGGCGGGCAATGGTGAGAGTGTGCTCCATCCGGAGGCACCGGCACGGATGCGGTCATCCGGACCGAGGAGGAGGCATCATGTCGACATCCACACCCGAAGAGTCACGGTCGTCCGACGACCACTGCACCCCGGACGCCCTGCTCCACTCCGCTCCCCCCAGGAATGTCTCGCCGGAGGACCTGGTGATGGCGGCAGGCAGGGACGTCACTCCGAAGACCCTCGAATGGGCGCGTCGCAAGCTGGAGACGGAGGGTCCGGCAGCGATCGAGAAGCTGCTGCCGTAGGGCGGTCCGGGAGAGTCGGGAACCGAACGGGGCGGCCGGCCGGGCGAGGGCACGCCCGGCCGGTGAAGTGGTGCGCCGCTGTCGTGGGCTGCCCCCGGGTCAGCGGACCTGGCATCGGAAGCGCGACCGGAAGGGTCAGTCTGCCGGCTGTTCGGCCAGGCCCGCGGTCCACTTCTCCTCGATGCGGCCCGCTTTCCACACCAGCAGGGCGAGGGCCCAGGTGGCGAAGAACAGGCCAACGATGACGAAGCCCACCGTGTTGAGGTCGAGGCCGGATATCCAGTTCCAGAACGTACCGTGCAGGTCCAGTTCGTCGGCGAGCAGGCCGAGGAGTTCCACGGAGCCGATGATCAGGGCGACGGCCACGGAGAGACCGGTGATGGTGAGGTTGTAGTAGACCTTGCGGACCGGCTTGGAGAAGGCCCAGCCGTAGGCGAAGTTCATGAACGAGCCGTCGATGGTGTCGAGCAGGGACATGCCCGCCGCGAACAGCACGGGCAGGCACAGGACGGCGTACCAGGGCAGTCCCGAGGCGGCGCCGGAACCGGCGAGTACCAGCAGCGCGATCTCCGTCGCGGTGTCGAAGCCGAGTCCGAACAGCAGTCCCAGGGGGTACATCTGCCATGACTTGCTGATCGAGCCGGTGACCCGGCCGAGCAGGCGGTTCATGAAGCCGCGGCTGTTCAGCTGTGTCTCCAGGGCGGCCTCATCGAAGTGGCCGGAGCGCATGCGGCGGAACACCTTCCAGATCCCGGCCATGACGACGAGGTTGATACCGGCGATGAGATAGAGGAAGGTGCCGGAGACCGTCGTACCGATCAGGCCGGTCACCTGGTGCAGGTGGGAGTTGCCGTCACGGACCGGTCCGGCCAGGGTCTTCATGCCCAGGGAGAGCAGCAGGGCGAGGACGAAGACCACACTGGAGTGGCCGAGCGAGAACCAGAAGCCGACGGACAGGGGGCGCTGTCCCCCGCCCATCAGCTTGCGGGTGGTGTTGTCGATCGCCGCGATGTGGTCGGCGTCGAAGGCGTGCCGCATCCCCAGCGTGTACGCGGTGATGCCGATGCCGATGCCGAAGGAGTCGGTGCCGACGCTGAGGTGCTGCGGCGCGACGAAGCCGACCAGGGTGCCCCAGCCGATGATGTGCAGCGCGAGCACGAAGGCGGCCATCGAGCTGACCCTGATCCACTCCTGCCGGGTCATGGACCCTCGCACGCGGCGCCAGACCGAGGGCTTCGCCGCGGCCGGCGCGGGGAGGGACGGGGCGGAACCAGGGGCGGCCGTCATCGGGAGGTTTTCCCTTCGGTGGTGCAGGTATGACTGTGCCGCGCAGCGCGGGCTCCTAACATCATCACGTACTTGCAACCTGTATGCAGTAAAGCGCACGGCAGGCCTTTCCCATGCGCGGGAAAAGGCCCGCCGTGTCGGTCGGCCCTGGTCAGGCAGTGAACATGCCCCTGCCCAACCAGTCCTTAGTGTCCCGCGCCCCGGGCAGGGCGAAGAAGTAGCCGCCTCCCGTCGGAGAGATGTAGTCGACCAGGGGTTCGTCGATCAAACGGGTCTGCACCGTCTCGAACTGGCGCTTGACGTCCTGCTGGTAGCAGCAGAAGACCAGGCCCATGTCGAGGTTGCCGACGTTGTCGACACCCCGGTCGTAGTTGTAGCCCCGGCGCAGGATGCGGGAGCTGTCGGTCTCGGCGGTGCGTGGGTTCGCCATGCGGATGTGGGAGTCCAGCGGGATCACGGAGCCGTGCGGATCCTTGGCGTAGTGGGGGACATCGGTCTCCTTGGCGCCATCGAGCGGGGCGCCGGTGTCCTTGCGGCGGCCGAACATCTTCTCCTGCTCGGTCAGCGAGACCCGGTCCCAGAACTCGACCAGCATCCGGATGATCCGGATGACCTGGTAACTGCCGCCCTCGGCCCAGGCAGGCTCGCCGTGCCCGCCGCCGACCCAGATCAGCCGATCCGTCTCCCGGGGGGAGGTGACGTCCGGGTTGGCGATGCCGTCCTTGAAGCCGAGCAGGTTGCGCGGGGCGCCCGAAGGCCGGGGGACGTTCTGGAAGCCGTCGACACGCCACTTGATCTGCATGGCGCCGCGGGTATGTCGGGCGATGTCGCGCAGCGCGTGCAGCACGGTGTCCTGGCTGTTGGCACAGATCTGCAAGGACAGGTCACCGTGGCACTCGGCCGCGTCCAGGTTGTCGTTGGGAAAGGTCCGCATCGGGGTGAGCCGCACAGGCCTGGCCCGGGCGAGGCCGTAGCGGTCGTCGAACAGGGACGCTCCGACTCCGACGGTGACGGTGAGATCGTCCGGTGGGACCTCGGAGCCGAGGATGCCGCTGTCGGAGGGCGGTGCACCGACGCCCAGGTCGGCCGGGAGTCCGCCGGAGGTGAGGAAGCGGGTCCGCTCGGTGAGGGTCTTCAGCAGGTCGGTGAGGCCCGACCGGTCGTCGGCTATGACGTCGAGGGCCACGAAGGTGGCGGCAGCGGGCGCCGGGGTGAGGATTCCGGCCTGGTGGACCCCGTGGAAGGGGACCTTCGCGGTGCTGTCAACCCTGGCCGGCTCCGCCTGCGCCGTTCCGCCGCCCTCGCCGAGGGCGAAGCCTCCGCCGGCCAGGACCGCTCCGGCGGCACCGGCACCCAACGCGGTCCGCACGAACGAGCGGCGAGCGGGACCGGCGGGGCAGGCCGACGGTTCGGCAGAGGACATCGCAGGGTTCCCTTCGGGGTACGGGTGCGCAGTGGTCATCAGGCGGACTTCCGGATCTCCAGGAGGTCCGGGATCGGCGCCAGGTCTTCCAAGAGCTGCCCGGTGGCACCGTCGAGACGCTGCCGGTCGGTGGTGGTGAGCTTCTCGACGGGGGTCCATCTGTTCCCCTGGTGCTCCGCGTCCAAGAGCTTCTGGAGCCGGGAGACGTCCGCGCCGACCGTGGGCAGCAGCTTGGGCGCCCGGGTGCTCACCAACGGTGTGAGGACAGTCAGCAACTGGCGGGTGCCGGCGAGGTTGGCGTCGGCCGTGGCGAGATTCGTGCCGCTGCCCTCGTCGGTGTCGCCGGTCAGCTCGAACTGGAGGGTGTTCTCCAGGATCTCGTGGGCGCGCAGCGGGAGGTCGCCAGGGGCAAAGTCCTGGCTGGGAAAGGCCTTGTGAAGTGCTGCGGCGGCCCCGGCGAGCTGCCGGGCAGGGCCCCGCAGTTCCTTGGCCGACTCGCCGTGCCAGAGACCGTGCTCGACGCGGTGGAAACCGGTGAAGCCCTTGTCCCGCACGCCGTCCGGGAGTCCGTCGGCACGGCCGTCGATCTTCCGGTCGTAGTCCTCGAAGGTGCCGTACGCCGCGCCGAGGGAGGCGTAGGTGCGGTGGGCGGTGAGCCAGTCCTCACGGGCCTTGGCGAGGTGGCCGGCCTCGATGTCGTGGTCGAGGGCACGGGTCTGGGTGACGAGGGTAGCCAGGCCCCGCTCGACGTACGCCCGGTACGCCCTCAGGGGTGCGGCGAGGTCCCGCTCGGACACGGGGGCGACCGGCTTGGCCGCGCCACCGCCGCTGACTCGCACCGGCTGGGAGGTGACGGCCTTGCCGCCGGTGGGGACACAGCGCCAGGCGTAGCTGCCGCCCGCAACGGTGGCCACGAGGTCACGGCTGGTGCCGGGGGCGAGGCCCTCGATCTCGCCGTAGACCGCGTCCGTCGACGGGTCGACCAGGTACACCTCGGAGGTCTTGTCGCCGGTGTTGTGCATGCGGAAGGTGCGCCGGCCGGGCTTGGGTGCCGTGAAGCCCTTGCCGCAGTCGGTCTCGGAGACGGCGACGGTCTGGTTCCCGGCGGGTTTGGGGCTGGAAAGGGCGACGACGGCTCCGGCGAGGACCGCGGGTACGGCGACCACCACAGCAGGCACCCACCACACCGGCCGGCGTCGTGCGGGCCGGGGCGTGACCGGTCCGCGCGCCGGGCCCCCGGCGGCCTGCCCGGGGACCACGGTGCGCACCCCGCGGACGAACAGGGTCATCACGACGGCGAGGTAGACGACATAGGCCCCCACTTGGAGCCAGGTCATGGTGGGCGTCAGGTTGAAGACGCCCTGGACCAGGGCGCTGTACCAGGAGCCGGCGTCGACGCTGCCGGCGAGGTCGACCGCAAAGTCCGCCTTGCCGGGTAGTACGCCACCCTCCTGGAGGTCACGCAGGCCGTAGCCGAGGACACCGGCCGCGATGACGATCAGGACGACGCCGGTGGCGGTGAAGAACCTGGTCAGGTTGATCTTCAGCACACGACGGTACAGGCCCCAGCACAGGCCGGTTGCGAGGACCAGGCCGATGGCGGCACCGGTCAGCGGGCCCGCCGACTCGCCCGCCGCCCGGGCCGTCGTCCACAGGAACAGGGCCGTCTCCAGACCCTCACGACCGACGGCGAGGAACGAGGTCAGGATCAGCACACCCGACCCCATGGCCAGGGCACCCGTCACCTTCTGCTTCAGTTCACCGGAAAGGTTGCGGGCCGAACGGCGCATCCAGAACACCATGGCCGTGACGAACGCGACGGCGATCACGCTGAGCGTGCCGCCGAACGCCTCCTGGGCGGTGTCCGGCATGGAAGCCGCGGTGAAGGTGAGGACCGCGCCGAAACTCATCGCCACGGTGACCGCGGCTAGGACGCCCGTCCACACCTGGGCCAGCCGGGAGCGTGCCCCGGCCCGAACCAGGGTGGCGACCAGGATGGAGACGATGAGTCCGGCTTCGAGACCCTCCCTCAGCCCGATCAGGAAACTCGGAAAAGCGTCGTCCCACATGCCGTGCGGCCCTCCCACTTAGCGAAGGCATGCCTTACCTTCCCGACCCATCATGGCGATGGCCGCACCATCAGCTGGACAAGAGGCAGCAATGTGGGGGCAAAGACCGGGAACGTTCAGCGCCAAGTGCCCGTCCACCGGCCGTTGGGCCGTGCACAGGCGTACGGTCAGACGCTGCCGGGGGCGGGCCGCCAGAGGCCGCCGGAAAGGGCTGCGGCGGCGGCTCTTTGCACGCGCACGACGGCTGGCGCATCGGCCCCCGGCACGGAGTAGTGCACCAGCACCGCGCCGAGCCGCGCGGACGGCCAGCCGCGGGCGTATCCAGGCGGTCGGGACCCCACCGGCAGCAGCACGGCCACCGGGATACGGCGGGCGGTCCGGGCGATGCCGGCCGCGGTGCTGTTGGCGTTGTGGCCGGACGTTTCGGCCGAGGAACAGCCCGTGTAGAACGCGACCGGGATGGCCTCGTACCCGGAGAGCAGGCACGGCGGACGCACGCCGAGGCGGTGCAGGGTGGCTGCGGTGCGGGACCATGCGCGGCGGGCCGCGGTGTTGCTGTGCACGGTGTGCACCAGGACGGCCAGCTGTACGGCGAGATGAGCAGCGAGCCCCAGGCAGATCAGCGTCACGGCCACCGGGCGCCAGGTCCCGCGCGCGCCGGTCGCCAGTGTGATCAGGGCATCGGCGACCGCGATGGCCAGCAAGGCGTAGGTGGGCAGCAGGAAGCGGGGTGCTGCATAGCCGATCAGGAACAAGTAGGGAAAGGCGACGCTCACCGCGCAGGCCAGGACCACCCCCGTGGCCCCAGTACGCCGGGCGCGCACCGCGAAGACCAGGCCGAGGACGGCGAGCACGGGCAGCACGAACCACCACACGGTGAGCACCGGGTTCGGCAGGGCGCCCGTGCACGGCCGGCACAGGGTCCGCCCGCCGAGGCTGCGCAGCTGGTCCACCACGGCGAGGTGGCTGCCGAGTCCGCCCTGAATCGCGGAGCCGTCGGACAGACGGCGTACGAGGCCGCCGTAGCTCACGTACGCCTCGATCACCCACTCGGCGGCCCCGGCGGCGAGCCCGGCGAGCAGGACCAGCGCACGGCGCCGTCCGCGAACCAGGCCAAGGGCGAGGAGTGGCAGGGTCGCGAAGACCGCGTCCATGGGCCGCATCAATGCCATCAGCGCCGCACTCGCCGCCAGGCCCCACAGGGCGCCCCGGTCGGGGCCGGCGCGGTCAGGGCCGGCGCGCAGGAAGCAGGCGACGGCGACCAAGGCGCCCACGGCGACCCAGTAGTTCGGCATCGCCTGCGGGCCGTAGAACAGGGTCACCCAGAGAGAAGCGAAGAGAGCACCAGCAAGGGCGAGTACACGCACCGGGAACAAGTCGCGCCAGGCACGCAGGGCCAGGAACAGGCCGAGGCCGGACAGGACCGCGAGGTAGATCCGCAGCAGGGCCGTCGAGGACGACCAGGACGCGACGGGTGCGACGAGCAGCGAGATGCCCCGGGCGCGGGGTGCGCTGAAGAAGGCGGCGGGGGCATGAGCGCCGACCTGGCTGACGTACACCGTCTCGTCCCAGCCGAGACCCATGCCGGGCCGGACCAGGAGCAGCTGGGCCAGGGTGAAGGCGGTCGCGACGGCCGCGAGCAGAGCCCCGGCCCCGTTCTTCCTCCCGCCATCGGGAGCGCTCACGGACCCGACGGCGGTGCGAAGGGCGCGCCCGCTCCGCGTCGCGGCCCGAGCGTCATGCATGCCGCCGCCCATCATCACCCCTCTGCGCTCGCGGCCTGACGTGCCGTCCGATCAAGGAAAACATCGCTGGACCGACCGTACCCCGGCACGCTCCCGGGGGCAGGGCGGCCGTCCGGCCGGCGGCCCTACGCGCTGTAAGGTTGGGGGCATGGTTGGCACAGGGTCCCGCGGCAGGGCGGAGCGGCGCGGCGCCGGGAAGCTGGAGAGCGAGGTGCTGGCCGCGCTCTGGGCCACCGAGCGGCCACTGACCCCGGCGGAGATCCAGGCCGAGATCAGCGGCGGGCTCGCCTACAACACGGTCCACACCATCCTCACACGGCTGTACGACAAGAAGCTGGTACTCCGCGATGCCGACGGGCGGCGCGGTGCTTACCGGCCCGCCAAGAACGCGGCCGAGCTGACCGCCGAGGCGATGCACGACATCCTGAACCGGGGCCCGGACCCGCTCGCCGCGCTCCAGCACTTCGTGACCGGACTGAGCCCCGAGGAGGAGCGGGTGCTGCGCGAGCTCCTCGCCGGAGAGGATCCGTGAGGTCCGATGTGTACGGCCCGCTGGTGCACCGCCCTGCTGTCCGCCGCCGCCCGGTGATCGCCCGGCGGCGCGCTCCGGCGCGCTTCCGCCTAAGGGCCTCGGCCGCCGTCCTGACCGCCGCCGCCCCGGACTGATCACCCCTCCGGCCAGCCACCGCGCCACTCGCCGGTAAACCGTCCGCTGGCCCCGGACGGGCGCCCGCTCACCCTCTTCCTCGTGGAACACCGGGCCGACCGTCAGGCGACTGCGGCCGGGACCGGCGGGCCGCGGCCCGGACGCTGGCCTGAGGTCACCGGACCACCGCCCCCTGCGCGCGGTGGCCGCTCCCGCCGCCGCTCCTCCCTCCAGGCCGGCTCTCAGCGGCCGTTCGGCGCGCGGTGCGGCGGCTGTTCCGGAGCAGGGCGCCGGATCAACGGCGGCACCGGTCGGACGGCCGACTCGTGGATACTGACCGTCAGCGGCTCTCCGTGGTGACGCAGGGTCAGCGGCGGGCCGTCCAAGAGCAGGTACGCGGCCTTGTCGGCGCCGATGTCCACGCGCAGCCGGCGCCCACGGAACTGGACGTTGAAGGCCAGGCGGCGAAACCGCTCGGGCAGCCGCGGCGCGAACCGCAGGCGGTCCCCCTCGCAGCGCATGCCACCGAAGCCCGCCACCAGCGCCATCCAGGTGCCGGCCAGCGAAGCGATGTGCAGTCCGTCCCGGGTGTTGTGCTCCAGGTCGTGCAGATCCATCAGCGCGGCTTCGGCCGTGTAGTCGAGGGAGAGCCCCGGATGACCCGCCTGCGCGGCGATGACGGCCTGACAGCAAGCGGACAAGGAGGAGTCGCGTACGGTCAGCGGCTCGTAGTAGGCGAAGTTCCGGGCCACCTGCTCCTCGTCGAAGCGGTCACCGCAGGTGTACATCGCCAGCACCAGATCGGCCTGCTTGACGACCTGCTTCCGGTACAGGTCGAAGTAGGGGAAGTGCAGGAGCAGCGGATACTGGTCGGCTCGGGTGCCGGCGAAGTCCCAGCGCTGGTAGCGGGTGAATCCGGCGTGCTGTTCGTGAACGCCGAGTTCGGAATTGTAGGGGATGTGCATGGCCTCCGCGGCATCCCGCCAAGCCGCGCTCTCCTCCTCGTCCACGCCGAGCCGCCGGGCCTCGCGCGGGTGGCGTTCGGCGGCGTCGGCCGCGGCGAGCAGGTTCTGCCGGGCCATGAGGTTGGTGTAGGTGTTGTCGTCGGCGACCGCGCTGTACTCGTCGGGTCCGGTGACGCCGTCGATGTGGAAGACGCCGTGCGTGTCGTGGTGGCCCAGCGACCGCCACAACCGGGCCGTCTCCACCAGCAGTTCGACACCTGCCTCCCGCTCGAAGGCGGTGTCGCCGGTGGAGGCGACATACCGGACGACGGCGTCGGCGACGTCCGCGTTGACATGGAAGGCGGCGGTGCCGGCCGGCCAGTACGCCGAGCCCTCTCGGCCTGCGATGGTGCGCCAGGGGAACGCGGCACCGCGAAGCCCCAGTTGGACGGCGCGTTCACGAGCCTCGTCCAGGGTGTTGTACCGCCACCGCAGCGCTTCGGCGACGGAGGCGGGCGCGGTGTGGACGAGCACGGGCAGCACGAACATCTCGGTGTCCCAAAAGGCATGCCCGTCATACCCCGACCCGGTCAGCCCCTTGGCCGGTATCGCACGCTGTTCGGCACGGGCTCCGGCCTGCAGGACGTGGAACAGCGCGAAGCGGACGGCTTGCTGGATCTCCTCGTCACCCTCGACCTCGACATCGGCGCGGGCCCAAAAGTCATCCAGGTAGGCCCGCTGGTCCGCCAGCAGGCCCTGCCAGCCGTCCTGTGCGGCAGCCGCGAGAGCGGCGTCGACCTGGTCGGCCATGGCGGGCAGGGAACGGGTTCCGGACCAGCCGTGAGCGACCAGCTTCTCCACGGTGAGCGTCTGTCCGGGCTCCAGGACGGAGGTGACGGTCAGGCGGGCCACGTCGGTGCCGCTCTCGCTGTGCGTGGTGGTGCGTTCCGGGCCAGTGACGAAGTGGTCGGCGGCGGCGGCCACTCGAAAGCCACTGCGCCGGGTGCGGTGCACCAGCCGCAGCCGGTTGCCGAAGGCGGAACCGTCCTCCTGTTCCAGCGGGGACTGCAGCGCCATCGCGGCGCGGGGGTCGCCGTTCGTTCCCGGCAGACTCTCGTTGGCAACCAGTTCCGACTGGATCACCACCCGGCTGCGCCCGCCAATGGCCTCAACCTCGTAGGCGACCGCGGCCACCGCCCGTTGGGTGAGCGACACCAGCCGGGTCGAACGCACCCGGACCGTCGTCCCGGCCGGGGACGTCCACTCGCAGGTCCGCTCCAGCACCCCGCGGCGCAGGTCCAGCAGCCGCTCGTGGGCGTGCAACCGACCGTAGCGCAGGTCGAAGGGCTCGTCGTCCACCAGCAGCCGGAGGATCTTGCCGTTGGTGATGTTGATGACCGTCTGGCCCGACTCCGGGTAGCCGTAACCGGCTTCCGCGTACGGCAGCGGGTGCACCTCGTGCACGCCGTTCAGGTAGCTGCCGGGCAGACCGTGCGGCTCACCCTCGTCGAGATTGCCGCGCCAGCCGACATGGCCGTTGGAGAGGGCGAACACCGACTCGCTCTGGGCGAGGACGTCCAAGTCGAGGGCGGTCTCCCGAATCGCCCACGGCTCCACGGCGTACGACCGATGGCTGATCACTGCTTGCCTCCAAGCTCGGCGAGGTCACGGACGACGACATCGGCGCCGTGCGCGTACAGGGCATCGGCCTGTCCGACGCGGTCCACGCCGACGACGTATCCGAAACCGCCCGCGCGGCCCGCGTCCATACCGGCCAGGGCGTCCTCGAACACGGCCGCCCGGGACGCCTCAACCCCGAGGTCGCGGGCGGCGGCGAGGAAGGTGTCGGGGTGCGGTTTGCCCGGCAGGTTCCGCTCGGCGGCGACCACGCCGTCGATCCGCACGTCGAAGAGGTGCTCGGCGTCGACCGAGCGGAGCACGTCCCGGCAGTTGGCACTGGAAGAGACGATCGCGGTGCGCAGCCCCGCGGTCCGGACCGCCGCCAGATAGCCGAGGGTTCCTTCGTAGGCCCGCACGCCACCGGTGCGGATCTTCTCCAGGAGCCGGGCGTTCTTGCGGTTGCCGAGCCCACGGACGGTGCGTGCGCCGGGAGGGTCGCCCGGGGTGCCCTCGGGCAGGTGGATGCCGCGCGAGTCGAGGAAGGCACGGACGCCGTCAGCGCGGGGGCGACCGTCGACGTACTCGTCGTATTCGGCGATCGCGTCGAACGGCCGCCCCTGTTCGCCCTCGTAGTCGTGCAGGAACGCGTCGAACGTCTCCTTCCAGGCAGCCGCGTGGACGACGGCGGTCCTGGTGACGACCCCGTCGAGGTCGAAGAGGCAGGCCTGGATGGTATCGGGCAGACCGAGCTGAGTCATACTCAGCACTGTTCCCCAAGAAGCGCTCTCCAGTGAGTGGCGCACACCACACCGGGCCACATGCAGGCGGCGGTTCCCGTACCCTTCACACCCCCCTGGGTGCCACACTCTGCGTGTGCCGCTGACCTTCGACGACCTCCTCGCCCGTGCCCGCGCCCTCCCCCGGGGCGGCCGACGCGCACTGCTCGGCATCGCGGGCAGCCCCGGTGTGGGCAAATCAGCGCTCGCCGAACGTCTGGTGCAGGCCCTCAACGCCGACGACCCGCCCCTGGCCGCGCACGTACCGATGGACGGATTCCACCTGGCCGACGCCGAGTTGGACCGGCTGGACCGCCGGAACCGCAAGGGCGCCCCGGACACCTTCGACCCGGCCGGATACACGGCGTTGCTGCGGCGCCTGCGCGAGGACGCCGCCGAGGTGGTGTACGCGCCCGGGTTCGAGCGGGTGCTCGAACAGCCGGTCGCGGGCGCGATCCCGGTGTCACCGACCGCCAGGGTGGTGGTGACCGAGGGCAACTACCTGCTGCTCCAGGAGGATTCGTGGCAGCGAGCGCGCTCGTACCTGGACGAGGTGTGGTTCTGCGAGATCGACGAGGAGGAGCGGATCCGGCGACTGGTCGCCCGGCACGAGCGGTTCGGCAAGGACCATGAGTCCGCCCTGGCCTGGGTGCTGGGTGCAGATCAGCGCAACGCCGACCTGGTCGCGGCGACTCGGGAGCGGGCGGACCTGGTGGTGCCGGCGGGCTCGCTGACCTTGCCCACGACGGCAGGATCCCTCGGAGGGGAGGGACGGCACAGCCCGGCCGGTCCGGGGTGAACTCCCGCAGGCTGCCGACCGTACCCGTGTACACGGCAGAGGGTCTGCCGGTACGACTCGTGCAGCGGTGATGCCTGCGGTGCCGGGAGCGGGGCGAGGGCCGGTCCCCCGAACGCTCCCGCCGTCGCCCGCCCGCTGCCGCCGCGGAGCGGACAATGACACGCGAACAGCACAGGGTTCTCCCCTCCGGGACTTCTTCCGGGGGGCTCGCGCGGCCGACCCCCGGCCGGGTGCCCGCCCGGCTGTACGCTGCCGTGCGGCGACGCCGCCGGTGGCTGGTGCCGGTGCTCGTGGCACTGTTGCTGGCCCAGATGGCCGCGGCGATGGTGACGGCGGCGGAGCGGCAGACGCCCACCATCGACGAGCCGGTGTACGTCGCGACGGCCACCGACTACGTGCGCGAACACCGGCTTCGCTACAACCCGGAGCATCCGCCGCTGGGCAAACTGCTGATCGCGGCCGGTGTGGTGGTGGCCGACCCGCACTACGACCCGTCGTACCCCGGCTCCCAGGGGGAGGTAGGCCGGCATCTGCTGTACGAGTCGGGCAACGACCCCTGGCGGTTGATGTTGTGGGCGCGGCTGCCAATAATCGCGCTGACCTTGCTGTTCGGGCTGGTCGCCTTCGCGTTCGCCCGCGGGCTGGCGGGCACGGCGGGCGGGCTGGTGGCACTTGCCCTGTACGCCTTCTCGCCCGATGTGATCGCGCACGGTTCACTGGCCACGCTGGACGTGCCGACCGCCGGGTTCGTGCTGACATCAACCTGGCTGGTCTGGCGGGCGCGGCGGCGGCCGGTGCTCTGTCTGCCGCTGTGCGGGGCGGCACTCGGAGCAGCGGTGGCAACCAAGATGAGCGCACTGGCGGCGGTGCCGGTGGTACTGGCGCTCGCGGCGTTGTCCGCAGTGGCCGCCGGGCGGGCACGGCGGAGGCTCTCGGTGCCCGGGGCGGATTCGGCCGCCGGACGGACGGAACGGACGCCAACCGCACTCACCGGAGCGGAGACCGGGCGGCGGCGGAGGGTGCCGGCGCTGCTCGCGCGGGTGGCCGCCGCCGGGGGGAGGAAGGTACCGGCGGTGTTCACGGTTCCGGCCGCCGGCCGCCGACGAACGGTGCTGACTACGCTCGCCGCCATGGCGACCGTGGCGCTGGCGGCGGTGGCGGTCGTGTGGGCCGCGTATCTCGCGGTCGATCCCCGGCTGCGGTTCACACCCGCACAGCCCGTTCCGGCCCTGCACGGGCTGCGCGGACGGTTGGTGGACCTGCTACCGGTGCCCGAGGCCTACCGGGCCGGTATGCGGGTGCAGTTCGACCTGGAGACCCATCGATGGCAGGGCTATCTCTTCGGTCACCTGTACACCGGCTCGCGATGGTATTACCTGCCGGCCGCCCTCCTGGTGAAGACACCGCTCGGCCTGCTGGCGCTGGGCGCGGCCGGTGCCGTGGCGATCGTGGCGGTACGACGGCTGCGGCCCGCGGCGGCATACGTCCTGCTGCCGCCCCTGGTGCTGCTGGCCGTGGCGATGACGGGGGCGCGGGACTTCGGGACCCGGTACGCGCTGTTCGTGCCGATGTTCTTCGCAGTTGCAGCGGCTTGTACGGCGGGGTCCAGCCGGCGGTGGGCGGCCGGGGCGACGGTCGTGCTGGTGCTGTGCACCGCAGTGAGTTCGCTGCGGACGTTCCCGTACTATCTGCCGTACGCCAACGAGGCGTTCGGCGGGCCGGCCCGCACCCATCTCCTGCTGCACGACTCCAACGTGGATTGGGGACAGGACCTGGGCCGTCTCGCCGACCGCCTGCGTCAGCGGTACCCGGGCGAGCGGGTGTGGCTGGTGTACAAGGGCAGCGGAGTACCGTCGTACTACGGCATCCGTGCCGCCGATCCGCGCAGGGTGCCGCCCGGACGGGTGCGCGGCCTGCTGGTGGTGTCGGACTCCGCGGTCGCCAAGGCCCGCGGGAAGCTCGCCGAGTTGATCGACAGCAGCAGGCCGGTCGGGGAGGTCGGCCATTCGATCAGCATCTACCGGCGGTGAGTCCCGCTCCCTCGAACCCCTGGTCACGGCCGTGGGTGAGCTATGTTGAGTGCTCGTGGGAGAAAAAGGAGGCGGACCGGTGCCCTCGCCGCAGCAGGCACGCGCACAGGCATCAGCGATCACGTCGGGCAAAGCCATGCCCGAGGCCGAGGCCGCCCCGACCTCCCGCCTACGAGAACTCTTCGACGGCCCCCGTCTGTCGCCGGGCCAGCGGCGCGTCGCCCAGTACCTCATCGAGCACATCAACGAGGCCGCGTTCCTGTCGATCACCGAGCTGGCGGACCGGGTCGGGGTCAGTCAGCCCTCGGTCACCCGCTTCGCCGCCGCCGTCGGCTTCAGTGGCTATCCCGCGTTGCGGGAGAAACTGCAGTCCATCGCGCTGAGCGCGCTCGCCGGCGGGCCCGGCTACGAGAACCGGGCCAACGAACTCCAAGCGGCGGTGGACGCCGAGATCCAGAACCTGGAGAACCTGCGGCGCGACTTCGCCGACCCCGACCGGGTCATCCACGTCGGCCGCGAGCTGTCCCACTCCACTCCCTTGACGGTCCTCGGCCTGCGCATTTCCGTGTCGCTGGCCGAGTACTTCGGCTACGCCGCCCGCCGCATCCACCCCGACGTGCGACTGGTGACCCGGGGCGGCAGCGTGGCCTACGACGCGCTCCTGCAGTCCCGGGAGGCCGGCGGCACCTGGGTGCTGGCGTTCGCCATGCCCCGGCACTCCCAGGAGACGCTGCACGCGATCCGGGTGGCGCGCGGTGCCGGTCTGAAGGTCGCCCTGGTCACCGACCTGGCGCTCGGGCCGCTGGCCGACGAGGCCGACATCGCCTTCGCCACCGGCACCGGGTCACGGCTGGTGTTCGACTCCTACGCGGCGCCCGGTCTGATGGCCGCCGCGCTGCTGCAGGCCATGACGGACGCCGATCCGGAGCGCACCCAGGCCCGTCTGGAGAAGTACGAGCATCTCTCCGAGGAGCACCAGTTCTTCCTCAGGGACTGAGCCGGTCGCGGCGGAGGGCCGGTCCGGGCCCCTCGCCCGGCGAGGGAACCCGGTCTTTCCGTAAAGGTCCGGACCTGCCCGGCTGATCTTCCGCCGGGGCCGGAACCTCGTGAAGATCTTGCGGTGGCCCACCCCCCGGACGGGGATCATTCGACTCAATTCACGCATGAATGTTTTCATACGTCTTGCAAAGTGGTCGGCATATATAAATACTGCTCACGGATCGCGCCCGGCCCACCCCGGGCACGTTCCACATCCGCGGACCCACCGCTCGCACACCGCCCCGAGAAAGCCGACGGACCGCCCATGCGCATGCAACCCCGCACGCAGCGCCGGTTTCCGACGCCCGGGGGCCCCGCACGGACACCCCCCGCCGCCGTTCCCTACCCACGTCGGCGTCCAGGGTGTTCCGGGGCGCATCGTCTGCGCGATGCGCCCGTGGCGGCCCCGGCCATCCCCTAGGCCGGGGCCGCCCCGAACCCGTCGGACCACCCTCACGACGCCGCACACCGGAAGCGATGATCATGACCATTACCAGCACGCGCATCAGCCCCGACTGGCCCTGTCAGGTCAAGACGCCGGGCTCGTACGACTGGGAGCGCTCAGCGGCCAAGTGGCTGCGCGAGCTGATCCCCGCGCGCTATGCCAGCTATCCGGCACTCATCCGGCATCCCGTCCTGCTCGCCCGGCATGCGCAAATCCAGGTCCAGCAGGAGATCCGGGTGGCCCGGACCGCGCTGCAGACCGCGCGGGCCGAACTGCCGGTGCTCGGGCTGCCGGAGTCGGTCATCGAGCACACCATCAAGCTGTACGCGGCCGAGCTCATGCAGTTGCAGCACATCGCGCGCAGCGTCCGCGCGGTCTCCGAAGCGCTGGCCGGCCGCAGCCACTGAGCCGCCAGGGACTCCACGGGCCCGGCCCGCAGAAAGCCGACGCACACGCCAGGGCCGATAACCGCCCCCCTTTTCGAAGGTCCCTCCCCGCTTTCGAAGGTCCCTCCCCGCCGCCCGGCGGCGGCATGTACCCCGCCCGGCGAGGTGACGGCATCGCACGTCCCGCGGACCGGTGAGCCGGGACCTCCCGTTTCGGTGCGGACGACACCCCGGCATCCGCGAGCTGCCGGCGGTCGCCAGGGGGACACGGGCCTCCGCGGTCAGTCGTCGTCCCGACGACACCAGTACCAGCACGCTCCGACGACCAAGGCCAGCAGGAACACGGCGGGCACGAACAGGACCGGAATGCGGGAGCCGGTCATCGGCAAGGCCTTCAGTCTCGGTGCGGTTGACCACGCGGCCCACGGTCGCGGGGCTGCCCACGGTGACGGCCGGCCGCCACCCCCGCCCAGGGGTCTTTGGAGGTCTTGCCCGACGTTCGAATGCCTTCAGTCCACGCAGGGACGGACGCTGGTGCCGAGCGTGTCGGACATCCGCAGCAGCGGCCCGGCCCGCCCCTCACCCCACCGGACCGGATCCAGGACGAAGCCGACGTGATCACCGCCGTCGGTGCGGTGGAGAATCGTCCCGGCGAACCAGGCGGCCGTCTCCGTCAACACGGCTGTGCCTCCGGGTCCTTCCCGCCAGTCCAGTCGCTCGAACTGGTCGGCCTCGTCGCCCGTCTCACCACCGAGGAGTGCCGCGAGGTCCCGCTGATCACGGGCAAGCAGGTGCACCGCGAGGTGCTGGGCGGCGCGCGCGACGCGGTAGGTGTGACTGTTCTTGGGCAGCCAGACGGCGTACCGGGGCGGCCGGACGGAGCACTGGGAAGCGAAACCGGCCAGGCATCCAGCGAGTTCGCCGTCAGCCACGGCCGTGACCACGCACATGTCCGGGTTCAGCCGGTCGAAGAACCCGTCCAGGACCGCCTCGCCACCTGCTTGCGCCTCACCGTCCGCAGCCATGCCGCCCGCCTCCGTCGTACCGCTCCGCTTCCGTCCACCACCTGGAGTCCGGACTCAGCTCATCACAGACGGCGTCGTCGCGCCCACCGGCCCACCGTTGCCCGGTGCGCCGAACCCGGCACACCGGTCGCGGCCGTTCCCCGGCGGCTCCGGTGCACGAGTGCGGACCGGACCTGGACCGCGACGAGGGTCGCACCCGACCGTCACGTACGGGACCGGGACTGCCCGCTCTCCCACGTCGACGCAGGTGTTCCCCGGCGGATCCAGGGCGCACGCGTTGCACGGGGCCCGCGACGGCAGCCGGCCCAGTCGATCGCCGTCGGACCGGCCCGAGCGCTCCCCAGGCCAGTGCCCCACAGAGTCGCCGCCAGGGCACTCAGTTCCTCCATGACCCTCTCAGTCTGCACTGAGTGCCACACATTCCGTCCGGGTGCTACGTTCGCGTCCATGAGCTCCAGCAGCGTGGCACCGACCGCCAAGCCGCCGATGCGCGACGCCCTGGTCGCGGCGGCCTTCCGGCTCTTCCTGGAACGCGGGTACGAGCAGACCACCGTGGACGACATCGTGACCCTGGCCGGGGTGGGCCGGCGCTCGTTCTTCCGCTACTTCCCGTCCAAGGAGGACGTGGTCTTCCCCGACCACGAACGCTGCCTGGACGACATGACCGCCTTCCTCGCCGCGGACGAGGAAGAACACGAGCCGGTGCGACGAGTGTGCGACGCGGCCCGGCTGGTACTGCGGATGTACGCGGAGAACCCCACTTTCTCCGTCCAGCGCTACCGCCTCACCAAGAAGGTGCCGGGACTGCGCGCCTACGAGCTGTCGGTGGTCTGGCGCTATGAGCGCGCACTCGCCGAGTACCTGCGCGGTCGATTCGCCGGACGGCCCGACGGATCGCTGCGGGCCGATGTGATCGCGGCGGCGGTCGTCGCCGCCCACAACAACGCCCTGCGCTCCTGGCTGCGATCGGACGGCAGGGGCGACGCGGGTGCGACGGTGGACCACGCGCTGGGATACGTGCAGCGGACGTTCGGCGGCTCGGCGGACACCACGGTGCGTGCCGCCCCCGTCAGCGCGGCGCCCGTGGGCGAACCGGCCGGGCATCCCGACGACGTGGTGGTCCTCGTCTCCCGCCGCGATGCCCCGGTATGGCGGGTGGTCCAAGAGTGGGAGTCAGTACTGGGGCGTGCCGGACGCCTTGCCAGCCGCGAAATTCAGGGTACGGAGTACCTTTACGAGTGACACTGAGTGCCATACGCTGTTCGGCGTGCGCGGTGGCACGGCACCGCGCACCCGTGTGCGCGCCTTGTGCCGGGCATGCGGGATTCCGGCCGAGCGCAGGGAGTTGACCAGCGTGTACCACTACTCAGCAAGCGCCTCGCATCCGGCGGCCGGCTCCGCGGCGGGTGTTCTCGATCCCGCCCCCGCAGGATCCAAGGACGCCATCCACTTCCAGCGCTGCACCTGGTGCGGCACCGCGACGTACCACCGGTTGCTGTGCCCGGTGTGCCAGGGCAGTGAACTGCGCACGGAACGCAGCGAGGGCATCGGCACGGTCCGCCACTCGACCGTGGTGCACCGCAACACGCCGGCGGCACGCAACGTGTCGCTGATAGAGATGGCCGAGGGGTTCGTCGTCCGGGGCCGGGTCATGGGGCCGCCGATCGGAATCCACAGCGGCGACCGGGTGCATCTCTCCACCGCCAAGGACCCGGTCCGCGGCGAGCCGGTCTTCCAGTTGCTCGACGAGCCCTATCGGGCCTGGACCTGATCTCCGGTCCCCTCCCGCGCCTTCTCGCGCGGTGACGGCCCTGCCGCGCCCGCACCCGCAGACCCGGCTGACGCCGCATCAGGCGGCGCCGCTGAAAGCCCCGGTGGAGCGTCGACGGCGCCACCGAACCGGGCACTGCCACCGGACGGCTGTTCACCAGGGGGCGATCAGCTCCGCAGGACGGTGCACTCCCGCTGCCCCTCAGTCCGTGAGCGTCACCCGGATACCGACCGTGCCGGCCTGACCGCGTCGCAGCCGGCTGCCCAGCATCGTCAGCCGGCCGACGATGCCGTACTTGCGGGCAATGAGCTCGCGGTAGCGCGCGGTGGTGGCCACGTCGGCGATCCCGGCCGTGGCCGGAACCTGCTCGCCGGTGGGGTTGCCGCGCAGGTCGCAGGGACCGACGAGGACATCGGCACGACGCCGGATCCGCTTGACCTTCCAACTGTCGGCAGCCGTCCAGACGCCGAGGGCGTCGCCGTCCCGAACCACCCACACCGGCGTGGCCACCGGAGTTCCGTTCTTGCGGTAGCTGGTCACCAGCAGGTATTTCCCCAAGCCGAGCCGTTCAAGCCGCGTATCGTCCATGTACGGCAGTCTAGAAGGCGGTCCGGCGCGTGCAGGCCGCGTGTCGAGGGCGGCCCGCCGCCCCCGGACCGTGCGGGTGTTCCGCCCCGCGTCCACCCGAAGTCCCACCGGGGTCTGGAACCTGCACGGCACGCCCAATCCGCCGCGCAGCCCGAGAAGTTCACCGTCCGTACTGAACGCCGCCGCGCCGGGCCGCGTTATGGAGATCGGGCCCCCACGACTCGAGGGCCCCGTGAGGCCGCTGGGTGCGGGCATCACGCCTTCGGGTTCGGCTTCGGGAGCCATGCATGCGGCACGCACGACGACGGGTCGTCCGGCGACTGACACGGTTGGCGGCGGTCGGCGGTCTTCTCCTCGGGTGCACGATGGTCGCCCGGGCGGCTGTGGCGAGCGAGCCGCCTCCGGCGTCCGCCAGGTCGCTCAGCTCCGCCGGGAACACCGGTGCCGCATGGGTGGCCCGCCTCGGCACGGCACGGACGGCGGGCACCTGGATCGGTTCCGACGGGCGGCCGGTGGTGGCGGTGACCGACGACGCAGCGGCGCGGGCGGTACGGCGCACCGGGGCAAAGGCGAAGATCGTACGGAACAGCATGAACGACCTCACATCGGCTACTGCCACACTGCGCGCGGCACCCCGCGTGGCCGGGACGGCATGGGCGGTGGACTACCGGACCAACACGGTCAAAGTGCAGGCGGACCGCACGGTGTCCGCCGCCAACTGGTCCCGGATCTCCCAAGTGGCCAAGAAAATAGGCGGTTTCGTACACATGGAACGGACGAAGGGCGCTTTCACCACGCGGTTGAACGGTGCCCTGCCGATCCTTTCGGCGGGTGGCCGCTGCTCGGCCGGATTCAACGTCACCAACGGCTCAACCGACTTCATCCTCACAGCAGGTCACTGCGGCCCCGCCGGATCGACCTGGTTCGCGGACAACCAGGGCAATCAGCAGCTCGGCAGAACGGTGAACAGCGTCTTCCCCGGACATGACTTCTCCCTCGTCCAGTATTCCTCCGGGCAGGCCGGCAAGGGTGCCGACGTGGTGGCGATCGGCGGCGGCAAGGGCGTGCGCATCACCGGAGCCGCCGACCCGGCGGTGGGACAACGGGTGTTCCGCAGTGGCAGCACCAGCGGCCTGCACGACGGCCAAGTCACCGCGCTCAACGCGACCGTGAACTACCCCGAGGGTACGGTGAGCGGGCTCATCGAGACCACCGTGTGCGCCGAACCGGGCGACAGCGGTGGCCCGCTGTTCTCCGAAGGCGTCGCGCTGGGTGTCACCTCGGGCGGCAACGGTGACTGCACGACGGGCGGCACTACGTTCTTCCAGCCGGTGACCAAGGCCATGACGGCGCTCGGTGTCCGACTGATCGTGTCAGCGCAGAACGCGGGCGGCACCCAGAGCGGAGCCCCCTCCCCCGGACCGTCCACACCGCCGCAGCGCGCAATCGCTCCCAGCGCAGCCTCGCCGGGTTCTTCCGCGCCGGTCACGGGCACGGCACAGGGCGGAGCCCTGCTGGCGCGGCTGACCGACGCCCGGAACATCGGGCCCGGGCTGCTGGTGATCGCGGGCAGTCTGATCGCGCTGGTCGCCACCAGGTACATCCGGGCCGAGCAGGAGCGCAGGGCGTACCAGCAGCACTACTCGGCGACGTGGGGCTGACGGGACACCCGTCACGACAGCCCGCAGGACCCCAGGGTCCACCGTCGCAAGCGGAGCCACCACGGGACCCGGGAAAGGGCACCCGTGCGCTCACGGGTGCCCGGTGGACGGTAAGGCGCAATGCAACTGCCAAGCGGGGTCGGTCAGGCCGCCCGGCGCTCCTCCGGGACCACGGCGGCCCACTCCATCACAAGGCGCTGGTACTCCGCACGCTGCTCGGTCGTCAGTGTCCCGCCCGACCGGAGCCACAGGGCCCGGATCTCCTGGTTGACCTTCGCAGCCGATCGCTCGGAGGCGGTTTCAACAGTGGTGGACATGTTGTCAAGCATATGCCGCCCGAGATCAGGACTCCGTGAGCGAGCACCCGCGATACGGACATTTCAGACCGTGTCACTCGTCACGTCAACGCGTCGAGCACGGGCGGGAGTTCACGCTGCAACCCGTTCGGCACCACCACCCGGACGTCCAACACCGCCGCGCACACCGGGTCGTGGAAGCTGCGGGGCACGACCTGCCGGCCGGCCGGGGCGGCCCGTGGGCGACGGCGCCACGGACACGTTCGCGCACCGTGTTCCTGGCCACATCCCTCCGGCGCGACGAGAGCGCCGAGGTCCCCCACGGTGACATCCGTCACCCGGAGCACCCGGGCGCCCCTGGCGACACAGGTGGCGACCTCACCATGACCGGCGTCCCGGCACGGGTGCGGTGCTGACCCACTGCCGGATGCCGTGGAAGGTGAGCAACGGCACAGATCCGCCGCGCCCGTGTGCCAAGGGTGAGCGGACCGTGCGTGCTCCGTCTCCGCAAGCGTGATCCATGGCTCGACCCCGGTGCCGAGCCCCTGCTGCGGCGTCCGGCACCGTAGTCAACTGGTTCCGCTCAGTGCCCCCGCTCGATCCACTCCTGAAGGTGCGGGGCCTCGGCACCGATGGTGGTCGGGTCACCGTGACCGGTGAGCACCTTGGTCTCCGGCGGGAGGGTCAGGAGCCGGTCACGGATGGAGTCGATGATCGTCGGGAAGTGGGAGTAGGAGCGCCCCGTGGCGCCGGGGCCGCCCGTGAAGAGGGTGTCTCCGGTGAAGACCACGCCGAGTCCGGGCTCGTGGAGGCAGACGGCGCCGGGTGCGTGCCCGGGGGTGTGCAGCACGGTCAGGTCAATGCCGGCGACCTCGATGACCTGGCCGTCGGCGAGGTGCCGGTCCGGGGCGCGGTCCGGATGGGTCAGCTTCCACAGCGGCAGGTCGTCGGGGTGCAACCAGATGACGGCACCGGTGCGGTCGGCGAGGGCGGGAGCCGCGTTGACGTGGTCGTTGTGGGCATGGGTGCACACGATCGCGGCGAGGTGGCGGTCACCGACCGCGCGAACGATGGTCTCGGCGTCGTGGGCGGCATCGATGACGACGACCTCGTGGTCGTCGCCAACCAGCCACACGTTGTTGTCGACGTCCCACGTTCCCCCGTCGAGGGAGAACTGCCCGGTGGTGACCAGGCGTTCGATGTGTGCCGCCATCACAGCACCACCACGGAACGCAGCACGTCGCCACGGTGCATCCGCTCGAAAGCCTCTTCCACCTCATCGAGTCGGATGGTCTCGGTGACGAACGCGTCAAGCGGCAGGCGGCCCTGCAGATGCAGGTCGACGAGCATGGGGAAGTCACGGGTGGGCAGGCAGTCGCCGTACCAAGAGGACTTGAGCGCACCGCCGCGTCCGAAGACGTCCAGCAAGGGCAGTTCGAGCTTCATGTCGGGGGTGGGGACCCCGACGAGGACGACGGTTCCGGCGAGGTCACGGGCGTAGAAGGCCTGCTGGAACGTCTCGGGGCGACCCACCGCCTCGATGACGACGTCGACTCCGAAACCACCGGTCAGGTCGCGGATGGCCGCGACCGGGTCGGTGTCCTTGGAGTTGACGGTGTGGGTGGCTCCCAGGGCGCGGGCCTTCTCCAGCTTGCGGTCGTCGATGTCCACGGCGATGATCTTCGCCGCGCCCGCCAGGTTCGACCCGGCGACGGCCGCGTCGCCGACGCCACCGCAGCCGATCACGGCGACCGAATCGCCGCGGCCGACGCCTCCCGTGTTGATCGCGGCGCCGATACCGGCCATCACCCCGCAGCCGAGGAGCCCGGCGACCGCCGGGGAGACGGCCGGATCGACCTTGGTGCACTGGCCGGCTGCGACCAGCGTCTTCTCGGCGAACGCGCCGATACCGAGCGCCGGGGAGAGTTCCTGGCCGGTGGCAGCGAGGGTCATCTTCTGCTCCGCGTTGTGCGTGTCGAAGCAGTACCAGGGGCGTCCGCGCAGACAGGCCCGGCAGCTTCCGCACACGGCGCGCCAGTTGAGGACGACGAAGTCGCCGGGTGCCACATCGGTGACGCCCTCGCCGACCACCTCCACGACGCCGGCGGCCTCGTGGCCGAGAAGGAAGGGGAAGTCGTCGGAGATGCCGCCCTGCCGGTAGTGCAGGTCGGTGTGGCAGACGCCGCAGGCCTGGACGCGTACGACGGCTTCGCCGGGACCGGGGTCCGGCACGACGATCGTCTCGACCCGTACGGGTTCGTCCTTCCCCGGTGCGATCACGCCGCGTACTTCCTGCGCCATGTTCTGGCCCCTTCCCTCGATTGCTTTCCCTGCCGACCCTACGCGCGACGGGCCGGCACGGGAGCGGGCCACGGGTGATGCCGGATCCTTTCGGGCACGAGTGCCGCACTGACGCGACGCGGAACACCGGCTGAATCGGCGTCATTCCAGCATTCCATGATGGTGATTTCTTTGCAGGGTTCAGGAACGTGCCTGGTGTGTGCGCCGCGCGGACCGTGTCTCAATGGAAGGCATGTCCCCTGACGGCCGTATTGGACGCACCGTGTTCCTGTTCCCGGCCAGCGCTTCGCCGCACCCCGGAACCGGATGGGAACTCCTTGCGGCCTTCCCGGTGTTCACCGAGGCACTGGACGCGATCTGCGCACGCCTCGATCCGTATCTGGAGCTTCCGCTGAAGAGCGTGTTGTGCCTTGCGGACCGCGCTCAAAGGCCTGCGCTGGTGGAACGGGTGTCGTTCTCCGGTCCCGCGGTCTTCGCTCTCCAGGCGGCGCAGTACCGGCTGTTGCAGAGCTGGGGCCTGCAGCCGGACGTCCTGTTCGGTCATGCGGCCGGCCGGATGGGGGCCGCGTTCGCCGCGGGTGTCTTCTCCCTCGCGGAGGCCTGTCACGCGGTGGGTACCCTGGCCCGGCTGCTGAGCAGCCTCCCGGACACGGAACCGGGCTCACCGCATCTGGACCACGCCCTCAAGGCCTACGGTCGTACGCTGGCCACCCTGCATCCGCAGCCGCCGCGCCTTCCGCTGGTCTCCGACGTCACCGCCCGGCCGGTCGGCGCCGAGACCAGGGACCCTGAGTTCTGGATCCCGCGGAGCCCGGTCCGGGTGGCCGACGCCGTCGAGCTGTTGCACCAGCAGGGGGTGCGCACCTGGCTCGAACTGGGTCCGGGCGACCTGCTCACCCGGGTGCTCCCCCGTTGTCCTCCCGATGGCCCGGTCACGGCCTTCGCCATGGCCCGGGACTGGCCGTTGCTGCAGGCCGGGCCGCTGTGACGCCGGGCGGCCCGCCGGCCGTGCGGTGCGGGGCAGCCCCGGGAACCCCGTACGAATCAGGCCTGGACCGCGGGCAGCAGGCCGGTCACGGGCGCGGCCAGGTCGGTCACCTGGTGCAGTTCGTTCAGCCGGTTCAGTTCGCTGACCTGGTTCAGCGCACGCATCTGCTCCGAGACCCGCGGCACCTGTGCCTTGTGCTGGGCGGGGATGTCGCTGACGGTGAGCGAATCCAGGACGGCCACGGGGTTGATCTGCCCGGTGTCCGGTGCGCTCGCGTCGGCCGCGTTCGCCAGCGGTGCGGCAAGACCCGTGACCCCGGCGGCGAGACCGAGGGCGGCGACGATACGTCGTTTTGAGATCATGTCTGAAGCAACGGCGCCAGGCCGCAGCCGGACACGGGCGGCGATCCGTGCTCACCCGTCAGGCGGAGCCGCCGTCCTGCGGTTGCCGTGCCCGCCGCGCCGGAGGAGTCTCGAAGGCGGAGCCCGTGCGGCCCGCTTCCGCGTCGGGCCGCGGGCGCCTGAAGGAGGTCACCATGGGCACCGCCGCGACAGGCTCCGCCTTCGACACCGAGACACTGCGCCGGAGCATAGAAGGAACCACCGGGAACAGCCTTCTGGCCCTCTATGCCGACGACGCGGAGATCCGCATCGTCGACAGCAACGCCCAGCCCAGCCATCCCAAGGTGCTCCACGGCCGGGGCCAGATAGCCTCGCTCCTGGACGACATCTACAGCCGTGACATGACGCACAAGCTTGAGGAGTGCATCGTGCAGGGCGATCACGCCGCCTTCCGCGAGTCCTGCGAGTACGGGGACGGCACCCGGGTCCTCGCCGAGTCGATGGTCACGCTGCGCAACGGGAAGATCGCCGAGCAGATCATGATCCAGGCATGGGACGAGTAGCCAGGAAGGCCGCGCGGGTCCAGGTCACTTCAAAGCTGACCTGGACCTTCTCGGCACGGGCCGGGCTGGGGCAGGCCCGCCGGGCGCGCCCTTTGCTGTCGGGCCCAGCTTCCGCCGCAGGCCGGCGGGTGTCCGCCGCTCTGGCACGGACCGCACTGCGGGCCGTGCTCTTCCGCCCGCGCCCTCCACTGTCCCAGGTACTTCGGACGCGTCACGGCCGACGTCATCGGTCGGCCGCACCCGCACCCGTCGGCGGTCGCCGCTCTCGCCGGTACGGGTGACCGGACCGACCTCGCCGGGGTGCGGGTGCGAACGCTTCACCAGCAGCCCTGCTCCCCGGCCGGGTCATCGTGCCCTCCGTTCGGACGGGTTGCCCTCCCGGAGGGGTGCGCAGGCAGAGCGCATCCCTGGTCCTGCTCTTGTGACAACGGATCCCGGGCGGTGCAGCAGGGCGGCCCAGTGGCGGCAGCGGAGCAATCGTTCAGCAGGTGCCGGGCGGTACCGCTCGCCGCCTCCAGGCCGCGGACCTAGAGTGACGTACATCACGCCCCTATAACGATGCCTCACCGCTATCCCGCTCCTGCCCGCACGGCCTGGAGGGCCCATGACCCACATCACGGTGCGCGTGGACGGCACCACGTACGAGGACGAGGTGGAACCACGGCTCCTGCTCGTCCACTACCTACGCGACCGCCTCGGGCTGACCGGTACCCCGATCGGTTGCGACACCTCCAACTGCGGAACGTGCACGGTCGATCTGGACGGGGCGACCGTGAAGAGTTGCTCCGTGCTGGCCGTGCAGGCGGACGGGGGCGAGGTGACCACCGTCCAGGGGCTGGCGAAGGACGGTGAGTGGACGGCGCTGCAGCGCGCCTTCCACGAGCAGCACGGCCTCCAGTGCGGCTACTGCACGCCGGGGATGCTCATGGCGGCGCGCGATCTGTTGCGGGAGAACCCGCATCCCGGCTCCGACGAGGTACGGCAGGCCCTGGAGGGCAACCTCTGCCGGTGTACCGGCTACCAGAACATCGTCCGGGCGGTGCTCGCCGCCTCCGG
The DNA here is from genome assembly GCF_000802245.2 of Streptomyces pluripotens. Taxonomy (NCBI): domain Bacteria; kingdom Bacillati; phylum Actinomycetota; class Actinomycetes; order Kitasatosporales; family Streptomycetaceae; genus Streptomyces; species Streptomyces pluripotens. The sequence continues at coordinate 225,751 of NZ_CP021080.1, forward strand.
GCCGCAGGCCAGCGAGGAGGCCACGGCATGACCGATCAGGCCGTCGAACACGAGATCGGCCGCTCCCGGCTACGCAAGGAGGACGCCCGGCTGGTCACGGGCCAGACGAACTGGACCGACAACATCCAGGTCGCCGGCCTGCTGCACCTGGCCATCCTGCGCAGTCCGATGGCCCACGCCCGCATCGCCCGCATCGACGTCTCCCCGGCCCTCGAACGCCCCGGTGTGGTCGCCGCGTTCAGCGGCGCCGACCTCGCCGAGGGACTGGGGTCGCTGCCCTGCGCCTGGCCGGTGACCGAGGACATCGTGCTTCCCGACCACCCGCCGATCGCCGTCGATGAGGTCCGCTACGCCGGTGACCCGGTGGCGGTGGTAGTGGCCCGCGACCGGTACACGGCGGCCGATGCGCTGGAGGCGGTCGAGGTCGACTACGATCCGCTGCCGCCAGTCCTCGATCTGGAGGCCGCGTTGGCGGAAGGCGCCCCGCTGGTCCACGCCGGCAAGGGCACCAACCGCTGCTACACCTGGCCGCTCACCACAGGCGAGGACTTCGCGGCCGTACGGGAACGCGCCGAGGTGACCCTGCGACGCCGCTACCACCAACAGCGCCTGATCCCCAACGCCATGGAGCCGCGCGCGGTCGTCGTCACCCCGCTCGCCGCCGCCGGCGAGTACACCGTCCACTCGGCGACCCAGATCCCGCACATCCTGCGGATCATGCTCGCGGTGGTGACCGGGATCCCGGAGCACAAGCTGCGGGTGATCGCCCCGGACGTGGGCGGTGGGTTCGGCTCCAAACTGCAGGTGTACGGCGAGGAGGCTCTGGCCCTCACCGTGGCCCGCAGGCTCGGCCGCCCGGTGAAGTGGACCGAGTCCCGCTCCGAGGGCTACCTGGCGACCCACCACGGCCGCGGCATGATCCAGGACGTCGAGATCGCGGCCACCCGCGAGGGCAGGCTGCTCGGTCTGAAGGTGGACCTGATCGCCGACATGGGTGCCTACCTGATGCTCGTCACCCCGGGCATCCCGCTCCTCGGCGCCTTCATGTACCCGGCGATCTACAAGATGGACGCCTACGAGTTCACCTGCACCGGAGTCTTCACCACGCGCACCCCCACCGACGCCTACCGTGGCGCCGGCCGACCGGAGGCCACGTTCGCCATCGAGCGGACCATGGACGAACTGGCCGCCGAACTTGGACTGGACCCGGTGGAAGTACGGCGCCGGAACTGGATCCGGCACGAGGAGTTCCCCTACACCTCCATCGCCGGACTGACCTACGACAGCGGACATTACGAGGCGGCGACCGAGAAGGCGCTCGCCCTGTTCGGCTACGACGACCTGCGTGCCGAGCAGCACGTGCGCAACCAGCGCAACGACACCGTGCGCCTGGGCATCGGGGTGTCCACCTTCACCGAGATGTGCGGTCTCGCGCCGAGCCGGGTACTGGGCGACCTGCGGTACGCGGCCGGCGGCTGGGAGGCGGCGAGCATCCGGATGCTGCCCACCGGCAAGGTTGAGGTCGTCACCGGCACCAGTCCGCACGGGCAGGGGCACGAGACCTGCTGGAGCCAGATCGCAGCCGACGTGCTGGGCGTGCCGTTCGAGGACGTGGAGGTGGTGCACGGCGACACCAAGGCGGCCCCGCAGGGCATGGACACCTACGGCTCGCGGTCACTGGTGGTCGGCGGCGAGGCCGTACACCGGGCGGCGGTGAAGGTGGTGGAGAAGGCGCGGAAGGTCGCCGCGCACCTGCTGGAGGCGAGCGAGCGGGACCTGGAGTTCAGTGAGGGCGCGTTCTGCGTGAAGGGCTCTCCGGAGGCCCGCAGGACCATCCAGGAGATCGCCTTCGAGACGTTCACGTCACACGGCCTGCCCGAGGGCATCGAGCCGTCCATCAACGCCGAGACACTGGTAGACCCGGAGAACTTCTCCTACCCGCACGGCACCCACCTGTGCGCCGTCGAGGTCGACACGGAAACCGGGAAGGTGAGGATCCGATCGTACGTCTGCGTCGACGACGTCGGCCGGGTCGTCAACCCGATGATCGTGGAGGGACAGGTCCACGGCGGAGTAGCGCAGGGCATCGCTCAGGCGCTGTACGAGGAGGCCGTGTACGACGACCAGGGCAACCTCGTCTCCGGCACCATGGCCGACTACCTCGTGCCGTCCGCCGCGGACCTCCCGGACTTCGTGACCGACCGGACCGAGACCCCGGCGGACACGAACTCGATGGGGGTCAAGGGAGTCGGCGAGGCGGGCACGATCGCCTCGACTCCCGCCGTCGTCAACGCCGTGGTGGACGCGCTCCGACCACTGGGCGTGCGGGACGTGCGGATGCCCTGTTCACCCCACCGAATCTGGCAGGCACTCCACTCGGCCCGCTCCGGCGGGGCCGCCGGAGCGGGTGCCGGCCAGTCCGGTGAGCCGGGAAAGGAGACCGCGGCATGATTCCCCCCGCGTTCGAGTACGTTCGTCCCACGAGCGTGGACGAGGCGGTGCGCGCTCTCGCAGACGCCGGCGAGGAGGCGAAGGTGCTGGCCGGCGGCCAGAGCCTGCTGCCGCTGCTGAGGCTGCGGCTGGCCTTCCCGGAACTTCTGGTGGACGTCGGCCGGGTCCCGGAACTGCGTGGTGTCCGCGAGGACGGCGACACGCTCGTGATCGGCGCGATGACGACGCACCACGACGTCGTCCACAACCCGCTGGTGCGCCGGTACGCCGGTCTCCTGGCCCAGGCGACCGCCACGGTGGCCGATCCTGCGGTGCGGCACCGGGGCACTCTGGGCGGCTCGCTGGCGCACGCCGACCCGGCCGGCGATCTGCCCGCTGTGGCCCTGGCCCTGGACGCCGAACTCGTCGTGACCGGGCCGGGCGGGCGGCGCACGGTGCCAGCCCGGGAGTTCTTCGTCGACTACCTCCAGTCGGCGCTGGCGCCTGACGAACTCCTGGTGGAAGTGCGGGTGCCGAAGACGGACGGCTGGGATTTCCACTACGAGAAGTTCCACCTGGTCGCCCAGTCCTGGGCCGTCGTCGGCGTCGCGGCGCTGGTGCGACGCGCCGACGGGCATATCGCCGAGGCCCGGATCGCACTGACCAACATGGGCTCGACGCCGCTACGGGCCACGACGGCGGAGCAGGCGCTGACCGGCGCCGACGCCGCCGAAGCCGTCGAACGGGCTGCGCAGGTGGCGGCCGAGGGCACCCGCCCGTCCCAGGACCTGTTCGCCTCGCCCGAGTACCGGGAGCACCTCGCGCGGGTACTCACCAGGCGCGCGGTACTGACCGCCAGCGGGATGGGGTGAGCGCCGATCACCCGGATGACCGACCCGGAGCAGGTGCGGGCCCGCCTGGAGGAGACGGGGTACCTCGTCGACGAAGGACTGGCTGTGACCTGTTTCCTGGCGCTGAGACTGCACCGGCCGCTGTTCTGCGAGGGCGACGCGGGCGTGGGGAAGACCGCGCTCGCGACCGCGCTCGCCGAGGCGCTCGGCGCGCCGCTGATCCGTCTGCAGTGCCACGAGGGCATCGACGCCTCCCAGGCCCTGTACGACTGGGACTTCCCTCGCCAGCTCCTGCACCTGCGGGCCGCCGAGGCCGCCGGGGTACAGGACGCGGACCGGCTGGAGAGTGAGTTGTACGACCGTCGGTTCCTCATCGCCCGGCCACTGCTGCAAGCCCTGCAGACCCAGCCGTCGGTGCTGCTGGTCGACGAGATCGACCGGGCCGACGACGAGTTCGAGGCGTTCCTGCTGGAACTGCTGTCGGAGTACTCCGTCACGATCCCCGAACTGGGCACGCTGCGGGCGCAGGAACCACCCGTGGTCGTGCTGACCTCGAACCGGACCCGGGAGGTGCACGACGCACTGAAGCGACGGTGTCTGTACCACTGGTTCGACCATCCCTCTTTCGCTCGCGAACTGGCCATCGTGCGGCGCCGTCTGCCGCAGGTACCCGAACGGCTCGCCGAGCAGGTCACGGCACTGGTGCAGACGCTCCGGGGTGCGGACCTGCTCAAGCCGCCAGGTGTGGCCGAGACGATCGACTGGGCCCAGGCGCTGGACGCACTGGGGGCCAGCGAGGTGGATGCGGAGCTGGCCGTGACGACACTGGGCTCGGTGTTGAAGTACCGGGAGGACGCGGACCGGGCGCGGGGGCTCGATCTGGCGGCGGTCCTGGCAGCCCGGGGAGCGTGACGGCGATGAGCAGCGCAGCGAGCGGGGCGGGCCGGCCGCCGCCGCGGACGGAGACCGTACCGCTGGGGGCAGCCGCCACGGCGCTCGCGGCGGACGCCGTGCTGCTCGGTTTCGTGCGCGCCCTGCGGTCGGCGGGTTTGGACGCCAGCGCCGAGCGGCTGTACGCCTTCCTGCGCGCCATCGACCTCCTGGGTCCAGGGAAGCGGGCCGATGTGTACTGGGCGGGGCGGGCGACACTGTGCGGCGGACACGATGACCTGGAGCGGTACGAGAGGGTGTTCGCAGCGTACTTCGGGACACCCGGCGGGTCCGCGCCGCGCAGGGATCAGGCGGCTGCGCCACCCCGGCTCGGGCTCGCCACCCGGGCGGCGTCCACCGCCCGGCGCGGACCCGGCGGAAGCGAGCCGCCGGGCCCGCACACCGCCACGCTGGCCAGCTCCGCCGAGGTGCTGCGGCACCGAGACGTGGCCGGATTGGACGCCGGCGAACGCGCCCAACTGCACCGCCTGCTCGCCGCGTTCGCGCTCCAGGGGCAGACCCGACGCTCGGCGCGGCGGCGGCCCGCCAGGCGCGGGGACGTGGACCCGCGCCGTACCGTACGGGAGCTGCTGCGGCGCGGCGGGGAGCCGGCCCGGCTGCGGCGGCACACGCGGGTGACGCAGCCCCGGCGGATCGTCCTACTCGTCGACGTGAGCGGCTCGATGGCACCGTACGCCGACGCGCTGCTGCGGTTCGCGCACGCCGCGGTGCGTGGGGGTCGCACGGAGGTGTTCACGATCGGCACCCGGCTGACCCGGGTGACCCGTGAACTCGCCCACCGCGACCCCGACCTGGCGATGGCCGCCCTCGCGCAGGCCGTGCCCGACTGGCGCGGCGGCACCCGGCTGGGTGAGTTGCTGCGTGAGTTCCTGATCCGCTGGGGGCAGCGCGGCATGGCGCGCGGTGCGGTCGTCGTACTGCTCTCGGACGGCTGGGAGCGCGGCGATCCGGAGCTGCTCGGCACGCAGATGCGCCGTCTGCACACGCTGGCCCACCAGGTGATCTGGGCCAACCCGCGCAAGGCCCGCCCCGGGTACGCGCCACTGGCTGCCGGTATGGCGGCGGCTCTGCCCAGCGTGGACGCGTTCGTCGAGGGGCACAGCCTTGCGGCGCTGGAGCGGCTGGCGTCGGTGGTACGCGGGGCAGCGAGCCGTGCGACCCCGGTGAAAGGAGCAGAGCGTGCGTGAGATCCTGCCGGCGCTGGAACGCTGGTACACGGCCCGGGTCCCCTTCGGGCTCGCCACGGTGGTCGCGGTCAGCCGCAGTGCGCCGCGAGGGCCCGGCGCCGCCATGGCGGTGGGCCCCGGTGACGAGGTCGTGGGCAGCGTGTCCGGGGGCTGCGTGGAGGGGGCGGTGTTCGAGCTGGCCCAGGAGGTCGTGGCGAGCGGCGAGGCGCGCCTGGCGACCTTCGGCTACAGCGACGAGGACGCCTTCGCGGTCGGGCTCACCTGTGGCGGCGAGATCACTCTCCTGGTACGGGCCGTGACACCCGCCTCCGATCCGGCGTTCGGCCGCATCGCAGCGTCGGTCACCGCCGGTGAACCGGTGACCGCGGCCACCGTGGTCGACGGGCCCGCACCGCGCGGGGCGGTGCTCGCCGTGTGGGCGGACGCCGTGGTCGGCACGCTCGGCACAAGCGGGCTCGATGCGGCGGTGACCGCCGACGCACGCGGCGAACTCGCCCTGGGCGCCACGGTGCTGCGGCACTACGGGCCGCAGGGGCAGCGCCGCGAGGACACCGTATCGGTGTTCCTGCAGTCGTTCGCACCGCCGCCGCGGATGCTGGTCTTCGGGGCGATCGACTACGCGGCTGCGGTGGCCCGCATGGGCGACTTCCTCGGCTACCGGGTGACCGTGTGCGACGCCCGACCGGTGTTCGCGACGCCCAAACGCTTTCCGCCCGGGGTGGAGGTGGTCGTCGACTGGCCGCACCGCTATCTCCAGTCGGCTGGTACCGACGGGCGCACGGTGATCTGCGTCCTCACCCATGACCCCAAGTTCGACGTGCCGCTGCTTGAGGAGGCGCTGCGCCGGCCTGCCGCCTACATCGGCGCGATGGGCAGCCGCCGCACGCACGACGAACGGCGCGCACGGCTGTCCAGGGCCGGACTCAGCGAGGCCGAGTTGTCCAGGCTGCGCTCGCCGCTGGGGCTCGACCTGGGGGCGCGTACGCCGGAAGAAGTCGCCGTGTCCGTCGCCGCCGAGATCGTCGCCCTGCGCTGGGGCGGCAGCGGCACTCCCTTGACCCTGACCACCGGGGCCATCCACCCGCCCGCCACGTCTTGACTGCGAGGAGCACGTCATGGAGCTGCACCACGAGTTCACCGTCCCCGTCCCGGTCGACGACGCTTGGCAGGCGCTCCTCGACATCGAACGTGTGGCGCCGTGCCTGCCGGGCACGGTGGTGGAGGAGTTCGACGGCACGACGGTGAGCGGCTCGGTGAAGGTGAAAGTGGGGCCGGTCACCCTGACCTACCGGGGCACCGCGGTCTTCGAGGAGCAGGACGAGACCGCGCACCGGCTGGTGCTCTCGGCGAGCGGCCGGGAGACCCGGGGGCAGGGCACGGCAAGGGCCACGGTCACCGGAACGCTGAGCGAACGCGACGGCGGTACGGCGGTGTCGGTGCTGACCGACCTCAAGGTCACCGGGCGTCCGGCGCAGTTCGGCCGCGGTGTGCTCGCAGAGGTGGGGGACCGGTTGGTGGGGCAGTTCGCGGCGTGTCTGGCGAAACGGCTGGGCGATCGGTCCGCCGGGCTCGGCGGCGAGGAGCCCGGACCCTCCGAGCAGGAGGAGCAGGAGGAGCAGGAGGAGGTGGAGCCGCTCGACCTGCTGCGGGCGGTGGGGGTGCCAGTGGCCGAGCGGGCCGCCGGTGTGGTGCTGGCGGGAATCGTGCTGGCGGTGATCATCCTGAGGGTGCGGCGGCGGAGGCGGTCCGGGTCTGGCCGGAGGTCCCGGCACTGCTGAGTCCCGCGCCAGGCGGCGTACGCAAGGGGGGCGTCCGGCAGGCACCGGTGGCTGCCGGACGCCTTCACCGGGCAGGACCGTCCGGGCCGCACGCGAACTGCGCGTGGCTCGTCGCCGTCGACCTGCAGAACGACATCGTGGCCCTGCCCACCTGCCCGTACGCGATGACCGACAGCGGTCCCAAGGCGCACGCGGGCAGTGTGGGGCGGATCTTCCCTGGGCTCGGCGAGAGCGGCACGCCTGGGGAGTCCTGAACCTGCTGGCCAGGACGCATTCCTGACCCGCACCGGTCCCGAACCGGCCCCGCCGGGCCCCGCCCCACGGCGGTGCGTCCCGCTCAGTCCTCGCCGCGCACGATGTTGTCCTGGGCCGCGGCACCCCGCTGCGCGGCGGATGCCCGGTCCACGACGGCGGGCAAGCAAGTGCGCACTCCCCGCTCACGCGGACGGCGGGCCTTCGCCCACCCGGTCTCCGGGTGCGGTACGGCCCGTTTGTCACTGGGATGCGCAGTCACGTCTCATCTTCCCTTCTGTCTCCCGCCGTCGACGGGACCGGCCCGTCGGGCGGCCGTGTGCGACCTGTGCCTGACCGGGTCCCCGACCGCGGACCCCGCAAACCCGGGGCAGGCGGAGGCCGTCAGACGGAGACGGATCGGCCCTGTGCCCCCACCGGGGGGACCGCCACCGCCGAACGCACCGCCGGCACCGTGGGCGGCCCGGGGCGGCCCCGGTCGACGGCACGCCCGACGCCGGTGCATCCGGTGCCGGGGATGTCCTTCGCTCCGGCTGGAACACGGCAGAACCGGTCCGCCCGCACACGCCGGCCGAACCGCCCCGACCGACCCCAGAACACCGGGCACCCCAGCGAACGGAACGGGTGCCGGGCGTGTGCCGCGGGACCACCTCAGCCACCCTGTTCCGCCGCCACCCGCTCCACCTCGGCCTCGATCTCCGCACGGGGCCGGCCCGATTCCTTGGCGTACTCGCTCACCGCGGTCTGCGCATCGCGGGCGAGATCCCGCCAGGCGCGCAGAGCAGTCTCATAGGTGCCCGACTGGGCGCCGGTCATCCCCCGCTCGGCCGGTGGGCCGTAGGTGTCCCGCAGCTCCTCGACCATGGCATGGGCCGCATCGGCCGCACGCTGCTTCTGCACCAGTTCCTCGAAGGTGTTCGCCACACCAACCGACCCTAGGTCGGGGTCCCGCAGTACGCCTCTCGAAGCGGCCTCGATCGGACCTCACCGGTACCCGAGTGGCGACTCGGCGGCCGGGGCGAGGTCCGCCCACACCTGTTTGCCGCCGCTGACCGGGAGCGTGCCCCAGGCCTCCGACACCGCCTCCACCAGCAGAATGCCCCGACCACCGGTGGCCTCCCAGCCGACGCTGGTGGGCTTCATGGGACTGCGTGGCGAGGAGTCCGCGACGGCGAGCCGCAGCCGTTGGCCGACCAGGCTCAGATCGAGACGGACCTGGCCCTCGGTGTGCACGAGGGCGTTGGTGACGAGCTCCGAGACGACCAGCAGCGCCACATCGACCGTCTCGCCGGGGACGCCCCAGCCGCGCAGGGTACGTCGAGTGAAGCGGCGGGCGTGCCGGACCGCCTCCGGCAACCGCCACACCGTCCAGCTCTCGCGCAGCGGCCGTACCGTCATCCCGTCATAGCGCATCAACAGCAGGGCCACGTCGTCGCCGCGGTGGGCGCCGGTCAGCAGAGCGTCGGCGACCAGACCGAGGTGACCCGGGTCGGCGGCGGCCAGTTCACGGGCGAGCCGGTCCATACCGGTGTCGATGTCGGCGCCGGCGGACTCCACCAGGCCGTCGGTGGTCAGTGCGAGCACCATGCCGGGCTGGAGCCGGAGCGGTGTCATCGGGAACTCGGCCTGACCGAGCACACCGAGCGGCGGGCCCCCCTCGGCCTGCACGATCTCGGCAGAACCGTCCGGATGCCGCAGCACGGGCTGCAGATGGCCGGCGCGTACGCACCAAGCGGTTCCCTCCTCCAGGTCGACATCGACGTAGGCACAGGTCGCGAAGAGATCGGTCTCCATGTCCAACAGCAGCCGGTTGGCGTGTGCGACGACGACGTCCGGGGCGTGCCCCTCGGCGGCGTAGGCGCGCAGCGCAGTGCGCATCTGGCCCATCAGGGTGGCGGCGCCCGCGTTGTGGCCTTGTACATCGCCGATGACCAGGGCGACGTGGTTGTCGGCGAGCGGGATCACGTCGTACCAGTCACCGCCGACCTCCAGCCCGGCCGTGGTGGGCAGATAGCGGGCGACGGCGACCGCACCGGGCAACCGGGGCAGCCGGCGGGGCAGCAGGGTGCGCTGGAGCATGCCGACGAGTTCGTGTTCGGCGTCGAAGGCATGGGCGCGCAGCAGCGCCTGGCCGATCAGGCCGGCGCAGGCAGTGAGCAGGGCACGTTCGTCGGGGCCGAAGTCGTGCGGGCGGTCCCAGCCGATCAGGCAGGCGCCGGCCATACGGCCGCCCGCGGGCAGCGGCAGCACCGCGAGGCCGCCGGGGCCGACCTCGGCGAGAGCGGGTTCAAGTTCGGTCCGGGCGGGCCAGATCCGGGCCCGGCCCTCGCGCAATGCGGCGGCCAGGGTGGGCATGGTCCGCACCGGTGCGTCGGGCCATTCGGTGCGCCACTCACTGCGCCACACCTCGGGCCAGGCCTCGGGTTCGGGCGGGTCAAGCACGGTGACCACGAGCCGGTCGTGCTCCAGCTCGGCGAGCGCGATCCGGTCGGCCTGCAACGGTTTGCGCAGGGCTGCCACGACGGCCTGGCCGACGTCCTTGACGGTGCCGGCGGTGGCGAGAGCGGCGGCCAGGCGCTGTACGCGGGTCACGTCGGTGACACCGGAACGCAGAGTGGAGGCGTCGACGACGGTACCGACGAGCCGCGCGGGACGGCCCTCCCCTTTCGGCAGCAGCCGGCCCCGCAGTCTGAGCCACCTGGGTGTGCCGGACGGCCGCAGGACGCGGAACTCCAGCTCGCGGTCGCCGATCGACATGTGGTCGGCCTCGACCACGGACATCAGCGCCGGCAGGTCCTCGGGCACGGTGCGTTCGAGCAGCGTCTCCACACGGCCGTCGAAGTCGTTTCGCCCGATCCCGAAAAGCCGCAGGATCGTGTCGCCGACCTCGACCCGCCCGGTGTCCATGGCCAGGCTGAAGGAGTCTTTGGGCAGCACACCGGTGTCTGCGACGGTGGCGGCCGGGACGGGGACCACCACCGCTCGGGCGATCAGCCCCAGGCAGGTGCGGTCGTGACCGCCGAAGCCGCCGGGGTGCTCGCTGACGGCCAGCAGACAGCCGCTGCCCGGCGGGCGCAGCGGCAGGGCGGCCAGCGAGAAGTCCGCGGTCGGCGTGCGCCGCTCCCCGGGGTAGCCAGCCCGCGCCGCGGGTCCGAGCCACACCGGTCGTCCGCTGCGGTGGGCCTCAGCGACCGGGGAACCGCCTGCGGCCGGATAACCGTCCCGGAGCCCGTACAGGGTGCGCGGCAGCCCCGCCGACTCGGCGAGTCCCAGATGGGAGGGATCGTCGCCGGGCGTGTAGACACCGGCGAAGGCCGCCCCGGCGAACACCAGGGCCTGTTCGAGGATCCGGCGAAGCAGATCGGGCGTGCCGGGGACCGCGGTGAGCGCGTCGAGGGCAGCTTCGGCACGCTCCATCCTCGACCCGCTGATCGCAGCGCCCTCACTCACCACGTTCGCCATTACAACGCCTGCAGGCCGCCCGCGCAGCCCCTGCGAACGGTCCGGGCGCCGACCTCTTCCGTTCGAAAGCCACCGGACACATGTTGACCTGTGAGTTCCGCACAGCACTCTCATGACAGTCGTTACTTTCCGCGACCAGCCGAAACCTGCGAGTGTCTAAGCGTCAGCCAGCGAAGAGGGATGGGGGGCGCATGGACAAGCGCTACGAGGTGTACGCGCTCGCCGACAGGCACTTCTACGACACGCCCGACCGGTTCTCGGCCGACGGCCGCGAGCACCCCGCGCCGCTGCTCGAAACGGCGTGTCGCACCGTTCCGGAGGGCTGGCACGCGGCGCGCACCGGCGACTGGCTCATGCTCACACCGCTCGACACCGATGGCACACCGCTCCCGTCACCCGCCCAGGGATGGAAGATCCATTCCTCGGCCACCGCGGCGAACGCCGAGCAGATTGCCCGGACGGTGTGGGACTACTGCGTGCCCCGCCGCATCCCCTTCAAGTTCGTACCGGGCCCGCACCTGCTGCACCTGCGCAACGCCAAGTACGCGGGCCGCGACACCAGCGGCAAGTTCGTGACGATCTACCCGTCCGACGAAGAGCAGTTGCAGCGGACCCTGGACGAACTGGGCGAGTTGCTGGCGGGACTGGAGGGGCCGTACATCCTCACCGACCTGCGCTGGTACGACGGCCCGCTCTACGTCCGCTACGGAGCCTTCGCCCGCCGGTACGTGGTCGATGAACGCGGCTCGCTCGTGCCCGCGGTGGCCGACGGCTCGGGGCGGCTGGTTCCGGACCGGCGGGCGCCGTCCTTCCACGTGCCGGACTGGGTGACGCTGCCGGAATTCCTGCAGCCGCACCTGGACGCCCGCAACACCACGACGACCGGCGAGCTGCCGTACCGCATCGAGAAGGCGCTGCACTTCTCCAACGGCGGCGGCGTATACGCCGGCACTGACACCCGTAACGGGCGCCGGGTTGCGCTGAAGGAAGCCCGGCCGCACGCAGGGCTGGCCGCCGATCGCGCGGATGCGGTGGTCCGGTTGGAACGGGAGAAGGCCGCGCTGGAGCGGGCCGCCGGGACCGGTGTGGTCCCCGAGGTGCGGGACTGGTTCACACTGGGCGACCACCGGTTCCTGGTCATGGACTTCATCGAGGGCAGCCCGCTCAACTCGTTCTTCGCCAAACGGCACCCGCTGCTCACCCCCGACCCCAGCCCGGAGAAGGTCGCCGCGTACACGGCGTGGGCACTACGCATCCACGCCGCGGTGGAGCGGGCGGTCGCGGCGGTGCACGAGCGCGGGCTCGCCATCAACGACCTGCACGTCTTCAACATCATGGTGACCCCGGACGAGGAGTCGGTGTACCTCATCGACTTCGAGGCCGCCGCACCCGCCGAGGACAACGCCCGGCAGGTCGTCGCCCATCCCGGCTTCTTCGCCCCGCCGGACCGCCGCGGAACGGACGTCGACCTCTATGCGCTGGCCTGTCTGCGCATGGCCCTGTTCCTCCCGGTGACGACCCTGTTCGTCGTGGACCGCGGCAAGGCCGCGCATCTCGCCGAAGTGATAGCCGAGCAGTTTCCGGACGTGCCGCGCAGCTTTCTGGACGAGGCGGTCACGGAGATCACCCGTGATCCGGACGCGGCGCGGACCGGGGACGGCACCGACCCGCCGGGGGCCGGACGGCACGGTAGGACCGCCCCGCCGGTGGTGCCGGGCGACTGGCCCTACAGCCGGGACTCCATGGTGAAGGCCGTCCTCGCCTCCGCCACCCCGGAACGCGACGACCGGCTCTTCCCCGGCGACATCGCCCAGTTCTCCGACGGCGGCGGCCTCGGACTGGCCCACGGCGCGGCCGGGGTGCTGTACGCACTGGAGGCCTCCGGAGCCGACCGGTACGACGAGGGCGAGCAGTGGCTGCTGCACCACACCGCCCCTCCACCGCCTGGTTCCCCGCTCGGCCTGTACGACGGCCTCGCGGGCGTGGCCCTGGTCCTGGACCAGCTGGGCCACCGGCAGCGGGCGCTGGACCTGATAGCCGGCATCCTGCAGGAGAACTGGCGGAACCTTGCCTCCGATCTGAAAGGCGGGCTCGCCGGGCTCGGCTTGGTCCTCGGCCGGCTCGCGGACACAACCGGCGAGCCGGACCTGCGACGACACGCCGCCGAGGCCGCCGACATCCTCGTACGACGCCTCGGCGAACCGCTACCGGACACCCGACGACGCGCCGGGCTGCTGCGCGGCGCGACCGGGCCCGCGCTGTTCCTGCTCAGATGGTACGAGCAGACCGGCGAGGCCCGATTCCTGAGCGCAGCGGCCGAGGCACTCCGCCGTGACCTGGCCTGCTGTGTGGTGCAGCAGGCAGGCGGCGGCCTGGAGGTGGACGAGGGCTGGCGAACGCTGCCCTACCTGGGCGACGGCAGTGCGGGGATCGGGCTGGTCCTCGACGACTACCTGGCACAGGTGGACGCCACCGGCGAGGGCTCCGGGAGCCCCACCCGGACTGCGGACGACGGCCGGGAGCCGGCGCCACCCGGCACAGCCAGTGACATGGAGGAGTTCCAGCGGGCACGCTCGGGCATCGTCACCGCCGCCACCTCCCGCTTCTACGCCCAGCCCGGCCTCTTCCAGGGCCGCGCCGGAATGATCCTGCACCTCGCCCGCAGCTCCGCCCCGGGTGCCACCCCGGAACGGCTGGAGCAGCAGATCGCCGGGCTCGGCTGGTTCGCGATGTCGTACCAGGGCCAACTGGCCTTTCCCGGCCACCAGATGATGCGGCTTTCCATGGACCTCGCCACCGGTACGGCAGGCTGCCTGCTCGCGCTCGCCGCGGCCCGCGGCGCCGAGCGCACCGCGCACCTGCCTTTCCTCCCGCCGCCACCAGCGGCCCACATACGCGGCTCCGTGACCTGACGGAGTCGTGGCACAACCCCGTCCCCAACATATGGGAAAGGAAACCCAACCATGGCACTTCTCGACCTGCAGGCCCTTGAGTCCGAAGACATCACCACCGCCGCTGCGAGCACGGCCAGCCTGCTGTCCTGCGTCTCGACCACGAGCGTTCTGCTCTGCGTCTGACCGAGTCGGCGGCTACACGGCTCCGGGCGGCTCCCTCCACGCGTGGGGGGAGCCGTCCGGAGCCTTCCCGTTCCGGTCGCCCGGTACGCGTCCACCACCCGATGGCGCTTCCGTTACCCGCCCGGCCCCCTGTCCCGCCGGTGGCCCGCTCCCGTCGTCCGCCCACCCACCCGTACCCGGCCACTTCCGATCCGAGCCCGTTCCCGTCCGACCCGAGCGAGGTCGCAGCCGATGATCCCGAGCTCCGACGGCCCCCCTTCCCCTCCCCCGACCGGCGCTGCACTGTCGCGTGCGGTGCTGCGCCACACGGGCGCCCGATGCGCCGCGCTGTGCGCAGTGAGCACGGCCACCACGGCGGCCGGTCTGGTACTGCCCGCCCTGCTCGGCCACACTCTGGACCTGTTGCTGGCAGGTGTTCCGGCGGTGCGCTGGGTGGCCTGCTGCACCGGTGTCGTCGTGCTGATCGCCTTGCTGGACGGTTGTACGGGGGTCCTGACCGGGACGACGGACGCGCGGGCCACGGCGTGGCTGCGCCGCCACCTGACCGGACACGTCCTGGCGCTGGGCCCGCGCGCGGTGGCCCGTTTCGGCTCCGGGGAACTGGTGGCACGGCTGGTAGGCGGCGCTGCGCAGGCCGGCACCGCGCCGGGCGCACTGACCGCGCTGCTCGCCGCGCTTGCCGGCCCCATCGGCGGAGTGGTGGCGCTCGGCCTCATCGACCCGTGGCTGGCGGCCGTGTTCCTGGCCGGGGCACCGGTCCTGGCCCTCCTGCTGCGCGCCTTCGCCCGCGACACGTCAGCCTGTGCTGCCGACTACCAGCGTGTGCAGGGGGAAATCGCTACGACCCTCACCGAGGCGATCGGCGGTTTCCGTACCATCCGTGCGGCGGGCGCCGAGGAACGCGAGACAGAGCGGATCCTCGCACCGCTGCCCGAACTGTCCACCGCAGGGCACCGCATGTGGCGGGTGCAAGGGCGGGCCGCCGCGCAGGCGGTCACGGTGGCACCGCTGCTGAACCTGGGTGTGCTGGCGGTGGCCGGACTGCTCCTCGTCCGACACCGACTGTCGGTGGGCGAGGTTCTGGCCGCGTCCCGGTACGCGGTGCTCGCGACCGGCATCGGCGAACTGGTCGGACAGCTGGCCGCGCTCGGCCGAGCGCGCGCGGCGCTGGGGCGGCTCGCGGAGGTACGGGCCGAGCCGGTACCGGCACACGGTACCCAGAGCCTGCCGCCCGGGCCCGGGCGGCTGGAGCTGCGGGAGGTCACCGCCCGCAGGGGCGCCCGAACCGTCCTCGACGGGGTCGACCTCGTCGTCCCGGGGGGCACGGCCCTGGCCGTCGTCGGCCGCTCCGGCACCGGAAAGTCCCTGCTTGCGGAGGTGGCCGGTCGGCTCTGTGACCCGGACGCGGGTGAGGTCCTCCTGGACGGCGTCCCGCTGCGCGACCTCGCGCATGCCGACCTGCGCCATGCCGTCACCTACGCCTTCGAGCGCCCCGCCCTGCTCGGTACGACGGTCGCGGACGCCATCGCCTTCGGGCTCACCACCCCCTGCGCCGCTGAGGTGCGCTCGGCCGCCCGCACGGCCCGCGCCGACGGCTTCGTCCGCCGGCTGCCCCACGGCTACGCGACCCGCTGCGCCGACGCCCCCCGCTCCGGCGGCGAGTCCCAGCGCCTCGGCCTCGCCCGCGCCTTCGCGCACGGCGGCCGGCTGCTGATCCTCGACGACGCCCTCTCCAGTCTCGACACGGTCACTGAGCACCAGATCGCCCAGTCCCTGCTGGCTCCGGGCCTGGGACCGACCCGTCTGTTGGTCGCCCACCGCGCGGCGACGGCCGCCCGTGCGGACCTGGTGGCCTGGCTGGACGGCGGCCGGGTGCGGGCGCTGGGGCCGCACCGTGAGCTGTGGCGGGACCCGGAGTACCGCGCGGTGTTCGGGGCGGACACCGAGGCCGCTGGTGGCGCCGGACGGGTCGGGACCGAAGCGGAGGCCCGAGGCTGATGGACATGCGAAACCACGTGTGGCGGTTCCTGCGTCCGCGTCCGTGGGTGCTGGTCCGGCTGGCAGCCTGGTCCGTGCTGGAGGCGGGCCAGACGTTCGTCCTCGGATACGCCCTGGCGCAGGCACTCGACGCCGGTTTCCTGGCCGGGGACGCAGCGGCGGGCCTGTGGTGGCTGACGGCCGCGGGGCTCGCAGTGGGGGCCGGAGCGTACGGGACGGGACGGGTGTACGGCGTGGTTGCCTCGCTGGTGGAGCCGGTCCGGGACCGGCTGGTCGTCTCGGTGGTCGCGCGCGGGGTCCGGGAGGCGGACGCGGGGGCACTGTCCGGACTGACCCAGCAGGTGGAGATCGCCCGGGACGCGCTCGCCGGTCTGGTGATGGTCTCCCGCTCGTTCCTGTTCACCGCCGCCGGGGCTTTGATCGGCCTCTTCTCGTTGGCTCCGCTGCTGCTGGCGGTGGTCCTACCGCCGTTGCTGGCCGGTGTGGCGGTGTTCGCAGCGACGCTCCGGCCACTGGCCCGCCGCCAGGAAGCCTTCCTCGCCGCAGACGAGGCACTCGCCGCGGAACTGGGCGTGGTGTGCCCCGGGCTGCGGGACGTCACGGCGGCCGGTGCCGAGGCACTCGTCGCGGCCGGCGTCGGGGAACGGACCGAGGCGGAACTGCGGGCCGCCCAGGCGCTGGCCCGCTGGAGCGTGGCCCGCGTGGCCGCCATGGCGGTGGGAGGTCAGCTGCCCGTGGTACTGCTGCTCGCCACGGCGCCGTGGCTGCTGGGGCGTGGCGTCACGCCGGGCGGGCTGCTGGGTGCACTCGCCTACGTCACCCAGTCCCTGCTGCCGGCCCTGCAGAACCTCGTCCAC
This sequence comes from Streptomyces pluripotens, assembly GCF_000802245.2. Lineage (NCBI taxonomy): Bacteria > Bacillati > Actinomycetota > Actinomycetes > Kitasatosporales > Streptomycetaceae > Streptomyces > Streptomyces pluripotens. The sequence goes on from NZ_CP021080.1 coordinate 242,594, forward strand.
GGTCTGGGTACCGGCGGCGCCCGCCTCACGGTCGTCCTGCGCCGCCTGATCACACCACCCGCCGGGGAGCAGCTGGCCGCCCGGCCGTATGCCGGAGCACCGCCGGCCGCGCCATCGCCCGACGAACGGCTCCCGGCCGGGCGAGCACCGGCCGGACAGCGGTCGGACGAGCGGCTTGTGGCCGTCCGTCCTCCGGCCGCTCATCCGTTACCCGCAGAGCCGCCGGCCTGGGCCGCGTCGCACACCCCGGCGTCCCGCTGTTCCGGCGTGCCCGCGCTCAGTCTCGCCGCTGTCAGCTTCGCCTACGGCCCCGCGAGCGAGCCCGTCCTGGACGGGCTGGACCTCGTCGTCCCACCGGGCGGGCACCTGGCCGTCGTGGGACCGAGCGGAATCGGGAAATCGACGCTCACCGCTCTGGTCGCCGGGCTGCTGCGACCGGGCAACGGCTCGGTGCGGGTGTACGGGTATGCCGTGCCGACACCGGAGGCAGCCGCGTCACGGGTCCTGATCCCGCAGGAGGCGTACGTCCATGGCGGCACCCTGGCCGAGAACCTGGCGCTCTTCCGTCCGGCCCCGGTGCCGGAGGCGGAGCTGCTGGCGGCGGCAGAGAGGGTCGGGCTGACCGCGCTCCTGAAGGCGTCGGGCGGGCCCGGCGGCCGGGTCGATCCGGCGGCGCTCTCGGCGGGCGAACGACAGCTGATCGCGCTGACCCGGGCCTATCTGTCACCCGCCCCGCTGGCACTGCTCGACGAGGCCACCTGCCATCTCGACCCGGAGTCCGAGGCACGCGCAGAACGGGCTTTCGCGACACGCCCTGGAGGCACCCTGGTGGTCGTCGCCCACCGGATCAGCTCGGCGCGGCGCGCCGACCGCATTCTGGTGATGGACGGGGCGCGCACCGTCTGTGGCACACACAAGGAGTTGCTGCGGACCTCGGCCCTGTACCGGGACCTGGCCGGTGGCTGGACGACACGCCGGGCCCCCCTGCTCGGTTAGGTCTTGTCCGACCGTTCATGCTGCCGGTCCGGGGGCGGGCGTGTCCTGGACGAAGGTGAGCAACTCCCGGTCCCGTACCCACATCCACGGTTCGCGGACGGCTCGGTCACCTGACCGGCGGGACGGGTCCGGTCACACCCATCCCTCCCCGCGGGATATCCGGATCGCATCGATCCGGTTGCGCGCGCCGGTCTTACGGGTGATGGACGCCATGTAGTTGCGGACCGTGCCGTGGGACAGATGCAGGCTTCCGGCGATTTCCGCGATGGACGCGCCGGCCGCCGCGAGGGACAACACGCTCAGTTCGCGCCTGGTCAGCGGCATCTGGGCCGCCTTGAGGAAGCCAAATCCGAGCGAGGCATCGATGAAACGTTCCCTCGAAGCAACGCTCCGAATGGCACGGACCAGCCGGTCTGGCGAGCCGGCCTTGTCGACGAAGCCCAGCGCACCCGCCTCGGCTGCCCGCTTCAGCAAGCCCGGCCGGCTCGCGTGCGCCAGCACCACGAGCGCCGGCGGCCCACCCGTGCCGGAGGGACACAGGTCCCCGAGCGGTGGCACCCCGTGGCCGTCGGAACAGTCCAGATCCGCCGCGCAGACGTCCGGGCATAAGGACCTGATCCGCGCGGCTGCGCCCCACCATGGCGTGTCGTCCACGTCCAGCCCGGGTTCCCGGCGTAGCCACTCCGCCAGAACCGATCGCAACAGACTCTCTTCGTGCACCAGGAGTACCCGGATCACTCCCCCGCCCCCTTCGGATGGTCACCGTACGTCGTTCCAGTCCTTGCTTTCACAGTCCACGGGTCCCGTCAGCCCGGGCGTGGAAAGCGCGTGCCTATTCTTGGGCCGGACCCTTGTTTGCGGGCCGAGAAGAATCGGCCATCAAGGTGCGCGGGGGCGCACACGGCTCATGCGTGCGCACCTCGCGCATCGGCTCTCAGGGGTGGGTCTCGGCACATGGGGTACTCGCGCACATTTCCAGAAAGGTGCACACACGGAGGTCACCGGGTTCCGCCGGGCGCGCGGGGCGTTCGCCGTGCGCGAGGCGGCGGCACGGGAGAGTCTTGACCTGGGGATATGACGCGCGGCCGTACGAGGAGGTGGTCAGCGTGTCCGACGGGCCAGGGCCGGGACGAGCGTCGGCGGCCGGCGGAGCATCGGCGCGCCAACCGATGCTGTCGCTCGCACTGGTCTCGATGGTCGAGGAGGTGGGTGCGCACTCCGGCGCGGTGTATCTACTCAGGCCCGACGAGCCGGTCCTGGAGATGGCGGTGATGGCGGGCATGCCCAGGGCATTCGCCGCGCCGTGGGAGCGCGTCGGGCTGAACGCGCCGATCCCGGTAGCCGACGCGGTACGCCGACGGCAACTGGTGTGGGTGGGCGGTGAGGAGGAGATGGCCCTTCGCTATCCGCGGATCTCGGTGGTCCTGCCGTACCCGTTCGCGCTGGCCGCGATGCCCGTGGCAACGGGGCACGCGGTGTACGGCGCGGTGTTCGTCACCTGGCCCGGCGCTCATCCGCCGGAGCTGTCCGACCACGAGCGCGACCATCTGACGGCGGCCTGCGACCGGCTGGCGCTGCGGCTGGAGCGGGCCGCCGAGGAAAACCGGCCGGTCGGTCGTGAGGCCGACGTCCTCGCCTCACCCGTGTCGGGCGTGGCGGACACGCTGGGGTCAATCGAGGCTGCGCGCATGGTGTCCCGACTGCCCTATGGACTGGTGTCACTGGATCTGCATGGCAGGATCGGCTTCGTGAACGCGGCGGCTGCCGAACTGCTCGGCAGACCCGCCGGAGAACTGCTCGGCACCCTGCCCTGGGTGTCGGTGCCCTGGCTGAACGACCCGATGTACGAGGACCGTTATCGGGCCGCACTGATCAGCCAGCAGGTGACTTCGTTCGTGGCCCTGCGCCCGCCGGGCGAATGGCTGTCGTTCCGTCTCTATCCGAGCACGACCGGGCTGAGCCTGCGGGTCAGCCTGGCCCGACCGGTTGCGGAGATGACGCGTGGGGCGGCGCAGTCGGACTCGAACCCGTCCCGGCTGGTGACGATCTCCCAGGTGCTGAGCTTGGCGAGCGCGCTGACCGAGGCGGTGGGGGTGCAGGACGTGGTCCAACTGGTCTGGGAAGAAGTGGCCCCGGCGGTCGGCAGCCAGGCGTTGGCGGTTCTGGGATCGCAAGCCGGCCGGCTGCACGTGCTGGGGCACCGGGGATATCCGGCCCCACACGTCGTGGAGCGGTTCGACGGGCTGCCGCTGACCGAACGCACTCCGGGCACCCAGGCCCTGAGCACCGGGGTGCCCGCCTTCTTCGAGTCGCGGGGACAACTGGAACGGCTTTACCCGAACCGGCGAGAGACTCCGGACGGCTTCACGGCCTGGGCCTATCTACCGCTGATCGCATCCGGGCGTCCGGTGGGTACCTGTGTGCTGGCGTATGCGGAACCACATGCCTTCCCCGCCGACGAGCGGGCCGTGCTCACATCGTTGGGCGGACTGATCGCACAGGCCCTGGAACGCGCCCTTCTCTACGACGCCAAACACCGGTTGGCACACGGCCTGCAACAAGTGCTCCTACCCCACTCGCTGGTGCCGCTGCCGGGCGTCGAGACGGCCGCCCGGTATCTGCCGGCCACCCATGGCATGGAGATCGGCGGCGACTTCTACGACGTGGTGCCCACCGGGCCGTTGGCGGCGGCGGTGATCGGGGATGTTCAGGGGCACAATGTGACGGCGGCGGGTCTGATGGGCCAGATCCGCACCGGGGTACGCGCATACACCACGGTGGGCCAGGCGCCGCACGAGGTCATGAGCAGCACCAACCGGCTGCTGATCGACCTCGGCGCGGAGCTCTTCGCCAGCTGCCTCTATCTGCGGCTGGACCCGGCACGTGGGCGTGCCGTCATGGCGCGCGCCGGGCATCCGCCACCGCTGCTGCGCCGACCGGACGGACGAGTACGGGTACTAGACCTGGCCGGGGGACCGCTCCTGGGGATCGACGCGTCGGCGGTCTATCCGACCACCGAGGTGTCCCTCACTCCAGGTTCGGCCCTCGTCCTCTACACCGACGGGCTGGTGGAGTCCCCCGGCATCGACATCGAGGACGCGTTGGTCGATCTGTGCGGGCTGCTCTCGGAGATCGGGGACCAGCCCTTGGAGAGCCTGGCGGACGACATCCTCCGGCACAGTGCGGCGGCCCGAGAGCGGCTGGACGACGTAGCGGTGCTGCTGCTGCGGGCACGCGGTGACCGCTGACGGGCGCGGCTGCGGTCCGGCCCTCCCGCCGGAGGGCCGGACCAGTCCCGGCCGACCGGAACCGCGGTGAGATCGGCCGGGGGTTCGAGTGACCGGGTCTGCCTCAGCGGGTTTCGGTGAGGGACGACCCGTCATCTGCGGACCCGTTACCAGCGGGGTTGCCTGCCGAAGCGTTCGGATCGGTGCCACCGCCGACCCCGTCGCCCCCCGCACCCGATTGGGCGCCCGCCTGGCCACCCGTGGCATGGGCACCGTTGCCGGCGTTGCCGGCGTTGCCGTCATTGGCACCGCCGCCGTTGCCGCCCTGACCGAGGGTCGCACCGGTGGCCTGCAGGGCAGCGGTGACGGGCTGGAAGAAGGTCTCGCCGCCATTGGTACAGTCGCCGCTGCCGCCGGAGGTGAGGCCGACGGCGCTGCCGTCCTGGGTGAACAGGGAGCCCCCGCTGTCACCAGGCTCCGCGCAGACGTTCGTCTGGATGAGACCGGTGACGGTGTCGACGCCGTTCGGGTTCGTCTCGCTCTGGAAGTTGACGGTGGCGTCGAGGCCGGTGACCTGGCCGTCGTGCAGCCCGGTGGTGGACCCCATACGGAACACGGTCGCGCCTACGGTGGCGTCCGCGGCTTGGTTGATCTGTACGGTCCGGCCGCCTCCGATGTTGACCTCGCTCGGCGCCTGTGTGGTCGGGTCGTTGTACTTCACCAGGGAGAAGTCGTTGCCCGGGAAGGTGGCCTGGTCGACGGTGGCGACCGGCCCGCCGTTCTGGGAATCTGACCAGTCCTTGGCCGCGACCCCGCAGTGACCAGCCGTCAGGAATGCCGGACTGCCGTCGGATGCCGTGACGTTGAAGCCGAGGGAGCAACGGATGTTGCCACCCTGCACCTGAGAGAAGATGGCGTCGCCACCCGAGACGAAGGTCTTGAAGGTGCCGGCGGACTTCTTCAGGACCGCCATGTCGGAACCGAGATCGCGTACCGTCGACTGCAGTGTGCCCCAACGGGAACCGGTGACGGTGGAGTCGGCAGTGACGAGGATCTTGTCGGTGCGCGGGTCGATGGCCCAGGAGGTGCCGGGCATCGTCGCCCTGCTCTTCAGTGTCCGTGCGGCGGCCTTCAGTTCGGCAGTGCTGTGGTTCACCCGGCGGACGACCGCACCGGCGTCCTTCGCCTGGGCGACGACGTTGTCGTCACCGCTGACCACGTTGACGACGAGCTGCCGCCTGCCGCTGTCGTAGTACGCCCCGGCGTAGGCGTCACCGAGGGACTTCTGCAGTTGGACAGCGAGGTTTGAGGCGCCGGTGGCCTTCATCGTCTTCGCGGTCCCGGCGGCGCCCGACGCCTGGTGCCCGCCCTGGGAGGCGTTGGCGTCGGGCAGCAGGAGGGCCGCTGCTCCGAGCGCCGCGACCCCGCCCACCGCAATCGCGGCCTTCCGCTTGGGCATTCGCTTGTGACTCAACTTCTCGACCTCCTGGGGGACGGGGTCTGCCTGTTCTCAGGCAGTCGGTCCGGGGCGCCTGGATGGCCGTAGGTACGGGCCGGCCGCGCGGTACGTTCATTTCCGCTTCCCGACTTCTCTTCGATGACGGCGAATTGGCCATGTGCTCCGCTCGATGACGGCGCAGGGGCCACGTGCTCCGCGTGCCGCGTCAGCCGGTCGGAAACACGCACCCGCACAGGGCGACGTCCACGCCCGAGAACGACGGCCCTCTCCGCCGGCCCCACGCGGCAACCGGCCCGCCGACCACCCGCGTCCAGCCGGCTCGACCACACGTCGGCACCGCTTGAAGCCGCCCTGGAAGACGCCGCGTTCCCGAACCTCGACGGGCAGGCTCCCCCAGGAGGACGCGGCCCCTCACAAGGAGTACGGCACCGGCCCCTTCCGCGCGTGCCAGGGAAGCACGGCACCCGCCACGTGCCCGGATCCCGCGCGGTCTGCTGACCGCCGGCTTGGCCGTGTATTAGATCCGCGCGGGCCAGCCGCCCGATCGTGCGGTACGGCGGCATGGGGTGGCACCAGCGTCAGCATGCGCGCCACCCACTGCTACTCGCAGCCCCTCGTACGGGTGTCGGAAACGGTGACGGCGGCGGACTGCCGCGGAGATCTCGGCCACGCTCCGGACTTCGCAGCCGCCCTCGTCAGGGCCGACCACACTTCGCCGTCGGCGACGATCCGCGGCCTCGCGCCCTGCCCGCCGGAGGCGTCACGGCAAGGATCAACGGTGCGTCAGGGCCGGACCCTAGTCCGGCTCCTCCTCATCCCCCGACCGGCGGTTCGTACCGTCAGCCCGGTCGTCGTGCGACGGCATCCAGTGGTGCTCGCAGAACCAGCGCCCGAACAGCGCACCCCCGTAGGTGACGAATCCGACGCCGATGAGCCAGGACTCGACCACCAGTACGGTTCCCACGGCACCGTAGCTGAGGGCGTTGGTGACGATGAGTGGGGTGAAGACCAGGTAGGAGAAGGCCCGCAGCCCGGCCAGGCCGACGACGGTGGCGACCGCTCCCGGAAGCAGGGAACGCCAGTGGACCTGGCCGCCCAGCAGGAAGCGCTGCCCCCACCAGAAGAACAACACACCGCTCACCGCGGACAGCGAGATCCGCTGGCCACCGTACAGCTCGGTCTTGGTTGCCACCTCCTGGTAGAGGTATCCCGTCAAGACCACCAGCCATGTCGCCTGCCGCCAGACCCGGTGCCAGGGACCGGAGGTGAGGCCCCAGATCCGTTCGTAGGCGTTCTGGACGCTGCCGCCGAAGGCCACGCCGAAGACCGCGAGCAGGACGCCGCCCCAGACACTGGTGGTGCCGATGACGCTGTGCGGGGGACTGATGACGTCGGTGATCTCATGGGCGGACTTCCCCGACAGCCCCATGCCGTCGGTGAGCCATGAGGCGAAACCGCCGAGTGCCAGGGGATCGGCCGCGGCGACCACGATCAGCAGCGGTGCCAGCGTCACCAGGGCCAGCGTGGCGAAGCCCATGGCCCGGTGCATCAGCTCCAGCTCACGACCGTGCTCGATCAGTGCCCTGACTTCGAGCCACTGCCAAACGCGGTGCAGGCCGCGCCGCCACCGCATCACGGCTCCTCCCGTGCTCGCCACCCACACGCCCTTCTCCCCCGATTCATCCATCCCGGCATGGGCCGGGCAACTCGCCGCAGGACCGGATGGCTGCATCCCACGGGTGCGACGGCACGGCCCGTGACCACCGAATGGGGCGACACGGGCGCCGACTCAGCCGTTTGCGGGCCGCGTGGCCGGAGAATCGGAACCCGTGCACACTCCTGCCGCAGCGCCCCACGCGCCACAGCCCGAGCCCGGCCGCCGACGGCGGCCGCTGATCCTGAGTGCGAGCATGGGGGCCGGCCACGACACGGTCGCCGCGGAGCTCGCGCGCCGCGCCACGGTGCACGGGCACGAACCGCACGTCTTCGACGTCCTGCGGCTGCTGCCGCACGGTCTGGGAACCGGGCTGCGTCGCTTCTACCAGGCCTCGGTACGGCACTTTCCCTGGATGTACGCGGGCATCTACAGGGCGTTCCTGCGCGGCGGCGCCTGGCCGCGCCCCAGCGGGGTGCCACTGGCCCGGCTCGCCGGCGGTCGGCTGCTGGAGCTCGTCGACCGGCTGGAGGCCGACGTGGTGCTGTCCGTCTTCCACCTGGCCGCCCAACTCACCGGCGATCTGCGGTCCCGTGGCGCGCTACCGGTGCCGAGCGACGTCTTCCTGCTCGACTTCGCCGTGCACCGGCAGTGGCTGCATCCCGGCAACGACCGGTACCTGTGCCTCACGGACGAAGCGGCGTCCGAGGTGTGCCGGGCCCTGGGCCGGCCGGTCGTGACGACCGGCCCGGTGGTCGCACCGGAGTTCCTCAGACCGCCCCCCGGAGCGACACACTGGCAGGAGCGCTTCGCCGCGCGGGCTCCTGGACGCCTGCCGGTCCTGCTGTCGGCGGGCGCCTGGGGGGCGGCGTCCCACCCGGCCGCCACCGCCCGACTGCTCGTCGGGGCCGGTTATCTTCCGGTGGTGCTGTGCGGTCGCAACGAACGGCTCCTCGCCCAGGTGTCCCGGGTGGCGTCGGCGATCGCTCTGGACTGGGTCGACGACATGCCCGGCCTGTTGGCCGCCTCCTACGCGCTGCTGGACAACGCCGCCGGCCAGACAGCCGTCCAGGCCTTGGCCGCCGGGCTGCCCGTGGTGGGGTTCCGTCCGCTGCCCGGTCACGGAACGGACGGGGTACGGCGCATGGACGCGCTCGGGTTGTCGGAGTTCGCCGCGGACGGGCCCGCGCTGCTGGCGGCCCTCGACCGGCTGTCCCGGGCGAGCTGGGAGCGTGCGAACCGGGTGGCCCGTGGCCATGCGCTCTTCCGGGACGACCCGATGGAGTGCGTTCTCCGCCGGTGAACCGTCCGGCAACCCCGCCGGGTGTCGGGGCGGCCGGTCCGAACACCGGCTTCCGCCACCGCGCAGGTGCGCCCCGGTGCCCGGCGACGCGCCCGTCGGGCCGGGCACCCGATCGACACCCCGGCACGATCAGCCGGGGTGGGACCGGACTCCGAGGTGGCAACGCGGTGCGGGAGTCAGCGGCTGGGGGCCGGAGGCGACGCAACCGTTCGGGAGGAAGGCGGGCGTGTGGTGCGGTGGCCCAGCGGCGTGTGGTCGCTGAGCGGGCCGACCGTCAGTCCCGCCGCCCTGCACTCACCGACGATCGCGGGGAGCGCGCCGAGCGCCGCGTGCCAGCAGCCAGCAGCCGCGTGGCGGTCGGAATCGTGGAGCAGGACGGTGCCGCCGTCGAGCAGGTCCATGGCGATCCGCGCCCCTACGGACGCCGGGGTGGCATCGGCCCGCCAGTCCTTGCCCCACGCCGACCACAGCACCGTGCGCAGCCCGGCACGCCGGGCTGCCAGCCAGCGTCCTGTGGTGAGGATGCCGTACGGAGGGCGGTACCACTGCGGGTACCGGCCGGTGAGGTCGTACAGGGCCTGCGCGGTCCGGGCGACCTCCTCCCGGTCCCGGGCGGGGGACGGCCGCCAGGGTCGGTCGTGGGTCCAGCCGTGTACCGCGAGTTCGTGACCACGCCAGTGCGTCTCCCGGACCAGCGCAGGGTGGCGCACCGCTTCCTCGCCGAGCACGAAGAACGTCGCCCGCACCCCGAGCCGGTCCAGCACGTCGAGGAAATACGGCGTCGACACCGGGTCCGGCCCGTCGTCGAAGGTCAGCGCAACGTGCCCGGACCGCCCGGCTCCGGACAGACCGGGAAACAGCAGCCGTCGCACGCCGGGGAGCCAGGTGGCCGCCGGACCGATGTGCACCGCGGCGACGGCGGCCGGCAGTAGGGCTGCCGCGGCCGGCCAGAAGCGGCCGGTCATGACGGACATGGTTCACCCGCCCTCTTCGGTGCGGCGCGATTCCGCGCTGCCCGGTCCGTACTCGCGGGCCGTCTGTGCCCGCTCACCGCTGCCGCCCGGCGGGAGGTCACCTGCGGGCTCATCCCATTCCGTGCCCATGGACGCCACGTGGGCCAGTCCGACACTGCCCATGCCGATCAGTGCGATGCCGATCAGCTCCGGCAGCACCCGCAGTCCGAGGTGGATCGACTCGGCGAACAAGACCGAGCCGAGCACGACGCTGGTGAGCGCGTCACCAAGGGTGAGGGCGGGCTGAGAGGCCGTGAGCGACCCGGCTTCGAGCGCGCTCTGCAGCAGCAGGAAGGCGACGAACCCGACGCAGGCCGTGGCGTACGGTGACCAGTGACTGAACATCACCGTGATCCCCTGCCCGAGCTGCCCCACGGCCTCTTTGAGCAGTGCCGCGGTGGTGGCGAAGCAGACGGCGGAGGCGAGGCCGAGCAGCGCGGCTCTGGGTGCGCCTTTCAGCGGATGGGCGACCGCCACGAGCAGTACCACCGCGACGAGCACCCCGCCGCCGGCCATGAGCCAGTCCCGGGGCAGCGCGGTGCTCCGGCCGGCGGCGGGCGAAGCCGCCAACAGGAAGAGGACCAGCCCGGCGGCGAGGGCGACGAACGCCAGCCAGGTCCTGCGCTCCGGGCGGCGACGGAAGATGAGGCTGCCCACCCCCAGAGTGAACAGCAACTCGGCGGTGAGCAGTGGCTGGACGAGGGACAGACTGCCCGTGGCCAGTGCCCCGGCCTGCAGTACGCCGGACACCGCCAGCAGTCCGACGCCCGCCAGCCAGTACGGTCGGCGCAGCAGGCGGATGAACCGCCGTACGGCGGATCCCGCGCCGCCGCCCTCGTCCGGCTCCTGCACGGCGGCCCGGCGCTGCAGGACCGAAGCGGTCGCGTTGGACAGGGCCGCGAGCAGGGCGAGCACCACCGTTACGGCAAGCACGGCCGCTCACCCGAAACGAGCGGCGAGCCGCCGGTAGAGTCCGGGCGCGGCGCCGCGCACCCGGGCGGGAACGCGCAGCCAGCCCGGGACGTACACCTCGTCCCTGCCCCGCAGGACGGCGGTCCGAACCGCGTCCGCCGCCCGCTCGGCGGGCACCGGTCTTGGCCATGTTCTCGTGTACGGGGCCCCGCGCCGGTCGAAGAAGGGCGTGTCGACCACACCGGGAATCACATGACTGATGCCCACGCCGGTATCACGCAGCTCGTACCGCAAGGCGTCGGCGAAGGCGGCCAGGGCGGCCTTCGCCGCGGAGTAGACGGCTTCGCCGCGTACCCCCACGCTGCCCGCGAAGGACCCGATGAGCACGATGCGCCCCGATCCCGCTGCGACCATGTGCGGCAGCAGGGCGCGCACCAGGTGCACGGTGGCCGTCAGATCGGCGTCGACGATCTCGTCGATCCGGCCGGGGGGCATACCGGTGAAGTCCCCGGCCCAGCCCACACCGGCGCCCGCCACCAGCAGGTCCAGCCGTCCCAGATGTTTCAGGGTGAGGTCGGTGAGCCGGCGGTCGGCGCCGGGCAGGGTCAGGTCGCCGGGCAGGGCCAGCGCACGGGACTGCGCGGCGACCTGCTCCAGACGGGTGACGTCACGCCCGTTCAGCACCAGTCGCCAGCATCCGTCGGCGGCCAGCCGTCGGGCCACGGCCGCGCCGATGCCGGAGGAGGCGCCCGTGACCAGGGCAGTCCCCCCGGCACCGGCCCGGCCCTCGGCGGGCCGTGGACCGGGGGCCGCCTCCGGTACGGGGCCCGTCACCGACCGGGCGCGGTTCGACGGTCCTGCGGGGGGCGGGGCATGGGACATGATGACGACCTCACTGCGACGGTATGCGCGGGCTCGCGGACTCAGGGGGCCGAACCCTCGCGGTGTATCCAGGGCGCCACAGACTGAAACACCGCGCACGGCGAAGCCCCGGCCGCGCCCTCGCGGCCACTCGAACGTGTGGACCCTGAGTCGCCGGGCCGGGCTCAGGGGGCCACGATGGAGGCGAAACGCGGAAGGGCCCGGGGCGCGACGGGAAGGGCCCGGGGACACCCGTGGCGGTCCGGGGGCCGAGGCCGGTGGAGCTGGAACCACGGCCGGGGCCGGGTGGGGCTCTGGTCGTTCGACAGGGCGCCTGGTGGGAGAGAGCGCATGACACACACCGAGGTACTGATCGCCGGAGCGGGCCCGGTCGGTCTGACCGCCGCCCTCGAACTGCGCAGGCGTGGCGTGGACTGCCGGCTGGTCGACCGGTTGCCGCAACGGCTGCCGTACGCCAAGGCAGTCGGGGTCCAGCCGCGGACCTTCGAACTGTGGGAGCGGATGGGCGTGGACCGGGCGGCCCTGGACGCAGCTGTTCCCCTGCTCGGCCAGCTGATCTATGTGAACGGCGAGGAACAGGCGCGGATCGAGTTGACGCTGCCACCGGAGGTGCCGTACCGCTTCGCATGCCTTCCGCAGTACGAGACCGAGCGCATCCTGGAGGAACGGCTGATCTGTTTCGGCACGCACGTCGAACGCGGCACGGAACTGGTCTCCTTCACGCAGGACGCCGACGGCGTCACCAGCCGGCTGGTGACCTCGTCCGGAGCCGAGACGGAGATCCGCTCCCGCTTCCTGGTCGGGTGCGACGGCGCGCACAGCATCGTACGCAAAGCGCTGGGGCTCTCCTTCGAGGGCGGCGCGCTGCCCGAGGAGTACATGCTCGCGGACGTGGAGGTGGACTGGGATCTGCCACCCGGGTACAGCCTGCGGGCGATGCACCGCACCGCCGAGGGTGAGGTGGACGACCTACTGGTCTGCATCCCCCTGCCGGGCCGATGCCGCTACCGCATGTCGATGCGTGTGCCGCCGGAACTCTCCACAGTGGGAGGGCGGGATGCGCTGGACTCGGTGGCCCACGGCATCGAGGCGGGGCACGCCCCGCGTCTGGAGCACATCCAGGAGGTCATCGACCGGCTGTCGCCCCGGTCGACGACGGCATCCGCCATGCGCTGGTCCTCGGTGTTCCGCATCAGCCACCGTCTGGTGGACCGATACGGAGAGGGTCGGGTGTTCGTTGCGGGCGATGCCGCACACATCCATCCGCCCACCGGCGCCCAGGGCATGAACACCGGGATCCAGGACGCCTGCAACCTCGCCTGGAAGCTGGCGCTCGCGGTGGCGGGCGACGCGGAACCGAAGCTGCTGGAGAGCTACGACGCCGAACGCCGGCCGGTCGGCGAGGAGGTGGTGGTGCGCACCCTGCGGCAGGCGGCGCACGGAGTGCAAGCCGACCCGGACGCACCCGAGGCGGTCATGGTGCGTGAGGCACAGTTGCTGATCGCCTACCCGGACAGCCCGATCGTGGAGCCCTCGGCATCCGCACCGGGCCCGGCCGCGGGCGACCGTGCGCCTGACTGCGGCGGCCTGCTCGACCCGATCGCGGCCTTCCCGCTCCGGCTGTACGACGTGCTCCGCGAACGCGACCACGTCCTGCTGCTCTACGCGGACTCCGTCGAGGCAACACGGGGCTTGGGGGAACTGGCGGACGAGGCAGGCCGTCTGGCGCATGGCAGGCTGGCCGTCTGCTGCGTGCTCGCGGACCGGATCGATCCTGGTGCACTGCCGCTGGCAGTGCTGCGGGACGGGCGGGGAGAGTTCCGTGAAAGGTACGTGAGCGACGGAAGCACCGCGTTCCTCGTGCGCCCGGACGGCCATCTGGGTGCACGGGTGTCGCCGACGGGGCCCGGATGTCTGTCCGCGGCCCTGGCCCGGGTATTCGCGACCTGACCGGTGGGCCGGGAGCGGTCCGCGCTCGGGACCGCGGGGCCCGGGGCACACCGGTTACGCGCATAGGCAGCCCGGGGCTCCGTTCAGGGTGTGTTTCCCCCGGTGTCCGGGGCCCGCGAGGTGCTCGCCGCGCATCTGTCGGCGAGGAGCCGGTGACCGTCGTCGGGATCGCACGAGTCGGCTGTCCGCCCGCCGGAGCACCGTCCGGCGAGGGGGTCGCTGCTGGTGGGTCACTCCGGTGGAGTCGAGCCGGGGTCGGCGCCGTGGTCTCCGCGGAGCGTTTGCGTGTCTCTTTCCGTCTCGCTCCGTGACCTTTCGGTACGGTCGCCGCTGTTCCCGCCGCGACCCGCGTCACCCGCTCAAGGCCTGAACACCGGTTGAAACCAGTTCTTTTTCGCCGCTCCCCGGGAGGTCCCCCACGGACCTACCCGGGGAGCGGCTGTGTGCCCGGAAATCGGCGGGCGGCCCCACTCCGCCCGTCGACCCCGGCGCGAGATCGCTGGTTCCCCGTCCCAGGGGCCGCACTCCCCAGTTGCGGACCTGATCCGGCGTATACGAGGACCACGCGATCCCGGTCCTAGAATGCGAAGACGCTGCCTGTCGCGTCCCGCATGCACATGTTGCCGAAGGTGCGCTCGTACGAGACGCGCTTGCCCTCCCAGACGCCCTGGGCCGTGACGACCACCGGGTCGTACAGCTTGGTGCACCACACATCAAGTCGGGGCTGCAGGGCGTCGAAGTCACCGCCGACCCAGCGCAGTTCCGCGCAGGCCTGGAACGAGGCCGGGTGGGTGCCGGAGGCCGTGGGGGCGCAGCTGAGGGTGACGGCGCGCTCCGGAGTGGCCGTGGCCGCGTCGCTGCCGTGGCCGGTGGTGAGCACCAGCGCCGAAGGGGCGTAGAGCGACGACGGGGCGGCGACCGGTGCAGCGACGGCGGTCCCGGTCAGGGGGCCGCAGACGGCGGCGGCTGTGAGGCCGAGGGCCGCTGCCCAGCGCGCGGTGTTCCGCATTGTGTGCATCCTTCCGCTCGAACAGTCAGGTGCCTGCTCCAGAGCGGTCGGCATCGGAGCGGCGAGCGCCACTCTGCCGACTCCAACGGCGAAACACACATCGAACCCATAGGTTTCAGTAACATTTCGTGTTGAATCAGTGGCGTGAAGTTACGGAAATCGAACGCCGTAACCCTGGAACTGAGCGGTTTCCGCTCCCAGCGGGCTACCGAATGGCCGAAAATCAGCGCTTTGTTAATCGTCCTGAAACATTCCAGCACCGACCACACCCAACCCCTTCATGACTCCTCGTGTTCATGAAACGATCACCAGAGTCAGGTGGCCGCCAGGGGCCCACTGCGGGCCTACTCGTCGGTATCGCCGGTGCTCAGGCAGCCGGCGAACGCACGGCTCACGGAGGACGCCAGGGGCCTGGTGGTCTCCGACCGTGGCGACCGGCAAGTGGCCGCCTCGGTCGCGGCGGCCGACGTGCCACCTCGGGTGGCAGAGGCGATCGGCGACCGACTGACGGTGCTGTTCGACAGCGGTGTGCGCACCGGTGACGACGTGCTCAAGGTCCTCGCCCTCGGTGCGCGTGCAGTACTGCCCGGACGGCCGTACGTCTACGGACTCGGCCTGGACGGACAGGCAGGTGTGGAACAGTCATCCACTGTGTGCCGGCGGAGTTGGACCTGCCCCTGGCACTGTCCGGGCACCCCGGACTCGGTACGGTCACAGCGGCCGACCGCGTGGCGGACCCCGCTTGCCCCTCACCCACGGACCGTGGTGGGCCGATCCCTCGGGGGTGTTTCGACGGTCCTGTGCGGTGCCCGCGACGTCGGGTGCGTGCTCTCGGCGTGCCGGACGAAAGCCCCCGTACTGGACGCACTTGGGGTTTCGGCCGGTGCGGCGAGCGTGCGTGCCGGGCGCCGCGGGCGCGGTGCGGGATGTTCGAACCACCCCCTGACAACGGGGGACTAGGCGTACCGGTCCGACCGCTCCGCCGGTTGCACGAAGGGCCCGTTCGTGCCGGCGATCGACACGGACCGCGGGCTCGCCGACGGCGGATCGGTCAGCCAGCGCTGGCCCGCGGAGCGGTCCCGGACCTTGACCACGAGGTCGGCACCGGGTGTCACGCCGGCGTTGGCAAGCGCCAGCTCCTGGTCCCAACGGGGCAGCAACTCGCCCTGAGGGGTGAGGTCGTAGCGCACGTCGTCGCCCCGGGTCGAAGCGGTGCCGGTGCATCTGCCGAGGATCACGACGCCGGCGTCGGCGTGCGAGTCCAGACACAAGCCCGAATCAGCCGAACTGCGCAGCAGTCCGCCGGTCTCGTACGCCCACCGCTGCGTGACGGCCGAGGAGCAGTCCGCGAGAACCGCGCTCGCACCGACCTCGGGCCTGCCCTTGATGTCCAGGCACAGACCTGCGGCGGCGTTGCGCAGCCGGGTCGGACGGCCGGTGGCGGGCCGGACCGCCCAACCGGGAGCCGTCGCGGTGGCGGACGGGGACGGGGCGCCGGCGCTGGTGGGGGAGGCGACCGGACCGGTGCCGGATCCGCCGTGCGGCCACACGTTGATCACGAGGGCAGCCGCCAGAAGCCCGGCCGAAACCATTCCCACCCCGATGAGCAGCATTCTGGATGACCGTGCTGGGCCAGGCTCCCCGAGCGGCAGGCGGGCGGCTGTGCGGCCGGCTGTGGGGGCGAAAGGTCCAGGGGCACCGTCGCTCTGCCCCAGGGCGCGGTGCGCGGCGGCCGGGGCTCGCGACTCGGTGGTGCCGTCACCACGCCGCAGCACTCGCGGCAGCAGGGCACGGGTGAGCAGTCCGGGCTTCGCCCCGCCCTGGCGGCGCCCGCCGGAGCCCCGGGAGCCGCCAGGGGTGCGGGTGGGATCCAACTGGCGGCGACCGGGGCGCGAGTCGAGGTAGCGGCGGGCGCCCCAGCCGAGGACCGCCTCGGCGAGCAACACGCCCAAGGCCGCGTCGGCTTGACCCAGTTGCTCTGCGGCGTGCCGGCAATAGACACAGCCGACCAAGTGTTCCTGGACGTCAGGCAACAAGGCGCCGCCCCGGCGGAGTGGAGCGTCGAGCAGACGGTTGTAGTAGCGGCATTCCTTGCTGGGCGCGAGTTCCCGGTGGGCGCACACCAGGCCCTCCCGGAATTTCTCACGCGCCCGTTCGAGCGCGGTCGTCGCGCTCTCGTCCTCCATGCCGAGCAAGTCGGCCGGAACGCTGACCGGTTCGGCTTCGACCTCGATATGCCACAGCAGCGTCCGCTCCGGCCGGGCAAGGCCGTGGAACGAGTGGTCGGACAAGGCACGGTTTTCCGGTATCAGTGTCCTCGCGGCGCGCATCCCCCGGCCTCCGGCCGGCTTTTCGAGCCCGGGCAACACGGTGGCGATCCGGTCCGCGCGGGACCAGTTCACCACCGTGTCCCGGACGGCCACCAGAAGACGCGGCCGGAGCGCCTCGCCGGACTCGCCGAGAGCGAGCCGGTCGAGTACCTGGTGGAAGGCGGCGGCGGTGACCAAGTGGGCGAGCGGCCCGACGACTGCCAGGCAGATGACGGCGTAGTCCTGCACCGGCTCCCAGTGCCGGGCCATCAGAAGCGCGGCGGACCGGGAAGCCTCCGCATCGGAGCCGGCGCGCAGCGGACCGGCGATCAACTCGTCCGATTCCCTGGGGGCCTTGCCGGACGAAGGATGGGGGGAACGAGGGGGGTGGGGGGTGAGCACGGAACGGGTTCCTTTAGTGCTGTTTGGTGCTGTTTGGCGCTTGGTGTAATGGCACGCAGGGCGGTGCGAACCCCGGGTGCGCGGGAGCGGGAACGCACCGGCGCCCGACCGGGCCCGGTTTCTCAACTCCCGTGAAAACACGAGGCTTTACCGCAGTGCAACTGCTGCAACCCTTGCACAACTTCCACATGGGCAACAAGGCTCCCGTACCACACCCACGGGTTAGGGAGGAAGTCGGAAATACGGCGGCGGACCGGTCCGGTGGGCCCACTGCACTGTGACGGGCACCCCGTGTGAAACGTGCGCACGCGCCGAGGGCCCACGCACGCTCCCGGTCCACGGCGCCCGGTGGTGAACTGGTCCCCGGCCCTCTCGGAAGGCCCCGCGCGGAACGGCGGCTCTCCCGCGCGCGACCGGCCGCCGGCCCTGTTCGTCCGCCCTCGGCCGGCGGCCCCGGCGGCTTCCCCCGCCGGCCGGGAGCGGGTCTCGAAGCCGTGTGTCAGAGCTGCCAGGAACGGAGCCGCTCGGCCGCGCCGTACACGTCAGCCTTACCGGAGACAAGGTCGCGGGCGAGATCGACGAGCGCCCCGTAGGGCGGGTCGATGCCTACGCCGCTGACGAACATGTAGGCCACCGCGGTCGCGCAGGCGAAGCGGGCATTGGCCGCGGGCAACGGCTTGAGCACGGCGAGCGCGTGCAACAGGGCGGCGGCCCGCCAGGCAGGGTCGGAGTCCACGCCGAGCCGGGGCGGGTCCACCCGGTGCCGCGCGACGGCCGCGACCAGCGCGGAGAAGTCATCCACAGCCGGCTGGTCGGGCAGGACCTCCTCATGCCGCTGGAGCAACCACGGAACATCAATGTGGATGGCGGAGGACATTGCTCAGGCGGCCTCGCCCTTGGCGGGGGGCTCGTCGTCGGGAAAGGCTGCCGCGAACTCCTCGGCGTGGGCGGCGAAGAAGTGCCGGAAGGCCTCGGCGCCCTCCTCCAAGGCCCGGTGCCGGGCGATGTCGGCGGCAGCCGCCTCACGCACGAGAGCCTTCATGGACGTACCGCGCTCCTTGGCGATCCGCCGCAGGTCCGCTAGTTCCCGTTCGCTGAACTCCACGTTGAGAGCAGGCATGGGCCACACCGTACCGTGCGGGTACTCAACCGTAAATACCACCAGGTCAGTGCGGGCTTGACGCGGTACCTGCCGACCGGGAGCACCCTGTCCGGTTGCCGTGGTCCGGCTCGGCAGTGTCCCCTTCGCCCCCTCCAGGACGGGCTGCCGGCGCCCACCAGCGCTCGCCCTGGAGGGGGCGAAGGGGATTCAGAGGTCAAGCGCGTGCCCCGTCGTCGCGTCAACGTGGTCGGGGACCTCGCCGTGTCGCTCACCGACCGTAGCGGTCCCGGTGGGCTCGAACATGAGGATCGCGGCGCCGGTGGGCGCGTACGGCTTGTGCTCGGTCCCCCGCGGAACGGTGAAGACCTCACCTTTCGTGAGCCGGACCGTGCGCTTTCCGGCCGGCTCACTCAGGCAGATGCGCAACTCCCCGTCGAGCACCAGGAAGAACTCATCGGTGTCGTCGTGGACGTGCCAGACGTGCTCGCCCTCCACCTTGGCGATGCGCACGTCGTAGTCGTTGACGCGTGTGACGATGCGGGGGCTCCACAGCGCGTCGAAGGAGGCCAGGGCCTTGCCGAGGGCAATGGGTTCGCTGCTCATGGAGTGCATCCTCGCCGGATGGGCGCGGCCCGTGTGAGTGCTAGGAATTGCACATGCCGATGGAATCCTCGCACGTCGCCCACACGGCGGGCCCGCACCGGGTCGTCGTGATCGTGGACGAGAACTCGAACCCCTTCGAGCTCGGCTGCGCAACCGAGGTCTTCGGCCTCCACAGGCCCGAGATCGGTCGCAGCCTGTACGACTTCCGCCTCTGTGCGCCCGAACCGAGCGCGCTGATGCGTGACGGCTTCTTCACCCTCACGGGAGTCGCCGGGCTGGAAGCCGCCGACTCAGCAGACACCTTGATCGTCCCCAACCGGCCCGACATTGATGTGCCCCGCCACCCGGCCGTACTCGACGCCGTCCGGCGGGCGTGCGCACGCGGTGCGAGGCTGGTGGGCTTCTGTAGCGGGGCCTTCACCTTGGCCGAGGCCGGGGTCCTCGACGGGCGACCGGCCACCGTGCACTGGCAGTGGGCGGACTCCTTCCGAACCCGCTTCCCCACCGTCCGGCTCGAACCGGACGTGCTGTTCGTCGACGACGGTGACGTCCTCACCGCCGCGGGGAGTGCCGCAGCTCTCGACCTGGGTCTGCACATCGTCCGACGGGACCACGGCGCGGAGGTCGCCAGTTCCGTCAGCCGGCGACTTGTCTTCGCCGCACACCGTGACGGCGGGCAACGACAGTTCATCGAACGCCCCGTGCCCAAGATCCCCGATGAGTCCCTCGCGCCCGTTCTGGCCTGGGCACAGGAACGGCTGGACGCTCCGCTGACGGTGGCCGACCTGGCGGCACGGGCCTCGGTCAGCCCTGCGACACTGCACCGTCGCTTCCGAGCGCAACTGGGCACGACACCACTGGCGTGGCTCACCGGGGAACGCCTGACCCTGGCATGCCGGCTGATCGAGCGGGGTGAGTCGCGCTTCGAGACGGTCGCGCGGCGCAGCGGGCTGGGCACCGCCGCCAACCTGCGCGCTCTGATGCGCCGCGAGACGGGGCTCGCTCCATCGGCGTACCGACGCCGGTTCGGCCCGGGGACGGACTGACCGGCGGCCTTCCGCTTGGGTGGCACCGTGGCCTCCGGCAGGAACGACGCGGTTCGGCGACACCGTAGCCCCCGGCGGGACCGACCCGGCTCCGCACGGGAACGCTCGACGAGAGCCGGGCAGCCAGCGAACGCTCGGCGAAGACCGGGCGGCCAGGCTCGAACCGACGAAGACAGCTGTCCCCCGGAACCGGGACCGGTGGCGATTGATCATGGATGGACAGATTCCCATGTTCCTGTGCCGTGTGATCGCCAAAGCCCGGACGGGGCGGCCGTACCCGGTGGCGCACCCGCCGGTTCTCCCCGTGACCGCTTCCCGGTCATGACCGGACCTCCGGCCACGCCACCGGGGTCGCCGCTCATAGGAGGGCGTGAAGCACTACGCTGGTACAGACGTTATGCCACCTGTTCACTGTGAGTGTGCGCTTGGGAGCGGCGACGATGAGCCGGGTCTATCCGTTCGACGACGCGGCGACGGCCCGGGCTGTCATCAACGACGACGGAACGCTGGTGGAGTGGAACGACGGCGCGCGGCGCCTGCTCGGCCACCCGGCGGACGAGGTCGTGGGCCGCCCTGCCGTCGAACTGTTGGCCGAGTACGGCGCCCCGGCCGTGCCTTCGGGCACGCGCTGGGACGGAACGGTCGGATTGCGCCACCGTGACGGCCACACCCTCGCGGTCTGGCTGCTCGCCCATCACAGGCCCTCACACGACGACCGCCCCGGTGACTGGCTCGTGGTCACCCCGCTGACGGGTGCCGAGCCGCCTGCTGCGGACGATCTGCCGACCAGGGCGGGCCTGATCCAGTCACCGTGCGCGATCGCCGTGTTCGATGACGAACTGCGGCTGCGCCAGATGAACAACGCGATGGCCGACGTCATCGGCCTTCCGGAGAAGCGGGTGCGGGGGCTGCGCCTGGCGGAGATCGACGGCAGGCCGCAGAGCGAGGAGCTGGAGCGGAACATGCTCCTCGTGCTCACCACGGGCCGTCCGATGGATGTGGAGACGTCCATGCCAGCCAGCAGCGAGCCCAGGGCGCACACCTGGCTCGCCCGTATGGCCCCTGTCGTGGACGCACAAGACCGGATCCGGGGCGTGTCTCTGGCCGGGCACGACGTCACGGAGAACCGCCGGGCCCGGCAGCGGTTGCAGGTGGTGAACGAGGCCAGCGTGCGCATCGGCACCACCCTCGACGTGACCCGGACCGCTCAGGAGCTGGCGGACGTGTGCGTGCCCGTCCTCGCCGACTTCGTCACCATCGACCTGCTCGATCCCCACGAGCAAGGCGGCGAGCCCCCGGCACACATCACGGCACCGGTCACCCTGCGCCGGTTCGCCCACCAGTCGGTGCTGCGGGGGGTGCCGGAAGCCGTGCTGGAGCCGGGCGAGACGCAGGAGTACCCGCCCCATTCCCCGCAGGCCGACTCCCTCACCGCCGGTCACACCATCATCACCTCGATGACCGCGGGCAACATGCAGCAGTGGTTGACGTGGAACACCACGCGCGGCGAGCGGGTACGCAGGTTCGGCATCCACTCCTCGATGTCGGTGCCGATCAGGGCGCGCGGGCTGACCCTCGGTGTCGCGGTCCTCACCCGCCACCAGCGCCCGGACTCCTTCACCGCCGACGACAGGCTGCTGGCCGAGGAGATCACGGCCCGGGCCGCGGTCTGCGTCGACAACGCCCGCCGCTACTCACGGGAGCGGGAGACCGCCCTCGCGCTACAACGCAGCCTGCTGCCGCGCACCCTGCCGCGCACCGCAGCGCTGGAGGCGTCCTCCCGCTACCTTCCGGCCGCACGGGCCGGGGTGGGCGGCGACTGGTTCGACGTGATCCCGCTGTCCGGAATGCGGGTCGCGATGGTCGTCGGAGACGTCGTCGGGCACGGCGTCCGGGCGTCGGCCGCCATGGGCCGGCTGCGCACCGCCGTACGCACCCTCGCCGACATCGACCTCGCCCCGGACGAACTCCTCACCCACCTGGACGACCTGGTGGTGCGGCTGTCGGAGGAGTCCGGCGGCGACGGTAGCCCTGGCGAGGTCGGTGCGACCTGCCTGTACGCCGTTTACGACCCGGTATCACGGCGCTGCACGCTGGCCCGCGCCGGCCACCCGCCGCCGCTGCTGCTACGGCCGGGTAGCCGGCCCCAGCAGCTCGATCTGCCCGCCGGCCCGCCGCTGGGCCTCGGCGGCCTGCCGTTCGAATCCGAAGAGCTGGAACTGCCCGAGGGCACCGTCCTCGCCCTGTACACGGACGGTCTGGTGCAGTCCCGGGAGCCGGACGTGGACGCCAGGTGGGCGCTGCTGCGCGAGGCCCTCGGAACGAGCGCGGACTCCCTGGACGGGACCTGCGACCGGATCCTGCACGCCCTGCTGCCGCACGGGGACGCCGCGGACGACGTGGCGCTGTTGCTCGCCCGCACCCGGGGGCTGCCCGCCGCCCAGGTGGCGACCTGGGACATCCCCGCCGATCCGGCGCTGGTCGCGCCGGTGCGCAAACAGGTGGTGCACCAGCTGGCCGACTGGGGACTGGGCGAGACCGCGTTCACCGCGGAACTGGTGGTCAGCGAGCTGGTCACCAACGCCATCCGGTACGGCTCGCACCCGATCCGGCTCCGACTGATCCACGACGCCACCACGCTCATCTTCGAGGTGTCCGACACCAGCCACACCGCTCCGCACCTGCGCCGGGCCAAGACCTTCGACGAGGGCGGCCGGGGCCTGCTGCTGGTGGCGCAGCTCACCCAGCGGTGGGGCAGCCGGCACACCGCAGAGGGCAAGACGATCTGGGCGGAACTACCGCTCTACGAGCCCGAGGCACACGACACGTACGACGAGCACGACGCCTAGCTACGCCTAGTGCCGCAACAGGCACTGGGTGAGCAAGTGGTCAGCCGGCCGCGAGCCAGGGCCGCACCTGCTTGCGGGCCTCGTGCAGACGCGACTTGAGGGTACCGAGCGGGACACCGACGCGTTCGGCGACCTCGGCGTAGTCCAGCTGGCAGATGTCCCGGTAGACCAGTGGCGCGACCAGATGCGGTCGCTCCCGCTCCAGGCGGTCCAGCGCCTCCAGCAGATCCACCCGAGAGCCGGCGATGACGCTGGTGGTACGCGGGTCGACCACGTGCGCGGGCTCGATGGTGGCGGGCTGTTCCGCAGCCCTCCGTTTCAGTTCCCGGTACTTCTGCCGGCAGCAGTTGGCGATCACCGTGTACAGCCAGGTGCCGAAGCGGCTGCGGCCCTCGAATCCCGAGATGTGCCGGGCTACCTGTACCAACACGTCCTGGGCGGCCTCCTCGGCGTCTTCCCGGCAGGGCAGGAAGCGCCCACAACGACGCACGACCTCGGGTCGGATCTGGGCCAGCAGCTGCTCCAGGGCCGCGCTGTCGCCGGCGGCGGCACGACCGGCGAGGTCTTCCAACGGCGCCAGGTCCTGCACGGACGGGCCCCCCTTCGCATTGATCTCAGGACAGGCATGATAGTCGTATGCACTCCCTGGAGAGGATCGGCCGCTACCACCTCGAACGGCCGCTGGGTACCGGCGCCTTCGCCACCGTGTGGCTCGCCCACGACCCCGAGCTCCATGCCCCGGTGGCGGTGAAGGTCCTCGCCGAGAACTGGGCGCACCGGCTCGACATCAGGGAGCGCTTCCTGTCCGAGGCGCGACTACTGCGCCGGGCGGGCTCCAGTCGGGTGGTGCAGGTCTACGACATCGGAGACCTCCCCGACGGCAGGCCGTACTTCGTGATGGAGTACGCCGACGGCGGCACCCTCGCCGACCTGCTGGCCTCCGGCCCGCTCGCGGTGTCGGACGCGCTGGTCCTCACGGCCGAGGCCGCGCGCAGTGCCGCCGCGCTGCACGAGGCGGGCATCGTCCACCGGGACATCAAGCCGACCAATGTGCTGCTGCACACCGCCCCGGACGGCACCCGGCGGGTATTGCTGGCCGACTTGGGCCTGGCCAAGAGCCTCGCCCAGGCCTCCGGGCTCACTCTTGCCGCGGGCTCGGCCGGCTACCAGCCGCCGGAACAGGCCCAGCCCAGCGTGGGCATAGATGAACGGGCCGACGTCTACAGCCTAGGCGCGGTCGGCTACGAACTCCTCACCGGAACCGTGCCGGGTCCGCCGGGGAAGACCGTTCCGCCGGGGCGACTGCGGCCGGAGGTCGGGGAGCCCGTGGAGCGGGCGCTGCTGCGCGCGCTGGAGCCGGACCGGGCTCGACGCTGGCCGGGCGCACAGGCGTTCGCTCAGGAACTGGACCGGCTGGCAGCGGGCCTGTCGGCCCAGTCCACGCGGCGGCTGGACGGCGTGCGGGGCAGGCTCAGCACCGTGACGCTGGCGCTCGCCGCGATCCTCACGGCCGCGTCCGCCGCGGTGGCGACGACGGTGGTGATCCAGCGGGGCAGCACGGTGGCGTCCGAGACGCGCGTCTCGGACGCCACCGGACGGGTCACCCTTCGGGTGCCTGCGGACTGGGGCCGCGCACTGCGCGACTCGGGCTGGAACCCGCACGCTCTGGGCCTGGCGACGGGACACGAACCCGGGCTGGTGATCGCCGACGACCTGACCCGGTGGTCCGATCTGAGAGCCGCCGTGAACGGCGTGTTCGTCGGCGTCAGTGAGCACGGCGACGTCACCGCGCGGGTACGGGACCTCGCGCACCCCGACTGCCACTACTCCGGCAGCCGCACGTTCGCCGGCGCCGACTGGCACGGCCTGGTCCGGGCCTGGAGCGGCTGCCCGGACGGCGGCTCGGTCACGGAGTCCGCGCTGACCCCGGCGGGCAGCTCCCAGCAGCCGCAGGTGTACGTACAGGTGCGCCAGCAGGGTGCCGATGACGCCACCGAGGGTGTACTCCGTTCGCTGCAGGTGACCTGAGGGGTGCCTGCCGATGGTCAACGCGGGGAAAAGAATCCCGCGTGTCCCGAACTTTTCCAGCTTCCGCCGCATCGGAATGTGACGACGGCGCACCCGGCGCCGCAGGCACGCGCTCCCCCGCGTGCCCGAAGAGCCGTACGAGGATCCACGCGAAGATCTTCAAAGAGACCCAGGAGCGTTGAACGACATGGCGTACACACCACGGTCCGCCCGGCACGGGGCCCTGCTCGTGGGCACGGTCGCCGTGCTGGGCCTCCTGACCGCCTGCGGCAACGGCAACGGTGCCCAGACCAGCCCACCGGTCACTGCTTCCGGTACCGCCGCACCCGCGGCGGACGACACCACGAGCCCGGCGTCCGGCACGACGTCCGCAGGCGCCTCACCCCCCACCTCCACCCCCGTCGGCACCACCACGGCCACGGCCTCGGCCCCGGGGACGACCACCTCCTCGGGCAGCGACACCCCTACGACCTCGGCGAATTCCCGCTGCCACACCTCCGAACTGCGCGCCGCCGTGGGCCGTAACGACCCCGGCGCAGGTCAGGAGAACTTCCCGGTCGTGCTCACCAACAAGTCCGCCCGTACCTGCACCGTGCACGGCTATCCGGGCTTGGCCTTCGTGAACGCCTCCGGCACCCAGCTCGGCCCGGATCCCGAGCGCGAGTCGGGTTCCCCGACGACCATCACGCTCAAGCCGGGGCAGAGCGCCTGGGCCGGACTGACCTTCTCCAACCCGGAGATCAGCGGCGCCAGTACGGCCACGCCGACCGCGCTGCTGGTCACCCCGCCGGACGAGCGGGACCACCTGCAGGTGGCGTGGGCGGGGGGAGCGGTGCCAGTCTCCGGGAACTCCTCGTCGGTCTTCCTGACCGTGCTCAGGCCCGGCACCGGTCCCTGAGCAGCTCGGTCCCCCTGACGAACCCCGCTGGCCGGCATCCCGGGCAGCGGGGTTCGTCATGAGTGCGCCACAACTGTCACAGGACGGCAACAGGCACCGTCGGCCGCGACCCTCCGCGCCCCTTGCGCCATCGAACCCGTCGACCACACAGCGAGCAGGCCCCGCCCGGGCCGCGACGAGGAAATCGAGGACAAGCATGAGCGGGATCACACGCAGACGGGTGCTGACGGCGGGCGCTGCGGTGGGCGCCCTGGGCACGCTGGCCGCCTGCTCCTCCGGCACTGGCCTCGAGATCAGCGGACCAGACGGGGCACCAGGAAAGGGCACCGCGCAGGCCCGACCGGCGAAGCTCATCGGTGACGGCTCCACGGCCGACACCGGCGCCCAGCCGCACCAGCCGCTGCCAGCCCGGCTGAAACCGGGCCGGCGGCCCCCGCAGTTCGTGGTCTTCTCCTGGGACGGTGCCGGCGAACTGAGCAACAAGTTGTTCTCCCGTTTCCGGAGGGTGGCCGCCGACCACGGCGCCGGCATGACCTTCTTCCTCAGCGGCATCTACACGCTGCCCGAGTCCAAGAAGCACCTGTACCGCCCGCCACAGCACCCGGTCGGTGCCTCGGCGATCGGCTACCTCTCCGACCGGCACATCCACGCCACCCTCCAGCAGGTGCGCGCGGCCTGGCTGGAGGGGCATGAGATCGGCACCCACTTCAACGGGCACTTCTGCGGCGCGACCGGTGTCCGCAACTGGTCTCCGGCCGACTGGCGCAGCGAGATCGAGCAGGCCGTCAACTTCGTGACGAGGTGGAAGACCAACACCGGCTTCACCGACCTCGAACCGCTGCCCTTCGACTACCGCAAGGAGCTGATCGGCGGCCGCACCCCCTGCTTGGAGGGCCAGTCTCACCTGCTACCCACCGCCGCCGCCCTCGGCTGGAAATACGACGCCAGTTCCCCAGGCGGTCTGCAGATCTGGCCCAGCAAGGTCCAGGACGGCCGGATCTGGGACTTCCCGCTGCAGTCGATACCCTTCTCCGGGCACTCCTTCCAGGTGCTGTCGATGGACTACAACATGATGTTCAACCAGTCCGGCGGAAACCCGCTCGGCGACCGCGCGCACTACGATGCCTGGCGCGCCCAGGCCCGCGACACCTACCTGGCCGGCTTCCGGCGTGCCTACGAAACCAATCGCGCCCCCTTGTTCATAGGCAACCACTTCGAGCGCTGGAACGGCGGCATATACATGGACGCGGTCGAGGAAGCCATCGGGACGATGGCTTCCTACGAGGACGTACGGTTCGTGTCCTTCAGACAGCTCGTGACCTGGCTGGAGGCACAGGACCCGGCGGTGCTGCGCAAACTTCGCACGCTCACGCCCGGGCAGTCACCGACCGGCGGCTGGGAAGAGTTCCTGAGCCCGACGGGCGGCTGAGCGCCCGGGTCAGCGCCGCCGGTGCCGGCCCCCTCGATGTCGCCCGCCGCTGTTCGAAACGCAGTCGTGAGAGGTGACGGGGCAGCGGACGGCGGTGGCGGACGGCGTGGGCGCCGGGTCGGATTGCGTCACCGCAGCCGTCGGGGCCGCAGACCCCGAGGACGTGGCAGCCGGGGCGCTGGACGGTTCGCCGGGGCGTGATGACGAGGTCCTATGGGCGTCCCAGTTGACGTTCTGCATCCGCAGATCGGGGCGAGCGGCGTCGATCTCCCAGCGCTGGGCGGCGCCGGGAGTGCGGATCTTGAGGACGAGGGCACCGGAGCCGTCGGTGGCAGCAGGGGCGAGCGCCAGCTTCTGGTTCCAGCGGGCCACCAGATCGCCCTGCGCCGTGAAGGCGTAGCGGATGTTCGCGGCGGCCTTGCCCGTGACCGCACAGGGGGCAAGGCGGACCGAATAGCCAAGGTGGGAGTCCAAGCACAGGTCGGGGGCGGCGGAGTTGCGCAGCAGTCCGTCGGTCTCGTACGTCCACTTCTGGCTCGGTGCCGTGGAGCAGGTGGTGAGTTGGGTCTCGGCGCCCTGGACGGCCTGCTCACCGACAACCCCGGCGCACAGCCCGGAGGCGAGGTTCCGCAGCCTGCCGTGCAGAGAGCCGTGGCCGCTGCCGTTCACATCGGCCCAGGAAGCGCCAGGAGAGGGCGAGCCAGGTACCCGAGACGAGGAGCTGCCCGGCCTGGGAGCCGGGCTCCCACCGGAGCCGAGGAGCGACCACAGCAGCAGGGGGAGCACGATCAGGCCGCTAACGGTGACAACACCCGCGGCAAGGGTGCGGCGCCGGGCACGGCGGGCCGCACGGTGTGCGATCCGGCGGGATGCGGCGGTTGAGGAGGCGCGGGCGACGCCTGTCCGTCCGGTGGGTTGACCACGGAACCCGGTGGCCCTGCGAGCACCGGACGTACCGGGGTGAACGACCTCGGTCGGGTCGGTGGAGCCCACAGGTGCGAAAGGCTCACCGCCCGAAGGCCCGACGGCGGCGGGGGCCGGTTCGGCCGGACGCTCGGCGCGGCTCGCCCGGGACTCCGCGTACCAGCGGGCGCCCCAACCTAGCACCGCCTCGGCGAGCGCAACGCCCAGCCCCGCGTTGAACTCGACGAGTTGACCGGCGGTCCGGCTGCAGTGTGTGCAGCGGGCCAGATGCTCGCGCAGGTCCGCGTCGATGTCGACGCCACCGCGCCGGAAGGTCACATCAAGCATGCGCCGATAGCTCCGGCACTCCGCCTCCGGCGCCAGTTCGCGGTGCACGTGAAGGCATTCCTCGCGCAACCGCTCGCGGGCCCGGTGGAGTTCGGCACGGACGTCCCCCTCGTCCAGACCGAGCAGTGCGGCCGGAACACTCAGGGGTTCGGCCTCGACCTCGGCATGCCACAACACGGCGCGGGAGGTCTGCGGCACCCGCTGGAACGCGCGGGACAGCAGCCGCCGACCGGGCGGCGGCTGCAGCCGGGCGGTGGCATGCGAGCGCAGCCCGGGATGCAGCAGTTCCCGGCGGCCCTCGGCATCCCACTCGGCTGCGATCCGGCGGACGGCGACCAGCACTTGGGGCCGCCAGGCCTTGCTCGGCCCCGTATGCCGGAGTGATTCCCCGAAGAGCCGGGTGAAGGCGGCGGTGGTCAACATGCCGGCGGCACGCGGGCCGTCGGTGCACAGCCGGGCGTAGGCGAAGGCCGCTTCCCAGTGCCGGTCGGAAAGTTCACCGACAGAATCGAGGGCGGGTGTGGTTCCCGTCCACTTCTTCAGTTCGTCGCTGAGCAGTTCATCCGACAGGCCTGCCTCATTCACGACTGCATTCCTCCAGACGCGATACGGAATTAGTCCGTACCAGGCGGTGCGGGAAGGCGGCGGGGCAGCTCGAACGACCACCTGAGGCGGCTCTTGTGAAGCGTGAACGGTGTACGAGGAGCGGCCCGACGCAAACAGGGTGAACGTAGTGCGACTGCGCGCCGACAGCGCACACTTTTACACAACACCGCACGTGGGAACAAGGGATCTTGCGGTACTCGACTCCGCGAGTAATTCCCCTTATTGACATGCCGTCAATTGAAATCCCCTTCTTCCCATTGCCACCGTTCACTCAGTGGCCGGCGCCGGCCCGTGCGGTACGCGGCTCGCACCGCACGGGGCCCGGCGGCGACTCAGTGGCCGCTGATGGCACGCGGGGTGTAGGACTGCTGCAGTTCCTCGATCTCCTTGTCGCTCAGCTCCAGTTCGACGGCGGCCACCGCGTCCTCGATGTGCCGCGGCTTGGCCGCACCGACAATCGGTGCGGCCACGGTGTCCTGGTGCAGCAGCCAGGCGAGGGCCACCTGGGCAGGGGACACGCCACGGTCACCGGCGATCCGCGTGACGGCCTCGACGATCGCGCGGTCACCCTCCAGGTACAGCTGATCGCCGAAACTGTCGGCGGCGCTGCGCCGGGTGACCTTGCCCCAGTCACGGGTCAGCCGTCCACGGGCGAGCGGACTCCACGGCAGGACACCAACACCCTGGTCCGCGCAGAGCGGCAGCATCTCCCGCTCTTCCTCGCGGTAGAGCAGGTTGTAGTGGTTCTGCATGGACACGAACTTCGTCCAGCCGTGCCGCTCAGCGGTGTACTGCGCCTTGGAGAACTCCCACGCGTACATCGAACTCGCCCCGATGTAACGGACCTTGCCTACCCGCACCAGGTCGTGCAGCGCCTCCATGGTCTCCTCGACCGGAGTCGCGTGGTCGTAGCGGTGGATCTGGTACAGGTCGACGTAGTCGGTGCCGAGGCGGCGCAGGCTGTGGTCGATCTCGCTCATGACGGCCTTGCGGGACAGCCCGCCGCCGTTGGGCCCCGGCCGCATGCGGCCGTGCACCTTGGTGGCCAGCACGATCTCGTCGCGGTCGGCGAAGTCCCGCAGGGCCTTGCCGACGATCTCCTCGCTGGTGCCGTCGGAGTAGACGTTGGCGGTGTCGAAGAAGTTGATGCCCGCCTCCAGCGCCTGTCGGATGAGCGGGCGGGAGGCTTCCTCGTCGAGTGTCCATGCGTGCGTGCCGCGGTCCGGCAGCCCGTAGGTCATGCAACCCAGACAGATCCGCGAGACGTCCAGACCCGTGGAACCGAGCTTCACGTACTGCATCGTTGCTGCTCCTGCCTTCGGGGCGATGGTCACGGCCGAGCCTACGATGTGTCCGGGCCCCGACTTGACGACTTGAGCGTACGGGCGATTTGATCCTGAGTCGTGCCGCGCCGCCCGGCGTGGGCAGGATGGAGCGGACTTGCCCCCCACGGGTGTTTTCCGCGTCGGGGGTTCCCGAACGACCCCAGGCGCCTGGTCAGCCTTGGCCATCGTTATCGCCGCCCTGGCCGGCTGCGCTTCCGGCGGCGCAGGGAAGGGCAGCTCGCCAGAGCCGGCGGCCGTGCGGCTGCCGCCGCGTCACGCCGGATTCGACTACCAGATCGGCGGCGCCTATCCCCCGCCGAAGGGCGTGCGGATCGTCAGCCGCGACCGTTCCGACTCCCCCGCGCCCGGCCTGTACAACATCTGCTACGTCAACGCCTTCCAGGCCCAGCCCGCCGAACGCTCCTCATGGCCGCCCGACCTGCTGCTGCGCGACGCGCACGGCAAGGTCGTCATCGACGAGGACTGGAACGAACCGCTGCTCGACCTCCGCACGCCGGCCAAGCGGACGCGGATCGCGAAGCGGGTGAACCGGTGGATCGACGGCTGCGCGGAGAAGGGCTTCGACGCCATCGAGCCGGACAACTACGACAGTTACACCCGTTCCCACCACCTGCTCACCGCCGATGAGGCGACGTCCTTCATCATCCTGCTCTCCCGGCATGCACACGCCCGGCATCTGGCCATCGCGCAGAAGAACACCGCCGAGCTGGCCGGTGAACACGAGCGCACCGGCCTGGACTTCGCAGTGGCTGAGGAATGCGGGCAATACGACGAGTGCGGGGTGTACGCCAAGGCGTTCGACGACCGGGTGGTGGACATCGAGTACACCGACGGAGGCCTGCGCTCCGCACTCGCGCACTGGGGCAGCCGGCTCAGCATCGTCCGCCGCGATCGGAACGTCTCCACTCCGGGTACAGCCGGGTACGTCCGCAAGGCCTAATGTCCTGAAGATCTTGGGTCCTGGCCCCGCACGTCGCGGACCACCGGCCCGAAGGAGAGGCGCCCCGCCCGGGCGGGGCCCGTCACACCGGGCCCCGGCGCTGGCCCCACCCCCGGCGTCACGTGGTTGCTGGGTGGTCGACCACCCAGCTCACGTCGTAACGCGGCAGCTCGGGAGCTCCTTGAACACCTCGTTCCCCGGGGCTCAGGACGGCGAAGTGTCCGTTGATATCTAGCTCCTGGCAGCCGGTCTCCCAGTTCGCGCACCAGATCCCCAGTGCCACCGGCGCGTAGTACCGCGATGTGGTGGAGGCACAGAAGTCGAACCTCACCGGCCTCTCCTCACCCCCGTTCGGCTCGACCACCGCGGCGCACCGGGTCGTCTGACCGTTGAACGACGAGGGAGCCCATTGACACACCTCGTAGCAGCGCCCGTAGGCCTCCCACGGAAACCGGGTGACATCCAGGGGCTCACGGAAGTGCGGATCAGCGAAAAAGAGCGACGCCAGC
The DNA here is from genome assembly GCF_000802245.2 of Streptomyces pluripotens. Classification (NCBI taxonomy): domain Bacteria; kingdom Bacillati; phylum Actinomycetota; class Actinomycetes; order Kitasatosporales; family Streptomycetaceae; genus Streptomyces; species Streptomyces pluripotens. The sequence goes on from NZ_CP021080.1 coordinate 274,317, forward strand.
GGCAACCGGCGGTGCTGAAGGGTCTGCATGGCACGGATGGCCGACGGCATGAACCGTGAGCGGTATCCAACGGCACAGACACAGATGACGTGGTCCTTCTCGGGGTCGAACCGGTCACCGAGATGTTGCACCACACTCTTCTGGTCGGCTCCCGGGCCGATCCAGCACGTCGCCAGCCCCATCCGCGTGGCGTCGAGAACGACCTTCTGCAGGCTGCGGCCGACATCGACGACCGCCAGGCGGTCGTAGGTGCGGGGGGCTATCGCGACGAGGAACTCGTGAGCACCCACGACCGGCCAGACGGTGAGCGGTGCCGCGATGTACTCCATTCGCACGGGGCTGCTGCCGATCAGCCGGTCGGGCCGAGTGTGCGCACGGACGGACTCCATGAGTTCCGTCCGGTGGGCGGGAGCGAGGTCCCGGGACTGGAACGACCGGCACGAGCGTCGGGCGCGCATGAGGTCGAAGGCTCCGAGGCCGTCCCTGCGCTCAGGCACGGCCTCGACGGGGTGCAGTCCGAGCTTCACCGTGACGAGGTCGAAGACGAAGGTGACGAGCAGCAGCGACGCGGCACCGGCCGGCAGCCAGAACAGGATGACCGGCCAGGCCCCGATCACCCACCCCGCTGCCGCGACCAGGGCGAAGGCGAGCGCGATGCACACAGTGGGGAGGTACTGGAGCCAGCCCGTGAACTGAAGCCGGACTTTGAGGCGCCAGAGAGCAGATCCCCTTGCTCTGGGTGCAGCGCTCTCGGTCCCGCTCCGCCGCACGCCGCTCTGAGTCATTCGCACACCCCTGTCCGGGTTGCCACCACAGCGGGCAGACCACCTCATATGACCGCTCCGGACACCCCGGAGACGACATCCAAGGTAATGACCCTCTCAGGTTTATTGCAAGTGACCACTTACAATAAAGCGACTGAACGATCCCGTCCGTGTGAGGTCCGGAGACAGATGCCCAAGGTTGTGAACGTCGACAATCTCTTCGAGGTTGTAGTCCAGGTGTTCGCGGAGCGTGGCTACGGCGCCGCCACGACCCAGGAGATTGCCGCGAGAGCGGGCGTGAGCGAAGTGACCCTGTACCGCCGCTACGGCAGCAAAGCGGCACTGGTCGAGGCGGCACTGCTCCACTGCCTCTCGGCATCGCCCTTCGGCCAGGTGGCCGCAGGGGGCGACGTGCGGACGGATCTCGCCGCGATCGTCCACGCGTACGAGATGACGAACCGCGCCTATGGCGGTGCCGTCCTGACCCTGTTGACTGAGATCCCCCGTCACCCAGAGTTGCGCAACGCCCTCTCCGCCCTCCTGCCGAACCTGCAGGACGCGGCACGGATCATCGCGATGCACCAGGAACGAGGGCACGTCAGCCCCGGCGATCCGCTGCAGAAGGTGGTGTTCCTGCTGTCCCCGCTGATCGCCGCGGGGCTGTGGGATCGCAGCGGGGCCGGCACGGACATGTCCGGGCTCTCCCCGGAGGCCGTCGTCGACGCATTCCTGGAGGGGCACCGCCCGCCGCCGTCCTAGACCCCGACTCCGCCGGGCACGCGGACGATGACGCAGCCACTGCCCGGGCGGGCCCCGTCATCGTGGCCAGACCTCCGAGGCCGGGACCGACAGGGTGGACGACGTGCTGCCCCCAGGTGACCGTGCGGCGTGGGAACCGACCGACGGTCGTATCGTCGGCCCATCCTCGGGGCAGACGACCGGCGTACGGCCGGTCCGGCAGGCCGGGAGGCAACACGGTGCCGACGCGTCCCTCCACCCTCAGATTCCTTGCCGGGTCGGCGGTGCTGCCGCTGGCCCTCGTCACACCCGCCTGGGGGCAGCCCGCCTCCGCGCCGGCCCCGGCACCCGAGGACCCGGCCACGGTGTGCGCGGTCGCCGGCACACTGCGCGGAGAGCACGGGCAACAGGCCCTGGTCAACCTGTGCGCGAGCAGCGGGGGTCCGCGCCTGGCCCTCTCAGCCCCGGCGACCTGCCAACGCGCCGGCATCCGGATCCGGTACACCTGCCGCACCGACGGCACCTGGACGGCGCGACGCGCGGGCAAGCCCCTGGGCACCGGGACACTCCCCGCTTCACTCGCATACCCGGGCCCGGGAACGTACGACATCACCGCCACCGTGCATGTGCGGTCGACGCCCGCGGGCGTCGACCTGCAGGGCACGGTGCGGACCACGCTGTCCCTGACCGCGCCGAAGGCGACGGCCTCCCACGCCATCGCCGTCGACCACAGGATGCTGCGCCGCAACACCACCACCACGCTGACCTACACGATCCGCCGGGACAGCGACGAGGGAGACGGCAGCGCGCGGCTCGGGCTCATCGGCGAGGAGGGGAGCGGCATGCGGATCAGCACGGCCGACGCCCGCTGCATCAACCCGCTGGTCGGCCGGTACCCGGTGAAGAGCCGGCTACCGCACTCACTGGACTGCACGCTGACCGAACTGCAGCCCGGACACCCGGAGAAGGTCACGGTCCAGATCACCGTCGGGGCGAAGTGCTCCACCGTGGTGTCCAAACTCGGCTACTGGATGCCGAAAAGTCAGGACCTGTACACCGGGGGCATGCTGGCGGGGCCGACGCTGACCTGCCGTTAGCGCCGTTCCAACAGCTCCAGTGCATGCCCCCAGGCGAACTCCTTGCGCGAGGCACCCCGCTGAGTCCCGCCGGAGTACGGCTCGCCGAAGCGGACCCCCATGCCCCGCAGCCGTATCAGGCTGTCCTGGTAGGCAGGATGGGCGGCCAGCGCGTCGTTCACGCAGGGCAGGACGGCGATCGGCACACCCAGGCCCGCGGCCTCGCACAGAGTGCCGACGGCGAGGGTGTCGGCGAGGCCGCCCGCCCACTTGTTGAGGGTGTTGAAGGTCGCGGGTGCCACCGCCACGGCATCCGGCGGCGGGAACGGTCGGGGGTCGGCCGGGGAACGCCAGGCGGACCGTACGGGCCTGCCGGTCATGGACTCGACGGCCTCGACGTCGAAGAACCCACCCATGGCAACCGGAGTGGCGATGACACCGACCTCCCACTGCTGCTCCTGGGCGGCGGCAACCAACTCGCCGACGCCCGCGGCGATCCCGGCCGCGCAGACGACCACGTACAGGAAGGGCTTCGAGGACTGTGAGGTCATCGCCGAACCTTACTGAAGCCGGAGCGACGGCCCAGCAGGACCCCGGTCCACGGCCCGGCGGAGCGGCACCGGGCCGCCGTGGTGCCTCCCACCCCCAGAGACGTCTCCCACCCGGTCCTCGGACCGTGCTCGCCCAACGGCCGTCCCGGCCCGCCCGCGGCGGACGCCGTGCCCTGACGTGTCTCTCGAGCCACAAGGCCGTAACCGGCGTAGCAGGTGTGACGACAGCTCACGGGAGGCGGTCCTGGAAACGGCGCGAGGCAGGTAACGGCCACCCTCGCGTGTCCACTCAGCCGGGCCCCTACGTCACACTGATCGCACTCACCGGGCAGGCGCGGGCCGCCTCACGGACCATCGGGTCACCCGCACCGTCCTCGCGGCCCGGGAGCACCGTGCTGTAGCCGTCATCGTCCTGGGTGAAGACACCCGGAGCGGCCAGTGCGCACTGCCCCGCACCGATGCAGACGCTCTTGTCGATGTCGATATGCATGAGCAGACCCTCCTACCAGGTCACGGGGAGTTCCAGCATCCCCTGGATCGTGTCGCCCGGTTTGCAGGGAATCTCCTCGGCCGGGACGGCCAACCGCAGGCCGGGCAGGCGTGTGAACAGGGTGCCGAGGGCGATCTCCAGTTCCGCACGGGCCAGGTTCTGCCCCAGGCACTGATGGATGCCGAAGCCGAACGCCACATGATGGCGGACGGGACGGTGGAGATCTAGGGTGTCAGGCTCCTCATACAGGGCGTCGTCACGGTTGATCACCGAGGTCGCGAAGAGCACGCCCTCACCAGCCCGGATCGTGGTACCCGCGACGTCGATGTCCACCAGCGCGACGCGCCGAAGTCCGTCCGCGATGGACAGCATCCGCATCAGCTCGTCGACGGCGGCGGGCAGCAGCTCTGGGGCGGTGCGCAGTTCGGCCAGCCGCTCGGGATGCTGCAGCAGCGTGAAGGTGCCGAGGGAGATCATGTTAGCGGTCGTTTCATGGCCCGCGACCAGCAAGAGGAGGGCGAGCGACACGAGTTCCGTGCGATCCATTGTGCCGTCGCGGAGCTGCCGACGGGCGAGGTCGTCGAGGATGCCCTCACCACTCTCCGTCTCCACCCCCTCTTTCCCCTTCTCTGCCCTCCCTGTCTTCTCGTCGACGAGACCACCGAGGTATTCCTCCAGCCGGTCCCGGGCCTCCAGGGTGTCGGCGACCGTCGGGCCGCGCAGCAGCCTGCGGGACTGATCTTCGAAGAACTCATGGTCGGCGTACGGCACTCCGAGCAGGCCGCAGATCACCATGGACGGGACGGGCAGCGCGAAGGCGGAAACCAGCTCGGCCGACGCCCCTTGGGCGACCATCGTATCGAGCAGCCCATCCACGATCCGCTGGATCCAAGGCCGTAGTTCTGCCGCGCGCCTGACGGTGAACGACGGAATGACCATCCGTCGCTGCCGGTGGTGCTCGGGGTCGTCCGATCCGAGCAGGGCCACCCTGCTGTTGCGGACGGCCGCGAGGCGGACCGTTGGCGCGGGGAAGCCGGACCGACCACGGTCACTGGACAGGCGGGGGTCGGCGAGCAGGGCGCGTGCGGTGGCGTGCGCGGTGACCAGCCACACTTCACGGCCGTCGTACAGGGTCACACGGCAGAGAGCTGGTCCGTCGCGCAACGAGTCGTATCCGGTGGGCGGGTGATAGGGGCAGGTGCGGTCCTGGGGGAAGGCGACGGGTTCGGCCGGGGCCGCCGGGCCGGTGGTGTCCGTCAGTTCCGTCATGGAAAAACCTCGCAGACGAAGATGTGCGTCGTACCGATCTTCATTAGATGCCCAAGGCACCTATACGGCGACGGTAAGTTCGGCCACTTCCGCGATCTGTGTGATCCGGCCGAAGAGCGCTGACCGTGGGGACGGGATCCGGCCAGCCCGGGCGGCCGGTTCCCCGCCACCGGGAGGCCACGGCTTTCACCTGCGCGCGTCGTCCGGTGCGTGGACATGCCGCTGCGGCACGGCGCCCGCCGTCACCCGGATGGCCGCCCCCTGGGCGACCGAAGGGGCACGCGGTACGAATGATCCGTACGGTCACCCATGTTGGACACTGGTGACAGACAGCCGTTGAACTGACGAAAGGGGACCGATTCCATGCCTCTTGAGGGCGAGTACGAGCCCAGCCCGACGCAGTGGGTGCGTGAACAGGTCGAGCTGTACGAGAGTTCCGGCGGGACGAAGGGGACGACACTGCGCGACACCGGTCTGCCGGTGATCATCCTCACCACCCGGGGCGCGAAGAGCGGGAAGATCCGCAAGACGCCGTTGATGCGGGTGGAGCACGGCGGTGCGTACGCGGTGGTCGCCTCCCAGGCCGGGGCGCCCAAGCATCCGGTCTGGTACTTCAACGTCGCGGCCGATCCACACGTCGAGCTGCAGGACGGCCCGGTCAAGCGCGACATGAGGGCCCGTGAGGTCACCGGCGCCGAGAAGGCCGAGTGGTGGCGACGGGCGGTCGCCGCGTACCCGCCGTACGCCGACTACCAGCGCAAGACGTCACGGGAAATCCCGATTTTCGTACTGGAACGCCTCGGCTGAAACTGATCTGGACCGGGACCCCCTCCCGTTCCGGCGGAACCCGCTCCTGGAAGGTGTGAAACGACTTCCGGACGGTCGCTGGTGCGTCAGGCCCCGCCGCGATCCCTGGAGTCCGGCCCGTCGTGGCGGGGCCGTTGCTCGCCGCGCGCCCGCAGACCAGCCTGCCTCGCCCGGGACGACCGTCTCTCGGCCTCCGGTCACCCGGGCGAGACCGACGGCAGGGGCGCGCATTGGCGGTTTTTTGGGGGCGGCTGGAACCGCACGCCGTCCGGCCTGCCGGACGGCGGTATCCGGCTGATGGCACCCTCATCGCAGCGGACGTCGGGATGCTCATCACGCCCGCCCGGGTCGATCCGGTCCGCCGTCGCCCCGGAGCACCCCTCGGCCCGGCTCTCGGCCGGGCCGGCACCATCATCCGGAGCCGGACGGGTGACCGTTCGCCGACGGTACGCCTGCCGGGGCCGGTACGCCGGCGAACGGGTGGCCGCGCGGGGGGAGTCCGCATGAGGGGCGCTTGACAAGGAAGGACTCAGGCATGGCCAAGGCAAAGCAGAAGAAGAAAAAGCTCCCGCTCGTCTACCAGCCGGTGGGATTCTTGCTCAGCTGGGTGAGCGGTGCGCTGGCCGGTCTGGCCTTCCGCAAGGCGTGGACGGCGATCCGGCACGAGGAGGACGCGCCGGATGCCCTGGACCCGGACCGTGGCTGGGGAGAGATCCTCCTGGCGGCCGCTGTCCAGGGCGCGATCTTCGCGGTGGTGCGCAGCGCCGCGGACCGGGCGGGCGCCAAGGCCATCGCCCGGTCGACGGGCTCATGGCCGGTGGCGGTCAAGGACAGCGGGCACTGAACCAGCCGTCGGGCCCCACCCGGCGCTCGACTTCACTCCCGCATCACCGGGTCACTCATCCAGCAGCCACCGCCCGTCGCGCATCAGGTCCCGCCCCCGCAGCTCGTTCTCCTCGCGCCAGGCCTGGATGCTCCGCGGGAACACCCTGAAGTACAGATAGCGGGTGGCGAGCCGACGAGGGTCGAAGCCGGTCTTGGCAGCGAACAGTTCGGCTTCCTCCTCGGGCAGTTCCTCGGGGGTCACCGCCCCGACGGTGCCCTCCAGGATGACGACGTCCCGAGTCGGGCCGATACCCAGGCGGACCCTGCCGGTGACCGACAGGTTCCGGCCGGTGGGGCTGTCGGCGACGGTGGCCAACAACAGGGTCGTGCCGTCCCAGAGGAACGACAGCGGTACGAGGTAGGGGGCGCCCCCCTCGGGGGCCGCGGTGGCGACCCAGGCGTCGACGTCGTGCTCCAGCCGGTGAAGGGTCTCCTTCTTACGCTGTTCGGCGGTGCGGGCGGGCGCTGCGGTCATGTTCTGCGGCCTCCTGGCATCGGCGCTCACGGGTGATTGCGGATGACGCCCAGTGTGACCGCAGGGGACCGGTGGGCGCCCGGGTTTCACCCGGACGGGCTTGGGGCCGAGGGAGGCAGGTCCGGGGCAGCCGGGCCGGAGATGCCGCCGGATGCGTCGACCCCGTACGAAGTGGACGACCTCGCCGGGCGACTGCTGCTGCCGGGGTTCCCGGGAGCGTAGGTCCGTGCGGCGCCGTTGGGGCTGGAACCGGCCCGGCGCAGTCCGCCGGGCACGGGAGTGCACTGCCCGCACACCAGCACGGGCCGGAGCGTTCAGCGGACCTGCCGGAACGTCCGCCGGTACGCCTGCGGGGACACGCCGATCGCAGTGTGCAGGTGCTGCCGCAGCGAGGCTCCGGTGGCGAAGCCGACCTCGGTGGCGATCCGGTCCACGGGCAGGTCGCTGGACTCCAGCAGATGCCGGGCACGGACCACACGCTGCTGGATCAGCCAGCGGCCAGGGCTGAGCCCGACCTCTGCGTTGAAACGGCGGACGAAAGTACGCCGACTCATCCGGGCGTGCTCGGCGAGGTCCATGAGGGTGAGCGGTTCGCTCAGGTGCTCCAGTGCCCAGTCGCGGGTGGCGGCGGTGCCCGTGGCGCCGTCGGCGGGAACCGGCTGGTCGATGTACTGGGCCTGACCGCCGTCCCGGAACGGAGGTACGACACAGCGGCGAGCAACCGTGTTGGCCAGTTCGCTGCCGTGGTCGGTGCGCACGATGTGCAGGCAGACGTCGACGCCGGAGGCGGCGCCGGCCGAGGTCAGGATGCGACCGTCGGTGACGAAGAGGACGTCCGGGTCGAGGTCGACCTGGGGGAAGCGGCGGCGGAACAGGTCGGCGACCTGCCAGTGCGTGGTCGCCCTGCGGCCGTCGAGCAGTCCCGCTGCGGCAAGCACGAAGGCGGCCGTGCAAATGGAGACGATCCGAGCGCCCGGGCGGATGGAGGCGAGTGCGGTGGCGACCTCGTCGGGCAGTTCGGCGGGGATGCGGTCGGGCGGCATGGAGGCGACCACCACCGTGTCGGCCGTCTTGAGAATCTCGGGCCCGTGCGCGACACCGACGGTGAAGTCGGACTCGGTACGCACCGGACGGCCGTCGACTGTGCAGGTCAGCACCTCGTAGTGCCCGTCGGCGGCGCCGAAGACACGGCTGGGGATGCCCAGCTCGAAGGGATAGACGCCGTCGAGAGCCAGGACGACGACGCGTTCCGGAGTTCGCGTGCCACGCATGGCACGATCCTATCGGACATTGGCCTTCGTGCCATTTCCCGGAACGATGGACCCTGGCACGCTGGATGACCATGAACGATGCAAACACGATGCGAGCCATCAGTCAGGACGTCCTCGGCGGACCCGAGGTACTGAGGGAGATCCGGATGGAGCGGCCGGAACCCCGCCCGAACGAAGTGCTGGTCCGGGTGCGGGCCGCCGGGGTGAACCCCACCGACTGGAAGCACCGTGCCACCGGCGGGTTCCTGGGCGCGCCGCCGTTCGTCCTGGGCTGGGACGTGTCCGGTGAAGTCACCGCGGTCGGGACCGGCGTGGCCGCCTTCCGGCCCGGGGACGAGGTCTTCGGCATGCTCCCCTATCCCTTCGGCCACGGCTCGCACGCCGAGTACGTCACCGCGCCGGCCCGTGCCCTGACACACAAACCCGCCTCGGTCGACCACACTCAGGCGGGCGCGTTGCCGCTGGTGTCCCTGACCGCCTGGCAGGCGCTGACCGAACACGCCGACGTGCGCCCCGGGCAGCGGGTCCTGATCCATGCGGCGGCCGGCGGAGTCGGACATGTGGCCGTGCAGATCGCCAAGGCACGCGGTGCGTACGTGATCGGGACGGCGAGCGCGGGCAAGCACGACTTCCTCCGGGAGGTCGGCGTGGACGAGCCGGTTGACTACCGGACCACCGACGTCACCGAGGCGGTGCGGGACGTGGACGTCGTCCTGGACACTCTCGGCGGCGACACCTCCGTGCGGTCCCTGCGGGTGCTGCGACCCGGCGGAGTCCTGGTATCGATCCTGCCGGCGGGTTCCGCGGAGCTCTACACGGAGGCCGAGCGACGGGGGGTGCGGGCGGTGCGCATGCTGGTGGACGCCGACCGGGCCGGGATGCGAGCGGTCGCGGAGCTGGCGGAATCCGGGAAGCTGAGGGCGACGATCGCCGGTGCGTTCGCGCTCTCCGACGCGGCGAAGGCGCACGAGCTGGGCGACACGGGTCGGACGACGGGCAAGCTGGTCCTCCTGGTGGACTGACCAGAACCAGTCGGTGGGCACGGTCTGCCCCACCGGGCCCGTGCCACGGCATTCGCACGAATGCAAGCCAAACTCGAAGACATATGTCAATCGAACATGCTCAAATTCCTCCCATCGAGGGTAACTTGACGGTCGGGAAACCGATGTCCGGGCGCGGGTGGGAGGTGATGCCGTCGTGCGAGACGAGCCCTCTCCGCACACCCGGCATCTGCGTGTGTATGGCTACCGTGGGCACACGGTGCTTGAGTTCCGGGGCGAGATCGACATCGCCGCGGCGGCGGAGATCGCTCCCGTCCTGGACCGGGTCACCCGGCACACCGGCGCCCGGGTCGTGATCGACCTGCGGCTGGTCGAGTTCTTCGACTGTTCCGGGCTACGGCTCCTCTATCGGGCCCGTGCCCGGGTACTGGAGCACGGCGGTCGACTCCATCTGGTGTGTACCCACCCGTTGACCCTGCGTGTCTTCCGGGTGACCGGCCTGGCTCGGCTGCTGCCCCCGCATCCGACGCCGGACGCCGCCTTGGCGCAGGACAGCACCGTGTCCGGGCGTGCCGCGGCGCCCCGGACCGGGCCCTGAGGTGTCCCGAGCCAGGCCGTCCCGCCTGATCCCGGGCATCACGGCGCCGGTTTCCGGTCCGGCGGCCCGGACTGCTCCGTCCAGCAGCGGGCCGCCGTCCGGTCCATAGCTCAGTGCAGCGTCCAGGTGTACTTGTCCCCGCCGACCCAGCGGATCACGTCCGGATCGTCCATGTCGTGGACGGTGATGCCGTGGGAGGCGGCGACCTCCAGTACGTCGGTGACGGTCCTGGCCTCGCCGATCACCTGACCGTCGATCTCCACGACGCGGAAAGGCGGCTCACCGGGCCTGCCCGGGGAAACACCGAGTACCAGGATCCGCGGACGGGAGATGTGCGGAGCTGCTTGTTCGGTCATGCAATTCAGCGTAAAACGCACGGTGGTCCGATGGCTCATCCGCGCAGGCGTCCAGCCCATCGAGCAACGGCTCCCGGGCCGCTGCCGGCGTGGCGGAACACACGACGTCCCGGTGTTCGCCCGGCCGGGTGAGCGCCCGGTCGTCTGCCCCGAGGCGAACGCGCTGCTCGCCACCGTCCCTGGTACCGGGCTGCGAGCGCTGATCCACCTGGACGGGCCGCGGGGAGGTCGCGTGCCTGCCCGCGTGACGGCTGCCGGGCAGGGCACCGGTTCGCCGAAGTGAGCGGCTAGCCCCGCCGCGGAACCGTCGCGGACCCGGCCGGCGCGGTGTTCCGGGCGGGCCCGCCGCCGAGGAAGTCCCGCAGATCCGCCGTGAGCAGATCCGCGTGGGTCACGAACATGCCGTGACCGCCGTACTCGTACACCTTGAGGGTGGCGTCCGGCACGAGACGGGCCACGCGTTCCCCGGTGCGGGCCAGGGGCGCGGAGGCATCGTGCGTGCCGTGTACGACGAGCACCGGCAGGCTCAGACCCGGCAGCTCCTCGGTGAGGTCGAGATCCGCGATCAGGGCCCGGATCCCGTGTGCGGCGCGCGGACTGGCACTGAGACAGCGACCGATCAGATAACGGGCGTAGGCCGGGGACACCTCGTTGCCGGGCAGGTGGACGGCGAAGAAGTCGTCGGCCGAGGCCTCGAAGTACGCCGCGCGGTCCCGTCGGAACGCCTGGTCGTCGGCGTCGATCAGCGCAGGATCCACACCGTCCGGCAACCCCGGCGAGCGGACCAGTCCCGGGCTGACGCCGGAGACCAGGGCGAGGCGCGCCACACGCCCGGTGCCGTGCCGGGTCACACACCGCACCGCCTCCGCGGTACCGACGGAGTGCCCGACCAGGGTGACTTCGCGCAGGTCCAGGTGGTCCAGGAGGCCGTGCACGTCGGCGGCGAGGGTGTCGAGATCGTAGCCCGCCCAGACGTCGTCGGACCGCCCGTGGCCCCGTCGGTCCAGGGCAACGCAGCGGTAGCCGGCCTCCGCAAGCGGCAGCATCTGGTACTCCCACATCTCCTGTCCCAGATACGCGCTGGCGACGAAGACGGCGACGGGGCCGGTGGCGGGGCCGTGGTCGACGTAGTGCAGGCGGGTACCGTCGACGGGGCTCTCGTAGTACGGCATGGGGCCTCCTCCTCGCGGGGTCCGTCCGGGGTCCGGCGGACCGGGTCCGTCCGCTGTTCCCTCCGACCCCGATCGTTCCGCGCACGTACCCACCGGTCGATTACCTCTCGCGTCATGCGGCACGCGCACGGGCACCTCCCTCCCGTCCCACCGGGTGTGCGCAAGCGCTGCTCGGGTACCCGGCCGGTCTCGCAGCCTCCGCCGTGAGGACGGAAGGAGCCGAAGGTGAACAGCTCAGCGGGCAGCAAGGTGGTCGTGACGGGCGCCACCGGCAATGTGGGGACGAGCGTGGTGGGCCTGCTCTCGGAGGATCCGGGGATCACGTCGATCTGCGGTCTGGCCCGGCGGACGCCCGAGTGGTCACCGCCGGGGACCGAGTGGGCCGCGGTCGACCTGGCCTCGGAACAAGCGAACCTCACGGAGCGGTTCGAGGGCGCCGACGCCGTGGTCCATCTGGCCTGGGCCTTCCAACCGACGCATGATCCAGCCGCCACATGGCGCACCAATGTGCTCGGCAGCATCCGGGTGTTCGAGGCTGTCGCAGCGACCGGCGTTCCGGTGCTGGTGCACGCGTCTTCAGCGGGCGCGTATTCGCCCGGGCCGAAGGACCGCAAGGTGGACGAGTCCTGGCCCACTCACGGCTGGCCAGCCGCCGCGTACTGCCGGGAGAAGGCGTACCTGGAGCGCACACTGGATGTGTTCGAGCGGGATCATCCCGAGGTGCGGGTGGTCCGCATGCGGCCGGCCTTCCTGTTCAAGCGGGAGTCGGCGAGCGAGCAACGCCGGATCTTCGGCGGGCGCTTCCTGCCCGGGCCGTTGGTCCGGCCCGAACTGCTGCCGTTCCTACCGGACGTCCCGGGCCTGCGGGTGCAAGCGCTGCACACGGACGACGCCGCCGAGGCCTACCGGCTCGCGGTGCACGCGGACAGCGCCCGGGGCCCGTTCAACCTGGCCGCCGATCCGCCGCTCGACGCCGGTGTGCTCGCCGAGCTGCTGGGCACGCGTCCGGTGCGGCTGCCGCAGACGGCGGCCCGGTCGGCCATCGCCGCCGCCTGGGGGCTTCATCTGCTGCCGGCCTCCCCGCACTTGTTCGACGCGGTGCTGCACCTGCCCCTGCTGGGCTGCGCCAGGGCCCACGATGAACTGGGCTGGCACCCGCGGCGGACGGCGACCGAGGTGCTGCAGGAGTTCCTGGACGGCCTGCGGACGGGCGCCGGTATGGACACCGAGCCGATGCGCGGGCGGAAGGCCGGCTGAGCGGACTCCGCTCAACGAGGGGTACCCCACGGCCGTTCAGCGGCGGCGCCGGCCCGCACCCGCGTGTTCCGGCCCGCGGGTCAGCCCGCCGCGTACACGTCCTCGACGTAGCGGCCGTCCGCCACCAGGGCGTCGAGCCAATGCCGGGCAGCCGCCTCGTCGGCACCTGTGCGTTCCCGGTACAGGGCGCGGAACGCCGCACGGACCCCGGGGGCCATGCGGGCGCCGTCGCCGCATACGTAGACCCGGGCCCCGGCGGTCAGCAGCGGCCAGACCTCCGCCGCCTCCGCGGCGATGCGGTGCTGCACGAAGGCGGCGCCGTTCTCCGGGGCGGCGCTGAAGGCCGTGCGCAGCGCGACCGCACCGGCCGCCTCGGCGGCCTTCAGTTCCCCGGCGTGCAGAAAGTCGGCGTCGGGAGCATCGCAGCCGAAGTACAGCAGGGCAGGCGGCAGTTCAGCACCTGCGGCACGGGCCACCAAGCGGTCGGCGACGGCACCGCGGAACGGCGCGAGCCCGGTGCCCGCGGCGACCATCACGACGGGCGCCGTGCCGTCGGTCCGGAAGGCCTCGCGGCACGGCTGGACCCGGGCGTACACGGTGTCGCCGGGCCGGAGCGAGGCCAGGTACCCGGAGCCGGTGCCCCGGTAACGGCCTTTGCCGGAGCGGGCGGGTGCGTCGAGCACCGAGACCATGAGGTCCACGTGAGACGGATGAGCGGCCGGTGAGGAGGAGATCGAGTAGTGCCGGGGCCTCAGCGGGGCCAGCAGGTCGAGCAGGAGCGGCCAGCCGAGGGCGCCCCGCAGGGCGGGGTGGTCCTCGGCGAGTTCCACCAGGGTACGCGGATCGTCACCGGTCAGCGCGGCCAGGGCGGTCTGCTCCGGTGGGCAGGGATTGACCTCGGCGAGCCGCGACAGCTGCCGTACGCCCGGACGCTGCTGCAACTCCACGTGATGAGTCAGTAGTTGGCGCACCGTCAGGGGCCGGTCCACGGCGAGACCGTCACGGCGCGGCCGGGTGCCCCGGATGTCCAGGACGACGTCGGGGTCGAGGCCCAGGGCGGTGACCGCACGCTCCACCAGGGCCGGGGCATTGACGGGCAGCACGGCCAGGTGGTCGCCGGTGCGGTAGGACACGCCCTCGGGCAGGGCCAAGCGCACGAACCGCTTGGTCCGGGGATGTCCCGGCGCGGTCAGGTCGTACGCCTCGGTGACCGTCATCGGGACGAGACCGTGCCGCTCGGCGGCACGGTCCAGCGGGCCGCCGCTCAGCGTGCGGACCTCATAGGCGTGGACGGACTCGGCCGGAGCGTCGGGCGTGGCATCCGGGTCGCCGTACCGCTGGAGCAGGGAGGTGCACAGTCTGGTCGTGAACTCCGCCACGGTGCCGCCGAGATCGCCAGACGCATCGGCGGCAGCGCGGTCCGTCAGGCGGGCGGCGCCGAGTTCGGCGAGACGGGCGTCGATGCGGGTGGGGACCTGCTGGTAGGTGGCGGCCCAATTGCGGTCACCGATGCCCAGGACGGCATAACTGACACCGGTCAGGTCGGGGGTGCCGTCGAGCCAGGCGGTGAAGGCGTTGGCATCGTCCGTGGGACGGCCGTTGTAGGAGGCTGCGGTGATGACCACGGGCCGGTCGGTCGGCAGTCCACCGGCGTACGCGTTGAGGGCGGCGACCTCGGTGGCGCAGCCGGCCGCGGCTGCCTCGTCGGCGAGTTGCGCGGCGAAGGCACGGCAGGTGCCGTAGTTGCTGCCGTGCAGGAAAAGGGCACGGGTCCCGGGGCGCACCCGTGCCGGAAGGGTATCCGGGGCCGGGCCGGCACCAGTTGACGCGAAGGGGGTGCCGGGGAGCGGGACGTGGACGCGATCGACAGGGGTGCGCGGGGTGAGCGTGAGCGTAAGGCCCTCGGGTTTGAGGGTGAGGGTCTCCTTCACCGTGAGCTGGTAGTCGGCGTGGTCGTGCAGCCGGTAGCGGTGGACCAGCGTGGCGAGCAGCATGGTCGCCTCATGCAGCGCGAACTGGCGCCCGATGCAGGCGCGTTCGCCGGTGCCGAAGGGCTTGAAGGCATGCACCGGGCGGGCGGACTCCGCCTGCCGGGTGAACCGCTCGGGGTCGAACTGCTCGGGATTGTCGCCCCACAAGGGCTGCCGGTGGAGCATCGGGGTGAGCACGGTGACGGCCTGCCCGGCGCGCAGCGGGAGTCGGCCGCCCAGCAGGGTGTCCACACGGGCGTGCCGGCTGAAGGCGGCAGCCGTCGGCCACAGCCGCAGCGCCTCGTTGAGGACTTGGCGGGTGTAGGTGAGGCGGCCGATGTCGTCGTACGCCGGTTCCGGGTCGGGGGTATCCCCCCACAGCGCGTCGACCTCGCGCTGCACCAACCGGAGCACGGCCGGGTTCTTGGCGAGGTAGTAGAGGGCGAAGGACACCGCGCCGGAGGTCGTCTCATGGCCGGCGATCAGGAAGGTGATCACCTGGTTGCGGATGTTGGCCGGGTCCAGGGTGGTGCCGTCGGCGGGGTGCGACGCGCCGAGCATCAGCCCGAGCAGGTCATCGGCTCCGTACGAGCCGGCACCGACGCGCGAGGCGATGACTTCGTCCACCACCGCGGCGAGGTAGTCGGCGTCCCTCCGGAAGGCCCTGTCGGCCGTCGTGTGGTCCGTGCCCGGGGCGCGCCCCATACGGGTCATGCTCCACTCCAGGCAGCGGACCATCGACTCCACGAAAGGATGTGGCTCGTCTCGTGCGAAGGAGCCGAAGTCATAGCCGAACCCGGCCAGTCCGATGGTGTCGAGGGTCATTCGGGTCATGTCACCGGGCACGTCAACGGGTTGCCCGGTGCACGCCGCTCGGTCCCACGAAGCGACGAGCCGCCGGACCACCGTGACCATCGCGGGGTGATAGGTGCGCATCGAGCCAAGCGCGAAGGCGGGCATCAGGATGTCGTGCGCCTTGGCCCAGTTGGGCTCGTCGTTGTACGCCGTGAACAGGCCGTCGGCGGTGAAGGCGCGCACGTTCTCCAGCGCGGGTCCGATGTGTTTGGCGAACCGCTCCTCGTCGGCCAGGTCGGCCACCAGGTCCGCGTCGGAGATGAAGGTCACGTCCCGTCCGTACAGCCTGCGCACGAGCACCGGTCCGTGGGCGCGCATCAGCTTCATGACCTGCTGGATGGGAGTGCGGCCAGGTCCGGTGGCGGTGATGTCGACCACGGGTATGCCGGGCGGCGTGCCGGCCGGACCGGACTGCAGTGCGGTGGGGGACATGACGCGACAACTGCCTTTCGCCGTAACAGAGTGCTTCGTTCCAGGGTGGTGGAGGAGCCGGGCGCCTGCGGGTCGCGGCACTACACGATCGTGCAGCGGACAACCAGCCGCAGGCCTTGCGCCCCGCCCGGACCAGTGACCCACGGCCACGAGCCGGCACCACGACCTCTGTCGCCCTCCGGGTCTTCGCCCCTGGGGCGTGCCTGAGCCTGGTGGGTCCGGACGGGCCCGGATGGGCTTGGATGAGTTCGTCCTGGACGAGGGCGACGTCTCGACGCAGCGGGAGGTGCCGTGGAAGGCGGGAAAGTCGACGCGGTGGTGTGGCGCAACCGTGCACTGACACTGTTCGACCGGGTGTCGGTGCCGGTCGCGGTGTGCGATGCCTACGGCACGGTGCTGCTGGCCAATCCCGCGATGGCCGCGGAGACCGGCACGACACCGGGCCGGCTGCGGGGCCGGGAGGTGCTGGACCTGTTCCGCCCTGAGCAGGTCGCCCAGGTGGAGCGGATCGTCGAGGCGCTGCGCATGCGCCGCCGTTCCCGTTACCAGGTGTCGGTGCGCTGGCGGGCGCCCAGCGGGGCCGAGCGGTACGGAGAGCTGACGGCCGACCCCGTGAGCGACAGTGTGGAGGAGACGCCGACCCTGCTCGTGATGTTACGGGTCCGCAGGCAGCACGCGGCCAGGCAGGAGCCTCGACAGACGGCGGTCACGCCTGTGGAGGGGCGGGTGCTGGCTCTGCTGGCCGCAGGCGCCACCACAGCCCGCGCAGCCCGCGAGCTGGGGCTCTCCACAGACGGCGTGAATTACCACCTGCGACGGCTCTCGGCCCGCTGGGACGCGGCCAACCGCACCGAACTGGTCGCCCGCGCATACGCGTTGGGAGTGCTGCTGCCCGGGGTGTGGCCGCCGCAGGCCAGGGTGGCGAAGCCGGAAGGGGCGACGCCGGTCGGGGAGGCGGAGTAGCCGCAGGCGGATGAACGGCCGAAGGCGGCGGGATGCAGCAGAGGGAGCCCTGACACCTCGGCGTCGAGGAGGACGGCGACGCGCCCGGAAGCTTGGGGCGGGGCTGGGCGCGTGGACCGCCGGGGTCCGCGGCATGACCGGGCGCGTGACCGAGACCGTCCCGGAAATCCATTGGCCCCCACCCCACTGCCTACCTAGGCTAGGTAAGAACCTAGAGCCTCTAGGCCCACGGCGGCGGAGCACCCGGAAGGACGCCCCCATGAGATCGCTCACCGAGCATGACATCCGCAACTCGTTCGTCAACTGCTCCAAGGGGGAGGCGAAGCGGCTGGCCCTCCCACGCGATCTCCGTGCATGCCCCTGGACGGACCTGGACTTCCTCGGCTGGCGAGACCCCGGAGCGCCCGACCGAAGCTATCTGGTCATCGAACGGGAGGACGGGCTCGTCGGCGTCGCCCTCCGCTCCTCGGCCTCACCGCGGGGATTCCTCCACCGCAGCATGTGCTCGGTGTGCCTGACCACACATCCCGGTGGCGGGGTCTCGCTGATGACCGCGCGGAAGGCAGGGGCGGCGGGGCGCGAGGGCAATTCGATCGGCGTGTACATGTGCACCGACCTGGCATGCTCCTTGTACCTGAGGGGCAAGAAGGTGCCGGAGTCCGGCACCCGGTTCGAGGAGAGCCTGACCCTGGAGGAACAACTCGCCCGCGCCACGGGCAATCTGTCGGTGTTCATCGACAAGCTGTACGTCTGACCGGACGAGCCTCCGGCCGTACGCCCAAGAGCGGCACGGCCCGGACCGGCAGGGTGCCGTGCAGCAAGCGGTGCTCGGCCGGATGGCGGAGCGAACAGCCCCGTGGAGCGACGAAACCGCGCGGGCGAAGGCCGGCCGCACCGCCTCGGGCACCTCGGTGTCGCACAGCATCCGTGGGCGGTTGGCGGCGGCGACGCCGCGCGGTCCCATGCCGGCGGGCGCAATCCCCGGTCGGCCACGTTCGGCGCACGCGGGGAACGGGAACAGGCCATGGGATGCACGACGTACGAAAGTGGACCGCTGGACTGCTGCGCCTGCTGGGGCGTCGCCGGGAACCGGTGGTCGTCCAGACGCTGCGGTCGGCCACGGCGGCGACGATCGCCTACGTCATCGCGCTCCGGCTGAGCCCCGAGCCGGCCCCGCTCACCGCGCCGCTGACCGCGCTGCTGGTCGTCCAGGTGACCTTCTACGCCACGCTCACCAACGGCATCCGCCGCGTGAACTCGGTGGTGGCAGGCGTGCTGGTGGCCGTCGCCTTCAGCGGGCTGGTGGGGCTGACCTGGTGGAGCCTCGCCCTGCTGATCGTGGCCTCGCTGACCGTGGGCCACCTGGTGCGGGTTGACGAGTACGTTGCCGAAGTGGCGATCAGCGCCATGCTGGTGCTCGGCGTGACCACCGTCGGGTTCACCGCATGGGCGCGGATCGTGGAGACGCTGATCGGCGCGGTGGTCGGGACTGCCTGCAATCTGCTGCTCCCGCCCCCGGTGTGGGTGGACGAGGCGGGTCGGTCGATCGAGGACCTGGCCCGCCGGGTGCGGCAGTTGATGCTGCGGATGGGAGAGGAGGCGGCGGGCCGCACTCCCTGGGAGCAGGCGGCCGAGCGACTGCACGAAGCCCGCCGGCTGGACCACGACATCACCCAGGTGGACGCCGCGCTGCGGCAGGCCGAGGACAGTCTGCGGCTCAACCCGCGCGTCAAGGAGGGGCTGCTGCACCGGGTGGTACTGCGCACCGGCCTGGATACCCTGGAGATCTGCACGGTGGTCCTGCGGGTACTCGCCCGCTCGTTCACGGACCTGGCCAAGGCCCGCGGTTCCGAGGAGCTGTTCCCACCCCGGGTCGGCTCGACCGTGGCGCAGTTGCTGTCGGAGATCGCCGACGCGGTGGTCAGCTTCGCCGTCCTGGTGACCACCCCCCTGAGCGAGAACGCCGAGTCGGCGGAGGCGCGGCTCACAGCCGAACTGCACACGGCCGCCAGTACCCGGGACCGGCTGGCCGGACTGCTGCAGGAGGAGATCCGCGAGGACTGGGCGAACTGGCAGTTGCTGGGGGCTGCGCTGGCCGAAACGACCCGGATCATCGACGAGCTGAACACCGAGCACCGCACCCGGCGCCTGCTGGAGGAACTGGACCGGGTCTCCCGGGAGCAGCGGGCGAAGCTGCCGCGGATGACCCGGCTGCGCGAGCGCCTCGGCGTCCAGGAGGAGCTGTGGCGGAACCGTACCGGCCTCGGCGGGCGTTCTCGGTGAGGCAGGCGCCGGGACGGTACCGGCGCGGGACACAAGGGGGTACACGGATGACCGGCGTCGGGGCACGGATCGACGGGAACACACTGCGGCTACCGGGTGGGGTGGCGGTGCGGTTCATCCGCACGCTGCGCCTGCCCGAGACGGGGACGCATCCGCTGCCGCCGGGCCTGGGCGAGTTCCCGGTCCGGCGGGTCGCGGACTACGGCGACACGGTCCCTGAGGAGTGGCGGACGCGCGGTGGCGTGATGCTACCGATGTACCTCCGCGAGGCCATGTGGCTGAGTTTCGCTGGTACGTCGGAGCCGGCCGCGCTGCAGGTCGGGGTGGGGAAGGTGTGCGCGGTGTCGGGCGAGCCTTGGAGCGACCGGCTCTCCCAGAATCCGCAGAACTACGTGGTGCTGCCCCGCCAGCCGTGGCTGGACGGCATCAACTCCGGCAAGGGCACAGTCCGCCAGTTCGTCGCCGTACCCCTCGGCCTGGGCGCGACGGTGGAGGGGCAGGTCACCGGCGAGGAGGTGTGGGGCGGGGTCCAGTTGCGGTCGTTCCCGCTCAGGAAGGACGTCCTGGCAGAGTTGCGGCGCCGCGAGCGGGAGCGCCGCGAGCGGGAGCGCTCGACGGCGCAGGGGGGCTTGTACGGGGCGGCCATGCCGATGATGGCGTCCGCCCCCGACGCCTCCCCACGTCCCCCGGCGGGGGGCGCGGCGCCCAGGCGCCGTGCCGCCGCGATGGGCCTCGGCGTCGGTGGTTCGATGCGGCAGGAGGTCTACCGGGATGACCGGCCGCTCTCGGACTGGTCCGAGGAGCCCGCCGGACGCGTGTTCGTGCACCTGGTCACGCCTCCGGACTGGCGACGGATCACCGGCGAGGCTCCCCCGTCGTCGCCGGTGGACCGGGCGGCGTACACACGAGCGGGACTGCCCTGGTACGACTACTACGACGCGGACGCCGCTGACCTCGCCCCCGCGGAAACCCTCCAGCCGGTCAAACCGGTCGGCGACTGGCTGGGAGCCGATCCGGACCCGTGGCAGCCGCCGTCCCCCGACCAGGTGACACCGCTGAAGGACGCGCCAGGCGAGCCTGTGGAGGACGGGGAGTGGTAGAGCGCTCGCCGGACCGCGCGGACCCGGACCGCAGCGGACCGCGTGCCCGGCCGGCGAACCGTTCGTCTCACCCGTCGCCGTCGGCGCGCTGCCACTGCAGCGCACTGGGGCAGGTGGCGGCGTTCGCCTGCCCCAGCAGGACGTGCATCCGCTCGGTGAGCTGGGCGATGTCGTCGGCGGGCGCGTGGAAAGGCAGCCGGACGTCGCCGTGGGCGCGGGTGCGTTCGATGCGCAGAGTCAGCCCGTGCCGGTCGACGGCGAGGGGCACCACCCGAGTGGCGGCGTGCAGGCTCTCCGGCCGCACCAGACGGGTGAGCCACTCGACGGCATCCGGGTGAGCGTCGGCGAGGTGGGTGAGCAGCCGGGGCTCGACATCGGTGAGGGGGTCGGGCCGAGCGGCGGCGAACTCGTCGAGGTCGACGAGTTCGGCCCCGGACGACTGCCGCAGGACCACCCGGGCGGGCCGGAAGAGGACGGCACGGCCGGCCGGGACGAGCCGGCCGGCGAGCCGGAGCCGGGCACGGATCCGGTTGCACACCGGGACGGGCGCCACGTCGGCGAACTCCAGCACGGCGGAAGGCTCCTGACGCGGGGCGCACAGGGCCACCGCGAACAGGGAGCTGTCATCGGGCACCGCCAGGCGTACCGCACCCTCGGCGGTCATGGTGTGCGCGCCGACGTGCTCCTCACGGACACCGTCCGCGGTCACCACGCAAGACCACGCGGCGGCCAGCACCGATCTTGCCCGTTCGGCCACACCGGGTACGGCCGTCCAGTCCTGCGTGTCACCCATACCAAGACCCCTTCCCATTAGGTAAGCCTTGCCTAACTTATCGAAGGGTGGGCTGCACGCCAACCACGCCCCCGCACGACGCCGTGCGAAGAGAGCGCAACGCCCGGCCAGGAATTACGGCAGGGGTCGGTAGTCCGGAGGCCCGAGCCTCGCCCGGTTGGTCGGTAGATCGAAGGCGGATCGGGCTGCTCGACCTTGGACGCGAATCCGTTCACGCATCAGGCGATGACGCCCAGCAGTGCCCGGGCACACAGGTCCCGCACCTGCTCCCGGGTCGGTTCCCCCTCCCGCAGCCACTCCAGGCAGACGGCGGTGGTGAAGGCGAGCCAGCCACGCACGGCCAGACGCACCTGCGGCGCTCCCTCGCAGGACCCGAACTCGGGGTCCGCCGCCAACGCCGCCAGGATCTGCTGTTCCTGGGCGGCCAACGCCCGCCGGTAGACCCGGCGCACGGCCTGGTCACCGGCCGCGTCGGCCCGGTGGAAGGCACGGAAGCCGTGGGCGTGGGCGTGGGCGTAGGCGAGATAGGTGTCGATGCCCGCCGCGAGCTGTTCGCGGACCGGCACTCCCGGCACGGCTGCCGTCAGGCGCAGCATCCGCTCGCTCTCCCGCTCGACGACCGCGGCGAAGAAGTCCCGCTTGGTCGGGAAGTAGTGGTACAGCAGCCCGCGGGAAACCCCGGCGATCTCGGCGACCTGCTCGATCCACACGTCGTCGTAGGGGCTCTCCGAGAACAGTCGCGCGCCGACCGACAACAACTGCTCACGACGCTCCTCGGTGCTGAGTCTGCGCCGGGCACGCTCCCCCTGGTTCGCGGGCATGGCGTCACCTTACTTGACGCCGCTTCAGCCGGCGGCCCACACTGAAACCACTATTGAACTCACGTACAACACGCCCGAAACAGGTTCAACGGCCCGCTGGATCAAGGGAGATCGCGTCATGGCGGAGACGACGGATACTGGGCTGGCGAAGGGTTTCCGGAGCGCCGAGCACGGCTGGCCCGAGTTGCACCGCATACCCCACCCGCCGCGCCGGCTGCCGCTGCTGGGCGATGTGCTCGGCGCCGACCGGCGCCGGCCGCTGCAGGACTCCATGCGCTACGCACGCGAACTGGGCCCGGTCTTCCGCCGCCGGGCCTTCGGCAAGGAGTTCGTGTTCGTGTCGGGGGCACGGTTCGTCGCCGACCTCGCCGACGACTCACGATTCGCCAAGCACGTCGGGTTGGGGGTCGCCAACCTGCGGCCGGTGGCCGGGGACGGGCTGTTCACCGCCTACAACCACGAACCGAACTGGCAGTTGGCACACGACGTCCTGGCTCCCGGCTTCAGCCGGGAGGCCATGGAGGGCTACCACGTGATGATGCTGGCGGTCGCCAGCAGGCTGACCGACCACTGGGACCGTCAGACGGCGGCCGGGCGCACGGTGGACGTTCCTGGGGACATGACCAAACTGACCCTGGAGACGATCGCACGGACCGGTTTCGGACACGATTTCGGTTCCTTCGAGCGGGACCGCCAGCACCCCTTCGTCACCGCGATGGTCGGCACGCTCACCTACGCCCAGCGACTGAACAGCGTGCCCGCCCCTCTGGCCCCGCTGTTGCTGCGCGCCGCCGCCCGGCGCAACGCGGCCGACGTGGCCTGCCTGGATCGCACGGTGGACGAGTTGGTCGCGGCCCGGCGCCGGTCGGGCGGCGGCAGTGGGGACCTGCTGGACCGCATGCTGGAGACGGCCCACCCGGAGACCGGCGAGAAACTGTCCGCCGAGAACGTCCGCAAGCAGGTGATCACATTCCTGGTGGCAGGCCACGAGACGACCTCGGGTGCACTCTCCTTCGCCCTGTACTACCTGGCCCGGCACCCGGAAGTCGCCGCCCGGGCCCGCGCGGAGGTGGACCGCGTCTGGGGCACCGACCCGCAGCCCGGCTACGGCCAGGTCGCCAAGCTGCGCTACCTCCGCCGGGTGCTGGACGAGTCACTGCGGCTGTGGCCGACCGCTCCGGCCTTCGCACGCGAGGCCCGGCACGACACGGTGCTCGCCGAGGAGCATCCGATGCGCCGGGGGGCGTGGGCGCTGGTACTGACTCCGATGCTCCACCGGGATCCAGAGGTGTGGGGGGATGACGCCGAGCAGTTCGCCCCGGACCGGTTCGACGCGGCCGCCGTACGCGCCCGGCCGCCACACGCCTTCAAGCCGTTCGGCACCGGGGCACGGGCGTGCATCGGCCGCCAGTTCGCCCTCCACGAGGCGACCCTCATCCTCGGCCTGCTGCTGCGTCGCTACGACGTGCGGGCCGACCCGACCTACCGGCTGTGCGTCACCGAGCGGCTGACCGTGATGCCGGCGGGGCTGCGACTGCACCTGGAGCGTCGGCCCGCCGCGCCGGCCAGGCAGCCGGTGCCCGAACCCGCACGGGAGGAGGTCCCCGGGCCGACCGGTCACCGGCCTACCGCCGGAGCGGTCGCACCCGTCACGGTGCCGGACGACGTCCCCGGATCGACCTCCCCCTGTCCGGCGCACCGGGCGGACGGCTGACCCGGCGGCCGGGTCCCCTCGTATGCCCCGGGACAGGGCCGACCCGGTGCGTCCGCCCGTCACAGGGCTACCTGCTGAACAGTTCGAAGGCCACCGCCGGCGTGCCGCCGAACCGTTCCCCGGTGGCCTCCGCGTTCGAGGTCAGGAAGGCACGGGCGTAAGCTTCGGGATCCTGGTCGGTCAACGCCTCGATGTAGGTACGGTGTTCGAGCAGTGAGTACACCGCACGCTCCAGGCCGGGTCTGGCGTCGACGGCGTGGGTGGGGCGGCTGGAACCGGCGACGGCGACCCAGCGGACACCGTTCCACGACTGAAGTCCCTGCTCGGCGAGTTCCGGGAAGATCCAGCGGTTGCCGGCGTCCGAGGCCGCGTCCAGGGTGGCACGACCGACGGCGACGTGGTCCGGGGTGTTCCAGGCGACACCACCCCAGGTGTCGCGGTGGTTGAGGGTGATGACGAGTTCGGGTCGGTGTCGACGGATGGCGGCGGCGATGTCCCGTCGCAGTGCAGGGCCGTACTCGATCACGCCGTCCCGATGGCCGAGGAACTCCACGGCGGTGACGCCGACCACGGCCGCGCTGGCCCGTTGTTCGCGCTCGCGCAGCCGGCCGCACGTGGCGGGGTCCAGGGTGTCGATTCCGGCCTCGCCGCTCGTCGCCAGTACATAGGCGACCTCACGGCCGGCGTCGGTCCAAGCGGCGACGGCTGCCGAGCAGCCGTACTCCAGGTCGTCGGGGTGGGCCACCACGGCCAGGGCGCGCTGCCAGTCGTCGGGCAGGGGCTGGAGCTCGGTGGTATTCGGCTCGGTCATGGGCGGCAGACTAGTAGTGCTCTCCTGGGCGCTCGTGTCGTCATGGCCGTGTAGTAGTTGGCTGGTTGTGGGGAGGCTCGGGAGTTGCTGCGGTGCGCGGCCGGTTGGAGGGTGCGGCCCCGGCAAGGTCGCCGGCCCGCGCGCCCTCTGCCCGGACACCGGGCGTGCCCGGCTCTCGTACGGGCACGCCCGGATGCTGCTGGACGAGCACACGGCTCCGGGTGGCGCGAGCGGCACGGGCTGGGACCTGCACGAGTGGCGACACACCGGCCTCACCCACCTCGGCGAAGGCGGGGCGATCCTGCTCATGCTGATGGCGAAGTCCCCACGCAGGAAGGCGGAGAACGTACGGAAGTGTGTCCGCCCTCCCGGAGGCGATCACCGGAGTCACTGCCCTTCCCGCGCCCGGGAACAGTAGGCGCTGAGCCCGGGCCTACAGGGCGAAGACGCGGCGAGCGTTGCCGGACAGGAAGAGCTCGCGTGCTTCCTCGTCGAGTTCCAGTCGGTCCAGGTGTTCCAGGGCCTGGGCGGGGCTGATCATCGGGTAGTTCGTGCCGAAGAGGACTTTGCGGCGGCCCCGGCCGCGCAGGTAGTCCACGAGTGCGGCCGGGTAGCGGCGGGCGGTGTAGGCACTGGTGTCGATGTAGACGTTCTCGTGTTTGTCCGCGACCGCGATCATCTCCGTCGTCCACGGGTAGCCGATGTGCCCGCAGACGATGGTCAACTCCGGGAAATCCAGCGCTACCTGGTCGATGTAGGGGATCGGCCGCCCGGTCTCCGACGGTTTGCGTGGGCCGGTATGCCCGACCTGGGTACAGAAGGGGACACCGAGCTCGACGCATTCCGTGTACAGCGGGTAGTACAGCCGGTCGGTGGGCGGCAGCTCCCACAGCCACGGCACCACCCGCAGGGCCACGAACCCCAGCTCCTGAACAGCCCGCCGTAGCTCCCGCACTGCCTCCATGGGCCGGGCCAGGTCGGCGCCCGCCACCCCGCGCAGCCGGCCGCCCGCCTCGGCGACGAACCCGGCCACCTCATCGTTGCTGATCAGCGCACCCTGCGGCCCATACCAGGCAGCCGACAGGCCGATCTCCACGTCCGCTGCCCTCAACGCGGCCACCGTCAGTTCCACCGGCAGTGCCTCCTCCAGGAGCCCGCGCCCGGTCCATCTCCGCAAGGACTCGAACATCTCGTGATTGGAGTGGCGCAAGGTCGGATGCTGCATCCACGCATCGATGACCGGCACGGTTCTGGCCCCTTCTCCCGGCCGCTGCGGTGAGCAGACCCCACCAGCGACTAAGCGATCGCTTACCCGAATCCTAGCGGGAACCCGGTCGGTGGGCTACCAATCAGTAGGGACGTGCGGGCTTTCGGAGGCTGGAGCCATTGCTGCGGCGTCATCCACCACGGTCCGGGGTACCGGGTGATGACGAACTCGCCGGTGTACGACCAGCAACTCGCCCTGAACGTGTACTGGGACCTGATCGGCGGGAACCGCATGCTGCCGGGAACGATCAGCGGCGCGGACCGGTTCGTTCGGTTGAACTACAACCTCAAGAGCTCTCCGGAGTACGAGGACCGGAGGATGACGGTGGCGTCGGTGTTCTCCCAGATGCGGGCGATCGGCGTGCCGTTGGGCCTGGAGGATCCCGATCGCCCCAACGTCTCCACGTTGTGGCGCGCGATCGCCGATCACGACGCCAAGCGCTACCACTTCGAGTCGACGGTCGAGCCGTCGGTGATGTGGGTGGACCCGGACAAGGTGGATCTGGCTTCCGAAGCCGAGGCGATGGCGGTCGACAGGGCCCGGGACGGGCTGGCCGGAGAGGTCTCCGCCGAGTTCCGACCGCGGGAACCGTTCACATTCTTGGCTTGAGTCCGGTTGCGGATTAACCGGGCCGTCGTCCGCCACGGGCGGAGCAGGAGAGGGGCCATCACCGCTGCGCGGCATCCGGGCCGTGCGCTCCGGCATCAAGGCGGCGCCCGGGCCCGTATCCGGCGTCCGGCCCGGGCAGCCGGGTTCACGACGACGCCGGACGAAATCGCCATGGGCGGAGAATTCAGACGACTCCTCAGGCATCGATCCCCCACCCCACGGGCCGACATCGTGGTCCTCCTTGCCTTCGCAGCCGACGCCGGCAAGCAGATGCTCGAATCCAGCACTTCGGTCAGCGAGACCCAGGACCGTCCACGGCGCTTCCTCTCCGCGGCCGGGCGCGGGAGCAGCGCCCTCGACGCCACGCTGAGTTCGCTGATCATCAGTCACTGGCGGCCGGGCCGGGCGGAGCCGCCGATTGGAGGAGACCCTGGTGGCGCTGGACGCCCAGAGTATCCACGCGGCTGCGCATCGCGCTCACCATCATCCGGTCGATCCGACCTTCCGCATCGCGTCGGCCAGGACGGCCACGAAGGCTGTCCCCCGTGACGTCCGCCGACCAGCGCCGATGCCGCTGGTCCGACCAGGCGTGTTCATGCCTCACGCTTCATCGCGTGCCATCGCCAGCAGCCGATCCAACACGCGGGGCGCGCCCGCGCGCAGGCCGTCGTGCTCGAACTCGTCGGTGACCCAGGTGCGCAGGCCGCGGATCGCCCGGGCCGTCTCCAGGGAGTGGGTGGTGTCGACGTACATGTCGTCGTGGTAGACGGCCGCGACGACCTGGACCTCGTTGACGGCGAGGCGGGCCGGGTCGTACAGCGGGCGCCAGTCAGTGCGGGCGGCGAGCAGGCCGGCCGTCTCGCGCAGGGGGCGCAAGGCCGGGTCGTTGTCGAACAGCCAGGGGTGGACCGTTTCTCCGGTGAAGAGGACCGGGGCGTCGCCCTTGACCGCCTTCGATGCGTCGAACTGCGGGAACTCAGCGCGGACGCGTTCGGCGGCCCAGGCTGTGGGCCGGGCGTCCTGGGCGTAGATCGCCTCGTGAACGAGCGCGTAGAGGGGGTGGCCGGCGTACGACAGCAGGGCCTGAACCTGCTCCTGGAAGGCGTCGGACAGGTCGATGCCGTCCGCGGTACGCACGAAGGCGTCCTCCAGGAGGTGGTGCAGGCGGTGGCTGCCGTCGCTCGTGCCGAGCATCAGGCCGAGGGACTGGAAGGCTTCCACCGTGAAGCGGTAGCCGTTGGGGAGCACGACGTCGTGGGAGAGGAGGTGTTCGGCGATACGACGCGCCCGCTCGACGTCCTGCGGGTAGCGGGCGTAGTGCGCGACGACCTTGCGCTCTGTGCGCGGATAGGCCGCGCGGTAGACGTCGTCGGCCTGGGCGTGCAGAGAGGGCAAGCCGCCGGTGATCACCGCGCTCTCCAGGCCCTCGGGGGCGAGGGAAAGGTACGACACCGTGCAGAAGCCGCCGAAGCTCTGACCGAGTACGGTCCACGGGGCACCGCCGGTGACAACGGGGCGGATGGTCTCGCAGTCGCGGACGATCGAGTCGGCGCGGAAGCGGGTGAGGTGGTCAGCCTGCTCGGCAGGACCGCCGCGCAGGGGGAGCGTCTGCCTGGTGGCCGGTGAGGAACGGCCGGTGCCGCGCTGGTCGAGGAGGAGGACCCGATAGTCCTTCAGTGCCCGGTCGAGCCAGGCCTGGCGTCCGATGAAACGATTCGCCCCGAACCCGGGACCACCCTGGAGGTACAGCAGCCAGGGCAACTCTTGCCCGGCCCTGTCGCTCGCGACCGCCTCACGGGCGTACAACTCGATGGTCTCGCCGTCCGGGTCGTCGTGGTCGAGGGGCACGGTGAAGTGGCGGTCGGTGAGGACGACGCCGGGCTGGCGGTAGCTGCGGCTCAACGGGTCTCCCGGGACGGCTGCGACGACGGACGCATTCCAGTTCAGCACACCAGTGTGCACCGCCGAGCCCCGGGAGTCCGGATCACGGATCAGCGGCCCGGCTGCTGGGAGGGCGCCCCGCCGCAGCACCGGCCGTCTCCGGTGCACCGGTGTCCGGCCCGCCACGCAGTGAGCGTGCTATCCCCCCGACGGTGTACGCCTACTACCCTGCACTCGTCCGATGACCGACCCCGAGGAGCCCCGATGCGTGTCGGCCTGTTCCTGACCTGTGTCAACGACACGCTCTATCCGGATACCGGCCGCGCCGTGGTGAAACTGCTCACCAGGCTGGGCGTAGAGGTCGACTTCCCAATGACCCAGACGTGTTGCGGACAGGCACACTACAACACCGGCTACCGGCATCAGGCGGAGCCGCTCGCCTGGCACTTCTCCGATGTCTTCGGCGCGTACGAGGCAATCGTGACGCCCTCCGGATCGTGCGGGGCGATGGTGCGGGAGCTGTATCCGCGGATGGGTGAACGGGCAGCCGCCGAGGGGCGCGGAGACGCGCTCACGCGAGCCCTGGCGCCGGTGGTGCCCAAGACGTTCGAGCTGACGGAGTTCCTGGTGGACGTGCTGGGCGTGACGGACGTGGGCGCCTGCTACCCGCACAAGGTCACCTACCACCCGACCTGCCACGGACTGCGCGGTCTGGGGTTGGCCGACCGGCCCCGCAGGCTTCTTCAGGCGGTCAGAGGCCTGGAGCTGGTCGAACTACCCGGAGCCGAGGAGTGTTGTGGGTTCGGCGGCACGTTCGCGCTGAAGAACGCCGAGCTGTCTGCGGCCATGGGCGCGGACAAAGTGCGAAGTGCTGAGTCGACGGGCGCGGACGTGCTGTGCGCCGCCGACAACTCCTGTCTGATGCACCTCGGCGGGACGATGAGCCGGTTGCAGTCGGACATGCGACCGGTGCACATCGCGGAGATCCTGGCGAGCGCGGAGGAGGACCCGGCGGTATGAGCGGAACGTTCGTGGGCATGCCGGCTTTTCCGGAAGCAGCGAGCCGAGCCGTCCGTGACGCAACCCTGCGCGGCAATCTACGGCACGCCACGCACACCATTCGCGCCAAACGAGCCCAGGCGGTGGCCGAGTTGTCCGACTGGGCGGCGCTCAGGACGGCAGGTATGCGGATCAAGGAGCACACGCTGCGTCACCTCGACCGGTATCTCGTGCAGTTGGAGGAGTCGGTCACGGCGGCCGGTGGGACGGTCCACTGGGCCCTCGACGCCGAAGAGGCCAACCGGATCGTGACCCGCCTGGTCCAGGAGACCGGAGAGTCGGAGGTGGTCAAGGTCAAGTCGATGGCCACCCAGGAGATCGGGCTCAACGAAGCCCTCGCGGCAGAGGGCATCCGTGCCTACGAGACCGATCTCGCCGAGTTGATCGTGCAGTTGGGTAAGGACCGCCCCTCGCACATTCTGGTTCCGGCCATCCACCGCAACCGGGGGGAGATCCGGGACATCTTCCGCACCGAGATGGGCCGGTGGGGAAGGCCCGCTCCCGAGGGGCTGACCGACGCGCCCGCCGAACTCGCCGAGGCGGCCCGCCGGCATCTGCGGGAGAAGTTCCTGCGGGCCAAGGTCGGCATCTCCGGCGCCAACTTCATGGTCGCCGAGACCGGCACCCTGGTCGTCGTAGAGTCCGAGGGGAACGGCCGGATGTGCCTGACCCTGCCACAGACGCTGATCTCGGTCGTGGGCATTGAGAAGGTGGTACCGGCCTGGCGGGACCTGGAGGTCTTCCTCCAGACACTCCCCCGCTCCGCCACCGCCGAACGCATGAACCCGTACACGAGCATGTGGACTGGCACCACAGACGGCGACGGCCCCCGCACCTTCCATCTCGTCCTACTCGACAACGGCCGCACCGACACCCTCGCCGACCGGGTCGGCCGCCAGGCCCTGCGCTGCATCCGCTGTTCGGCCTGCCTGAACGTCTGCCCGGTGTACGAGCGGGCGGGCGGGCACGCCTACGGCTCGGTCTACCCAGGCCCGATCGGAGCCATCCTCAGCCCGCAACTACGGGGCACGGCGAGCGCGATCGATGCCTCCCTGCCCTACGCGTCCTCCCTGTGCGGTGCGTGCTACGACGTCTGTCCGGTCGCCATCGACATCCCCGAGGTGCTGGTGCACCTGCGGGAACGGGTGGTGGAGGGCGGACCCGCGGTGCGGGAGGGAAACAGGGTCGTACTCAAGCCCGCCAAAGGGCACGCGGCCGAACGAGCGGCCATGCGGGCGGCACGCTGGGCCTTCACCCGTCCCGGCGCCCTCCGTGCCGGGCAGCGCCTGGCCTCTGGCACCCGTCGGCTGCATCCGCGCACGCTGCCGGGACCGGGCCGGGCGTGGAGTGGCACCCGGGATCTCCCGGCCGTGCCGGTGGAGCCCTTCCGGGACTGGTGGCAGCGCACGCACGGCGGGAAGGAAGGCACCGGGTGAGCAGCAGGGAACGGATTCTGGGTCGGGTGCGGCGAGCGCTCACCGATGTGGTGCCGGACGGCAGGACCTCTACCGAGGCCGTGCCCCGAAACTATCTGCGCGCGCACGGAGAACGGAGCACCGAGCAGACGGTGCAACTACTCGCGGAGAACCTGACGGACTACCGAGCGATCGTGCACCGCTGCGACGCGGAACAGCTTCCGGATCTCGTCATGCGGCTGCTGGCGGAGCACGGCACACAAGAGGTACTGGTTCCATCCGGGCTACCACCGGCATGGTTGTCCGCCGCCGACCCCGTCCGGCTCGCCGACCGGGCGACGAGCACGGCACACGAACTGGACCGGGTGGACAGCGTGGTGACCGGTTGCACCCTGGCGATCGCCGAGACCGGCACCCTCGTCCTGGACGGCTCCCCCGGTCAGGGCCGGCGCCGCATCTCACTCATTCCGGACCACCACATCTGTGTCGTCCGGGTCCCGGACCAGGTCGTCGCCTCCGTCCCACAGGCCCTCGAACGCCTCGACCCGGCCCGTCCCTCAACCTGGATCTCCGGCCCATCGGCCACCAGCGACATCGAGCTGAACCGGGTGGAGGGCGTCCACGGACCACGCAAGCTGGACGTCGTCCTGCTCGGCTGAGAAGACGCCGGCCGCCACTCCGACACCACGCCGCCGTGTCGCCGCCCCGCAGACGATCAAGCCCTGCTCTTGCGGCCCTCGACGGACAAGCCCGTCCCGCCCGCCGAGGGCCGCAGGAGACGGGCCGTGTGCACGTCCCCACGTCCTGCCGTCACCCGGCGCTCTGGGACGACCTGCTTCGGTCGTCCCAGAGCGCCGGGTGACGAATCGCCGGGTGACAGCGTGCTGAACAAGCGCTTAGATAGGAGTCTGACCCTGCTCCTCGACCCTGCCGGAGGCCCCGTTGTTCACATCCGTCGACGATGTCTCCGCCCGTCTCGCCGAGACCGGCTATCTCGCCTCCCCCGCCGTCGCCACCACCGTCTTCCTGGCTGCCCAGTTGGGTAAACCGCTCTTGGTCGAGGGCCCGGCCGGGGTGGGGAAGACCGAGCTGGCCAAGGCCGTCGCCCAAGTGGCCGAGGCCAGGCTGGTCCGGCTCCAGTGCTACGAGGGCGTGGATGAGTCCCGGGCCCTGTACGAGTGGAACCACGCCAAGCAGTTGCTGCGCATCAGCGCAGGTCGCGACGAGAGCTGGGACGAGACCCGGACCGACATCTTCAGCGAGGAGTTCCTGCTCCCGCGTCCACTGCTCACCGCCATCCGCGGCGACGCGCCCACGGTGCTGCTCATCGACGAGACCGACAAGGCCGACGTCGAGATGGAGGGATTGCTCCTCGAAGTACTCAGCGACTTCCAGGTCACGGTTCCGGAGCTGGGCACGGTCACCGCGACGCGCCGCCCCTTCGTCGTCCTCACCTCCAACGCCGGCCGGGAGCTATCCGAAGCGCTGCGCCGGCGCTGCCTGTTCCTGCACATCGGCTTCCCGGAGGAGGAGTTGGAGCGTCGGATCGTACGGCTGAAGGTGCCGGAACTCGGCGAGGCGCTGACCGCATCGGTGGTCCGGGTGATCGGGGCACTGCGCGCGATGGACCTGCGGAAGGTGCCGTCCGTCGCCGAGACCGTCGACTGGGCGCGCACCCTGCTGGCCCTCGGCGCCGGCACGCTGGACGAGACGGTCGTCCGGGACAGTCTCGGGGTGATCCTCAAGCACCAGGACGACATCCAGAAGGCGGCCGCCAAGCTCGACCTGGGTGACCTGGGCGCGCTGTGACCGCTCTCACCGAGCGAATCACCGGCCTGGTCGGGGCGCTGCGCACACACGGCGTGCGGATCGGCACCGGGGAGACCGTGGACGCGGCCCGAGCCGTGGCAACACTGGGCCTCGCCGACCGGGAACTGCTGCGCGAGGGTCTGGCCGCGACGCTGCTGCACAGCACGGCTCAACGGGCTGTGTTCGACCCGATCTTCGACCTGTACTTTCCGCACAGGACCGGCGGGACGAACCACGATCCGGCGGACCGGGAGCTGCTGCGCGACCGGCTGGCCGAGGCACTGACCGCCGACGACCGGGCACAGCTCGCCCGGCTGGCCGCCGAGGCAGTCGACGGCCTGGGCGGTTACGGAAGTTCGCCGGACTCGGACGGCTGGTCGGCTTACCAGACCCTCGAACGGCTCCGCCCGCAGACCCTGCTGGCCCGGGTGCGCACCGATGCCCGGAGCCGGGACGGGAGCGGCGCGACCTTCACGGACCGGCTGCTGGACGACGAGATCCGGCACCGCATCGAGGCGTTCCGACGGATGGTCGGGGCGGAAGCGCGCCGCCGGGTCGCAGAGCGGCGGGGGCGGGACGAGATCGCCCGACGGGCCATCAGGCCGACCGCCGACCGGGTGGACTTCCTGTCCGCGGGACGGGACCAGCTGGCCGAACTGCGTAGGACGGTGTCGCCACTCGCCCGCAAACTGGCCACGCGCCTCGCCGCGCGCCGCCGGCGTGCCGCCCGCGGCACGATCGATCTGCGCCGCACCCTGCGCTCCTCATTGTCCACGGGCGGGGTGCCGATGCGCCCGGTGTTGCGTCGGCGCCGCCCGGTCCGACCCGAACTGGTACTCCTCTGCGACGTCTCGGGCTCGGTGTCCGGCTTCTCGGACTTCACGATGTTGCTGGTGCAGGCGCTGCACGACCAGTTCAGCAAGATTCGTGTGTTCGCCTTCGTCAACCGGCTGGACGAGGTGACGGGCCTGCTCGACCACGGCCGCGCCGACCCCGAAGGGCTCAGTGCCCGCATCCGCGCCGAGGCCACGCTCACCGGCTGGCACGGCAGCAGCGACTACGGCGTGGCACTGGGCGAGTTCACCGAGCGGTACGGCGCTGCCGTCGGCCCGCGCAGCACGGTGTTCGTCCTCGGGGACGCCCGGACGAACATGAGCGACCCGAACCTGCCCGCGGTCCGTGACCTCGCCCGGCGGGCGCGCCGCGTGTACTGGCTGAACCCGGAACCGCGCGACCGGTGGGGTACCGGCGACTCGGCCGCGCCGGCATACGCCGAGTTGGTCGAGATGCACGAGTGCCGTACGGCCCGGCAGCTCGGCGCGCTGGTCGCCCGGCTGCTGCCGGTGTGACGCGGACGCGTCCCTCGCCGAGAGCCGGCGCGGTGGGCACGTCCGCTGGGGGCTTCCGGGCGCGACATGGCCCTGGGAGGACGGACGCGCAACCCACGCTGCACGGTTGCACGAGCGCCGGCCGGGGACGGGCGGAGCAGCGGGTCAGACCCGTCATGCCGGCGGGTCCGGGACGACCGGCAGAGGTCGACGGAGGTCGACGGAGGTCGACGGAGGACGGCGGAAGACGCGGAGAACTTTCGTCACGCGACACCTGCAACCTGGGCCGGGGTCGGACGTCTGTCGGGATGGAGGCCTCCACCTCGACCACCTGTCCGACCCCGACCAATCGAAGGAAGTCATGTCCGCACACCGTATCCCCCACCCCAGCCGGCCCCGCAGGTTGCGTACCGCCCTCGGGATCTCCGCCGCAGGCGCCGCGCTGGCCGTTGCAGGCGCCGTGACCGCCCACGCGGTCCAGACGACCCAGGACGGCCGCCACACCACGGCCCGCTCCGACGTGACGCCCACGCCCGCTTCAGGGGCGGCGGGCAGCCAAGCGGCGCCGACCCCGGTGCCGACCCCGGTCCACACGACGACCGCGTCCCCCGTGCCGTCATCCCCCCACACAGCGACCGTGTCCCCGGCACCGGCCTCGACCAACCACACCACCGCCCCCGCACCGGTGCCCGTGCCGACCACACCCGGGCCGGTCGCCCCCAGTCCCGTACCCACCGTCGTCGGGCACGTGCCCGGGCATCCGGCACCCGCCCCGCACCACCACGCCGCGCCGTCGCCGGTTCCGCTGCAGCACTGAGGCGGGCGGTGCGCGGGGGGAGCCGTTGCACGCCCGCTCCCCCCGCACCCGCCCCGGGAGACCCATGACCACAGCCGTACCACCGGCGGCGGCCCCACCCTGGCAGCGCCCCGTCCCCCCGCAACGCCCGGCGCCCCGGTGGCGGTTCCCGCAGGCGCTGCGGGCCCGCTTCCTCCTCCGAACCCGTGCGGGTGCACCACCGGCGGCGCCCAGCGCCGGGGACCTCGACCGTACTCAGCCCCGCAGTACCCCTGGAACACCCCCGGGGATCGAGGAGTTGTACCACCACCGCCGACTGTCTCTGGTGCGCCTCGCGGTGCTGCTCGTGGACGACGTGCCCACGGCCGAAGACGTCGTGCAGGATGCCTTCACCGCGCTCTTCCGGCGGCACGGACACCGGCTCGCCTCACTGGACGACCCGGAGGCGTACCTCAGGACATGCGTCATCAACGCCGCCCGCTCGGTGCTGCGCCGCCGCAGGACCGTGCGGTCGCACACCCCAGCACCCGAGGAACACGCACCCGCTCCGGAAGAAGACGTTCTCCTCCACGAGGACCACCGGGAAGTGCTGGCGGCGCTGGACACCCTGACCCGGCGTCAGCGAGAGGTGCTGGTACTGCGCTACTGGTCACATCTGACCGAGGCCGAGATCGCGGCGACCCTCGGCCTGTCGCGGGGCGCCGTCAAGTCCACCGCCAGTCGGGCGCTGGTCGCGCTCGGCCGACGTCTCGAAGGGCTGCAATGAACGAGTCGGGTACCAGCACCACGGCAACGCCGGTGGAGGAGCGGCTGCGGGCCGCCCTGGCCGCGCGGGCGCACTCCGTCAGCCCGGCGACCCTGCGACCACTGCGCCCACCGACCGGGGCGGTGCTGACGCGCCGGATCCTGCTGCACCGGACCGTGGTGGGCGTGCTGGTCCTGGCCGCCGTGGCGGCACTGGTCTTCTTCACCGTTCGCGATGGACCCACCCGCCCGACCGAGCCCGCCCGGCCCCCACGGCCGACCCCCGCCTCCCGCTCTCCGGTCCCGAGTCCCCTCGTCCCTTCCGCGCCCGCCCCGTCGCCATACGCATCGCAGCCGTGACCGTACCCGGCCACGGTCCGGCGCGAGCAGATCCGCCGCTGCCCCCGGTACACGGTCGGCGCCGGAGTTCTGAACCACTCCCGGGAGGGTCTCCGCTCCGGCCCACCACCACGCGGGCGCCCGGCTCCGGCTCGGATCGGCCGGCCCCGCCGGCGTGGCCCGCTACGCCGACGCCCGCCGACGGTCACCCCGGCCGGCCCGGCCTCGGCACAGGTGACCGGCCCCGGCCACGGAACCCGCGGGTCGTCGCGCTCACCTGCCCGGCACCCGCACCGCTAGGTTGGGCAGCATGAGCAACCTTGACCGCGCACCCGTGCCCAGCGTCTGCGGTGGCCGCGGATTCGTCGTCGCCGAACCCGTCCGCGAACTGCTGAGCCCCCGCCGGGTAAGGCTGGGCGAGTCGACCGAGGTACGCCGCCTGTTGCCGAACCTCGGCCGCCGCATGATCGGCGCCTGGGCCTTCGTCGACCACTACGGCCCGGACGACATCGCCGACGAGCCCGGCATGCAGGTCCCGCCGCATCCGCACACGGGGTTGCAGACGGTCAGCTGGCTGCACCAGGGAGAGGTGCTGCACCGCGACTCGACGGGCAGTCTGCAGACCATCCGACCCCGCCAGTTGGGCTTGATGACCTCCGGCCGGGCAATCAGTCACTCCGAGGAGAGCCCCAAACCGCACGCACGCCTACTGCACGGTGCCCAGCTGTGGGTGGCGCTCCCCGACGAACACCGCCACACCGAGCCGGAGTTCGAGTTCCACGCCGAGCTGCCGGTGGTCACTGCCCCGGGACTGACCGCCACGGTCATCCTCGGCGAGTTGGACGGCTCCCGCTCCCCCGGTACGGCGTACACCCCGATCGTCGGCGCCGACCTCGCCCTCGCACGGGGCACCGGAGTCCGTCTGCCACTCGAACCGGACTTCGAGTACGGCGTCCTGGCGATGTCGGGTGAGGTACTCGTCGACGGGGTGCCGGTCCTTCCGGGATCGATGCTCTACCTCGGCTGCGGACGGTCCGAACTGCCGCTGCGGGCCCAGTCGGACGCCGGGATCATGCTGCTGGGCGGCGAGCCTTTCGAGGAGGAGCTGATCATGTGGTGGAACTTCGTCGCCCGCTCCCATGAGGAGATCGTGCAGGCTCGCGAGGACTGGATGAAGGGGTCCCGGTTCGGGGAGGTAAAGGGCTACGACGGCGGGCCTCTGCCCGCACCCGAGCTGCCGGCCGTGCCGTTGAAACCACGCGGCAGGGTGCGCTGACCTGGGGAAACGCCGGAATCACTGTCCAGCGTCCCCGACATTACCTCCGCATGGCCACCAGCCACAGTCCCCACCGGAACGGCGCTTGTCATGCTGCCCTGCGACGTTCGCGGGAGCTGACCGTGGTTCCAAAGCGTGGGCGTCTGCGGGCAGCTTTAGGCGGACGAATGCTGACCCCGTGCCGACTCTACTGACAAGTAATCAGGTCTCAGACGCCATCCGTTTTCGGGAGTGTCCCATAGACGGCTCTGGTCCGTAGTCGGTGGTGGCAGTGGGTAGCTGTCAGTGCAGGAGGATGCGGTGGCGGAGGAGGTCGAATCCGGCGCGGCCGTGCATCTCCCTTGAATATCCTCGCTGAGCATCGCTCCGCGCTCCGGAAGTTGCGTCGGCCATGGCACAAAGCCGTCGCAGAGCGCGGCGCCGGTTTCAGGTCTCTTTCCGGCGGACTCGACCTTCAGTCTCCTGGGAGTTGGGGTTCAGGCAATCCAGCTTTCACCGTGTCACGCGGGTCCCTCGATGCCCCGTCTCTGATACCTAAGCCCGGTCATCGGTTTCCTGGCATGCTCTGGTCCCCATCACCGTTTCCGGATTGGGTAAGCCATCAGACCCAAGAATCTCCTTCCAAATTCTTCCCGACTGAATTGGCGCATGCGATGGTGGGGCCGTGGCCGGACTGGGGCCGAAGCGTCGTGCCTTCGTCCCGGAGAGCTGAACCGGCAGGCGGAGTCGCTACAAGCAGCCCTGCGTCCCGACCGGCACCCATGTCAGCTGCTCGCACACGACGTCGGCTGCGGTGGCCGACGGCCCCTGCCGGCACTCATGGCGCCGGCAGGGGCCCGGCCGACGGCAGCCAAGCGGCACCGGTCAGCCCAGCGACGCGGCTGCCGCACGCAGGTCTTCCAGGGCCGTGAGTGCGTGTGGCGCAAGCCCTTCCGAGTCATCACGATCGCTTTCGGACCACCGCGCGTAGCCCTGCTTGAACGCGAGGACGCCCAGCTCTCCGGCGAGATGCGCGGTCGGGTCGGGGACGCCGCGGGCGATGAGCGCGGCTGTCATGGCGGCCGCGAGACCGACGCTCTTGAGGGCGTCGCGCTCCTGAAGCTCGGTGCTGGCCGCGACGGCTGCTGTGATGCGGGGGCCGAGTTCGCGGTTGGCCGGCCCCATGGCGCTCGACGCGCGCTGGAGACCGGCTGCCACCGCTTGGAGCGGGCTGGCGCTCGCGGGTGCCTCGGTGATGCCGTCGGCGAGCAGCCTGCTGAGCGTCTCCTGGCCGGCGACCAGTAGCTCGCGTTTGTCGGAGAAGTGCCGGAAGAAGGTGCTCTTGGTGACGCCTGCGCGCTCGGCGATCTGCGTCACCGTGGTGGCGTCGTACCCCTGCTCCGTGAACAGGTCGACGGCCGCGACGACGAGTCGCTGGGACGCCCCTGGTTGCCATCTAGCCATGAGCCCAGGATAGGCGATGGGACAACGGTCCCGTCACGATGTAGGGTCAGTGATAGGACAACAGTCCCATCACTTTCAGGGAGAGCTCATGCACGTCTTCATCACCGGCGGAACCGGCACCATCGGCTCCGCCGTCGTCGCCGAACTGCTCGGCAACGGCCACACCGTTCTCGCACTGGCCCGATCGGACGACTCCGCGCAGGCCCTTGAGAGGGCCGGCGCCAAGGTGCTGCGAGGAGACCTGGCGGACCTCGACGTCCTGCGGTCCGGCGCAGCGCAGTGCGACGGCGTGATCAGTCTGGCGTTCGGACGCGACTACAGCAGTCCGGACGCACTCGCGCAGGCCATCGGCGAGGAGAGCGCGGCTCTCGCCGCGCTGGGGCAGGAACTCATCGGGACC
The DNA here is from genome assembly GCF_000802245.2 of Streptomyces pluripotens. Taxonomy (NCBI): domain Bacteria; kingdom Bacillati; phylum Actinomycetota; class Actinomycetes; order Kitasatosporales; family Streptomycetaceae; genus Streptomyces; species Streptomyces pluripotens. Next base: position 313,135 of record NZ_CP021080.1, read on the forward strand.
GACCGTCCGATCGTCACGGTCTCGGGCACACCCTGGGTACCCGGCCGCGCCTCCACCGAGGCCGACCCGCTGCCGACCGACGGGCCGGTGGGCGGTCGAGGCCGTTCGGTCACGGCGCTGCTGGACCTCGCCCCGCGCGGTCTGCGCAGCACGGCCGTCCGCATGCCGCGCACGGTCCACAACAAGGGACAGGGAGGATTCGCTGGCCTGTTGGCCGACGCGGCGCGCCGCACCGGGGTGTCCGGCTACCCGGGCGACGGCACCCAGCGCTGGCCGGCCGTGCACGCGCTCGACGCGGCGGTCCTGTTCCGCCTGGTCCTTGAGTCGGCACCGGCCGGGACGTCCTGGCACGCCGTCGGCGACGAGGGAGACACGGTACGGGACATCGCCACAGTCATCGGCCGACGGCTGGGCCTGCCGGTTGAAGAGGTTCCGCAGGAGAATTTCGGCCCGTTCGGCCCGGTCTTCGCCATGGACCAGCCTGCCTCCAGCGCTCGCACCCGCGCTGCCCTCGGGTGGCAGCCGACACACCCCGGCCTCCTCCAGGACCTGGAGAACATTCAGCCCTGACGCCCGTCCGGCACCACGACGAGTCCAGCCGCCGCAGGCCAGAGCTTCCTCGGTTCCGGCAGCTTCCGGTCGGTGGACGAACCGCCGACGGGACCGATGGGGTGGGTCGGCGTCAGCCGGTGGTCGCGTAGTGGTCGTCCTCGAGATCGGCGATCAAGCCTGGATGGGCTGGCTCCCGGTCCGGCGGATGACGTCGGCGATCCCGGGCTTTGCTGGGCCGCGTCACTTGGCAGACCCCTTGGGCCAGGCGGGGACGCACGCGGGCGGGGTTCCGTCGATCCTGCCGGCCGTGATGGCGTAAGCGGCGCGGTCGGGGTCGGTGCGAAGGAGAGGGAAGGCGACCAGGAGGTGCTGTCCGGCGGGAATCCTGTCGGGTCGGACGGAGAGAACGGGCTTGCCGCCCTTCGTCAGTTCGATGTCCCACGTCTTGTTCGATGAGTGATCGCCAGGGCTGGTCGGCGTGTCGGTGCACCTGGGGTCTCCGGCGTAGACGACGGCCGGGACGCCGAGGCGGTTGAGGTCGCGCTGGAGTCGGCCGGTGTCGAGGAGCTTGCCCGCCGGGTCGCTGATCGCGACCCTGACCCGGCCGTCGTCTTCCCGCTGCAGGGTGTATGCGGCGGTTGTGATCTTCTGTGGCTGCCAGCTGCCGCCCTTCTGAACGGCCCGGGCCGGGGAGGTGGGGTGGTGGGTGGCCACGGTGGTGATGCCGGCGCCGGCCGCGACGAGGCCCGCGATGGCCAGCGGCAGCCGGGTGCAGGGGGGTGCGTCAACTTAACGGGTGATCTTGGTTGTTGAGCTATCGCTGGCCGGTGGGGGTCAGGCGGCCATCGAAAGCGATCTGGAAGGCGTTCAGGGGTGCCTTCCAGCGCATCGTCCAGCGGCGGCGGCCCTTGCCGGTCGGGTCCAGGCTCATCAGCGCCATGTAGACGCATTTCAACGCGGCGCCCTCGGTGGGGCCGTTGCTGCACGGAAGCGTGAGGGCGGCGTTCACGGCGTCGCGGTCTCGTTCCAGACCTCGGGCGAAGGCATGCAGGTGGGGCAGGTCGGCGCCGCGGACCTGGACGATCCAGCGCGAGAGTGCGTCGGCGTTGTCGGCGTGAGGCGCAAGGAGCGGGGCGAAGTCGCTGATGCTTCATCGCGCAACGAAGTCACTCGGTTCGTCCCCGCTGGTGTCCTGCAGCGTCACGGGGTGAGGAGGACCTTCAGGGCTTCGCGCTGGCCCATGGCGCGGTAGCCGTCGGGCGTCTGCTCCAGCGCCAACGTGCGGTCGAAGACGCGGCCCGGGTCGACGGTGCCGTCCAGGACGGCGGGGAGCAGTCGGTCGATGTAGGCGCGGACCGGTGCCGGGCCGCCGGTCAGGGTGATGTTGGGACCGAAGAGGCTGCCGAAGCCGATGGGGGCGTCTTCGTACTGGGGGACGCCGACGCGGCTGATGACACCGCCGGGGCGGACGGCGCCGACGGCCATCTCGTAGGCGGGCATGTGGCCGACGGCTTCGAGGACGGCTCGGGTGCCGTGGCCGCCGGTGAGGTCGCGGACCTTCGCCACCCCCTCGTTGCCGCGTTCGGCGATGACGTCGGTGGCGCCGAACGCGCGGCCGAGGTCGGTGCGGGTCTTGTGGCGGCCCATCAGGATGATGCGCTCGGCACCGAGTTGCTTGGCGGACAGCACGGCGAGGAGGCCGACGGCTCCGTCACCGATGACGGTGACCGAGTCGCCCGGGGTGATGCGAGCCTGGTGGGCGGCGTGGTAGCCGGTGCCGTAGACGTCGGCGAGGGTGAGGAGTGAGGGCAACAGCTTCTCGTCGACGTCGTTCGGGAGCTTGACGAGGGTGCCCCGCGCCTGGGGGACGCGGACGGCCTCGGCCTGTGCGCCGCCGATCCCAGCGGCGAAGAAGCCGCCCTTCGGGCAGGAGGTGTGCAGGCCGGAGCGGCAGAACTCGCAGGTGTTGCAGGCGTAGGCGAAGGGTGCGACGACGAGGTCGCCGCGCTGAAGGCCGGAGACCTCGGAACCGGTTTCCTCCACGGTGCCGAGGAATTCATGGCCCATGGGCACCGGTCCGTCGGCGGCCGTGAGGGAGTGGTAGGGATGCAGGTCGCTACCGCAGACGCAGGAGCGCAGGACCCGCACGATCGCGTCGGTGGGCTCCTCGATGACCGGATCGGGTGCGTCCTGGACACGGACGTCGCCGGCTTCGTACAGGTAGGTGGCGCGCATGGGACAAGTCGCTTTCGTTGAAGGGGGTTAATGGTGGGGGCCGGTGTCGGCACTCCGGGATCAGGGAACGGTGAGGACGATCTTTCCCTCGGAGCGGTGGGAGCGGAGTCGTTCGACGACCTGGTCGGCGGTGCCGAAGAACCAACTGGTGTCGAGTACAGGGCGGATGTGTCCATCGGCAACTAACGGGCACGAGGGCTTGGCCAGCGGTGGCTGGAGCTCCTCCCCCGTCCAGAGGGCGGGGGTCAGTGGGGTCGGTGGTCAGTGGCTGCGGGTGCGAGGTGCGCCGTACTGCTCGTCGGTGACGTGTTCCAGCCAGGTGGTCTCGGGCAGGTCGTCGTCCGGCGCTGTGCCGTCCCACAGGGCGAGGTGCTGCATGAAGCGGTCCTCAGCGGCGCCGTGCCAGTGCTCCTCGCCGGGCGGGCAGGTGACCGTCTCGCCCGGGTGGGCCTCGAAAACGGTGCCGTCGCGCGTGCCGATCAGAGCGATCCCGGCGACGACGTGCAGGGTCTGGCCCACCGCGTGGTGGTGCCAGGCGGTGCGGGCGCCGGGGGCGAAGCGGACCATGTTGGCCCGAATACGGGACGGCTCGGCGCCGGCGTGGAGGACGTCGAACCAGACGTCGCCGGTGAACCAGTCGTCCGGGCCCTTGCCGGTGGCCTGCTGCTGTACGAACTCCATGGCGCGCTGTTCCTCGCTGTGGGTTTGGGATCAGGGGATCCTGGGGTCAGGGGGCTCAGCCTGCGGCCGGGCCGGTGATCTCCTTGAGGCGGCCGAGCGCGTCCATCGCGTTGGGCCATCCGGCGTAGAAGGCCAGGTGCGTGAGCGCTTCGGCGAGCTCCTCGCGACTCAGTCCGTTGTCCAGGGCCAGGCGCAGGTGGAAGTTCAACTGCTCGCCCCGGTACAGGGCAGCGAGGGCGGTCACCGTGACCAGGCTGCGGTCCCGTGGAGAGAGTACGGGGCGCTTCCATACGTCGCCGAAAAGGACGTCGTCCGTCAGTTCCACCATCTTGGGCGCCACGTCACCGAGCGCCTTCTGGGCGGGGGATGCTCTTTCCGTCACAGCATGCGTACCCTTCTTCAGATCGTGAGTTCCGGGAGGCGGCAGGAATCGGAGGAGACCACCTTGCCGTCGTTCACCTCCAGGCTCGCACCGCTGCCTAGGACTGCAAAGGGGAGAGTCTTATCCGAGGAGGCGAGCATCCCGGGAGGAATTCCTCCCCCTCACGGAACGGGCTCGCGCTGCCACACTGGAGTCATGACTTCGACACCGCATCTCAACGAGCTCGGCGAGTTCCTCAAGGCGCGCCGGGCCGAGCTGACCCCGCGGGCCGTGGGTCTGCCGGACCCGGGCGGGCCGCGCCGGGTGAGCGGGTTGCGCAGGGAGGAGGTCGCGCAGCTCGCCTCGATCTCCACGGACTACTACACCCGCCTTGAACAGGGCCGTATGCCCGCCTCCGCGCCAGCCCTGGAGGCGGTGGCCGAGGCATTGCAGCTTGATGGCGACCAGCGGCGCTACCTGTTCGGCCTGGCAGGCAAGGAGACGGCGACGCTCCGGCGCCGGACCGTGCAGAAGGTGCAGCCGCAGTTGCGCAGGGTGCTTGACGATCTCACGACCACCCCGGCGATCGTAATGGGCCGCCGGATGGACGTCATTGCCTGGAATCCCCTGGCATCGGCGTTGATCACCGATTTCGCAGCGGTCCCGGAAAAGCACCGCAACTACCTCCGGATTCTTTTCACCGATCCCGCGATGCGTACCCTTTATGCCGACTGGAGGACCGTGGCCCGTACCGCCGTGGCGCAATTGCGCATGGAAGCCGCGAAATACCCGGACGATCCGCGACTGACGGGTCTGGTCGGGGAGCTGTCCGTGCAGGACGCGGACTTTCGGAAGTGGTGGGCCGCACAACACGTGGCCACCCTGAGCGTCGGCACAAAGGTGCTGCACCATCCGGTCGCCGGTGAGCTGTCCCTCGACTGGGACACCCTGACCGCGAGCACCGACCCCGACCAGCAGCTGGTCGTGTGGACCGCTGAGGTCGGCTCTCCCACGTACGACGGACTGCGCATACTGGCGTCCTGGGCCGCCGATCGGCAGCTGCCTGCCGCTCCCGCACAATGAGCTCAGGAGGCGGGGGTCGGGGACATGGCCAGTTCCCCGGTGCGCAGGGCCGTCTCCCGATGCCCAGCCATGCTGGTGACGACGTCCCCGCCCCGCCCGGGGCGACGACCTGTGCGAACGCGTCCGGTGCGTAGGCGGTACCGAGCAGGTCCACGTGCCCTCACTCCGGATCCGCTGCCGGGGCCAGGCGGACCTCTTCCACATCCAGCTGGGCCTGCACCTGTTGGAGGACGGTGTCGTCGATGAGGTGCTGGTCGCGCAGGGCGATGACGGCGGAGCGCTTGTGTTCCAGGAGGGCCAGGCGCAAGGCGGTGTCCTGCTCGTGGCGCCGGACGAGATCCGTGTCCGGCGCGTTCGGGGTGCTCACTGTCGCGGCGGCTCGGAGCGTGTCCAGGTGGGTCTCGTACTCGGCACGGAGCCGCTCGCTCACCTCGGGGTCGGTGCCGAGGCGGGCCGCCACCGTGGGGAGGGCGTCCAGTGCGGTCTCGGACGCGGTGGTCCGGGCGAGGGCGAGTTCGCGGTCGGCTTCCGTGTCGTGGGGCAGGTGGGACCAGCGTGCCACCGGCGGCAGGACCAGGGCCTGCACCACGAGGGTGGTCACGACGACGCCGGCGGTGACGAAGACGATGGTGTCGCGGTCGGGGAACGGCCTTCCGGAAACGAGGGTGTAGGGCACGGACAGCGCGAGCGCCAGGGAGACCGCCCCGCGGAACCCGGCCAGAGCGCTGACCACGCGGGCACGGTTGCCCATGCGGCGCTCCCGCTGCTGCGGGCGCCGGTCCAGAGCTCTGATGGTGTACACCGCGACGGACAGGAACAGGAACCGGACGATGACCAGCGCACAGGAGATCGCGGCCACCATCCAGAGCGCCTCGGACAGGGCGGTGCCCGACAGAGCGCGGACCGCTGCCTGTGCCTCAAGTCCGACCAGGACGAAGAGTGCGCCGTTGAGCAGGTACATCGCCAGCGACCAGAACGCCATCGTCTGCCGGCGGGCCTCTGCCCGGCCCAGGCTCGGTCCGGCCTGGCTCATGATCAGCCCGCATACGACCACCGCGAGCACGCCCGACGCCTCGACCTGCTCGGCCAGCAGATACGCGCTGAACGGGATCAGGATGATCGTGAGGTTGTCCAGCACGGTCTCGCCGAGCCTGCGCACGAGGCGGCGGAGCCGGATGCCGAGCCATGCGACTAATGCGCCCGCCGCGATGCCGCCGCCGTAAGACAGGGCCACGAGGCCGCTCACGTGGGCCGCGCCGAGGTGCTCGGATCCCACGGTGACGCCGACCGCCAGGCTGTAGATGACCAGCGCCGTACCGTCGTTGATCAGGGACTCGGCGCGCAGCAGTGCGACGTTGCGCCTCGGTAGCAGCCGGGAGACCACACCCACGGTGGTGGCGTCGGTGGGCGCAACGGCGGCGCCTACTAGTAGTGCTTGGTCAGGTCGGTGCGGCCGTGGGTATGTCGCGGTGGCAGGTGGGGCAGGCGCCGGTCCAGGTGGCGAGGAGTGTCTGCAGCTCGCGGACGACTTGGTAGAGGCTCAGGCCGGCGCCGCGTCTTTTGGGGCTCTGGCCAGTCGTTGCAGGGTGCAGAAGGCGTGGGCGGCAGAGACGAGGGTGACGTGGTGGTGCCAGCCGCCCCAGGTCCGGCCCTCGAAGTGGGCCAGCCCCAGAGCCTGCTTCATCTCGCGGTAGTCGTGCTCGATGCGCCAGCGGAGCTTGGCCAGGCGGACCAGGGTGGTCAGCGGGGTGTCGGCGGGCAGGTCGGACAGCCAGAACTGGACCGGCTCGCTCTCGCGCGCGGGCCACTCGGCCAGCAGCCAGCACTCGGGCAGTTCCGGGCCCTCGGTGGCCTGGCGGATCTGACGCCCGGCGGGCCGGATCCGCAAGGCCACGAACCGGGAGTACATCCGCTTGAAGCCGGAGCGGCCGGTGCCGGGCCGGGAGCCTTCCCGCCATTGGACCGGCCGTGCGGCCTTCCGGCCCGCCGCGATGACCAGCTCCTTCACCGAACGCGGAGGCTCGGGGTACTTCGGCACCGGTGGCCGTCCGGTCCCGGAGTACGGCTCGGCCACCGGAACCGCGTCGGCGGGCTGGGCCGACAGGGTGGTGGAGATGCCCACCACGTAGCGCATGCCCCGTGCGTTCAGGCCGAGACGGAAGGCCGCGGCGTCGCCGTATCCGGCATCTGCGATGGCCAGCGGCACATCGATCCCCCAGGAACGAGTCTCATCGGCCATGTCCAGGGCGAGCTGCCACTTTTCCACGTGCCCGGCATCCTCCGGGATGCCGCAAGTGACACGACGGGCGATCTTGCCCGGGTCAGCTTCCGGCGAGGCGGGGTCCCAGGTCCGGGGCAGGAACAACCGCCAGTTGACCGCTGCCGAGGCATGATCGGAGGCCAGGTGCAGCGAGACGCCCACCTGGCAGTTGGTGACCTTGCCCGCGGTGCCGGTGTACTGCCGCGACACACACGCCGAGGCAGTGCCGTCCTTCAAGAAGCCGGTGTCGTCGAAGACCAGCGCGGTCGGGCGGATCGCCGTCTCCATCCTCCAGGCCAGGCTGGCCCGGATGTGGGCCGGATCCCACGGGCTGGCGGTGATGAAGTGGGCCAGAGCCTGCCGGTTCCCGTCCTCCCCGAGGCGAGCGGCCATCGGCTCGACCGACTTGCGCTTGCCGTCGGTCAGCAGTCCCCGCAGGTAGACCTGCCCCCACCGGCGCTGGTCCTTGCGCGCGAACGGCTCGAACACCTCCGCAGCAAACGCCTCCAACTCATCACGCACCGCAGCCATTTCGTCCGGAGTCACACACCCTCAACGCGACACACAACCCGAAGGGCACGCACCACCAAAGACGACCTGACCAAGCACTACTAGGAGGGCATCCGAAAAGACGGACCCCGCAACCTGACCGTCGGCGCCCTGGGGCTGACCGTGGCCGGTGTCTGGCCAGCCTCTGCCAGACGCGCGGGAACAACCGGGAGCCAGAGCAGGGTTCGGCTTGGTACGGGTCCTGCCGTCCACCTACCGGTACCGGTGGGCGTGGATGCAGAACGGCCGTTCGTACCGAGGCTACTGCTGTTCCCACTGCTCCTTGGTGATCTCGTACCGTACGCCTCCGTGCTCGGAGCCTTCGATCATCTCCATGTCGGAGGGAGTGGGGGTGGTGTCCGTGAGCCTCATTCCGAGCTTCTCCATGATGTTGCGCGACCCGTGGTTCACGGACATCGCCTCAGCCCAGACCATCCGCACACCGAGTCCTGTGAACGCCTTGCCCAGCACGGCACGCGAGCCCTCGGTGGCATACCCCTTGCCCCAAGCCGCCCGCCGCAGCCGGTAGCCGAGCTCGACTTCGTCCAGCGGGCCCTCCGGCTCGGGACGCAGGATGAACCAGCCGATGAACGCGCCGCCGTCCTTCTCGTGCGCGGCGAATAGGCCGAGGTCGCCGTCCCACTTCTCGTAGCCGGCGAGGATGTTCGGGAGGTAGCGCTCGCGGACGACCTCCGGCGCGGTCGGAATGCCGCCGGTCAGGTAGCGCATCACCGCCGGGTCGCTGTCCAACTCGATCAGTAGGTCCGCGTCGTCGGCAGTGAAATGGCGCAGGGCCAAGCGCTCGGTCTCCAGGTAGGTGTCCACGAGTCGATCATGCCTGAGGCAAGTCGGGCAGCCAACAGATTTCCTCGGGAACTCGGGGGCGTTGCCTTGACGTCGCAGGATGGAGAGACGGGGGCGCCTGGTGCCGGCCCGTCCCCGTTGTCCGTAGTCCGTAGTCCGTAGTCCGTAGTCCGTAGTCCGTTGGCCGTTGCCCCGAAGGATCGGTCACTTGGGGGCAGACCCCGAAAGATCCCTGCCAGCCCGCTCGTTGTCCGAGCGGGCTGGCGCCCGCAACGGCTACGCTGGCCCGGTCCTCAGCCGCGCCCGCACCCATCACCGGAGCCGCGAGATGCACGTCCGCCGGGTCGTTCCCAACATCCCCTCGCAGTCCTTCGACGAGAGTGCGCAGTTCTACGGGGTCCTGGGCTTCGAGGAAGTCATGAACCACGGCTGGATCATGACCCTCGCGCCCAGAGGGAACCCCGAGGTGCAGGTCAGCGTGATGGCCGAGGACCAGACGGCGCCGGTCGCCCCAGACCTCAGCATCGAGGTCGAGGACGTGGACGCCGCGTACGCCGAGATGACAGCGCTCGGCGCGGAGATCGTCCATCCCCTGAGCGACGAGGAGTGGGGCGTGCGCCGCTTCTTCGTCCGCGACCCCAACGGCCGTGTGGTCAACGTCCTCAGCCACAGCTGAGCCCGGCGGACGTCCCTGGCCAGCTCGCGACACGGTGGCGTGCTCATCCGGCACCCTGGCCAGAACACCTGCCCAGTGCGCGGAGTGGGCTGGCCTCCCTCAGCCGTTTCGCACGCCAGGACCGCGGGGCGTCGTGCGCGTCCGCCCGCTGTGAGGGCCTTGCCCCCACGGCGTTAGGCTCGGGCGATGGCCGGAGCTGACGAGCGCCCCGAAGTGCGGACCGAAGGCGCAGGACCGTTCACCACCCGCATCGTCCAACCGCTCGACGAGGGGGGAACAGCGGAGTGGGAGTCCCGCCTCGCGCGCAAACGCGGCGCGGTGGTGATCCGTCCTGCAGGGCATGCGCAAGGTGTCCACCGCCATGCGGACGCCGCGGCACTCGGACGTTTGCGCAGATTGAATTCCACCGCGTCCTCGGCGTTCGCGATCGGCGGAGCATTGTTCGTGCTCGGAGCCGCTGTGGCCCAGTTCGGATGGGGCGGTGCGACCACGAGCGCCGTGGTCTACTTCGTGGGTGGTCTGTTCTTCAACACCGGCGGATACGCCTCTTTGCTTCAGGTGATCAACGCTCCCCGCCCGGAACACGGACCCCATGAGCTGATCACCCCTCGCTGGCGGTGGTGGAGCTTCGAGCCGATGCGCATCGATTGGCTCAGCACCTTCTTGCTCTTCACCGGCACACTCGTCTTCGGGATCAACCTGGTGGACTCGTTCCTCCACGGCCTCTCGGCACAGCAGACGAACGAGTTCGTCTGGGGCCCCGACATGATCGGCTGCGCGCTGTTCCTGATCTCCGGGCATCTCGCGCTGGTCGAGGTGTGTCACGGCCGGCTCGGCGTCCGGACGCATGAGCTGGGCTGGTGGGTCGTCGCGGTCAACCAGCTCGGTTCCTTCCTGTTCCTCGTGTCGGCCCTGGCGGCCTACGCTCGCCCGGCGACGGGCGTCATGGTCGACGTGATGGTGGCGAACTGGGGCACCCTTGCCGGCGCGCTGTGCTTCCTAGTCGGCGGAGTGCTTCAGGGTTTCGAGCACCCCGTCGCCGCCCCGGCATCGGCGGCACGGCTGGATGTCGGGGAGATCGGGCTGAACCGCGCTTGACACCACGGCAACGCCCCCGGTCGGCGCGCCCTCTCCCCCGGCACCGGAGCGCTGGCGTGCGCCGCCGCCCACCTCGGTCCCGGCGCATGCAACCCGGTATGCAGACGGGTGATGGTGTTCATCACGCCACGCTGTGCATGCTCCGTCTCCCCAACCTCGCGTTCACCGGATAGACCGTCCCGAGGCGGACATCCCCGAAACGGGCCGTGTCGCGCCCGTTGATCTGTGCCGAACCGTCCTCAAGGCCGGGTGACGTGGGTGGAGCTCTTGAACCTCAAAGAAGCAGGGATGGCACCGGAGTTGAGCTTGGCGGCGAGGTCTCGGGCTACCTTCTCCGTGAAGTTTCCAGCGATCTCGGCAGTACCACCGGTCAGCGACTCTCTCACGTAGGGTGCGGAGATCACCCGGCCGTCCAACACGATGGCGAACTGGTTCCGCGGCGCGGGGTTGCTGGCGAGTTGGCCGGTGGCGTCGGTGAGCTTCACACCGCCCTTGGCTGTGAACTTCAACTGGACGAACCAGCCCATGCCCTGGTTCGTGTCCTGATCGGCTTTGGCTGAGGCCACGTCGGTGTCCTCAAGGACGGCCGGCCCCAGAAGGTACTTCACCGATGGTGTCCCGGTCCCGGCTGGGAGGCCGCAGGCCACGATGGGATCCCCAGGGCCGGCACCCTGCTCAGCCTCGGTGTACGCATGGCCGTCGGAGCAGTCCAGTGCCTGGTACTCCGCTCGCAGAGCAGCGCTGGTCTCGTCCTGACCGCTACTGGCCCCGGGCTGCGAGGAGTTCGGCGTCGTTCGGCCAGGGCTGGGCTGCGCCGCCAGCACATCCCGGAAGCGGAGCCGTCCCGGCGCAGCCAGATCCCTCAGACGCCCCTCTGCCGAACGGGGACCGGTGACGTCGATCGAGCCGTCCTTTACCTCGACCCGTACACCCGTGATCCCGAGCGTGTCAGCGCGCTTCCTCAGCCGGTCCGCCGATCGCCGCAGGTCGTCGGCCGAGGCGGGGGTGGACGCGGTGAAAGTGACCACCGACACGTCCCGTTCACCCGTGCCGTCCGGTGCCGCGGCGGCGGCACCGGACGACGCTGAGTGCGGCTGCCGGCCAGATGAGTGCGAGCAGCCGGTCAGTACGGCGAGCCCCAGGCACAAGGGAACGGCGGTGTGTCTGATCTGAAAGTGACGCATGACATGCAGTCTCCCAAGACGAGCAGTCCCGACGCATGCCAATAGATTCCCCGCCCGAAGCAGCGGGAACGGCACGCGATCGCCATCGCCTCGAACGCGCCGCTCTCGGAGCGAAAGCCGGCCTTCAACGCCCCCGCCTCCGTGCGGCGATCGCGGACCGGGTCACAGCCCGCTACCTCACAGGTCGATCTGATATTCGAGTGCTTGGTGCGTCGGTTCGTAGCCGAGCATGGTGTTGATGTTCCTCATGGGCTGGTTGCTGTCGGCGGTATCGGTCAGCAGACCGTCGAGCTCGGGGTGGCGCTCGCGGGCCTGCCGGATCGACTCGGCCTTCATCCACCGGCTCAGGCCGTGTCCACGGTGTTCGGGCAGAACACCGGTCCCGTAGTGCTGGCCGTCGCCCTTGCCGTCGCCGGGAACCACCAGCTCGGTGAACCCGACGATCGAACCGTCCGAGTCGTCGATGGCCACGACCGTGTGCAGCAGTTCGCCCCGCTCATCAATGGCCTGCGCGGCGGCACGGACCCGATCGACGTCCCAGGCCACCGTCCCGTAGTCGGTGTCGTCCATCGGCATGTCATCCAGGGCTCGGCGCGATGCGGCAAAGGTGCGGGCGAGGCCATCAGGAACGGTCCCGTACCACGACGCCAGCCGGTATCCGGGATGCGGCTGCTCAATGAGCTCGTTGAGGGCCGTGATGTCCACTTCGGCCAGCGGCAACCGGGCGAACGTCAACGTGAGGACCTTGCGGAAGCCCCGGGCCGGCAGGAAGTGGGCGCCAGGGGATCCGGCCTCGGCCTGGGCGAGAACACAACGCCTGCCGTCTTCCCGGGCAGCGGCCACGGCCTCGTTGAGCAGCCGCGAGCCGATGCCGCGGCGTCGCTCGACCGGATGAACATCGAGTGTGAGTTCGGCCAGGTGCTCTTGCCCGGAATGGGTGAACAGGCGCAGGAACGCCGATCCGACGGGAATGCCGTGGGCGTCGGACGCCAGCCAGGCCAGACGGTGGCTGAACGGACCGCGGTCGTACTCGGTCAGGGGGGTGATACGAATCGACAAGGTGTCTCCGTCGTGAGGAGGTGGCGGGTGAGGGAACGCGGGTTCGGCTGCTGAGCACTCCTGCGCATGTGCGGCACACCTCCTTGTCGACGAAGCGGGGCCGTGACACTGACACGGCCGGAAAAAGCTAACTGTTCCTCCAGGCCAATGGCAAGGAGGAATCGGGAGCGGTGCTCGGTCACATGACGGAGGCCGGCGTCCGAGGCTCGAACCCCTCGACCTGGCCGACAAGGTCCTCCCCTTCGACGCCCGGCCCACCGGTCTGACCAGGAGCGATCACACCGCAGAACACACCGTCAGGACCGAACACCCCCGTTGAACCCTTCACGCCGGCGCGCGCACGTGAATGACCGAGGATTCGGGGAGTTAAGATCGCAAACTCCTCCATAGGTTTGAGGGTGGGGGGCGACGAGGCACCACGCCCTCTGGTTCCCTTCGTTCTGTTGTTCCGTACTGCTGTGAGGTCGCGTGGTACTGCACCACTCTGGACTCGGTGAGATGTTTGCCCGCTGGTACAGCGAAGAATTCTCATCGACTCACACCTTCGCGCACGTGGAAACTTCCCCCTGGGAGGAGGAGTTGGAGACCGCAGCCGCGCAGTTGGCGAAGCTCTTGTCGGAAGGTGCGGTGGACCAGGCCGATCCTCGTAATTTCGCGCATCAAGTGCCGGTGCCCTCAAAGGCCGCGTTGCTCGGGCTCTTCATGGGGGCGGTGTACCAACAGAACCAGGCCGCCCGAGAACTCTCCCCGGTGACGTCCTCGCTTGAGGACCAGGTGATCGAGTCGTATGCGCGCATGCTGGGGCTGGGGCAGGAGGCGTGGGGGTACCTGTGCTCGGGCGGAACATCAGCGTCCCTGCACGCTGTGTGGACCCACACCAAGCGTGCCGGAGAGTCGTCTGTCGACCTGATCTGTTCACGGGCCACGCATGTGAGTGTGGAGCGGATCGCAGGAGCCCTGAAAGGGGTGCGCCTCCAACGGCTGGACTGCGACGCCCACGAGCGGATCGATGTCGGCGCCGTGGCGCAGGCCGTCAAGGGCTCACTTGTGGCGGGACGGCTGCCTGTGGTCGTCGCCACGTGCGGAACGACCGGTGCAGGGCAGATCGATCCTGTTGCCGACCTCGTCGAGCTGCGCCGGACGACACCGTTCGTGTTGCACGTGGACGGTGCCTGGGGAGGTTTCCTGGCGACGTTGACCACCACGGGGCGGTTGGGGCGCAGCACGCGGGACGTGGCCGCACTCGCGCACGCCGACTCCATCGGCATCGACCCGCACAAGATGGCGTCCATGCCGGTGGGGTGCGGCGTGATCCTGTACCGGGACCCGGAACTGCGGGAGCTGGTGCACCGGCAGAGCCCCTACGTCTTCGTCGAGGGAAGGGGACACAGCTACGGACAACTGTCCCTGACGATGTCCCGCAACGGGATGTACGCGTCAGCCCACTGGTTGCAGAACCAGGTCTGCCCGCTCACGGCCGAAGGACTGGGAAGCGACGTAGAGCAGATCCTGGAGGGCGCCCGCACCCTCGCAGATGAGATGGAGCGGGCCGGGATGCGGCTCCTGTTCGAACCCACCGTAGGAATCGTGGTCTGTGTGCCGGCGAGGGCCACGATGAGCGAAACGAACGCGGTGGTCCTGCAGGTGGCGGCCGAATGTCTGTGGCACGACGAGCGACCCACGCAGAGCCTGCCAACGATCAGTACGTACCGGATCACCGCTCCGGCGGTGCTGGAACGGATCGGCCGTGAAACCGGTGTCGTGCGTGACACCGGCGAACTGCACGCGTTCCGCATGGTCGTGGCCAGCCCCCCGCGCCCCGGATTTCGACCCCACGCCATGGCAGTGGCCCGGGGTCTCACACAGCGCTGCACCAGGCTGCGCTGAGCGCACCGGGCCGGGCACATGTCGGAGGGTGACCGCCGCCCGCCTGGAGAGGCTACCGGCTCCGGCCGCCGGTCCCGGTCCCACCGGGAACATCCCCGACCCGCCGATCGTCTACAGTTCCGTAGACCGTCTACTGTGCTGTAGTCGTTCGTTGGCGTCGTTCGCCGCCACAGCGATCTCGAGGAAGGGCCCATGACCGCATCGCTGCACCTCGCGTCGCAGTTCGCCGTGAACGCTCCCGAAGCCCGGCCCGCCGGCCGGGCGACAGCACGAGCGATCCTCGCACTCGACGGATCGCCCATCGACGGTGCCACGTACATCGATGCGATGCGCCCGGCACAGTGCTCGCCGGGCCGGCCGGCCGGTGCGGCCTCCCTCCGGTCGAACCGCGGGCTCGCGCCGTTCGCCCCCCTCTGCGGGCTCATGACGCTGAAGGCCGCACTCGTGCTGCGGCAACGTTCCACGGCCCCGGCGCGGTTGCTCGCCACCAGGTCGCCGGACGCGCTGCTGGTCACCGCATGAGCCGCGGTGCGGCCTTCCGTCCCACCGGACGCATCGGCCTCGGCGCGTGGATCGTGTTCGGTGCGCTGACCGTGCTGGTCACGGTTCAGGCCGGACGGGCACTCGGGCCGGACGCCACCTTCCTGTCCTGGTCGGTCGGGCACCGTCCCCAGGCGGCACGGATCACGGCCCGCGGCCTGACCGCCACCGGGACCGGCGTCGTCCCCTACGCCCTGGCCCTGCTGGCCGGCCTGGTCGCCGGACGCACGGCACGGCACCGGCTGCGCGCCGTCGGCCTGTGCGTTGCCTGTCTGGCCGTGGGACAAGCCCTGCGGTACGGGGTGATGGAGCTCGTCCACCGCGCCCGCCCGCCGCACGCGGACTGGGCCACGCACGCCACCGGCTACTCCTTCCCCTCGGGCCACAGCACCACATCGGCCATCGCCGCCGGACTGCTGATCATCGCGGTCACCCTGCGTGCTCCGCGCGGATCGGCGTCATTGCGGGTCGTCATCGCCTGCTGGGGTGCGTCCGTCGGACTGACCCGGATCTATCTGGGCGTGCACTGGTTCACCGATGTCGTCGGCGGCTGGCTGTTCGCCATGGGCTGGCTGGGAGTGTGCCTGTGGTCGGTGGCACGGTGGCTGCCCGAACCGTTCATCGCGGGCCCGGCCCGCCGCTTTCCCGAAGGGCAGACGGAGAAGCATGCGCCCGAAGATCCTGGTCGTTGAGGACGACCACGCCCTGCGAGGGGTGCTGTGCCGAGGTCTGGTGGAAGAGGATTTCGATCCTGTCCTCGCCGCCGATGGTGCCGCCGCCCTGCGGCTGACCAGCGCCGATGTCACGGCGGCCATCCTGGACGTCGGGCTGCCGGACGCGGATGGCAGGGACGTGTGCCAGGCCATGCGCGCCAATGGCTTCCACGCTCCGGTCATCTTCCTCACCGCCCGGCACCGGCTCACCGACCGACTGTCCGGATTCTCTGCCGGAGGTGACGACTACCTGCCCAAACCGTTCCACCTGGCCGAACTCGCGGCCCGTCTGAGAGCCGCGCTTCGCCGGGCCACACCGCGGCCGGCGGCCACGGCGGACGGCCTCGTCCTGGACGCGGTCGGGCACAACGCAACCGTGCACGGTGTCCCTCTCGCCCTGTCCCCGACGGAATTTCGCCTCCTGGCCACTCTCGCCGCCGGAGAGGGGGCCTTCGTACGCCGCCGCGCGCTGATCCGGGCGGGCTGGCCCGAAGGAGCGCACGTCCTCGACAACACCCTGGACCAGTACCTGACCCGGCTGCGCCGCAAGCTGCGTGAGGCGGGCAGCGGCCTGACCATCGGCACGGCACGCGGAATCGGACACCGGCTGTCATGAAGTCCGTCCTGCGCCGTCTGGCTCCCCGCACCCTGCGCGGCCGGCTGTCACTGGCAGCGGTGGCCACCGCTGCGCTCCTGATGACCGTGCTGACCGTGGTCTTCCACGTCATGGTGGATCGACATCTCAGGCACCAGGCCGACGACGAGCTGCGGCGCCGGGCGGCGGTCGCCGCCGCGACCGTCGACACCCGAGGACCGCGAGTGCGCATTCTCGAAACCCCCAACGACCAGCTCCTCGACGCGAACACGTGGATCTACACCGGGGCAGACCTGATCGAAAAACCGCCGTCCACCACGACTCACAGCCCACTGACCAGGGCCGCGGAACGGCTCGCCGCCCAGCAGCGGCACGCCTGCACGACCGTCGGCACCGCACGCCGCCACTCCGTCCGACTGTGCTCCCAGCCCTTGCACGGCGATCGGACTGTCACCGTCGTGACGGCCCTGGACCTCGCCCCGTACCGCGGCTCGGCCGACACCCTGCTCCTGGGCTCGCTGATCCTGGACGCCGCGATGCTCGTGTGCACCTACGCGCTGACCCGGCTCGCCGTCAGCCGGGCGCTGCGTCCGGTGCGGACCATGACCGACCAGGCCACCCAGCGCGGCGCCGTGGCGTGCACCGAACGCTTCGACACAGAAGGGCTCCCGGCCGAACTCGCCCGCCTGGGCATCTCGCTCGACGCCCTACTGGACCGGGTGAGGACCGTACTGCGCCATGAGCAGCAGTTGACCGGAGAGCTCTCCCACGAACTGCGCACCCCCCTCACGCGCATCATCATCGAGCTCGACTGGTGGCGGGCCCGCCCCCGCACGGACGAAGAGACCCGCGCCACGCACGAGGTGATCAGCGAGGCCGCCCAGTCCATGCGGACCATCTGCGACACACTGCTCCACCAGGCCCGTGAAGGTGCGCAGGACCCCTCGGCCGCTCCTGGCACGACCGATGTCGCGACCGTCCTCGAACGCCTGCTCCAGCACCTCGACCCGTCGGGCCCGGTGCTGACCGTACTGGAGGCCGCGGAGCCGGGGCTGGAGGCGGGGGCCGGGTCCGCCCTGCTCGAACGCATCGTCAGCCCCCTGCTGTCCAATGCCGTCCGCTACGCCCGCTCCAGCGTGACCGTGTCCGCCCGGCGCGATGCGGATGCGGTACGGATCCATGTCACCGACGACGGCCCCGGCGTACCGCAGGCGTTCTTGGACGAACTGTTCCACCCCGGCCGGCGCGCCGACTCCGGCGACGGCCACGACGGAGCGGGCCTGGGACTGGCGCTCGCACGACGCCTGGCCCGGTCCGTCGGCGGCGAGGTGTCCTACGACGCCGGACACGCTCCCGGGGCCCGGTTCACCGTCAGCCTGCCCGCCGGCTGACCGGCTCCGCCCCGTGTGCACAGGGCTCCACCGCGCACAGGGCTCCCACTGGCTGACCACTCTGCGCGGAGCGAACATGTCGCGGCAGGTGCCGGCTCAGGGACAAAACGCACCACGAGGAGCACCGGCGCCCCGCCCCACCTGCGGTTCGTCCTACCGTTCGGTGTCCCGGCGGGACACCGCCAGGAAACCGACGAAGCAAGCGATGGCCACCGTCCAGGCGAGGGTGACCGGCCCCAGCCCCAGTCCGAGACCTCCCCGGGCGTGCCCGAGCGCCATCCAGTCAGCGAGGGAGGCACCGAGCGGGCGGGTGATCACGTAGGCGGTCCAGAAGGCTGTCACGGCGTTCAGGCCCATGAAACGGTGGGCTACCGCGGGCACGCAGATGGCGACGGCGAAGAGGACGACCGAACCGAGGTAGCCCATGCCGGCGGTTGCCGACAGGTCGCCGGCAGCGGTGCCGAGGGCGAAGGTGGCGAGGACGGCCGCCCAGTAGAAGGCCTCACGCCTGCGGGTCCGGATGCCGTGGATGGACAACGTCCGCTCACTGGCGTACCACAGGGCGAACACGGCGACCAGCGCGGTGAGGAAGAGCGGCGTGGACACCGCGTAGGAGACGCCGAGGCCCACGTGCAGGACGTCAGCAGCCATCGTGCCGAACACACTGACCATGACGACGGCGGTCCAATACACCCACGCGGTGTACCGGCGGACGGCGAACTGCGCGGCCAGGGACGCCGCCAGGGCGAGACCGCCGAGCGCGACCGCCGGCACCGGGCCGAGTCGACGGGCCAGGAAGTCCGACGCGGTCTCCCCCATGCCGGTGGTGAGCACCTTGATGATCCAGAAGTAGAGGGTCACTTCCGGCACCTTGTTGGCCATGGCACGGAGGGGGGCAAGCGGGCGGTCTTCAAGGAGGTGCTCTGTGGTCATGAGGCGCACGATGACACGGTGAACTGGTGTTGCCACAGATGTCTTTGCTGTTGTTTTGACGGTTCCGGGGCATGAGTTTCACAACCGCGCGGACAACCTGACAGCAACCTGAACGTCTTGGTGAAATCCCTGGTCATGTGGCTGGTCTAGCGATACGGCGGGCTTTGGCGTGGCCTGCCCGCCGCTGGCCCGTCGGAACCGCGTGCTTCCGACGGGCCAGGTCCGACGCCCGAACGCCGGTGGGGCCGAAGACCGCGGTGGGGACCGCGTCTGTGCACGCGGTCCCCACCGGTACACGGGAGGGCGACTCAGGAGCGGCGCCTGGCCATCTGCCCCAGCACGCTCGTGGCAGCGGCGAGCGCCACGGCGAGGCCGCCGATCACGACGTTGCTGACGACCACCATCGCGGGGTGCGACGTCCTGGCACCGGACACCGCGAAGGGGGCGATGATGGTCCACAGCCCGATCGCGACGGCCGCCCAGCTCATCGCGTGCGTCCGCTCGAAGGCGGAGCCGAAACCGCCGCCCATGAAGAACGCGAAGGCGAGCCCGGCGATCAGGTTGCTGACGGCCAGCGCCGGCAGGGTTGCGTTGAAGCCCACGATCCAGGCCGATGCCGCCAGGTACAGGCCGGCCAGCAGGGCGAACCCTTCCAGCACCTGCGCTGTCACTGTCGTCGTCGCCCGCTCGGAGCTGGCACGCAGCGTAAGGATGTCCGGGTGTTCCTCGATACCCGGGAGTGTGCGTTCAGTCACGTCAGACGCCTCCTGCCATGTCTGACCTACTGCGCTGGTATCACAGTGGGCGAAGTGAACTTGACCGAAAGTGGCGATTTACCCGCTTCTGTAAATATGGTGCGCCGCGGACGTCCCGCTGTCGCGGGCCAAATGGCCCCCTCTTATGTCCTGTTTATACCCAGACGCCCTATATGCCGATTCTGCCCGTCTCTGCTACGCCTCCTCGGACACGCCTCCTCGGACACGCCTCCCCGGATGCGTCTGGCCGGATGCGTCTGGCCGGCTCGTGGCCGAGGCCGTCCTTGCGTCGGGTGACGGACAAGAGCCCCGGGCCGGGGACGGCGACCAGCCGCAAGGCCGTCGTCGGCGCCGGTCCCGGCCCGATCGTGCCGGGGCCAGGGACGGCGACCTGGCTTCCGAACCCCGCACGGGTGTCAACGGCCGGGCACGGTTCAGCGGCAGCGTGTCGGGCCGGCGACGCGGACTCCGCCCAGTGCCCCAGCACGACGGGCTCAGGGCGTCCTGCGGCGCTCCAGTTCGCCCGCCTCGCCGCTGAAGACGACCACACCACGCCGCAGCTCGTAGACGATCGGCGCACTGGCCCGCAGCAGGGGCGGCAAGCGTTGCTCGGCGATGACCACACAGGCGTGGAGCGAGCCGAGCAACTCGTACGTGCGGGCCGCCACCGCCCGCGACATGCCCTGTACGGGCTCGTCCACGAGCACCACACGCGCGCCCGCCAACAACGCGCGGGACAGGGCGAGCATGCGCTGTTCACCGCCCGAAAGGGTGCCGGCCCGGCGCCCGAGCAGGGGCTCCAGCTGCGGGTAGGCCGCCAGCGCGGGGGCGGGCGCGGGGGCGGCGAGTTCGAGGTTCTCCCGCACGGTGAGGGAGCCGAAGACCGCCTGCCGCTCGGGCACCAGACACAACCCGCGCCGTGCCCGTTCGTAGGCCGGCGTCCGGGTGATGTCGGTGCCGTCCCACACCACCGTGCCGCCGACCAGGGGCACCGTCCCGGCCAACGCCCGCAGGACCGTCGAACGGCCGGAGCCGTTGCGCCCCAACAGCACCGTCATCCCTGGACCGGGAGCGGTCAGGGTGACGCCGTGCAGGGCCTCCAGGGGGCCGTAGCGCACGCGTGCCTGCCGCAGCGAGATCGTCACGCGCCTGCCTCCTACGCGTCGAGGACGTCCAGAACGCTCTCTGGTGGCCCGGAAGCGACGATCCGTCCCGCCGCCATGACGTGCACCACGTCGGCGACGTCGGCGACCAGGTCGATGTCGTGCTCGACGACGAGCAGTGCGATACCGTCAGCGGCCAGCGCCCCCAACACCCGGGCCAGCGCGGTCACCTCTGCGGTGTCGAGCCCCGCGACCGGTTCGTCGAGGAGCAGCACGAGGGGGCTACCCGCCAGGGCACGGGCCAACTCCACGCGGCACAGCGTGCCAGTGGGCAGGCCGGCGGCAGGCAGCGCCCGCACCGGCCCGTCGAGCCCGAACAGCCGCAGCGCCCGCTCCACGGCACCCGGATCGGTGACCCGGCCTTGCTCGGCGCCCACCCGCACGTTCTCGGCGACGGTCAGCGACGGGAAGACGGCCAGCTCCTGGAAGGTCCGGGCGATGCCGAGCCGGGTCCGGGCGTGCGCGGCCGTCCGGGTGATGTCCCGTCGGCCGAACAGCACCTGCCCGCCCACCGGCCGCAACGTCCCGGCCAGGCAGTGGAACAGCGTGCTCCTACCCGCCCCGTTGGGCCCCACCACAGCGGTGACCCGGCCCGGCGGCACGACGAGGGCGACGCCGTCGAGGGCAGTGAATCCCCCGTAGCGGGCGCGGAGGCCGCGGGCGGTGAGCACGGGCGGAGCGCTGGAGCCGTCCGCGCCCCCAGGCACTGCCTGACGCCGGGACACCCGGGGGCGGATCGCGCCCGCCGCGGTGTCCGCGGCGCGGCGGGCGCCACCGGCCACGGGTGCCGCGGAGCCTCCGCGGTGCGGTTCGGCCGCTCCGGGCCCTGCAGCACCGGTACGACCCCGGGAGCGGGAAGGGATGCCCGTTCCCCTCACTGCGGTGGTGGGGGCGACGGCCGGCCGGGGCCGCGGCTCGTCGCGGCCGGTCCAGCCAGCGGGGCTCCAGAGGGTGCCGGCGCGACCGGCGGCACCGGGCGCGTACGGGGTGGCGCCGGATGTCGTCGACGCAGGCGGGGTGGGGCGGGTGCGGCTCGGGCTGGGTGGTGCCGGTGGGGGTGCGCTTGGGCCGGGAGCCGGTGCGGGCCCCCGGCCGTCTCGCGTCGCATCGGGCAGGCGTGTGCCCCCCGTGCCGCAGGCGAGGCCTGCAACCGCCGTCGCACCGGCCGGGACCGGCCGGCACCTCGGACCAACCGGACGGCCGGGCACCTCGCGGCCGACGATATACAAGCCATGTACATGGTAGCCATGTACATAATTACCATGTACTCTATAAGCCATGAGCAAACGTTCCGAAGGAGCCACACCCGGCTTTCTGGTGTGGCGGCTGTCGACGAAGTGGCGGGTCGCGGTGGACCGCGCGGTGAGCCCACTCGGTCTCACCCACGCCCAGTACTCGCTCCTGGCGTCGCTGTACGGCATGCAGCGCTCCGGCCTGCGGCCCAGCCAGCGCCGCCTCGCCGACCACACCGGCCTGGAGGCCCTGTACGTCTCCAAGCTGGCCCGCGGCCTGGAAGCGAGCGGACTCCTGACGCGCACCCGGGACCCCTCCGATCCGCGGGCCGTCCAGCTCGCGCTCACCGAGCAGGGCCGCGAGGCCACCCAGGAGGCGATCGGCATCGTCCAGAAACTGCTGCGGCAGCTGCTGTCACCCCTCGGCGGGCCCGACAGCCCACGCACCCGAGAGTTCACCCAGGCCCTGTCGGTCCTTCTCGACGCACCGCTCGACCCGTTCGGCACCACCGATCCAGAGACGGAGCAGTCATGACACTCCCCGTGACCACCACGCCCCGCGTCGACGGCCGGACCGTCGGCCTCGCCCACTACGCCTCCCGCGCCCTGCTGGAGCACGTCCTCGCCCCACACGGCGTCTCCTTCCTTCAGTTCGTCACACTCCGGCGCACGGCCGCCGCCGACGGGCCGATCGAGCGGACCACCCTGGTGGGCGAGGTCGCCGACACGGTGAAGACCGAAGCGGCCGACGTGCACCGCGCGATCGAGGAACTGACGACCGCCGGGATGCTGACCGCCGAAGGGCCGTCCCGGGTACGCATCACGGCCACCGGACGTGAGCTGTACACCGCGGGCTCCGAGCAGACCACGGCGATCGCCGAACGGCTGTACGCGGGCATTCCCGCGAAGGACCGGGCCGTGACGGCCCGCGTCCTCACCCTGGTCACCGAGCGGGCCAACGCCGAACTGGCCGCCCTGCGGGGATGACGCGGAGACACGCCGGAAGTACGGGGTGAAGCGGGTCTACGGCCGCACGGTGTGTGCCGTCGCGCCGGCGCCCGACACGCCGATGGACCGCCCCGCGGGGGCGAGGGACGGTCCGGCGGCGGGACCGCGAGAGCCAGGTCTTCCCGAGGAGTGACGACCGGTGCCGCAGGAAGGGCACGGGGACATGGCATCCTGACCCGATGGCGCCTCCCCCTGATCACGCACCGCTCGCCGAACGGGTCGAGGAACTCCTCGCCGCCGGCGGCCCTTTGCCCATCGTCACGGCCGGACAGCCGTTACTGCGGCGCGGCACCGAGCGGTACGACGGTCAGCTCGCGCCCGCGCTGCTGGCGCGCTTCGTCGAGGCGCTGCGCGTCACCATGCGTGCCGCTCCCGGCGTGGGCCTGGCCGCTCCGCAGGTAGGCGTACCACTGCGGATCGCGGTCGTGGAGGACCCGGCACCGGTGCCCGCGGAGATCGCCGTGGCCCGGGGCCGCGTTCCGCTGCCGTTCCGCGTACTGGTCAACCCGGTGTACGAGCCCGTCGGCACGGCGCGGGCCGC
Source organism: Streptomyces pluripotens (assembly GCF_000802245.2). Classification (NCBI taxonomy): domain Bacteria; kingdom Bacillati; phylum Actinomycetota; class Actinomycetes; order Kitasatosporales; family Streptomycetaceae; genus Streptomyces; species Streptomyces pluripotens. The sequence goes on from NZ_CP021080.1 coordinate 336,435, forward strand.
GTTCTTCGAAGGCTGCCTGAGCGTACCGGGGTGGCAGGCGGTGGTGGCCCGGCACTCCGAGGTGCGGCTGCGCGGTGTGGACGAGCACGGCCGCACCCTGGACGAGGTGTTCACGGGCTGGCCGGCCCGCATCGTCCAGCACGAGACCGACCACCTCGACGGCATGCTCTACCTGGACCGCGCCGAACCCCGCTCCCTGTCCAGCAACGAAGCGGTGGCGGCTCTGTGGGCCCAACCGGTTCCGGAAGCGGCGGCTCGGGCGCTGGGCTTCGAACTCCCCTGACAGCAGGTGTGGTGGGCGGATTCGGCTGGCCGGGCTCAGTTGTCCCGGAGCGCCTCCAACAGCCGCAGCCACACCTCGCTGAGCGTCGGGTACGACGGTACGGCGTGCCACAGTCGGCTGACCGGGACACGCCCCGCGACCGCGACGGTGGCCGAGTGGATGAGCTCACCGACACCCGGGCCCACGAAGGTGACACCGCGCAGGATCTCGTCCTCCAGGTCCACCACCATCCGGGCCCGGCCCCGGTAACCGTCGGCGTACAGCCCCGCCCCGGCAACGGAGGAGAACTCGACGTCGACGGCGCGGACGCGGTGCCCCGCCCGTTCCGCTTCGGCGAGGGAGAGACCGACCGCGGCGGCCTCGGGATCGGTGAACACGACCTGCGGCACGGCGTCGTGGTCGGCGGTGGCGGCATGGGAGCCCCAGGGGCCGTCCAGGAGGGGGGTGCCGGCCGCGCGGGCGGCGATGGCGGCGCCGGCGATGCGGGCCTGGTACTTGCCCTGATGGGTGAGGAGCGCCCGGTGGTTGACGTCACCGACGGCGTACAGCCAATCGGTGCCGCTCACGCGGAGGCTGTCGTCCACGTCCAGCCAGGAGCCGGGTTCCAGGCCCACCGTGTCCAGGCCGAGGTCGTCGGTGCGCGGGACGCGGCCGGTGGCGAAGAGGATCTCGTCGGCCTCGATCCGGTCGCCGGCGCTGGTGACCACCGCCACGGTGCCGTTGTCGCGGGTGACCGACTCGACGGAGGTGCCGGTGCGCAGGTCGACGCCCGCCCCGGTGAGAGCATCGGCGACCAGTTCCCCAGCGAACGGCTCCATCCGGTTCAGCAGCCCCTTGCCGCGCACCAGGACGGTGACGTGCGACCCCAGCGCCCGCCAGACGGTGGCCATCTCGGTGGCGACGACACCGCCGCCGACGACGATCAGCCGGCCGGGGGCCGCCTTGGCGCTGGTGGCCTCGCGGCTGGTCCAGGGCGCTACGCCGGCGAGGCCTGGCAGGTCCGGCAACCGGGCACGGGTCCCGGTACAGACGGCGACGGCGTGGCGCGCGGTCAGCGTCGTCACCGTACCGCCGGGAGCAGTCACGGTGACCGTACGGGGGCCGACCAGACGGCCGTGGCCGCGGTGCAGATCGGCTCCAGTGCCGGTCAACCAGGAGACCTGGCCGTCGTCCTTCCAGCGGGCGGCGTACTCATCGCGCCGGGCCAGGACGGCCTGGGTGCCCAGGGGGCCCTGAACGGCCTGGGCGAGGCCGGGCAGGCGACGCGCATCGGCCCGGGCGATGATCGGCCTGAGCAGCGCCTTGCTGGGCATACAGGCCCAGTAGGAGCACTCGCCACCGAGCAGTTCGCTCTCCACGACCGCGGTGGTGAGACCGGCGGCACGGGTGCGGTCTGCGACGTTCTCGCCCGAGGGCCCGCCCCCGAGCACCACGACGTCGTAGGCGATGGTTTCCGTCTGCGTCATGGGGTCAGTCTGGTGGGTGGTGTGCGCCGTGGCCACATGGGTACGTGCGCGGACGACAGGCGTCCACGTGTGGAATACGCGGCCCGTCGGTCGTGTTTGCGCCGACGGCACCGCCACACCAGGAAGAGGGAATCACGCCATGAGCAGCACTGTGGAGCTGACCAAGGAGAACTTCGACCAGACGGTCGATGAGAACGACTTCGTCCTCATCGACTTCTGGGCGGACTGGTGCGGACCGTGCCGGCAGTTCGCGCCGGTGTACGAAAAGGCCGCCACGGACAACCCGGACCTGGTGTTCGCCAAGGTGGACACCGAGGCACAGCCGGAACTGGCTGCTGCCTTCGGCATCCAGTCGATCCCGACGCTGATGATCGTCCGCGAAAAGGTCGCCGTCTACGCCCAGCCCGGCGCCCTGCCCGAGGCAGCGCTCACGGACATCATCGGCCAGGCCCGGAAGCTGGACATGGACGAGGTGCGCAAGAGCATCGCCGCCCAGCAGGACAACGGCCAGTAGTCCTCGCGGCGGGCACGGCGGCCCCGCACGGGGCCGCCTTCGCGTCTGCTCCTGCGGCCGCGGGACCGGTTGCACCGCGGGACGGATCAGCTGGACTCGCGCCGCACCACCGCGGCCCCCAGCACCGCATGCACCGCTGGCTCGCCGCCGGGGTCGCGCACCGCGCGGTCGACCAGCTCGGCGAGGTCGCGGCCCGAGGGCAGGTCGATGTGGACCGTGCTCAGCCGGGGCCGCAGCAGGCGGCCGAGCATCAGGTCGTCGGCACCCATCACAGCCACGTCCTCGGGAATCCGCACACCCTCGTCCTGCAGGGCGCGCATGAGCAGCATGGCGTACTCGTCGTTGTAGGCGAACACGGCGTCCAGGCCCGAATCGGCCCACTGGCCGGCGAGCCGGGCGGCGGCCCGCTCCGTGTAGGCGAGCGGCAGCTCCGTCACGGTCGCGCAGGTACCGTGCAGGGCCTGGCGCACGCCCGCGAGCCGGGGCCGGGAGTAGACCTCCAGACCCGGCTCCTCGGGAATGACGACGCCGATCCGGCGCCGGCCCCGCTCGTACAGGTGTGCACCGGCGCAGTGGCCGACGGCGTCGTGGTCCATCAGCAGGGCGTGGGCACCCTCGACGCGCTCGGGGCCGAAGGTGACCACGGCCCGGGCGCCGGAGCGCTTGAGGAGCGCAACGCCCCCAGGGTCTAGCCCGGGGCCCGGCACCAGGACGGCGACCGGCCTCAACTCCGCCCAGGAACGGGCCGCTTCGTCCCCGCGCAGGCCGACGGTGCCGTACTGCACGACGGTGTAGTCGAGGCGGCCAAGTGCCCACTGGAGTTCGTTGAGGAACGTGCCGTAGAGGGGGCCCACCGGGATCGCGGGCGCGGATATGAGGACCATACGGCTGTGTCCGGCCCGCAGGCTGCGGGCGGCGGCGTGGGGCACGTACCCCAGTTCCCGCGCGGCCTCGTGCACGCGCTGCCGCGTGGGCTCACTGATGCGCACGGCCCTGGTGTTGTTGAGGACGTAGGACACGGTGGCACGCGAGACGCCGGCCAGGCGGGCGACGTCGGCGCTCGTGGGCGTGTTCGGTATCTGCACCATGACAGACCGCATCTTGGCAGAGGTCCGCGGGTCGGGAGCAGGCGGGGGAACCTGGTGCGCCGTTCGACCGCCCCGACCACCGTCGGACCGGTCCGGGACGTGCTCGTGCGGCGCCGCCGTTCACCGGTGGCAGGGGGAACCCTGCCGGCGGCACTGGGGTACGCACCGGAACCGATGGCCAACCGGGCTCAGCGGGGCGGCTCGGTGCGGGTCACCCGGGCGACCAGGTCGGTCCAGCCGGCCTCCAGCCGTTCCCTGGGCATCCCCCGCTGCCGGGTCAGATGGTGGATCAGGGCCGGATCGAGGGAGGCCATCAGGGTCTGCGCCAGCAGATCGCAGTCGGCGTCCGGAATGATCTGCCGCAGCAACACCGTGATGTGTGTGCTCAGTGCGCCGGCCGCGGGGTGGGAGAACCGGCGGTCCGCGTCGGGCTGGGCGGCCAGTTGCAGATCCAGCTGATCGGCGGAGCGGCGCAGCACCGCCAGGCCGAACGCCCGGAGCCGGTCCAGGGGCGGCGCCCCGGGGCCCAGCGGCGGGGGGCCACTCATGAAGTCGCTCTGGAGTTGTCTGGCCGAGTGGTCGAGCAGGGCCATCAGCAACCCCGTGCGGTCGCCGAAGCGGCGGAAGACCGTGCCCTTGCCCACCTGGGCCTCGGCGGCCACCGCCTCCATCGTGACCCCGGCCGCCCCGTGTTCCGCGATCAGGCGGGCTGCGGCCTCCAGCAGCCGGGCCCGGTTGCGGGCCGCGTCGGCGCGCAGGCAGGGATCGCCGGGAACCGGGCCGACCTCCAGCAACTTGGAGGCGTCGAACGGCTCCTGGGGCTTCGGCAAGGGTGGCTGCGCGCTGGACATGAAGACAGCGTACGACATCGGGAACAGAACTGGACCGCGGTCCGTTTAGCTGGTAGAAAATTAAACGGACCCCGGTCCGGATCCCACACCGCTCTTCAGTTCCTTGGAGTTCCCATGTCTGTTCGCATCCTCGCGCTCGTCGGCAGCCTCCGCGCCGGTTCGACCAACCGCCAGCTCGCCGAGGCGGCCGTGAAGCTCGCGCCCGAGGGCGCCGAGATCGACCTGTTCGAGGGCCTGGGCGAGGTCCCGTTCTACAACGAGGACATCGACACTGAAGGCAGCGTTCCCGCTGCCGCTGTGAACCTGCGCGAGGCGGCCCAGGCGGCCGACGCCTTCCTGCTCTTCTCTCCCGAGTACAACGGCACCATCCCGGCCGTCCTGAAGAACGCCATCGACTGGCTGTCCCGCCCGTACGGCGCCGGGGCCTTCGGCGGCAAGCCCGTGGCCGTGATCGGCACCGCCTTCGGCCAGTACGGCGGCGTGTGGGCGCAGGACGAGGCCCGCAAGGCCGTGGGCATCGCGGGCGGCAAGGTGATCGAGGACATCAAGCTGTCCATCCCCGGCTCCCTGACCCGCTTCGCCGAGACCCACCCGGTCGACGACGCCGAGGTCGCCGCCCAGCTGACCGAGGTGGTGGCGCGCCTGCACGGCAACACGGGCGAGGCCGCGGCGGCCTGAGCGACACCTTCGGGAGGGGTCCGGAGCCGTGCAGGCTCCGGACCCCTCCGCTTCACGGTCGGCAACGGCCCCCGCCCGCCGACATCGGCCATCACGGGCGAGCGACGCACGGCCGCAGCGCCTGCGCCGGCCCGCGCCGGGGACCCCAGGCCGCCGGGACGGGACACCCCGGTCCCGCCCGGCCGAACACGCGCCGATCAGGACACCGGCACGGCACCTTCCACATCACCGCATGCGCGACTGCCGCGTATGCACGGGACGTCTACACCGTCCGTCGAGATGTCATGTCCAAAGAAAGCCGCGCGAGGACCCCCCTTCGAAGGTTACCGTTCGGTAGACATCGTGCCCGGAGCCTCCCGGAGGTGCTCCCCCATGACACCCGACCGTGCCGCAGGTCTTCTGGAGTCCCGACGTGCGCTCGCCGCCGGGGAGGTGACGTCCCGCGCACTGGTGGAGCAGACCCTGGCCCGGATCGAGGCCACGCAGTCGGCGGTGAACGCCTTCCGCATCGTGCGCGCCGAGGCCGCCCTCGCCGAAGCGGACGCCGCCGACCGGGAGTTGGCCGCCGGAGCACGGCGCCCCCTCCTCGGCGTACCGGTGGCGGTGAAGGACGACATGGACGTGGCGGGCGAGCCGACCGCGTTCGGCTGCCGGGGCGAATTCCCGCCGGCGATCGAGGATGGCGAGGCGGTGCGGCGACTGCGCGCGGCTGGCGCCGTGATCGTCGGCAAGACGAACACCTGCGAGCTGGGACAGTGGCCGTTCACCGAGGGCCCGGCATTCGGCCAGACGCGCAACCCGTGGCACACCGGACACACCCCCGGCGGCTCCTCGGGGGGGTCGGCCGCCGCGGTCGCCGCAGGGCTGGTCCCGGCCTCGCTCGGCTCCGATGGTGCTGGCTCGGTGCGCATCCCGGCCGCCTGGACCCATCTGATCGGTATCAAGCCCCAGCGTGGCCGCATTTCGACCTGGCCGCGCGGCGAGTCCTTCCACGGCATCACGGTCAACGGCACCCTGGCGCGTTCGGTCGCCGACGCGGCGCTGCTGCTGGACGCCGCGAGCGGCAACCACGACCGGGATCCCCACCGGCCGCCCACGCTCACCGTGTCGGATGCTGTTGGCCGCGACCCGGGCCGGCTGCGCATCGCCCTGTCCCTGAAACCACCGTTCACCGCCGTACCGGCCCGCCTCCACCGGGAGGTACGGGCCAGGGTCGTGGAAGTCGCGGAAGAATTGGCCTCGTTGGGGCACATGGTCGAGGAGGCCGATCCGCCCTACGGCCAGATCGGCCTGGCCTTCGTGCCGCGCGCCACGGCGGGGATCGCCGAACGGGTACGCGAAGCCCCCGATCCCGCACTGCTCGACCCGCGCACCCGGAGTGCCGCCCGACTAGGACGACTGCTCGGCGGGGTGCCGCTCAGGGCCGCCCGGCGCGCGGAGGCAGTACTGCACCGACGGATCGGCGCGTTCTTCGAGTCGTACGACGTGGTTCTCGCCCCGACAACGGCCGCTCCTCCGCCCCGGATCGGCGCCCTGTACCAGCTCGGCGGGGTGGCCACCGACCGCGCGATGATCGCCGCGTGCCCGTACGCCTGGCCCTGGAACGTGCTCGGCTGGCCGGGCGTGAACGTGCCCGCCGGCTTCGTGGCGGGCAACAGCCTTCCGAGCGGTGGCCTCCCGAGCAGCGGCCTCCCGGTCGGCGCCCAACTGCTAGGCCCGGCCGGCAGCGAGCCGATGCTCGTCTCGCTGGCCGCCCAGCTGGAAGCGGAGCTGCGCTGGCACGAGCTCTGGCCGCCGACACCGACTGCGGACTCCCGGGCTGCGTGACGTCGCTGCGCCCGTACCCTGAAACCATGGGGGGTGCGTCGATGATCGGACTGATGGGGCGGGTGACGGGGACGGTCGGGCCCGGGCTGGTCGGCGAGGTGATCGTGCGCGTGCGCGGTGGCGCGGAGCACTTCCTCGCCCACCCGGTCGACGGCACCGGCCGGATCGAGCCGGGTACGGTGGTGACGGTAGTGGAGTACATGCCGCCGAGAACCGTCTATGTCACGGCCGCGTACGGTCGTTGAGCCCGCGCCGGCCGCCGGGAGCGCACCGGCCCCGGTGGAGCGTCGTCTGCGTCAGGTTGGCAACAAGCACCCGCCGGTCTCTTCTCGACGGGTCCCGGCAGGCGCACACTCCCTACGTCCGGTGCCGGTCGGGCACCACGTATAAGGGGGGCGAGTGCCGATGGTCGTCGGCGTCGTTGCGGGGGCGGTCGTCGCTGCCGTTCTCGTGCTGATCGGGCTGTTCAAGATGATGTGGCGAGTCGCCGAACCGAACGAGGCACTCGTCATCTCCGGGTCCACGCACCGGACCGAGGGCCTTGAGGAGGGCATGGGGTTCCGCATCGTCACCGGCCGCGGCACGCTGGTGCTGCCCGGTGTGCAGGCCGTTCGCAGACTCTCGCTGGACTTGAACGAGACCGAACTGCACGTGGACTGCGTGACGCATCAGGGCATTCCGCTCAAGGTGCGGGGCGTGGTCATCTTCAAGGTGGGCGACGACTTCGTGTCGATCGCGAACGCGGCCCGCCGATTCCTGGACCAGCAAAGGCTGATGTCGGAACGGGTACACAACGTGTTCGCGGGTCATCTGCGCTCCATCGTGGGCGGGTTGACCGTGGAAGACATGATCCGCGACCGGGAGAAACTGACCGGACAGACCCGGGCGGCCTGCGGCACGGAAATGGAGAAGCTCGGCCTGATCGTGGATTCTCTGCAGATCCATGAGATCGAGGACCCGACCGGCTACATCCAGAACCTGGCCATGCCGCACGCGGCTGCCGTGCAGCGGGACGCACGCATCGCGCAGGCGGAGGCGAACCGCCTCGCCACCGAGGCCGAACAGCAGTCGTTCGCCCGGATGGCGGAGGCGACCCGGGACAGCGAGATCCTGCAGTCCGGCTACCAGGCCGAACGGGACAAGGCGGCGGCCAGGTCCCAGCAGGCGGGCCCACTCGCCGCAGCGGCGGCCCGGCAGGAGGTCGTCGTCCAGGAGACGCGGGTGGCCGAGTTGGAGGCCCAACGGCGGGAACAGCAGCTCCAAGCCGACGTCCGCAAGCCTGCCGACGCCAAGGCCTACGAGAAGCGGACTCTGGCTGAGGCGGACCGCGACGCGCGGATCTCAGCGGCCGAGGCCAAGGCGAAGGAGACCGAGCTGGCGGCCGCTGCCGAGGCGACCCGGGTGAAGACCGCCGCCTCCGCCGAAGCGGAAGCGACCCAGACCCGTGGCGCGGCAAGCGCCGCCGCCACCCGGGCCACCGGTGAGGCCGAGGCTGCCTCCGCACAGGCGAGGGGCCTGGCGAAGGCCGAGGCGACCCGAGCCCGGGGGCTGGCGGAGGCCGAAGCCATCAAGGCCCGTGCCGCCGCCCTCGCCGAGAACCAGGAGGCGGTCGTCGCCCAGCAACTCGCCGAGAAGTGGCCGGAGATCGTCGAAGCAGGCGCGTCCGCGTTCGGCAACGTGGACAACATGGTGCTCCTCAATGGGGCGGACGGCATGGGCGAGTTGTTCGCCAAGGCGCTCACCATGGGAGGCACAGGCCTGGGCCTCGCCCGCAAGCTGCTCGCCACGATGGGCGACAACGGACAGACACCGAACGGTGCTCCGGCCTCATCGGACGCTGTGCCGGCACCACCAGTGCACGAGGTGCCCGTGGAACAGCAGGACCGACACTGAGATTGCTCACCTCGCATCCGCGTCATGGGGCTGGCGTGGACGGATGCTGGGTGCTCGTGCCGTGGGGACATGGCGACACCGGACTCGTCGCGACGCGCAAGTCGTCGCCCGGTCATAGCACCTCCAGAGCCCGGAGGGACTCGACGAGAACGTGTGCTTCGGCGCAAAGCGGTTCGAGCTGGTCGATGAGGCCCTGCCGGACCTGGTTCTCCGGGTTCGTGATGCGTTCGCTGATGCGCTCGCGGGACTGTTCGAGCTGCTCCCGGTACTGCGCCAGATTATCCATCAGATGATCGATGACATCGGTTCCCTGAATACCCGTAGCGAGCGTGAACTGCTCCTTGATCGCGGCGACTTCGTCGTCCATTGCGCTGATCCACTCGTCCTGGAGAACTTGCAGGGAACTGATCCGGCCTTTCCGGCGCTGAACACCGATGTAGACCAGGGCGGCGACCCCAGCGACAAGGCCGGCGGGCGGGAAGAGCGTGCCGGCCGCAGCCAGACCGTACAACCAGCCCCCGCTGGCTGCGACGGGTGTGACGATGCCGAGCAGCGCAGCCGCGCGCTGGACCACGTCGTGGCGGGTGGTCGAACGCCGGCTTTGCTTGGGAAGCGAGAGGCTGTTCACGTCAAGAACGAAGTCCGGAAGCCGCCCCGCGAGATCCTTGTCGCCGAAAACCTGGTCCACCGCCTGGACCAGGTCCTTCTTGAAACCCTCGAACTCCTCGGTCCACAGCGTCGCCGGACCGGCAGGCGCTTCGATCCACGTACGGAGCGCCTGGGCCTTCGACACCTGAATCTGGTTCGCCTTGGTGGGCCTATTGAGGTCCGTGGCCCTGATGACCTCGTCCAGCTCGGCATGGAGATGGGCGGACAGGCGGGCGAAGGGGGAAGCGGTCCGCGTGATGCGGTTGTGGAGTTTGCGCTCAAGGTCCTCGCGCATGCGCGGCAATGCCGTGTGCAGGAGCTCCAGTTGCTGCCGCTCGCTCTTCAACAACTCCTTGAGCTCGTCGATCTCAAGGCGTTCGGCGCGCAGCCGCACGGCAAGCGCTTGGTGCCGCGGGGTCATGAGGATCCGTGCCTCCATCGCCACGGCGGCGATGTGTCGGGCACCGGTCCCGGTACTGATCAGATCCTCGATCGACTGGCGTAGTGTCTCCATACGGCTCTCGGCACGCTGCCGCTGTGCCGCGGCCTCCGCTCCCTCTGCGCCAAGCTTGTCCGCACGTGCTTCCAAAGCGGGGGAGACAGGCAGGAAGCCTTCACCGATGAAGCCGAGATCCGGCTGGCCGTTCGCCAGCTTGAAATTGTCCCGCAGGTAGGCGTTGTTGCGGGCGACCGTCGCCCTCCACTCCGGGATGTTCCGGAGGTCGAGATTCGCTGCCGCATCGATGGCGGTGACCACCCACACCACCCGTTTCCCCGACAACAGGTAGTGGTCGTACAAGAAGCGGATCAGGTCAAGGTCTCGTTCCGAGAGGGTACGGCTGGCATGCGACACGTACATGAAGCAGTCCGCGTCGGCCATCGCGGCTCGGACGATCATGTCGTGGACCGGATTCGGGGAACCATAGCCGGGCAGGTCGTAGAGCTTCGCCGGAAGCTTGGCACTGGCGAGCATGATCTCGAGTTCGGCCACCTCACGTCCGCGGTGAGGCCTGAGTCGATCGGTCACATCCGCATCCTGAACCGCATACGCCGCGACCACAGAGGGAGCCGGGGAATTCCCCACGTCCTCCCACCCGGCCTCGCCGGAATCGGTGAAACGCACCCGCAAATAGCCAGTGCCCGAAGCGTCGAAGCTGGACTGGCCGTCCACCGGAACCACAGTGGCGGGACACGCCGTGGTGGGAACGGGGGATGAGGGCAAAAGGCCCACGAACTTGTCCGCCGTGTGACCGTCGGCGGTCGGTACCTCGACCAGCTCAAGCCCGCCCTGCAGGCCGCTGAGCAGGAAGCTCTTGCCCGAGGAGAAGGCACCCAGCAACGCCACGTTGATCAGGGTTGAGGCCGCTCGTGTCCTCAGCCGTGTCATCGTGCCCGCGTCGCCTAAGACCTCTTCTGGCCATTCCGCCGGAGTCTCGGGGGCGGCTGAGGCGGCGCGAAGCCACACCTCGCACCGATCGAGCACGGCGCGCAGCTCGTTGCGTACTTCGTCTACGTCCCTCGGCACTGTCACGGCACAGGTATAGCCCAGGTCGACGAGACGGCGTGAGCAATCAGGAAAATCGCCAGGTGGGGCGGGTGCACAGAGGGGTGCGTGATGTGAAGAGCACTCATCAATTCTGCCGTTCCGGGGGCTTGGACACGTCCCGGGCGGACGCGTCGAATCGCGGCCTTTTCACCTTGGAAAGGAGACCAACCGGCCGAACAGCGGCGAACGGGCACCGGTCGAGCACGACGTCGCGAATCTCAATGCTGGCAGACCTCGGCGGAGGTCACGATGAATGCCCGTCACGCGGCCCTGCCGCTATGAGCGTTGCTGGTGCTGACGCACAACGAGATCGCGCGGTGACGGACGACCACCGTCGGGCGATCAGGCTGCCGACCAGGTCGAGGAACCCACCCGCCGCTCGCACCGGAGCCGGTGACTCAACAGAAAGGCAAGATGGAAGGGGTCCAGTGACCATTGCCGTGGCCCTGTCTGGATGTCTGACTCCGGGACTGGCCACGAGGATCTGTGGCGGCTTCTCCGCCGCGTCTGGTTCACGGCACCGGGCCCGGACTCGGGGCGGTTCGCCCGGAGTCCGGGCGGGACAGGAAGACGGGCGCCCTTCGCGCCCAGCGAGCGGGTCGCTAGGGTGCCCCCGTGAGCACGTTTATCGAAGAGAACATCCCCGGCCGCCAGGGCCCGCACGCCACCGTCGAGGCCGACCCGCGCGAGGTCGGCCGGGTGCGCACCGAGTACTCCCCAGCCCATGACGGCGACCCGGACCCCGGGGAGATCGTGTGGACCTGGGTGCCCTTCGAGGAGAACGACGGCCGGGGCAAGGACCGCCCGGTGCTGGTCGTCGCCCGGGAGGCGGCCGGAACCGTCCTCGCCGTACAGCTCTCCAGCAAGCAGCACGACGGGGACCGGGAGTGGGTCGCCATCGGCAGCGGACCGTGGGACCGCTCTGGCCGGGACTCGTGGGTGGACGTGGACCGTGTGCTGCGGCTCCACGAGGAGGGCATGCGACGCGAGGCGTGCGCGCTGGACCGGATGCGCTTCGACCTCGTTCGCCGGAGGCTGCACGAGCGCTACGGCTGGACCTGACCCGACGTTCGGGACGGCGGGGACGGCGGCGGTTGGCCCGCCGGCCTCGGCGGCCGGGCAGGGAGCTACCCCCGCTGCTCGCCGAACGCCTCCAGGAACGCCTTCCTCACCACGGCTCCCGGTGTCCGGTCCAGCACGCCAAAGACCACCTGGTCGAAAGAGCGGGCGAACCGGCCGCCGGGCCCCAACAGTCTCCGGAAGGCGTCCGCGACCTGCGCCGGGTCGTTACGGAAGACCCCACAGCCCCACGCGCCCAACACCAGCCGGCGGTAGCCGTGCAGCGCGGCCGTCTGCAGCACCCGTTCGGCCCGGCGTACCAGGGCCCCGGGCAGCTCTGCCACACGCTCCGGCGCGGTACGCCGTACGACGCCCGCGTTGGGGGCGGCGGCGGTGAGGAAACCCACGTGGTAGGGCTCCGCGAGTAGTCGGCCCCGGTCGTCGCGGAAGACCGGGACGGCCGGTGAATGGACCACCCGGTCCGTGTAGAACGGGTCACGGACCGCACGGTGGTGGTCATAGAAGGCGCGAGCGCCCAGCAGGCAGGAGTGTAGGGCCGAGGCCGGCACAAGGCTTCCTCCTGGGCCTGCGCGCCGTTGAGGTAGCCACCGCCCGGATTTCGAGCCGAGGCGAAGTTCAGTGCGGCGACGGGTGCCCCGCTCAGTCGGCGAGCCGCCTCCAGACTGCTCTCGCCGGTGACCTCAATGACCGTGCCGGCGGTGACCTCAATGACCGTGCCGGACGTGAGGACCACATCGGCCCCGGGCGCCGACGGCTCGGGCAGCCGCACCGGCTCCGGCCCGAACATCCGGGTGCCTGCCCGGGCGGCCCCGATCGCCGCCGCGATCGACACCTCTCGACCGTCCGGGGCCAGGTAACGGCCCGCCGCCACGATGTTCTCCGTCGCTGCAGCGATCCCGCGCAAGCGCGCGCTCACGGCGCCACCCCCGTGGGCGCCGCGACGGCGCCTGCGCGGTCTCCCGTCGTGCTCATGCGGGAATCCTGGGTGATGCTGGTGCTGCGGTGCAACGGAGTTTCCTGCCCCCGCAACGACCCGCAACGCGCAGGGAAGCAGAAAGTGACCGATCCGGAACGTCCAGGAGGGCACTCTTGTGCGAATCGGTGTGAGGGTCTTGGGTAGGACGAGTGCCTGCCGGCCCACCACTCAATGGGCCGGTGACATGGTGGAATCTCAGGAGGATCCCGACATGTCCGATACACAGAGCGGTGGCGGTGACCGTATTGAGCACCATACGGCCGTCACCGAAGCGGAGGTCGACGCCCTGGTCAGGGGCATCTGCTTCAAGACCGGACCGCCGCGCACCCTCGGCGTCGAATTGGAATGGCTCGTCCATGAGCTGCGCCAACCGCAGCTCCCCGTCACACCCGAACGACTCGAAGCGGCCTACACCGCCCTGCGGGCCGTGCCCCTGGGATCGGCGCTCACCGTCGAACCCGGCGGCCAACTGGAGCTCAGCTCACCGCCCGCCGCCTCGCTGATGGAATGCATGGGCACGGTCTCCGCCGATCTGGAGTCCGTCCGTGCCGTTCTCGCCGAGGACGGCCTCGGGCTCGTCGGCATCGGCCACGATCCCTGGCACACGCCGCACAGGTTCCTGCGCGAGCCGCGTTACGACGCCATGGAGACGTGCCTGGACCGCACCGGTCCGGCCGGCCGCCACATGATGTGCGCCACGGCCTCCGTGCAGGTGTGCGTGGACGCCGGCCACGACGGATCCGGCGTCTTCGGGCACCGGCGACGCTGGTGGCTGGCCCACCAGCTGGGCGCTGTCCTGGTTGCCGCGTTCGCCAACTCCCCGCTGGCCGGCCGGGAGCCCACGGGCTGGATGTCCACCCGGCAGCTGAGGTGGACACAGATTGGGGCCGGCCGCGCGGGTGCTCCCCCGCTGGGCGGCGATCCCCGGTCCGCCTGGGCACGGCACGTGCTGGACTCGCCGGTGATGTGCGTGCGCCGGGACCACGGGCCCTGGGTGGTTCCCGACGGGCTCACCTTCCGGCAGTGGGCCCGTTCCCGGTCGCCCCGGCCGCCGACCCGGGCGGACCTCGACTACCACCTCACCACCCTGTTCCCGCCGATCCGGCCGCGCGGCCACCTGGAACTACGGATGATCGACGCGCAGCCCGGCGAAGACGGCTGGATCGTGCCGCTCGCGGTGACGGCGGCACTGTTCGACGATCCGGAGGCGACCGAAGCGGCGTACCGGAGTGTGAAGCCGCTCGCCGAGCGGACCCTGGACCTCCCCGCCCCGCACAATCCACTGTGGACCGGTGCGGCCCGCCGGGGTCTCGCCGATCCGGACGTCCGCGAGGCCGCCACCGCCTGTTTCGCGGCGGCGCTGCGGGCATTACCACGGCTCGGGGCCACCCGCGAAGTCACCGACGCCGTAGCGGCGTACCGGGACCGCTACGTCGTCCGGGGCCGCTGCCCCGCAGACGACCTGCTGGACGGAGTGCGCTCAACGAACCGTTCCCCGTCCCGGCCCGGCCCCACCACCGGGGGCACCCCCGTTGCCCGCGGCAGGAAGGACATCCGCACATGAGCGCCCCCAAGGCCCCCACCACGGCCCCTGAGGAGGACACCGCCGCCCCGGCCGGCACCGCATCCGGCACCGCATCCGGCACTGCTGCCGGCACCGAGCTGGACACCGAGGCCCTCCGCGAGCGCGCGCTGACCTCACTCGCCACCGCCCGGGACCGCACCACGCTGCTGACCTCCTGCGTCGACGAGCCGGACCTGACCGCCCAGCACTCCCCGCTGATGTCCCCGCTGGTGTGGGACCTCGCGCATATCGGCAACCAGGAAGAACTGTGGTTGCTGCGGGCGGTCGGCGGCCGGGAGGCGATGCGGCCCGAGATCGACAGCCTCTACGACGCCTTCGAGCATCCGCGTGCCGAGCGGCCCTCGCTTCCGCTGTTGGCGCCCGCCGAGGCCCGCACGTACGCATCCGAGGTACGCGGCCGGGCCCTGGACCTGTTGGCGGCGGCAGACTTCCACAGCACCCGGCTGACCGAGGCCGGATTCGCCTTCGGAATGATCGCCCAGCACGAACAGCAGCATGATGAGACGATGCTGATCACCCATCAGCTGCGCAAGGGGCCGCAGGCCTTGACCGCCCCGGACCCGAAACCAGCACCGCTGTTCACTGGTCCGGCCGAAGTCCTCGTACCAGGCGGTTCGTTCACGATGGGCACCTCCTTGGAACCGTGGGCGCTGGACAACGAACGCCCGGCGCACCCACGAAAGGTGGCGCCCTTCTGGATCGACACGACCCCCGTGACGAACGCCGCGTACCAGGGGTTCATCGAGGACGGTGGTTACGGCACCGAGCGCTGGTGGTCACCCAAGGGCTGGGCGCACGTCAGGCGGCACGCCATCTCGGCCCCGCTGTTCTGGCGCAAGGAGGGCGGCCAGTGGCTCAGGCGCCACTTCGGGGTCACGGAGCCGGTCCCGGCCGACGAGCCGGTGCTGCACGTGTGCTGGTACGAGGCCGATGCCTACGCCCGCTGGGCCGGGCGCCGGCTGCCCACTGAGGCGGAGTGGGAGAAGGCGGCCCGGTTCGATCCGACCACCGGGCGATCCGCCCGCTATCCGTGGGGCGACGCCGGCCCGGGGCCCGAGCACGCCAACCTGGGCCAGCAGCACCTGCGGCCGGCGCCTTCCGGAAGCTACCCGGCTGGTGAGTCTCCGCTGGGCGTGCGCCAGCTGATCGGTGACGTGTGGGAGTGGACGGCGAGTGATTTCCTGCCGTATCCGGGGTTCCGGGCCTTCCCTTACCGGGAGTATTCGGACGTGTTCTTCGGCTCCGAGTACAAGGTGCTGCGCGGCGGCTCGTTCGCCGTGGACCCGGTGGCCTGCCGGGGCACGTTCCGCAATTGGGACTATCCGATCCGCCGGCAGATCTTCTCCGGGTTCCGCACCGCCCGTTCGGAGAGGGACTGATGTGCCGTCATCTGGCGTGGCTGGGGCCCGAGAAGCCGCTCGGCCGAGTCCTCATGGAGCCCCCACACAGCCTGTTCCGCCAGTCGTGGGAACCGCGGCGGCAGCGCTACGGAACCGTCAACGCCGATGGTTTCGGGGTGGGCTGGTACGCACCCGGGGATCCCGTACCGGCGCGCTACCGGCGGGCGGGGCCGATCTGGGCGGACCTGTCGTTCGCCGACCTGGCACGGGTGGTGCGCTCCGGTGCCGTGCTGGCCGCCGTCCGGGACGCAACGCTGGCGGGCGCGGACGGCGAGGCGGCGGCAGCGCCGTTCGCGGCCGGACGCTGGTTGTTCAGCCACAACGGCGCCATCCCGGGATGGCCGGACGCCGCTGCCTCACTGGTGTCCGCGCTGCCCCCGGTCGACCTGCTGTCACTGCAGGCGGGGAACGACTCGGCGTTCGTCTGGGCGCTGGTACTGCACCGGCTGCGAGCCGGCGAGGAACCGGTCCAGGCTCTCGGAGAAACGGTTCTCCGGTTCGTCCGGTCCGCCCCCGCGTCCCGCCTCAACCTCCTGCTGACGGATGGCACCACGATCACTGCCACCGCCTGGGGAGACACCCTGTGGTACCGCACCGAGCCCGGCCGGAGCACGGTCGTCGCCTCCGAGCCGTACGACGACGATCCGCTCTGGCAGGAGGTACCCGACCGCACCCTGCTCACCGCGAGCCGCGCCGGCGTGCTGCTCGCCCCGCTGGAGGATTCAGCGGCCGTCCCGAAGGAGCCCTGTACGTGAGTCCCCTGCACGTCACCCGCACCCTCCCCGAGGACGCGACGGACGCCGCGCTGCGCGCAGACGTCCTGCACGGCCTCACCGAGATGCCCAAGTGGCTGCCGCCCAAGTGGTTCTACGACGCGCGCGGCAGTGAGCTGTTCGAGCAGATCACCGAACTACCCGAGTACTACCCCACTCGCGCCGAACGAGAGATCCTCGCCACCCGTTCCGGCGAGATCGCCGCCGCCAGCGGTGCCCGCACCCTCGTCGAACTGGGCTCGGGCTCCTCGGAGAAGACCCGCTACCTGATCGACGCGCTCACTCCACTCGCCTCCTATGTCCCCGTGGACGTCAGCGAGAGCGCCCTCACGCAGGCCGGACGGGCGCTCATCGCGGACCTACCGGGCCTGGACGTCCACGCCGTGATCGCCGACTTCACCGCACCCCTCGCGCTGCCGGCGACACCCGGACCCCGCCTGCTGGCCTTCCTCGGCGGCACCATCGGCAATCTGCTGCCCGCCGAGCGTGCCGCGTTCCTCGCCTCCGTGCGCACCCTGCTCGCTCCGGGCGACGGGCTGCTGCTCGGCACGGACCTGGTCAAGGACGAGGACGTCCTGGTCCGGGCGTACGACGACGCGGCCGGGGTGACGGCCGCGTTCAACAAGAACGTGCTGACCGTCGTCAACCGCGAACTCGGCGCCGACTTCGACCCGGACGCCTTCGACCACCGGGCGCTGTGGAACGCGGAGCGGGAGTGGATCGAGATGCGGCTGCGTTCCCGCACCGCGCAGACGGTGAAGGTGCCGGCGCTGGACCTCGCCGTGCACTTCGCAGCGGACGAGGAACTGCGCACCGAAGTGTCCGCGAAATTCCACAAGCAGCGAGTCATCACCGAACTGGCTGCTGCCGGACTGGCATTGACTGACTGGTGGACGGACACACAGGGCCGGTTTGCGCTGTCGCTGAGCGTAGTGCGGTAGTGCGGTAGTGCGGTGGGTCAGCCCAGATCCGGAGCGAGCGCCTCGGTGATCTTCTTCGAGGCGCGGCGCGCCTCGGTCTGCGGGTCCGCTCCGTCGAGCACCCGGGTCATGTACTTCTTGATCGGGTTGTCGGCCTCGACATCGGCCCATTGAGGGGTGTGGGGGGTCGCCCGGCCGTGAGCCGCGCCCGCGGCCATGGCGGCGACCCCCTCCTCACCCGCGACCGCTCCGGCCAGCGTGGTCTTGTTGGGCACGTAGTTCATGGTGCGGGCGAGTTCGGTGTCCCATTTGGCGCCGGTGAGCGCCCCGACGACGGCCGTCGCGGCGAACTGGTCCTTGGTGTGCTGCGAGATGACGAGGTCGGAGCCGCCGGTGAACACGGTGCCGGGCCGTGCTGCGGTCTTGCCGGGTACCGGGAAGAAGCCGAGTTTGCCCTTCAGATCCGGGTTCTGCTGCACGATCGAGCGGGCGAGTCCGGGTACGGCGACGATCTGTGCCACCTTGCCGTCCGCGAACACCCCGGCCTGGGGCGGGTGTTCCTCATCGGCGTCCACCGGCCCCGCACCCAGCGCCTGCAGCCGCCGGTAGAAGTCCATCCCGCGCAGGGCGGCCGGCGTGTCCAGAGTGCCCTTCCACTCGTAGTCCTTCTCCTGGGCCAGGTCGCCGCCCTCGTCCCAGATGAAGCCGGAGAGGGTGTACCAGTCCTGTCCAGCGAGGTAGATGCCTTGGGTGCCGCCGGAATCGAGCTTCCCGGTGTCGGCGAGCCATTCGTCGCGGTTCTTCGGCGGACGGGTGATGCCGGCCTGCTCGAACAGGTCCTTGCGGTAGATGACCACACGGTTGGCCCCGTACCAGGGTATGCCGTACTGCCTGTTGCCGTCCTTGCCGGGCTGCGCGAGACCGGGCAGCCACTTCTCCATGCCCCAGTCCCGCATCGATTCCAGCGTGAGGTCCACCAGCCGGCCGCCGTCCGCGTACAGCGGCACCTGGGTGTTGCCGACCTCGATGACATCCGGGCCGTTCCCGGAGTCATCCTTGAGCGCCGTGCGAACCTTCTCGACGATGCCGGTCCATTCCTGGATGCGGATGTCGAGCCGCAGGTTCTTGTGAGTGCGTTCGAAGTCCTCGGTGAAGCGCTCCAGGAACTGCTTGGAGGCGCTGCCCTTCATCAGCCACACGGTGACGGTCTCGCGTTTCTGAGCGCTGGGAAGCATCCCGCAGGCACTGACGAGGGAACCGGTGATGCAGATGAGGGCGAGCAGGCGACGTCTCACGAAGGGTCCTGTTCTGTCTGACGGGGGTGGCGCGGACAGGGGGTGGGGGCCCGACGTGGGGGGACGAGCACGCATGCTCGTACGGGTGTGGTGGATTTTGGTATGGACCAACGCGGAGGGTCAAGGGCTGCCACGGGGCCTACCTGGACGCCGTGCGGTCCGAGCGCGGATGCGGCACGGTGGAATGCGGCGCGTCTCGTCGGTCCCACCCGTCAGGCCGGTTCGCCGGTCACGCCGGACGCGGGGCAGGCACCGGCACGCCGAACAGCCTCCGGGCGGAGAGGAACATCCCCATGACCAACCACACCTACCGGGTCACCGAGATCGTCGGCACCTCGCACGAGGGCGTCGACCAGGCCATCCGCAACGGCATCGCCCGCGCCGGCCAGACCCTGCGCAACCTGGACTGGTTCGAGGTGACCCAGGTCCGCGGCCAGATCGAGGACGGGCGGATCGAGCACTACCAGGTCGGCCTGAAGGTGGGCTTCCGCATCGAGGACGGGGACTGACCCACCGGAGGACGTCAGGTCCGGCCCTCCCGCTCCTGCGCCGCTTCCAGCGCTGCCGACTTCGCAGCCCAGCGGGCCCGTACGACGGTGAACCCGGCACGCTCCGCGTCGCCGCACACCAGTTCGTCATCGTCCACGAAAAGCCGGACCTCGCGGTCGCGGGCGAGTCGGCGCAGGATCTCCAGCTTGGTGAACCGCGCCGGCCTGCGATCGGCGTTGCCCCGCATGTACAAGCGTCCGCCGGGCAACCCGTGCCTGGCGAGCCACTCCAGCGTGTCCCGGCGGCAGCACTCGGGGCGACCCGTGAGGTACACGACCTCGCACTCGCGGGCGCTGTCCACCACAAGCGCCACCCCCTCGGGCATGGGCGGATCCCCGGGCGCGGCAGCGAAGAACGCAGCCCAGTCACGTGGCCGCGCCCGGAGGAAGTGCTGCCGGTGGGCCGTGTCGGCCAGGGTGTTGTCCAGGTCGAACACGGCGAGGGGCCGTCCGCTGCTGTCCGTCACCCTGTCACCCTACGGGCTTGCAGACCACCGCTCTCTTCGCGCTGGACCGCTGACGGCCCGAGGTGCGAACCGGGAAGGGGCCGGTGACCCTGGGAAGGCGAACCTCAAGCGATGAGGAGGGCTGCCATGTCCCTCATGGACAAGATCAAGGGCATGCTCAAGGGCCATGAGGAGATGGTCGACAAGGGCATCGATGCGGTCGGCGACTCCACCGACCGGCGCACCGGGAACGCGTACCAGTCCCAGGTCGACACCGCACAGGACAGGCTGAGGGACGCGTTCGGTACCCGGCGGGAGCAACCCCCGCAGTCCTGACGAACCGGGGGCGGTCTAGAATCGCGGAGTTTGTCCCCCTCCCGGTCGGCCCGTACGGAGTGTCCCCCGATGCACAGCCCCCATGACACGTACGTCCGCGTGCGCGGCGCGCGCGAGCACAACCTCAAGGGCGTCGACGTGGACATCCCGCGGGACGTACTCGCCGTGTTCACCGGTGTGTCCGGCTCGGGGAAGTCGTCCCTGGCCTTCGGCACGATCTACGCCGAGGCACAGCGACGCTACTTCGAGTCGGTCGCGCCGTATGCGCGCCGGCTGATCCACCAGGTAGGGGCGCCCAGGGTCGGCGGGATCACCGGCCTGCCACCCGCCGTCTCCCTCCAACAGCACCGTTCGGCTCCTTCCTCACGTTCATCGGTGGGTACGGTCACCCATCTGTCCAACTCGCTGCGCATGCTGTTCTCGCGTGCCGGGCACTACCCGCCCGGCGCCGAACGCCTCGACTCGGACGCGTTCTCGCCGAACACGGCGGCCGGCGCCTGCCCCGGGTGCCACGGTCTCGGGCACGTGCACCGCACGACGGAGGAGTTGCTGGTTCCGGACCCCTCGCGGTCCATCCGCGACGGTGCCATCGCCGCCTGGCCGGGCGCATGGCAGGGCAAGAACCTGCGCGACATCCTCGACGCGCTCGGACACGACGTGGACCGGCCCTGGCGCGAACTGCCGGCCGGGCAGCGGGAGTGGATCCTGTTCACGGACGAACAGCCGGTCGTCACCGTCCATCCGGTACGGGACGCGGACCGGATCCAACGGCCCTACCAGGGCACGTACATGAGCGCCCGCCGGTACGTCATGAAGACGTTCTCCGATACCAAGTCCCAAACGCTGCGGGCGAAGGCGGCACGGTTCCTGATCAGCACGCCCTGCCCGGACTGCAAGGGCAGCCGGTTGCGGCCCGAGGCACTGGCGGTCACCTTCGGCGGGCGGAACATCGCCGAGCTGGCCGCGCTGCCGCTCACCGACCTCGCCGGACAGCTCGACGGTACGACGGAGACCGCCCGGGTCCTCACCGAGGACCTCACGTCCCGGATCGCGCCGGTGGCCGAGCTGGGCCTCGGCTATCTGAGTCTCGATCGGGCCACCCCCACGCTGTCGGCGGGCGAACTACAACGGCTCCGGCTCGCCACACAGTTGCGCTCGGGGCTGTTCGGCGTGGTCTACGTGCTGGACGAACCGTCCGCCGGACTGCACCCGGCGGACACCGAGGCGCTGCTGACCGTACTGGCCCGGCTGCGGGCAGCCGGGAATTCGGTGTTCGTGGTGGAGCACCACCTGGAGGTGGTGCGCGGCGCCGACTGGCTGGTGGACGTCGGTCCCGGTGCCGGCGAGCACGGCGGCCGTGTGCTGTACAGCGGGCCGCCGGCCGAGCTGGCCGCGGTCGAGGAGTCGGCGACGGCCGCGTACCTCTTCGACGAGTCCCCGGGACCGGCACGTGACGTCCGCGGACCCCGTGGCTGGCTGAAGGTGGGGCCGGTGAACCGGCACAATCTGCGGGCGGTGACGGCCGAGTTCCCGCTCGGCGTGCTCACCGCTGTGACCGGTGTCTCCGGTTCCGGCAAGTCCACGCTCATCGGCGAGGTGACGGAGGATCTGGCGGGGGTCGGACGGCTGGTCCGGGTGGACCAGAAGCCCATCGGCCGCACCCCGCGCTCCAACCTGGCCACCTACACCGGCCTGTTCGACGTGGTGCGCAAGGTGTTCGCCGCGACCGGGGAGGCCCGTTCGCGCGGGTACGGCGTCGGGCGGTTCTCCTTCAACGTGGCTGGGGGTGGACCCTCGGGGGGCGGGCGGTGCGAGACCTGCCAGGGTGAGGGGTTCGTCAGTGTGGAGCTGCTGTTCCTGCCGAGCACGTACGCGCCCTGCCCGGACTGCGGGGGTGCCCGGTACAACCCCGAGACGCTCCAAGTGACGTACCGGGGGCGGAACATCGCCCAGGTACTCGACCTGACGGTGGAGGCGGCGGCGGAATTCTTCGCGGACACCCCGGCCGTGGCCCGCAGCCTGGGCGCGCTGCTGGACGTGGGCCTCGGCTATGTGCGGCTCGGCCAGCCCGCGACGGAGCTGTCCGGCGGTGAGGCGCAGCGGATCAAGCTGGCGAGCGAGTTGCAGCGCGGGCGCCGCGGCCACACCCTCTATCTGCTGGACGAGCCGACGACCGGGCTGCACCCGGCTGATGTGGAGGTACTCATGGACCGGCTGCACGGCCTGGTCGACGCCGGGCACACGGTCGTGGTGGTCGAGCACGACATGACGGTGGTCGCGGACGCCGACTGGGTGATCGATCTCGGGCCGGGCGGCGGTGACCGGGGCGGCCGCATCGTGGCGGCCGGGCCACCGGAGCGGGTGGCCCGGGCGGCGGGCAGCGCCACGGCACCCTACCTGGCACGCATCGTGGCCTGAGCCCGGCTTGCGGCCCGCGGCGGGGCCGCCGAACCGTCCCCGACCAGCGCCGCGTGGGTCCAGGCGGGCTCCGGGGCAGCCGGCTGGGCCGCACGGGCAAGGGAGCGACGGTCGGCGTGGGTGCCCGGTGGTATCACCGACCGCACCTCCACCTCGGCAACCAGCAAGCGGGTACGGGCCACCCGCCAGAGGGACGCCAGCAGGGTGTCCTCACCGACGAACGCCGCCACGGTGCCGGGCCCGCCGCCCTGCTGCCGGTAGCGCAGCCGGACCGGCTGTACGGGCACGCCCGCGTCCAGCGCGGCCTGGAAGACGGCCCGACGGAAGCGACCGTGGGCCCGACCGCACCAGGTGCTGCCTTCGGGGAAGGCGGCCACCGCCGCTCCCTCGCGCAGAGCACCGGCGATCCGGGCGACCGTGCCGGGCAGGGCACGCAGCCGGTCCCGCTCGATGAACAGGGTCCCGCCGCGGGCGGCCAGCGCGCCCGCCACCGGCCACTGCCCGATCTCGGTCTTGGCGAGCATCCTGGCGGGCCGTACGGCAGCCAGCAGCGGGATGTCCAGCCAGGAGACGTGGTTGGCGACCAGCAGCATCCCCCCGTCCGGCGCGACGGTGCCGGTGATGCGGACCCGGACCCCGACAGACCGCACGATCATCCGGCACCACCGCCTGACCCACTCTGCTGGTATCCGCCCGCCGAGCGGAGACAGCACGATTCCGGCCAGCACCAGGGCCGTGACCGCGGCCAGCCGCACCACTGCGCGCGGTACGGCCGCGGTCGTCCTGGCCTGTTCCACGCAGGCGCCCGGGGTGCAGGGCGCGGTGGGCAGCCAGACGCTCATCAGGCCGGCACGAGGGAGAGGAAGTGCCGCAGGTAGCGCGGGTTGATCCGGCGCATCGGCAGCAGGACGTACAGGTCCGCGACCCCGAAGTCCGGATCGTGCGCAGGCTCGCCGCACACCCACGCGCCCAGGCGCAGATAGCCGCGCAGCAGTGCGGGAAGCTCGCGGTGCCCGGTCGGCGCGGCAATCTCCGGCAGCCACGGCAGCAGTGGCCGCACCCGGTATTCCTCGGGCGCCAGGTGCCTGGTGCGCACTCGCGCCCAGGTCGCGGTGGCCAGCGCCCCGCCGTCGGCGAGCGGTACGGAACAGCAGCCGGCCAGCCACTCGTGCCCCCGGTCGACCATGTAGCGGGCTATGCCCGCCCAGATGAGGCCGATGACCGCGCCGTCGCGGTGGTCGGGGTGTACGCACGAGCGACCGACCTCCACCAGGCCGGGCCGGATCGCGTCCAGCGCGCCCAGTTCGAACTCGCTCTCCGAGTACAGCCGTCCGGCGACGGCTGCCCGCTCCGGCGGCAGCAGCCGGTAGGTGCCGACCACCTGCCCGGTCCGGGTTTCGTGGACGAGCAGGTGGTCGCAGTAGGCGTCGAAGGCGTCGACGTCGAGGCCCGGCTGCGGGGTGGTCAGCAGGGCCCCCATCTCCCCGGCGAAGACGTCGTGCCGCAGCCGCTGGGCGGCACGCACGTCGGCCTCGTCGCGGGCGAGGGTGACGGTGTAGCGGGTGGGGGCCGCGGGCTGCGGGGGACGGTCGAGGGTGGAAACGCCGGTCATGGCTCTCTCCTGGTCACGGGCCGGTACGGCGACAGGTACGGCGGGCTGGTGTGTGCGGCCCGCCGCTCCTGTTCTTCCGATGCCGGTTGGCGTACGCGTGACCTGTGCCGGGAGAGCGGATGTGGGAATGCTGAACGCCGGGGTAGCGGGCGTTCAGTCGTCGTTGCTCACCGACCCGGCGAGTAGCCGTGCGGCTTCTTCCGTGTCGAGCACGCGTTCCGGGACGAGGTCACCCGTCGTGTGCGGGCCCGAAGGTCATGCGGGCAGCCTCCGGCGGGACGGAAACCAGACGGGGCCGGGGATGAGCACCACTCCCGGCCCCGCCCGCCCGCCTCCTTGTCGGCGAACGTCCAGTGCGGAGGCGCTATCTCCCCCTCGTCCTCCGGGTGGCCCGCAGCCACTCCTTGTTCATGCTCGTAATGGATACCAGTGGGATCCCCTTCGGGCAGGCCGTCGCGCACTCACCGGTGAGCGTGCACCCGCCGAAGCCCTCGGCGTCCATCTGCGCCACCATGTCCAGCACCCGTGTCTCCCGCTCGGGCGCACCTTGGGGCAGCACGTTCAGGTGGTTGACCTTGGCGGAGGTGAACAACATCGCCGCTCCGTTGGGGCACGCGGCCACGCAGGCCCCGCACCCGATGCACTCGGCGTGCTCGAACGCGAAGTCCGCGTCGGCCTTGGGCACAGGGGTGGAGTGGGCCTCCGGTGCGGAACCGGTCGGCGCGGTGATGTACCCGCCGGCCTGGATGATCCGGTCGAACGCCGACCGGTCCACCACCAGGTCTCTGATCACCGGGAACGCAGCGGCCCGCCACGGTTCGACGTCGATCGTGTCGCCGTCGTGGAAGGACCGCATGTGCAGCTGGCAGGCGGTGGTGCGCTCCGGTCCGTGCGCGTGGCCGTTGATCACCAGCGAACACGCGCCGCAGATTCCCTCCCGGCAGTCGTGGTCGAAGGCAACGGGTTCCGCGCCGGAGAGGATGAGCTGTTCGTTGAGGACGTCCAGCATCTCCAGGAAGGACATGTCGGGTGTGATGCCATCGACCTCGTAGGTGGCCATGGCTCCTTCGGAATCGGCGGTGCGCTGCCGCCAGACGCGCAGGGTGAGCTTCATGCGTAGCTCCGCTGGGTGGGGTGGACGTACTCGAAGACCAGGTCTTCCTTGTGCAGGGTCGGAGCCTGCCCCGTACCCGTGAACTCCCAGGCGGCTGCGTAGGAAAAGACCTCGTCCTTGCGGGCGGCCTCACCGTCCGGGGTCTGTGACTCCTCTCGGAAGTGGCCGCCGCATGACTCGGTGCGGTGCAACGCGTCCAGGCACATCAACTCGGCCAGTTCCAGGTAGTCGACGATGCGGTTCGCCTTCTCCAGCGATTGGTTGAACTCGGCTCCGGTACCGGGCACCTTGATGCGCCGCCAGAACTCCTCGCGGATCTGGGGGATGCGCTCCAAGGCCTTGCGCAGACCCGCGTCCGTACGGGCCATGCCGCAGAACTCCCACATGACTTCGCCGAGTTCACGGTGGAAGGAGTCGGGGGTGCGGTCGCCGTCCACGGCGAGCAGCATGTTCAGCCGATCCTCGGTGTCGGCCAGCACCTGCCGGGCCACCGGGTGGTCGGCGGTCATCGGGTCCTGGCGCGGGTTGCGGGCCAGGTAGTCGTTGATGGTGGCCGGCAGTACGAAGTAGCCGTCGGCCAGGCCCTGCATCAACGCGGACGCTCCGAGCCGGTTGGCGCCGTGGTCGGAGAAGTTGGCCTCGCCGATCGCGAACAGGCCGGGGACGGTGGTCTGCAGGTCGTAGTCCACCCACAGGCCGCCCATGGTGTAGTGCACGGCCGGGTAGATCCGCATCGGCACCTGGTACGGATCCTCGTCGGTGATCCGCCGGTACATGTCGAAGAGGTTGCCGTACTTCGCCTCCACGGCCCGTCGGCCCATGCGTTGGATGGCGTCGGCGAAGTCGAGGTAGACGCCCTGCCCGCCGGGACCGACGCCTCTTCCTTCGTCGCAGACGTTCTTGGCGGCCCGGGAGGCGATGTCCCGTGGGACCAGGTTGCCGAAAGACGGGTAGATGCGCTCCAGGTAGTAGTCGCGCTCGTCCTCGGGAATCTGGTGCGGCGGACGGTCGTCGCCCTTGGCCCGGGGCACCCAGATCCGGCCGTCGTTGCGCAGCG
Source organism: Streptomyces pluripotens (assembly GCF_000802245.2). Lineage (NCBI taxonomy): Bacteria > Bacillati > Actinomycetota > Actinomycetes > Kitasatosporales > Streptomycetaceae > Streptomyces > Streptomyces pluripotens. The sequence continues at coordinate 362,789 of NZ_CP021080.1, forward strand.
ACTCGCTCATCAGCGTCAGCTTGGACTGGTGCTCGCCGGTGCGCGGGATGCAGGTCGGGTGGATCTGCGTGAAGCAGGGGTTGGCGAAGTAGGCGCCGCGCCGGTGGGCTCGCCAGACGGCGGTCGCGTTGGAGTTCATGGCGTTGGTCGACAGGTAGAAGACGTTGCCGTAGCCGCCACTGGCCAGGACGACGGCGTCGCCGAAGTACGTGTCGGTCCTGCCCGTGACGAGATCACGCGCCACGATCCCGCGGGCCCGTCCGTCCACGACGATCAGATCGAGCATTTCGGTGCGCGGATGGAGCTCCACGTTTCCCGCGGCGATCTGCCTCGACAACGCCTGGTAGGCGCCCAGCAGCAACTGCTGGCCCGTCTGGCCGCGGGCGTAGAACGTACGGGACACCTGGACGCCGCCGAAGGAGCGGGTGTCGAGCAGCCCGCCGTACTCACGGGCGAAGGGCACACCCTGTGCCACGCACTGGTCGATGATCTCCACGGAGATCTGCGCGAGCCGATGGACGTTGGACTCCCGCGCCCGGAAATCACCGCCCTTGACGGTGTCGTAGAAGAGCCGGTGGATCGAGTCGCCGTCGTTGCGGTAGTTCTTCGCCGCGTTGATGCCTCCTTGCGCCGCAATGGAGTGCGCGCGGCGCGGGGAGTCCTGGTAGCAGAACTGGACGACGTGGTAACCCTGTTCAGCGAGCGTGGCGGCCGCGGAGCCGCCGGCCAGTCCGGTGCCGACGACGATCACCGTGTGTCCCCGCCGGTTGGCGGGGTTGACCAGTTTCGCCTCGAAACGGCGCCTGTCCCAGCGTTCGTGGATCGGTCCGGCGGGGGCCGTGGAGTCGTGGACCGGCGCGCCGGTCCCGTAGTCGGTGTAGGTCATGGTCAGCTCACCACTCCGGTCATGACGCCCACGGGCACGGCTACGAATCCGGCCGTGAGCAGCAACGCGAGGACGTCGCCGATGGCCTTCAGCGCCCGGTCACAGGCGCGGCTGCCGATACCGAGGGTCTGGGCCGCGCTCCAGAAGCCGTGCCGGATGTGCAGGCCGAGCGCGAGCATCGCGACGATGTAGATGACATTGCCGTACCAGGTGGAGAAGGTGTCCACCACGTTCTGGTACGGGTGCCCCTGCTGGAAGCCTCCGGGGTGCACGGTGCCGGTGGTCAGGTCCAGGATGTGCCAGATGAGGAACAGGCCGAGGATGATCCCGCCCCAGCGCATGGTGCGGGTCGCATAGCTGGCCCGGTGTCTGGCGTGCACATACGGGGTGGGCCGGGCCTTGATACCACGACGGCTGAGCTGGTAGGCGGACGTCGCGTGGGCGACCACGGCCACGACGAGGACGATCCGGACGAGCCAGAGCGTCCACTCGTAGTGCATGAACGGTTCACCAACGGTGCGCAACCAGTGTGCGTAGTGGTTGAACTCCTGCGGACCGAAGAAGATCTTCAAATTTCCCATCACATGGGCGACCAGGTACAGCAGCATGGTCAGGCCACTGACGGCCATCACCGTCTTCTTGCCGATGGTGGAGTCCCACCTCGTGCGTACCTTGGACGACCGTCGGTCCGTCCGCGTTGCCAGAGCCATGGCACAGCACGCTAGGGCCGAACGGAGCGATCGGTCCAAGACATGGTTCAGCTTGTTTCGATAGCCTCACGCTATTGTGAAGGGATGCAGTTCCAGCAGCTCCAGTACTTCGTGGCGGTCGCCGAGACCCGTCACTTCACCCGGGCCGCCGAACTCGCCCATGTCGCCCAGCCTTCCCTCTCCCAGCAGATCAGGGCGCTGGAGCGGGAACTGGGCGCGGATCTGTTCCTGCGCGCCCGGGGCAACATCACGCTCACCGACGCGGGCGAGGCACTCCTGCCGCTGGCCCGGCGCATCCTGGCCGACGCGGACACGGCCCGGTACGAGGTGCAGGAGCTGGTGCAGCTGCGGCGAGGGCGGGTACGACTCGGGGCCACACCGAGTCTGTGCACCGGGCTGCTGCCGGACGTGCTGCGCGCCTTTCACGACCGCTATCCCGGCATCCAGCTGCTCATCGAGGAGGGCGGCTCGCACGACCTGGTGCGGGAGCTGGCCCGGGGTGCGCTCGACCTGGCCCTGATCGTGCTACCGCTGCCGTCGCCGTCGCCCGCCCTGACCACGGTGGAGCTGCTCCGGGAGGACCTGGTCGTGGTGTCGTCGCCCAACGCCCCGGCGCCCGGCCGGGGCCGTCGCACCGTCCACGTCGCCGATCTGGTGGGCGAGCGACTGGTGATGTTCCGGCACGGGTACGACCTGCGGGAACTGACCGTGGCGGCGTGTCGCGCACAGGGGTTCGATCCGGAGTTCGCCGTGGAGGGGGGCGAGATGGACGCGGTGCTCGGGTTCGTCCGGGCGGGGCTGGGTGTGGCGGTCGTTCCCCGGATGGTCGCCACCCGGTCGGGCCTGGACCTGCGCGTCACGCCGCTGGCGCGGCCCGGTCTGCACCGCACCATCGCACTGGCCCACCGAAGCGATGTGGCTCCGCCCCGAGCTGCGCGGGAGTTGCAGCGGATGCTGCTGGAACGGTGAGCGGGCCCAAAAGTCCGCCAGGCCGCAAGGACACCGCCGGACGGGCTCCCATTCTCCCGGTGGCGACCGGGGCAAGACCGGTGCGGTGCCCGGTCCTTGACCGGCCGGCCGGAAAGCGGCACCCCACGTCCACGGCAGTGCGGACGGCCCCCTACCGTGCGGGGCTGAGCCGCACGCGGCTCAGCCCGTCGCGTCCACCAGCGCCAGGTCGTGCAGCCGCTCCGGAGGCCCAGGCCTGGCGTAGTACCAACCCTGAGCCGTGTCGCAGCCCAGTATCCGCAATTGCTCCGCCTGGGCGCCGGTCTCCACGCCCTCGACGGTCACCGCCAGGTCGAGGCTGTGGGCGAGGGAGACGATGCCTTCAACGATCTTCAGGTCGACCGGGTCCGCCGGGAACTGCTGCATCCCCTGGGTGAAGGAGCGGTCCAGTTTCAGGACGCGCACCGGCAGCCGGCGCAGGTTCGCCAGGTTCGAGTAGCCGGTACCGAAGTCGTCCAGGGCGATGTCGACGCCCATCTCGGCCAGCCGGTGCAGAGGCTTGAGCAGGTCGTCGTCGGCACCGATCAGCGCGGTCTCGGTCACTTCCAGACACAGGGCATCCGGGGCGACACCGGCGCGTTCGAGGATGTCCACGGTGTCCTGGACCAGTCCGGGGTGGCTGAGCTGGCAGGGGGAGAGATTGACGTTGATGCGCAGGGGCTCGCCCGCTGTCCGGTCCTCGTGGCGTTCGCGCCAGGCGCGGGCCTGACGGATCGACTCCTCCAGGACCCAGCGGCCCAGCGGAACGATCAGTCCCGTGTGCTCGGCGAGCGGGATGAAGCGGTCGGGGCCGAGGACCCCGTGCTGCGGGTGCAGCCAGCGGACCAGTGCCTCGGCACCGCGCACGCTGCCGTCGCCGAGGTGGACAAGGGGCTGGTACTCGATGAAGAACTCGCCGCGTTCCAGCGCCGTGGGCAGGGCCGTGGTCAGTCCGTGGCGGGTGATCGCGCGGGCGTCGGCCTCGGGATCGGCCAGCTCACAACGGTTGCCGCCGGCCGACTTGGCCCGGTACATGGTGATGTCGGCGCTGCGCAGCACCTCTGCCGGGGTGCGCTCGCCCGCCGGTCCCTCGACGATGCCGAGGCTGCCGCGCACCATGAGGTCCCGGCCGTCGATACCGATCGGGGTGACCAGCGCGCTCATGATGCGCTCGGCGAGTTCGTCCACCGTGCGTTCGGTGCCGGGTCCGGTGGTCAGTGCGACGAACTCGTCGCCGCCGAGCCGGGCGACCATCTCACCGGGTGCGGTCGCACACGACTGCAGCCGGTCGGCGACCTCGACCAGCAGACGGTCGCCGGCCGCGTGACCGAGACTGTCGTTGATGGTCTTGAAACCGTCCAGGTCGAGGTAGCACAGCCCGAAGCGCTGCCCCTCACCCGCGCCCAAGGCCTTCTCCAGCCGCTCGAAGAACAGGGTGCGGTTGGGTAGTCCGGTGAGCGCGTCGTGCGTGGCCTCGTACCGCAGGCGGAGGTTGAGCAGTCGCCGCTCGGTGGTGTCCTCCATGAGGGCGAGCTGGTACTGCGGCTTGCCGTCGGCGTCCCTCAGGAGGGAGACCGTCAGGTTGGTCCACAGGACGGTGCCGTCCGGGCGGTTGAAGGCCTTCTCCACGTGGTAGTGCTCGCGCTCGCCACGCACCAGTTCGTCGTAGAGTTTCCAGGTCTGCGGGGCGTCCTCGTGATGGGTCCAGTCGAGCACCCTGCGGCCCCGCAGTGATGGCTCGGAGAGGCCGAACATGCGCAGCAGCGCCTCGTTGACCTGGAGGACGTTGCCGTCGAGGTCGGCGATGCCGATCCCTATGGCCGCGCCCTCGAAGACCGCGCGGAAGCGGGCCTCGCTGGCGTGCAGCGCCTGCGCCACCACGCCCTGGGCCCGCAACGCGGCCTGGGCGATGGCCTCCTGCTCGGCCAGAGTACGTTCGCGCAGCGCCTGGGCGTACCCGGCGGCCATCGCGTGCTGCAGCCGTGAGGAGCGCAGACGCAGTTCCTCCTGGAGGCCGTCCTCACCGCAGTACAGGACCAGGTAGGCGTCGACGCAGTCCAGCGTGCGCACGAGCGCCTCGGGGTCAGTGCAGTGCGCGTTGACCAGGGCGGCGCCCACCGCCTTGGCCCCGTCCGCGTCGAAGCCGCGCGCCCGCAGTAGCTCGTTCAACCGGCTTGCGAGCGGTAGGAGTTGCTCCTCGAACTCCATCCGGGTGAGCGACGTCGAGGTCACCGGGAACAGCGCCCGGCTCCAGATGGTCGTCAGCCGGCGCAGTCTGTCCTCCGGCCCGTCCGGCTCCGCGCTCACGCCGTACGCCCCACACCGGCGAATCCGGAGAAGGCGTACGGGTCCTCGTCCTCCGGCTCCGACTCCGGGCGCCAGCACGGCATCGGCACCAGTCCGGGTTCCACCATGTCGTACCCCTCGAAGAACCGCGCGATCTCCTCGCGCGACCGCATGATCAGCGGGTTACGAATGTCCTTGTACACGTCCACCGCGCCCTCGGCCCGCTCGGCGGTCACCGGGATTCCCTCGTACGAGGCATGGGTGAGGATCAGCAGGCTGCCGGGCGCGAGCGCTTCGCGCAGCTCGGCCACCGCACTGGACGGGTCGTTCGCGTCTTCCACGAAGTGCAGTATGGCAACGAGCAGGAGAGCCACTGGCCGGTTCAGGTCGATCAACCGCTCCAGGCAGTCACTGGCGAGGATCTCCTGCGGCTTGCACAGGTCCGCGGCGATCACGTCCGCGTCCTCGTTCCCGGCCAGGACCGCCTGGCTGTGAGCGACGGCCACCGGGTCGTTGTCGACGTAGACGACCCGGGCGCCGGGCACGGACGCCTGCGCCACCTCGTGGACGTTGCCGAACGTGGGGATGCCGGAGCCGATGTCGAGGAACTGGGTGATGCCTTCCCCGGCCGCGAAGCGCACGGCCCGACGCATGAACGCCCGGTTGGCCTGCATGATCTTCGGCAGCCCCGGCATGAACTCCATCGCCTTGCGGGCCGCCTCGCGGTCGACCTCGAAGTTGTGGGATCCGCCCAGGTAGTAGTCATAGATGCGCGAGACGCTCGGCACCGAGATGTCGATGCTCCGGGGGGCCCAGGCGGGACGCTCCATGTATCTCTCCAAGGCGAGGACGACAGGCGTAGGCGATCCAGTGTTCGAGCTGAGGCTACTGATCGCTCGCCAAAGGAGCGACCTGAAACGGAAATTGACCGTCCGTTCCCGGTCACTGCCTGCGGGAAGTGCTCGGATGACCGCGCTGTGTCACGGCTACACCGGTGGCATGACACACGATCGCCCCAGACAACGGTCCGCCCCCTCCGTGCGGTGCGGAGGGGGCGGACCTTCGGCCGCGCGCCGGACGGGCGGGATGATCGACCCTGGGGAGGTGATCTAGTTGCCCGGCGCGCCAACCGGCTTGCCGTCGGGCGAGACGGCGTACCACGTGCCGCCCACGCCCTGACCGTTGGTGTCTCCGGGCGCCTTGTCCCCGGAGAAGGTGTAGATCGGCCAGCAGTTGACCGTCATCTGCTTCACTCCGTCAGGACGGGTGAAGCCCATCAACCCCTTCTTCTTGACCCCCTGGGTGTCATCGGCCTTGACCGGGGCGACCGCCGGCCACTTCGCCAGGCAGCCGCCGACGCAGTTCGAGACCGACTTCGGCCAGGCCTTGTCCTTCAGGAAGCGGTAGACCGTCATGCCGTTCTTGTCGACGACGATGTCACCGAGTTTGGGGTCCTTGTGGACGGACAGACCGGGCAACGCGTTGAGGGAGGCCTTCTTGCCGTTGGGGGCGAGCGCGAACCACTTGCCCCCGACGCCCTGGCCGTTGACGTCACCGGCGTTGACGTCCTTGGCGTAGCGGTAGGCGGGCCAGCCGCCGATGGTGAGCTGCTTGCTGCCATCGGCGCGGGTCACCTCACCGAGCAGCGCCTTGTCGATGCCGGCGCCTGCCGTGGCGTCGTCAGCGGGGACCGGCGGCCAGGTGGTGGCACAGTCACCGTTGCAGTTCGACTTGGGCGGATTCGCCGTGTCCTTGTCGAACCGGTACAGGGTGATACCGGCGCTGTCGGTCAGCACGCTCCCCAGGTCGGGGTTGGCGGCCACGGACAGTTTGCCGGCGGGCGCGGCCGGCTTGGGGGAGCTGGAGCTCTGGCTACCGTCGGCGCCGTAGCCGTTGCCCGTGTCGGATCCGGGTCCCGAGCTGCCGTAGTCGCCCGCCGCGGCCGTGGCCCCGATGTTCTGGGCCGCCGACGCGGGAGTGGTGGTGTTGTCCTGACCGCACGCCGTCGTCAGCGTCAGCACCGAGGCGGCTGTGGCCACCAGTGCGGCGGTCCGCCAGGAGGTCTTCATCGTCAACTCCCCATTGTCACCTTGATGGTGCGGCGCCTGCTGCGCCACCGCACGGCCATGGGTACGCGGCTCAGGGGCCAGAGCGTTCAACGGGACGGCAGATTCTTCGGGATTTCTTTCCGCGCCGCCGCCACGCGGACCGTCAGGCCGACCGCCACGCGGGCCGATCACACGGGCCGTCACGCGGGCCGTCATTGGCGGGACAGACAGGCACAGGGGCATAACCGGACAGGGCTCTTCGACGCGCCAAACGGTTGTTCGCACCGCGTACCCCCTTCGGTGCATTCCCGGCGCACTACGGCGTACCGCCGTGTGTCGCACCTCATGATCTTCGTCGTGCATGCACCCGAAGTGATCCGACGCGCGCCCGCCACAAGGGTGTTGATCCTCTTGGCGCTGAGCTGGACCCTCCTGGGCTGCCCGGTCGGCAGCGCGTCGGCCGATGCCTGCGCGTCCGCCTCCACAGGACCGGACGGCACCCTGGCAATGGCCTACGCGGGCGGCCCCCACTGGCCGGCGCCCCCGCCGTGTCCCGGGCCGACCCCGCCGCCGAGCCCGCCCACCCCAACGCCCACCCCGCCACCGCCACCGCCACCGCCACCGCCACCGCCACCGCCACCGCCACCGCCACCGGAGCCAACGCCGAGCCCTCATCGGTCCTTCCCCGCACCCCGCCCCGAACCCGAGGGCACTCCCCGGGCGAGGCCGCCCGCCCGGCCCGCCCCGTCCCGGCGGGCGCCCCGGCCCGCCCCCACCACCACACCCACACGCGCGTCGGGCCCCGGGCCGAAGCCCACCCCGAAGCCCGCACCGCGGCCCTCGGTGGCCCCGGTCAGCTACCCGGCCTACCACCCCCACTCGGTCAGGCGCGCCGCCCCCGACCACACCACGCCGGTCACCTTCGTCCTGCTCATCACCGTTCCCGCGGTCGTCGCCGTCGCCGCGCTGCGCCCGCGCTGATGCGCGGACCGCCGAATCATGGAGGCACCTGTTGTCGGATTGGCTTGTTCTCGTCCTTGCGATGCTCGCGGCCTGTGCCGTGGTGGTCGTCGTCACCCTCGTACGGCACCGGAGGGCTCCGCAGGACGAGGACCCCAGCGAGACCCCGGACGTCATCGAGTACATGACGATGTGGATCGGTGTCGTGTACGCGATCGTCCTGGGCCTGGCCATCGCGGGCGTGTGGGAGGCCCGTAGTTCCGCCCAGGACTATGTCCAGTCCGAGGCCCAGGCACTGCACGAGATCTCGGAGCGGGTCCGGGTCTATCCGCCGGACGTCCGGGAACGTGTCCGGGACGACGTCGACGCCTATGCCGGCTACGTCGTGCACACCGAGTGGCAGACGATGTCGCGCGACGAACGCGTCACCGACCGGGGCGCCGAACTGCTGCAGCGGGTACGGGAGGACGTCACCGACTACCAGCCCAGGAACGACTTCGAGGCGCAGGCCTACCAGCCGTTGCTGGACCAGATGGCCGCCGCCGACCAGGCACGCAGCGCGCGCGCCGACTCGACCGGGCCCACCATGCCTGCGGTGGTGTGGTGGGGATTGCTCGCGGGCGCGGTCATCACCGTCGGCATGGTCTTCGCGCTGCAGATCCAGCGGACCAGGCGCGAACTGGTTCTGGCCGGGCTGTTCTCGGCGACCATCGCCTTCATGCTGTTCCTCATCTGGGACTTCGACTCCCCCTTCAGCCGGGGCATCGCGGTCACCGCGGAGCCGTTCCTGAACTTGTTCCCGAACGTCACGGGATAGTCCCCGGCCACGGTGGCTGCCGGGGCACCGCCACGGTCACATCGAAAGCCTTCGACACGGTCCGGATCCCGAGCAAGACCACTTCTCCGGTGGCCGCGCCCACGGGGACGGCGTCTGACCGCTCTCCACGGCAGGACCCCGCCCCTGGTGGAACCGGGCCGGAGTCCTGCCGGACGCACGCGGCGCCCGGCAGGAAAACGACGTACCGGAGGACGTCTGGAGGAGGACACGACGGTGAGGCCGACGGTGTCAGATCCGCTTCTCGTGCCGGCGACGCAGCCAGAACGCACCACCCGTGATCACGGCCGAGGCGACGAGTCCGCCGCCGATCGCCATGTCGGCCGGCGTGGCACCGACGGAGGTGCCGCCCCCGACACCGCCGTGCACCCCGCCGAGCACGGTGAAGGCGTCCGGCCGGGTCAGGGACCTGCTGTCGCAGCGGACCGTGATGTCGTACCGGCCGGGCCGGGCGTCGCGGTCAATCGTGACGGTTCCGCGCGCGCTGTCGTCGCGGGACGACGACAGCCGGGTGGTACGGAAGGCGCGGGAGGACATGGTTCCGCCGCGGCAGCCGTCCACCGTGACGGTGAGCCGGGCTCCGGCAGCGATCACACTGGGCGTGGCGACGATGTTGCGCGGACCGCCGTCGCCGCCACGACCGCCCCAGTCGTCGGCGCGGTCGCCACCGCCGTTGTCGTTCCGGTTACCCCGGTCGCCGCCTCGACCCGGGTCATCACCGCGACCCCTGTCGCCGAAGTTTGCGTTTCCGTTGCCGTTGAAGTGGCCGGTGAAGGTGCCGCTGAAGCTGCCCATGTCCGGGCTGATGTCCGAGCTGTTGCCCGGTCCGCCCCCGTGGCCCATACCGTCCGCGACGGCCACGGGTGCGGCGAGCCCGAGCACGGCGACCGCGGCGCACGCGGCCGCCAGGGCGCGTTTGTTTCGCATGTCTTCCTCCGCGGGAGGCGCCCCGGGTCCCGTCCCCGGTCGATCGGCGAGAAAACACCTCCCGGATAGACCCTCAGACCCCCGGAACACGCCCGCATGTCGAGAATGGTCCGTCCTGGTGAGGCAACACGCCGAACGAAAACCACACAATCAGATATTGCCGCAGGTCACACACCGTCAGAAATTCTCCGCGAGCTGCAACTCGGATGGCGCACCGACCAGGTGGCGGGCCACCCATTCGCCTCTCGCCCCGTCGCCCACCGCGCGCGCGGGACTTAGCGTTTTCCCATGCGCGATGGACGTGGCGACGGCTGCGTCGAGAGGGGATGGCGAATGTCTGCGTCCGAGCTGTCCGAGCTCATCGAAGAGGAGGAACGGCGGAAGAAGCGTGCCCCGTGGGGCGTCATAGCGCTTGTTCTGCTGACCGGCCTGGCGCTCATTCGGAACGGTTCGGGCGAGTTCGACGTCGGCCCGCCGCAACCCGCCTCGGCGGCGGCGCCCGACAGCCGCGCCACGCCGGGCGTGGTCGCCGCTGCACCCGCCCCGCTGGCGTTCTCCGCCGTCGACCGGGTCCGGATCCCGGTGATCCAGGTCGACGCGCCGGTCATGCCGGTCGGTCTGGACACCGACGGCTGGATCGGCGCGCCACCACCGGACGACCCCAACCTGGCGGGTTGGTTCACCGGCGCCGTCTCCCCCGGCGAAAAGGGAACCGCCGTCATCGTCGGCCATGTGGACAACACCAAAGGCCCCGCGGTGTTCTACGGCCTCGGGGCACTCAGGAAGGGAAACCGGGTCGAGGTCCTGCGCAAGGACGGAAAGACCGCGGTGTTCGAGGTCTACGGAGTCGAGGTCTTCGAGAAGAGCAACTTCCCCGGCGACCGTGTGTACGGTTCGAAGGGGACTCCGGAACTCCGGGTGATCACCTGCGGTGGCGGTTTCTCGAAGCAGAACGGCTACGACGGGAACGTCGTCGTCTTCGCCCGCCTGGTCGCGGTCACCTGAGGTGCCGCGCCGGCGGGCGAAACCCCCGGTCCTTCCGACTCGGTGATGTCGATCAGCCGACTCGGCGATGCGGCACGGTCAGGTGATATCCGGAGTCGATGAGGTAGGGAAGGTATTCGCGGATCGCGCGGACGCTCTGCGAACGGTCGCCTCCGGCGTCGTGCGAGAGCACCACGACACCGGGGGCGGCGCCGCTCTCGATACGGTCGACGATGATGTCGGTACCGGGTGTGGTCCAGTCCCGGCTGTCCACCGTCCAGGCCATCGGTTCCATGCCCATTTCGGCGCCGAGTTGGAAGGTCGCCCGGTTCCAAGCCCCGTAGGGCGCGCGGAACCACTGGGGGCGCTCGCCGTAGGCGTCCTCGATGACGTCGCTGGTGCGCTCCATCTCGGAGCGGATCTCCTTGCGGTTCAGGGTGGTCAGCAGCGGATGCGTCCACGTGTGGTTGCCGACCACGTGCCCCTCGTCAGCCATCCGGGCCAACAGCTCCTTGTTGTCCACGACGCACTCCCCGCACACGAAGAACATGGCCCGGACGTTGTACCGGGCAAGGGTGTCGAGGATGTGCGGCGTGTAGTGCGGATTGGGGCCGTCGTCGAACGTCAGCATCATGTGCCGACCGCGACCGGAGATGCTCAGGATGGGCTCCTTGCGGACCTTCAGCTTGCGGGGTGCGGCGCGCGGCGGTCCGTATCCGGTGAGCGGCCGGAGCCGGAAGGCGGAGGGTTTGGGCGCCTGACGGGCCTGCGGGCCGGCGACGGGTGCGGGCTCGGGCGCGGTGGTCCGGACGGGCTCCTCGTCACCGCCCACCAGAACGACTCCAGCGGTGCCCGCGGCTCCCAGGGCGGCGGCGCTCGCGAGAATCACCCGGCGCCGCGTGAAGAGTTGATCTTTCTGCATGACTCATCAGTCGCCCCGCAGGCCTCCGGCGCACCACAACGACACCGGTGCGGCTGCCCGAATGCACTCGAACGGCCGAGTGCCGGAACCGTTGTGGTGCCTCCTGGCGACTTCTGATAAGCAATTGCTCCGCGCGCATGGAGGCGCCGTCACCAGTCGGGGGGAACCGAGTTGGTCACACAGGGGGGAGCCACCGGGCAGACGGCCACGGTGTGGCGCAGCGGGCTGGCAGTGGTGCTGCTGGCCCTGGCCCAGGTACTCGTCGTCTTCGACACGACCGCCTTCGCGGTGGGGATACCGCTGATCGTGCGCGACTGGCAGCTGTCCTTCAACGGCTTGACGTGGCTGCTGTCCACATACAGCGTGTGTTTCGCCGCGCTGCCGGTGCTCGCAGTAGCACTCGGAAAGGCATTCGGACAGCGGCGGGTGCTGATGGCCGGACTCGTGCTGTCGATCGCGTCCGCCACGGCGCCCGCGGTGGCGTCCGACGCCCGCGTGCTGCTGGCCTCGCGTGCGGCACAGGGGATCGCGGCGGCGGCGATCACCAGCGGTGCGCTGGCACTGATCGAGTCCACGCATCCGGAAGGTCCGGGCCGGGCCCGGGCGCTGAACGTCCACTTCGCGGTCGTCGCCTGTGCCGCACCCGCGGTCGTGCTGCCGTGCTCCGTGCTGCTGAGCACCACGTCGACGGAGCGGGCGTTGTTCTGGGTGCAGGCCGCCGCCGGGGCGGTGCTCCTGCTGCTGACCCCACTGGCGCTGACCGAGTCCGAGCCCGCGCGGGCGTCCCGGGCCCGGGTGGGGGGCGCCGCGCTGGCGGTGGTACCGCTGGGCTTCCTGGCCTGGTTCGCCGACTGGCTCGGCGGCCGGAGCGTGTCCTCGACCACGGTCATCGTCGTCGCCGTTGCCGGGGCGCTGGTGCCGTCCACACTGGGGTGGTTCGGGCGGGGCGAAGGGGTGCCTGCCCTGCTGGCCCGGCTGTACCGGGAACGTGCGGCGTTCGGCGCCTACACGGTGGTGACCCTGCTGGCGGCGGGCCTCGCCGGTGTCCTGTTCGTCCTGACGCTCGCCCTGCAGGTGATCGGCGGACTCTCCGTGATACGGATCGGCTGGGCCCTGCTGCCCGCCGTCGCGGGAGTGGTGCTGGGGTGTCTGGTCCTCCCCCCGCTTGCGGCACGCGCCGGTCTCGGCGCCACGGTGGCCGGAGCCAGCACCGTGGCGGCCACCGGGTTCGTCCTGCTGAGCGTGCAGAGCGCTGACCTCCACTTCGCCGATGCACTGCTGCCGCTGCTGCTGATCGCCTTCGGCTGTGGTGTGCTGGCGCTGCCCACGACGTTCGCGCGTCCCGGCAGCGATGCGCTCCCGCAGGGACTGAACGCGTCCCGACAACTCGGCGCCGGTCTGGGTGGATCACTGTTCGTCGGGATCGTCACGGTCACCCAGCAGCGGATGCCCGCCACGACGCTGCCCGGCCTCAAGGACTACCGGAACTTCCTGGTGCCCGGGGTCCGCGCCTGCTTCGAACTCGGTGCGGCGCTCGGTCTGACCGCCGCGGTGGTCGCGCTGCTGACGCTGCCCGGACGCGGCGTCCGCGGAACCGCTTCGGACCCGGGAGTCAGCGGCGGCGCACCAGCGGGAACAACAGGGTCTCCCGGATCGTCAGGCCCGTGAGGAACATGACGACCCGGTCGACGCCGATACCGAGTCCGCCGGTCGGGGGCATCGCGTATTCGAGGGCCTCCAGGAAGTCCGCGTCGAGTTCCATGGCCTCCGGGTCGCCGCCCGCGGCCAGCAGTGACTGCTCGGTGAGGCGGCTGCGCTGCTCGACGGGGTCGGTCAGCTCGGAATAGGCCGTGCCGAGTTCGGTGCCGAAGGCGACCAGGTCCCAGCGTTCGGCCAGTCGTGGATCGGTGCGGTGTCGACGGGTGAGCGGGCAGACGGCGGCCGGGAAGTCCTTGTAGAAGGTGGGCGGTCCGGTGCGCTCCTCGACCAGTCGTTCGTACATCTCCAGCACCACTTCGGCGGGCCCGTCATCGGCGGTGTACGGGACGCCCGCACGGTCGCACAGCCGGTGCAGCCGCAGCAGTTCGGTGCCGGGTCCGATCTCCTCCCCCAGCGCCTCGGAGAGCGCGCCGTGCACCGTCTTCACCGGCCACTGCCCGGAGATGTCGTACTCCTCGCCGCCCCTGCGGACCACCGGCGCGCCGAAAGCGGCCGTCGCCGCCCCCTGGAGCAGTTCGCGGGTGAGGTCGAGCATCACGGCGTAGTCGGCGTGGGCCTGGTACGCCTCCAGCATCGTGAACTCGGGGTTGTGTTTGTAGGAGACGCCCTCGTTGCGGAAGGTCCGGCCGAGTTCGAAGACCTTCTCCAGGCCCCCGACGCACAGCCGCTTCAGATACAGCTCGGGGGCGATGCGCAGGTACAGGTCCAGGTCGTAGGCGTTCATGTGGGTGGTGAAGGGGCGAGCATGGGCACCGCCGTGGACCTGCTGGAGCATCGGGGTTTCGACCTCGGTGTAGCCGCGCCCCAGCAGGCCCTGGCGCAGCGCCTGTACGGCGGCGGAGCGGGCGCGGAGCACGGCGCGGGCGGCGGGGCTGGTCGCCAGGTCGAGATGGCGGCGCCGGACCCTGGCCTCGGGGTCGGTGAGGCCGCGCCGCTTGTCGGGCAGCGGGTGCAGGCACTTGCCGGTGAGCTGCCAGGAGGTGACGAAGACCGTGGGCTCGCCCGTGTCGCTCGGCCGCGTGTGGCCGGTGACGGTGACGTGGTCTCCTATGTCGGTGTCGGCGGTGAACCGGCGGAGGGTGGCGGCGCCGGAAGCGTCGCGGGTGAGGGCGATCTGGTGGTCGGCGGACCAGTCACGCAGCACGGCGAAGACGATGCCGCCGAAATCTCGGACCAGCATGAGGCGGCCGGCGACGGTCACGTCCGCGTCGGACGGGACGTCGGCGAGAGCATGGGTGGGGGCGGGGACGCCGACCGGATAGGGGTCGGTTCCGCTGGCGCGTAGACGGTCGAGTGTGCGGTGCCGGACGCGGACCTGCTCGGGCAGGTCCGCGTCCGGGGCGATGGTTCCGGCCTGGTCCCCTCCGTCGAGGCCGAGCGCCGTCAGGGACGGCAACCCTTCGGTGGTGGCGGGCCGCTGCCCGGACTTCGCATGCCCCTTGCCCCAGAGCCGGTGCAGTGAGGGTACGGTCACGAAACCCTCGGCGATGCCGGAGGCGAGGCCGATACGGGCGAGGGAGGCGGTGTCGCCGTAGCAGATGAAGCGCGGGTACCACTCGGGGTGGTACTTGGCGTTGGAACGGTACAGCGCCTCCAGCTGCCACCACCGGGAGAAGAACAGCAGCAGTCGGCGCCAGAGCCGCAGGACAGGACCCGCGCCGATGCGGGCGCCCTCCTCGAACACGGACCGGAAGACGGCGAAGTTCAGCGAGATCCGGCGCACACCCAGCTTCACGGCGGCGGCGCACAACTCGGCGACCATGAACTCCGTCACCCCGTTGGGGGCGGTCCGGTCACGACGCATCAGGTCCAGGGAGACGCCGTCACGGCCCCAAGGCACGAAGGAGAGCAGCGCAAGGAGCCGGCCGTCCTCATCGAGGGCCTCGACGAGCAGGCAGTCGCCGTCGGCCGGGTCGCCGAGCCGGTCCAGGGCCATGGAGAAGCCGCGCTCGGTCTCGGTGTCGCGCCAGGCGTCGGCCTTGTCCACGATCTCCCGCATCTCCCGATCCGTCAGCGTGGCATGGCGTCGGATGCGGCAGGTGGCGCCGGTGCGGCGGACCCGGTGCACGGCCTGCCGAGTGACCCGCATGTCCCGGCCGCCGAGGTCGAAGGAGCTCACCTGCACGATCGCCTCGTCGCCGAGTTGCAGGGCACCGAGCCCGGCACGGGCGTAGCAGCGGGCGCCGTTCTCCGACGCCCCCATCACCGCGGGTGCCCAGGCGTAGCGGCGGGCCACGTCCAGCCAGGCGGCGACGGCGTGCGGCCAGGCCTCCAGGTCGCCGACGGGGTCGCCGCTGGCCAGGCACACCCCGGCCTCAACCCGGTAGGTTACGGCCGCCTTGCCGCTGGGTGAGAACACCACGGCCTTGTCGCGCCGGGTGGCGAAATAGCCGAGGGAGTCCTGCGCGCCGTGGGCGGCGAGCAGGGCGCGGATGCGGGTCTCCTCGTCGTCGTGCAGCGCGGCCTCCAGGCGCTGCGACCGGAACAGCGTGGCGGCGGCATTGAGCAGGGCGAGCGCACCGAGCAGACCGAGCACGAAGGTGACCTGGTGTGGTGGGCGACCGTCGAAGGAGCGGTTGGAGACCAGGCCGCCGCACACCCGGTCGGCTGCCCAGGCCAGGTGTTGGCCTGCCGGGAGGGTGCCCGGGAAGAGCAGGACCAGCCCCCAGCCCAGCAGGATCGCCACGGCGAGCCCGGCCACCAGCACGGCCAGCGCCCGCCACAGGGCGCCGCGCCGTGAGGCGGCGTAGAACTCCCCGCGCGCCACCACCAGCAGAACCAGCAGCAGGGCGCACAGCACCAGGGACGGCAGCGACTGTGCGTACAGGCCGAGGGCGGCACCGAGCACGTCGCTGAGCACCAGCAGGCCGAGGTAGACGACCACCAGCCACCAGGCGACCTTCTTGCGGGCGGCGGTGGCGCCGGCCAGCAGGAACAGGAAGACGGCGTAGGCCAGGTTGGCGCTGATGGGGATCAGGAGCAGGTCCAGGGTACGGACGAGTGGCCGGAGCAGCCTGCGCAGCGGAGCGATGAACGCGAGCAGGGCGCAGAGCAGGCCGAGCCCGGCGAAGAGCGTCGCGAAGGCCTCTGGTACCCAACCGAGGCGCCCCCCGGCGGCCAGACGTACCGGAGCCGTGGCATCCCTCCGGGCGGCGGGCTGCGCGGTGGCTGTCATGGTTCCGACTGTAGGAAGGGCCCGGGCGCCTCGCCCGTCGAGACGGCCCCTGGCCGCGACGGGAACCGGCGTCTCCGATAGCCTCGCGGCCGTGACGGAACAGCACGAAGAGCACGCGCACCGATTCGAGCTCGGCACGGACGGGCCCAAGGTCGTCCTGGTCGGGGTGGACGGCTCCGACTCCTCGCTGCGGGCCGCGGCGTACGCGGCTGGTCTGGCCCGGCGGCAGCACGCTCTGCTGGCCGTGGTGTACGTGCAGCCCGTGCTCGCGGCCGGGGCCGCGCTCGGGGCGCCGGTCTCGGAAACGACCGACGAGATCGCCGAGGACCTGATCGCGCAGATCCGGGCGGCGGCCGAGCGGGTCAAGGGGATGTTCGAGGTGCGCTGGGAGTTCCACACCTTTCCCGGTGACCCCTACAACGGCCTGGTCACGGCTGCCGATGAGCTCAAGGCGGACGCGGTGGTCGTGGGTGCCTCGCAACAGGCGGGGCACCGGCTCATCGGCTCGGTGGCGGTCCGGCTGGTGAAGGCGGGGCGCTGGCCCGTGACCGTCGTTCCGTAGGGCCGCGACCACGGCGGGGCGACGGAGGCAGTCCCGGCCAGGCCAGCGCGGTGCGCGGGGCGGCGAGGGCGCACGCCCCCACACCGGGCTGTGCGTGGCGTCTTCCGTCCAGGGCGCTCCTGAGACATCATGATCCGCCGTCAGCCGTTTCCTTCAGCGAAGAGGTGAGGCGTATGGCCAAGCTTCGTGCGGGTGAGGGGATTCTCCGCCGCAAACCCATCGAGTACATCGAAGAGCGTGAGGTCGGTGAGGGCACCCAGTTGGAGAGGTCGCTGGGGCTGTGGCAGCTCACCGCCATCGGTGTGGGCGGCATCATCGGCGCGGGCATCTTCACGCTGGCCGGCGCGGTGGCCAACGGCACGGCCGGGCCCGCAGTGCTGGTGTCCTTCCTGATCGCCGGTGCCGCGAGCGCCTGCGCGGCACTGTCGTACGCCGAGTTCGCTGGGCTGATCCCGAAGGCGGGGTCGGCGTACACGTACGGATACGCCGTGCTCGGGGAGTTCGCGGGCTGGTTCATCGGCTGGGACCTGCTGCTGGAGTACACAGCGATCGTGGCGGTGGTGGCGATCGGCATCTCCGGCTACTTCGGCTTCCTGGTCGAAGAGACGGGTGCCCGCCTGCCGCACTGGATGCTGGGCGCGCCCGGCACCGGGGGCGGGCACCGGGTCGACCTGTTCGCGGTCGTGCTGTGCCTGCTGATCGCCTGGTTGCTCAATCTGGGCA
Source organism: Streptomyces pluripotens (assembly GCF_000802245.2). Lineage (NCBI taxonomy): Bacteria > Bacillati > Actinomycetota > Actinomycetes > Kitasatosporales > Streptomycetaceae > Streptomyces > Streptomyces pluripotens. Next base: position 380,513 of record NZ_CP021080.1, read on the forward strand.
TCCGCAGCGCGGCACGCTTCGAGACGTTGGTGGTCGTCGTGAAGGTGCTGGTGGTGCTGCTGGTGATCGGTGTGGGCGTGTTCCACATCGACACGGCGAACTACCACCCGTTCTTCCCCTACGGCATCAGCGGCGCCTTCACCGGTGCCGCAACCGTGTTCTTCGCGGTGTTCGGTTACGACGCGATGTCCACGGCGGCCGAGGAATCGAAGGACGCGCAGCGGCACATGCCGAAGGCGATCATCTACTCGCTGACGATCTCCATGGTGCTGTACGTGGCGGCCTGCCTGGTCCTGGCCGGCATGCAGAACTACAAGGAGATCGACAGGGAGAGTGGCTTCTCCACGGCGTTCAAGTCGGTGGGGCTGGACGGACTCGCGGACGTGATCGCGGCGGGCGCCATCATCGGCATCCTCACGGTGATGTTCACGTTCATGCTGGGCGTGACCCGGGTGTGGTTCTCCATGTCCCGGGACGGGCTGTTGCCCAAGTGGTTCGCGAAAACGCACCCGACGCGCCATGTGCCCACCCGGGTGACCTGGATCGTCGGGGTGGCCTCGGCGGTCATCGCCGGGTTCGTCCCGATCGGCCAGGCGGCCGAACTCACCAACATCGGCATCCTGCTGGCGTTCGTGGTGGTGTGCACGGCGGTGATCGTACTGCGCTACCGGCAGCCGGAACTGCCGCGCGGGTTCCGTACGCCCGGGATGCCGGTCGTGCCCGCACTCGGTGTCGTCTTCTCGGTCTGGCTGATCACGTTTCTCCACTGGCAGACCTGGGCGCGATTCGCGGTGTGGTTCGTGGTGGGGTGCGCAATCTACTTCGGCTACTCCTACCGGCGCTCGGCGCTGGCGTCGCAGCCGTCTGCCGGATGATCACTCTCCCATGACCAGGCCGTCCTCGGCGGCCCCGCGGCTGAGCACCACGTCCCGGATGCGATCGCGCACTCCTTCCAGTTCGGCACCGCGGGAGATCGCCCGGTTGACGTCCACGACGCGGCCTGCGTCCAGGTCGTACAGCTGTGGGATGAACTCCGCCTTGGTGACCTGCCAGCGCTCGCCGGGCCTGGCCGGCGGGGCGAAGGTGAAACGGCCGATGGTGGACTCATTGCCGCGCGGGTCCCTGGCGCCCCGGTTGTTGTACATCTCACCGGCGATCTGGTCGCCCATGCCGTAGATCACCCAGGTGCCGTTCACCTTTTCGTATGCCTGGGGGATGTGGGCGTGGGTGCCCAGGATCAGGTCGATGTCCGGGCGGCCGTTCGTGGCCGACGCGGTGAGCCGCTTGGCGAGAGTGAGCTGCATCCGGTCGGGGGCGTCCTGCCATTCGGTGCCCCAGTGCACGGAGACCACGACCACGTCGGCGCCGGCCCGGCGGGCGGCGCGAGCATCGGCGATCATCCGGTCGGTGTCGATGAGGTGGACGGCCCACGGCTGTCCGGTGGGCAGCGGGATGCCGTTGGTGTCGTAGGTGTACGACAGATGCGCCACCTTGGCCGGGCCCGCCCGCAGGATCGTGACCGAGTCGGCCTCGGCCGCGTTGCGGGCGGTTCCGGCGTGCTCGAGCCCCGCCTCGTCCATGGCGTCCAGGGTGCGCCGGATTCCCGGTGCGCCGTCGTCCAGGGCGTGGTTGGAGGCCGTGGAGCACCCGTCGTAGCCGATGGCGGCGAGGCCTCGGGCGATCTGCGGCGGGGACTTGAAGGAGGGGTACCCGGAGTAGGCTCCGTCGGCACCGTAGACGGTCTCCATGTGGCACAGCGCCAGGTCGGCGTGGGAGACCACCGGTTCGACCCCGAAGAGCATGGGCCTGAAGTCGAAGCCGCTCGCTCCGGCGTCGTAGGCCGCACGATCGATGACGGAATCGTGGGGCAGGACGTCCCCGGAAGCGACGAGGGTGAAGCCTCGGGCGGCCGGTGCGGGGGGCGCCGGGTGCCCGGACTCCTGCCGTTCTTGGTTCTGGCAGGCGGCCGCCGCCGCGAGGACGGCGGTCAAGGTCAGGGCCAGCGCCACCTGTGGTCTGCGTCCGATCATCAGCTCACCCCAGAGTTGTCGTATTTACTGACAAGATCGTGACGGGCATATGAGTACGAATCTGACCCTCTTCGTAAACGGACCAGGAGCTCTCATTAGCCCGTCCGGACCTCTGCCAGGTGAACGGCCAGAGTGGCGGGCGGAACGCACATCGGGCGGACCACCGGACCACCCTCGGGCGCACACCGCCACGGACGGCCCGCATGTGAAGACACTCACGCCGGAGCACCGTGACGCACCGGCACTCGTGTACACCTCCGGGACCCGAGTGACGGACGCCGCGAGAGCCCCCGGCGCTCCACCCGGTACCGTGAAGTCCCGCGCGTTCTACGCGCCCCGCACCCTGCGCCGAACCCCGCGCCGAACCCTTCGGGACCACACGGCCGACCTGCAGTGAAACCGGAAGCCTGGTCAAACTTCGGCAAAGCGCCTTGCTGTGGACCCCGTTCGGGCAATGGGCTGTCCTCATCCGCGCTCCAGACGGAGCCGGGTCCGGGGGTTCGGGCGACGCGCGCGTACCGGAGGAAGGGCAGGGAAGGGATGCTGCACAGAGGTCACGAGAGCACCGACGGCGGTGAACTGGTCGTCCCCATGGCCTGGTTGTACGCCGAGTACATCGCCGACGAACTGCTCCGCACCGGCGATCTGATGCCGCCGACATCCTTCGAGTTCCGGGCCGGCCGGGACGCGCTGGCGCTGACCGTCTTCCTGTCCGACACCGACGGGGAGCTCTCCGGCATCCGGGTGATCTCCCAGCTGGAGAACTGGCTGTCGCTGACCGCCTACGACCAGCCGTGGCGGGACTGGGTGCACGAGCGCATGGCTGAGCTGATTGATCAGGCCGCCAAGTCCGACCGCCCAGCGCCCGACCTGGCGCTCGCGGCGGACGCCTGGCGGTGGCTGGAGGAGACCGAACTGCTCGCACCGGACCTGGACGCGGTACCTGGTGGCGGTATGGGGCTCAGCGAGGACGACGGTCCGAAGGTGTGGACCCCGGCCTGGCAGCTCGGGCTCCCGCTCGGACATCTTGCGATCCACCTCTTCTGAGCCGGGCTCGCCACAGCCCCGGAAATTTTCTGGAAATCAGACCAATCCGCGGGCCGAGCGGCTCCGAATCTCTCGCCCGCGATTCTCTGCGTGGCTTGAGTGATTCGGCTGTCGGCTGCGTACGGGTGGGAGCACGGAGTAACCCCACCCGCACCCATCGGCACGAGGATTCGGCATGAGGTCCCTGGAAAGGCATCGCGACGTCGGCGCGTACGCGCTCGGCGTGCTGGACGAGGCTGAGGCCTTCCGCTTTGAGGACCACCTCGTGGGGTGCCCTCGGTGCGCGGCGCAGATGTCCGAATTCGGTTCCGCGACCCGCCAATTGATGCTGTACCGCCAGGCCACACCGCGCTTCGTGCATCCCCTGGCGCAGCCCGGCCCCCGGTTGCTGGACAAGCTGCTCGGCGAGATCACACGGCGGCGCCGGGCGCGGCGGCGCCGGTTCCTGTACGGGCTGGCCGCCTCCGTGGTGCTCGCCGCAGCAGGCCCGGGCATCGTCGCCTTCACGGGACACGACGGCGGCTCCGCCCCTCGGGTCACCGCGGCCACCGACCCACAGACCGGAGTGTGGGCCGAGGTGAGGGCCGAGGACGGGGACGCGGGCAGTCAACTGCTGCTGCGGGTGAAGGACGGCACCGGGCCTCACCTCTGCCGCCTCGTCGTCGTGGGCCGCGACGGTTCACAGCAGCTCGTCGGCAGCTGGACCGACTCCGGTCGAAGCGACGGCAGTTTCACGGCGCTCGGGGCGACCACGATGCACCCTGGCCAGATCGCCCGCTACGAGGTGCGTACCGGGGACGGACAGCACCTGGTCACCCTCAAGACGCCCTGAGAGTTACTTCAACAGCCGGGACAATCTGCGGTCCGCCAGCGGCCTGCCACCCGTCTGGCACGTGGGACAGTACTGGAGCGAGGAGTCGCTGAAGGAGACCTCGCGGATGGTGTCGCCGCACACGGGGCAGGGTGCGCCAGTACGGCCGTGGACGCGCAGGCCGCTCTTCTTCTCCGCCTTCAGGCGTCCGGCGGCCACACCCCGGGAGCGCTCGACCGCCTCGGTGAGCGTGGTGCGCAGGGCCTCGTAGAGGTGCCGGGTCTCCTCCGCGGTGAGGGAGGCGGCCAGCTTGAACGGGGACATCCCCGCCGCATGCAGGATCTCGTCGCTGTAGGCGTTGCCGACGCCCGCGATCAGTGACTGGTCGCGCAGGGCGCCCTTCAGCTGGCGTCTCTCATCGCCCAGGAGCGCGGCGAAACGACTCTCGTCGAAGTCGGCGGCGAGCGGGTCCGGGCCGAGGCGGGCGACACCGGGAACCTCCCGCGGGTCGTGGACGACGTACACCGCGAGGCGCTTCTGGGTACCGGCCTCGGTCAGGTCGAAGCCCTCCCCGGTCTCCAGCGCCACGCGCAACGCGAGCGGGCCCCGACCCGGTCCGGGCAGACCGTCCGGCAGCCGGTCCCTCCACTCCAGCCAGCCCGCACGGGCCAGATGGATCACCAGGTGCAGCCTCCCGTCCGCCGTGCCGACCCCTGCGGTGTCCCGCTCGCTCCCCGCCTCGACGTCCAGATACTTGCCGTGTCGGTGCACAGCCGCCACCACACCGCCCTCGAACGCGGTGACGGGCGGGTCGTACGTCTTCAGGACGCTGACGGCGACCGGGATCACCCGCACCACCCGTCGGCCGACCAGGTGCTCGGTGAGGAAGTCCGTCAGTGCTGCTACCTCGGGCAGTTCCGGCATACGTCCAGGGTGCCATCCGGCACCGGCAACGCCCTGCGTTCGATAGACGACGGTGCTCACTGCACCCGGAACTCGCACCACACCGCCTTGCCCCCGCCGCGCGCCTCCACCCCCCACACGTCGGTGAGCTGGTCCACGAGGAGCAACCCCCGACCCGAGACACCGTCCTCCCCGGCCTCACGGCGGCGCGGCAGCGCACTGGAGGAGTCCTCGACCTCGATCCGGAGCCTGCGCTCGGAGCCGGCGAGGGCCCTCAGTGTGACGATCGCCGAACCCTCGGTGTGCATCAGGGCATTGGTGATCAGTTCGTCTGCGACCAGCTCGATCTCGTCGGCTCGGTCGCGTGCACCCCAGGCGCGGACGGCGGCGCGGATCATATGCCGGGCGTGGATGAGGGCCTCCGGGTCGCCGGGCGCCACGTGCTGCTGGAGCCGGCCGCCGGCCCGGGGAGCTTCCGGGGCACGGCGGCGCAGCAGGAGCAGGGCCACGTCATCGTCGCCAGCCCGGTCCTCGGCCATCTGAATCAGGCGGTCGGCGATGGCGCGCACGTCGTCCGGGCCGTCCGCGATGAGCGCCGCGAGGCCCCGCAACCCGTCGTCGAGGTCCGCTCCGGGCTGCTCCACGAGTCCGTCAGTGCACAGCAGCAGTGTGTTGCCGGGGTCGAGTTCGATGGTGGAGACGGGGTACTCCAGCCCGCCGAACTCGGCGGACAGGCCGAGCGGGAGTCCGCCTTCGACGGGAATGCGGCGGCAGGTGCCGTTGGCGTACCGGATCATCGGGTCGATGTGCCCGGCGCGGACCACCTGGACCACTCCCGTGGACAGGTCGGCCTCCGCGTACAGGCAGGTGGCGAACCGGTCGGTGTCGAGTTCGTGGAGGAAGACGGAAGCGCGAGCCATCACGGTGGCCGGGGTGTGCCCTTCGGCCGCGTAGGCGCGCAGCACGATCCGCAGCTGGCCCATCACGGCCGCCGCATGCGTGTCGTGGCCCTGGACATCGCCTATGACCGCGCCGACCCGGCCGCCCGGCAGCGGGATCAGGTCGTACCAGTCGCCGCCGATGTCCCGGCCCAGGGCGGCCGAGCGGTAGCGGACGGCGATGTCGGCGCCACGGACACTGGGGATGGTGCGCGGCAGCATGGCCTGCTGCAGGCCCTGGGCGACGTCCTTCTCCTGCTCGTAGAGCATGGCCCGTTGCAGGCTCTGGGCGATGCTGCTGCCGAGTGCGACCAGCACGGCGCGCTCTTCGGTGGAGAAACCCCGCCGGTCGCTGTAGAGCAGGCCCATGGCACCGATCGGGCGGGCCTGGGCGATCAACGGCAGATAGGCAGCCGAGGTGATGTGCAGGTCGGTGAGGTGCGGCCAGAGAATCGGATAGCCCCTGGAGAACTCCTCAGGGGACTCGATGAACCGCGGTACGAGCGTGCGGACAACCTCGCTCATCGGGTACGGCTCGTCTATCCGGGTGACGCGCGTGCCGGGGACGAAACTGCCAGCGGGCCCCTCGGCGACGAGGCGGATCCGGCCCGCCTCCACTAGGCCCATGACCAGGCTGGCCGCGCCGAGGTGGCGGATGCCGTGGGTGTCCTTGAGGACATCGATGACGTCCCGGACACTGCGCGCGTGGGCGAGCGCGGCGGAGATGACCTGGACGATGTTGGTCTGCTGGCGGAAGGCCTCGTCCTGGGCGGCCCGCAGGCTGCGGGCCGCACTATCGGCGAGTTCCTGCGTGGCGTCGCGGACGATGCCGACGACCCGGCGCGGACGGCCCGACTCGCCACGCCGGATGTAACCCTGGGTGTGCGTCCAGCGCGGGGTACCGTCACGGCACCGGATGCGGAAGTACGCACCGTAGTTCTCACTGCCGTCCTTGATGGCCTGGGCGATCACCGCGTCGAGCCGGGCCGCCTCGGGCGGCGGCACCCGCAGGGCAAGGGACTCCGGGCGCCCGTCCCACTCCCCGGGCAGCAGGTCGAACACCTCCAGGGCCTGGGCGTCCATGTGGAACAGACCGGCGTCCAAGTCCCAGTCGAAGCTCCCCATGCGATTGAGCGCGAGAATCGGATCCGGATGGGCGGGCCAGTCCTCCGGGAGTGAAAGGGCGCTCGCTCCCCGATCAGCCATGCGCCCACCTTGCCAGGATTTGCCCGAATCTTCGACCCGGTCGCGCCTATCTCGGCGGACAGGACCCGCCCTCGCACTCCACCGTGGGAAACGGCGTCCCAGCCGACGGAAGACCCCCCTGCCGGCCGGGCCCCGGGGAGCGACCGGCCCGATCCTGGCGGGGCGAGCGGCGCCCAGGGCGCACACCGGCGGCGGCGCACGGCACACGCGCTCACAGCGCACCCGACACCTCACTGAAAGTGACCACCCCCACCGTCGTCCGCATCGCATGCGCTTGGCCGGCAGTCGGGTGGAACGCCATGATGGATACGGCACCACGACCATCGAAAGCGGAATCACGACGGCGCTCGCCCGGATCTGCGAGAGCCGCGGCGGTCCGGTCCACGCAGAAGGGCGCGCACAGCCGTGAACTGGTTCACCGCACCCGACTACTGGCTGAGCCGGCTGGTCTTCCAGCGGGCTCTGGCCGCCGTGTACCTCGTCGCCTTCCTGACGGCGGCCCTGCAGTTCCGGGCCCTGCTCGGCGAGCGCGGCATGTTGCCGATCTCCCGCTTCGTGACGCTGGTGCCCTTCAAACGAGCGCCGAGCCTGTTCTACCTGCGGCACTCGGACCGCTTCTTCGCGACCTGTGCCTGGGCGGGATGCGCGGTAGCAGCGGCCCTGCTCGCCGGAGCGGACTCAGAACTGCCGCTGTGGGCCGGAATCCTGCTCTGGTTGGTGCCGTGGATGCTGTACCTGTCGATCGTCAACGTGGGCCAGACCTGGTACGCGTTCGGCTGGGAGTCACTTCTGCTGGAGACGGGCTTTCTGGCTGCCTTCCTCGGCAACGACCAGGTGGCACCGCCCGTCGTCGTACTGTTCCTGCTGCGCTGGATCCTGTTCCGGGTGGAGTTCGGCGCCGGACTGATCAAACTGCGGGGCGATGCCTGCTGGCGGAAGCTGACCTGCCTGTACTACCACCACGAGACACAGCCCATGCCCGGCCCGCTGAGCTGGTTCTTCCACCATCTACCGAAGCCGCTGCACCGGGTGGAGGCAGCCACCAACCACGTCACGCAACTGGTCGTGCCCGTGTTGCTGTTCACCCCGCAGCCGATCGCCTCGGCTGCCGCCGCCCTGATGATCGTCACCCAGTTGTGGCTGGTGCTCTCCGGCAACTTCTCCTGGCTGAACTGGATCACCATCGTGCTGGCCCTGTCCGCGCTCCGCCTGCCCGGGTCCGCGCCCTCCGTTACCTCGGCACCGCTGTGGTACGAGGTCGTGGTGCTCGCGGTCGCCGCGCTGCTGCTCTTCCTGAGCCGTCATCCGGCCGTCAACATGGTCTCCCGCCGCCAGGTGATGAACCGCTCCTTCGATCCGCTGCACCTGGTGAACACCTACGGTGCCTTCGGTAGCGTGAGCCGGGAGCGCTTCGAAGTGGTGGTCGAGGGCACTCTCGACGACGTGCCCCGCGAGGATTCGGAGTGGCGGGAGTACGAGTTCAAAGGCAAGCCGGGTGACCTGCGGCATTGGCCACGTCAGTTCGCCCCCTACCATCTGCGCCTGGACTGGCTGATGTGGTTCGCCGCGCTGTCCCCGGCTTATGCCGGGGAGTGGTTCGGCGCCCTGGTGGAACGTCTGCTGGAGAACGACCGCGACACCTTGCGGCTCCTGCGCCGCTCCCCCTTCCCGCCGGACACCCCGCCCCGCCATGTCCGGGCCCGGCTCTTCCGGTACCGCTACACCTCCTGGCAGGAGTTGCGCCGGACCGGCGCATGCTGGCGGCGGACCTACGTCCGCGAGTATCTGCCGCCCACCCGACTGGCGGGGGTGGCGCAGAGGCCGTAGACACCGCGGAGGAACTTCACGCGCGGCCGTGCGGCACGGCCGGGGAGGCTGCGCCCGGGCCGCCGGTCCACTCTGGTCTCCGGGCTGCCAGACTGCCCGGATGATCGTCAGACGTGCTCAGCAGCGGGACTTCCCGGGCTTCCTGAGCCTCGCAGCCGAAGTCGAACACTGGTTCGGTCCGATGGTCGACGAGCCCGGTTTCCACAGTGCCGTCGAACGGCACATCCGCCGGTCCACGGCGTTGGTCGCCGTCTCCCCCGAAGCGGAGGCGGTGGCACGGGCGGGTCTCCTCGGGGGGATGCTGTTCGACAGACGGACCCCGGTCCAGCACATCGACTGGCTCGTCGTGTCCGCGCACGCACGCGGGCGCGGCGTGGGGCGGGCGCTGGTGGCGGAGGCGGTGCGCCGGTTCGTCCAGGCGCCGGGCGCCCTGGAGGTGGTCACCTTCGGGGCCGACCACCCAGGTGCCGTCGCCAGCGGTGGGCGCGTCTTCTACGAGCGTCTCGGCTTCAGCCCGGCAGAGGCCCGCGAACCGGGTCCGGAAGGTGGCTCACGACAGGTCTACCGCCGCACCGTGAGCTGAGGTCCGGGCCACCGCACCGCACCGAGGTGGCCGTGCCCCGCCGTCGCCCCGAGACGGCCGGCGGCGCAGCCCCAAGACGTGCCGGGCCCGCGCGTGCCTCCAGCCCCGGGTCCCGCCCCAGCACGACGTACGCGCCGTCCGGAGGCGGGACGGGCGGGCCCCGGCGCCCACCCGTTCTGGGACCGCCTCCGGACCGGCGCCGCACGGCGGTCGATCAGCCCCTGCGCAGCCGCAGGGTCATCAACTCGAAAGGCCGCAACCGTACGGAGATCCGGTCACCGTCCCACACCGGCGGCTCCCCGTCCCCGGCCGGCCGCTCCAGCAGGTCGGTCACGGTGAGGGCCGCGACCTCGAAGCCGGCCGTGAGGGTGGCCCGGGTCCGGCCGCCCAGGGCCTCGTGGAAGCGGACCACCACGTCACCGCTGCCGTCGTCGGCGAGCTTCACCGCCGTGATCACGACCGCGTCGTCGTCCACGGTGACCAGTGGGGCGACCGCGTGGGCACCGGTCGTACGACGTTCGGGAAGGTTGGCCCACCAGCCCTCTCGGACCGCGTCGGCGATCGAGGCGCCGGGGACCAGGGCGTGCCGGAAGCGGTGCACGCCCTGGTCGGTCTCCGGGTCGGGGAAGCGCGGGGCACGCAGCAGGGAGACACGGACCGTCGTGGTCGTACCGCGGGCGCCCCCGGAACGCACGGTCCGGGTCACATCGTGGCCGTATGTGGAGTCGTTGACCACCGCCACGCCCCAGCCCGGTTCCTGAAGGTGGACGAAACGGTGGTTGCAGACCTCGAACTTGGCCGCCTCCCATGAAGTGTTGGTGTGCGTGGGGCGGAACACATGACCGAACTGGGTCTCGGAGGCGTACCGTTCGGCATGCAGGTCGAGCGGGAAGGCCAGCTTGAGGAACTTCTCCGTCTCGTGCCAGTCCACCTCGGTGGCGATCTCCAGCCGCCGCTCCCCCGGCGGCAGGGACAACACCTGCGTGATCCGGGAGTGGCCGAAGGAGCGGGTGACCCGCACCGACGCCCCGTCCGCACCGGCGCTCACCTCTTCGGCATCGGTCAGGTCGATGACGGTGTTGCGGTAGAACGAGTCAACGTCCCATGCATCCCACATGTTCGGGAAGTCCGGGTGGAGCTGGAGCAGGTTGGCGGTCTCGCCGGGGGCGATCACCTCACGAGCCGCATCGATGTCGTAGACGGAGACGACCAGCCCGCGGCCGTCGACGACGATCCGCAGCAGTCCGTTGTCCAGGACGTGACCGCCGTCCGGCCGGGCAGTGAGCGTCGTCCTGCCGGCCACGGCCGGGACGGCGGCGGCGGCGCCCCCGGGGACTCCGTGACGGGAGTGCGGGGCGGCGTTGAAGACCAGCGGGGTCGTGCCCTCCCCGGCCAACGCGCGCTGGGCGCCCTCGATGATCGAGTTCAGTTCACGGGCGACGCGTTCGTAGGTCGCCCGTGCCTCACGGTGCACCCAGGCGATGGACGAGCCCGGCAGGATGTCGTGGAACTGGTGGAGCAGGACCGTCTTCCAGATGCGGTCCAACACCTCGTACGGGTAGGGGAATCCGCCGCGAACGGCGGCGGTGGCCGCCCACAGCTCGGCCTCGCGGAGGAGGTGCTCGCTGCGCCGGTTGCCCTGCTTGGTGGCAGCCTGGCTGGTGAAGGTCGCGCGGTGCAGTTCGAGGTACAACTCACCGACCCAGACGGGCGCCTCGGGGTACTCGGCTTCGGCCTTCTCGAAGAAGGCGCGCGGTGATTCCCAGACCACGGTGGCGGAGCCTTCGAGGTTGCGCAGCCGGGCCGCCTTGGCGACCATCTCCCTGGTCGTGCCGCCACCTCCGTCCCCCCAGCCGGTCGGTGCGAGGGAGTGTCGGGCCCCGCCCTTGTCCTTGAAGTTGCGGGCCGCGTGGGCGATCTCGCTGCCCTTCATGGAGCAGTTGTAGGTGTCGACGGGCGGGAAGTGGGTGAAGATCCGGGTACCGTCGATGCCCTCCCACCGGAAGGTGTGGTGCGGGAACCTGTTCGTCTGCGACCACGAGATCTTCTGCGTCAGCAGCCACTTGGAGCCGGCCGCCCTGATGATCTGCGGCAGACCCGCGGCGAAGCCGAAGGTGTCCGGTAGCCACGCCTCCTCGTTCTCGATGCCGAACTCGTCCAGGAAGAACCGCTTTCCGTGTACGAACTGCCGAGCCATCGCCTCCGAGCCCGGCATATTGGTGTCCGACTCCACCCACATCCCGCCGGCCGGGACGAACCGGCCCTCGGCCACGGCCTTCTTCACCCGGGCCCACACCTGTGGCCGGTGCTCCTTCACCCATGCCCACTGCTGTGCCTGGGACATGGCGAAGACGAACTCCGGTTCGTCCGCGATGAGCGCGGTCATGTTGGCGGTCGTACGGGCCACCTTGCGGACCGTCTCGCGCAGCGGCCACAGCCACGCCGAGTCGATGTGCGCGTGGCCGACGGCGCTGATCCGGTGCGCGGACGGCGCGGCCGGGGCGGCGAGGACCTCCGTCAACCGCGCTCGCGCGGCGTCCGCCGTGCCGCCCACGTCCTGCAGGTCGAGGGCGTCCAGGGCCCGCTCGACCGCGCGCAGGACGTCCCAGCGGCGGGCGGAGTCCACCGGGAGCTCAGCCATCAGCTCACCGAGCACCTCCAGGTCCAACACCAGCTGCCATACGCTCTCGTCGAAGACGGCGAGGTCCATACGGGTGAGCACGTACTGCGGCTCGTGCCCGGCGGTCGCCTTGTCGCCGAGCCGGGTGGGGCGGAAGGGGTGGTAGTCGAGGATGACCGGGTTGGAGGCGGCCTCGATGTGCAGGCGGACCTCCTCGCCGCCCGCGACCGGCGCGCCGACGCGCACCCACTGGTTGCGCGGGTTGAGGCCCTTCACCGGGGTGCCGTCGGGCCGGTAGACCAGCCCTTCGCACTGGAAGCCGGGCATGTTCTCGTCGAAGCCCAGGTCGAGCAGTGCCTCGACGGTCCTTCCAGCCCACGCCTCGGGCACCGTCCCGGTCACCCGGAACCAGCTGGTACCCCACGGAGCACCCCACCGGGCGCCCACCTCGATCGGTGCGGGCTCGGCAGCGAGTCCCTTCGCGACCGGCACGGGTTCGTCGGGCGCGTGCCACACCTCGACCCGCAGGGGTACGGACTCGGGGTACACGGCGGGACGGACCCGTTCGTCGAGGACTCGCCTGAGGCGGGCTTCCACCAGAGTGCGGTCGTCATGCATGAGGGGTGCTCCCTGTGGGGGTTCTGGGTGATCACCAGGTGTGGGTGAAGGTCACGGGGGTCGAGGCGTTGTAGAGCTCCCCCACCGTGGGCCGTTCGAACCGTGCGGCGCGCTCCCCCTGCGCGGGCCGCGGACCGCCGACGAAGTACGCACGCTGGCAGGTGGCGCCGAGGAAGCGACAGGTGCCGTCGGGGGAGGCGACGGTGCACGGCGCAGTGGCGGACGGTGCCGTCGGCGGGCTCCCAGGCGTAGCGGAGGTCGCCGCCGTTCACCGCGGTCACGCGGGCACCGTGGGGGGAGCGGCCGGGGTGGTGGTGGCGTCGCGGACCGCGAGCCCGCCGAGCCGCCAGCGCACCGGGCCTTCGTGGCGGTGAGGCCGGACGCTGAGGACGTGCACGGTGCCGCAGAGCCCGGTGAGCTCCATGGCCACGGTCCGCCACCCGCGGACCTGCCTCACCTGAACGCTCCCGGCGGCCGGGGCCACGGCCAGGTAGGTGTACGGCGGGGCCGCCCCCGGCCCGGCCGGAAGGCAATGGGTCGGGGTACCTGTAGGTGGCGTACGGCGGGGCCGCGACGGTGGTGCGCGGAGCCGCTGCAGCGGGCGGGGCGGGCGCGAGTGCGGCTGCGCCAGCAGTGATCAGAACGGTGCGCCTGGTGGGGTGCACGGTCACCTGCCTCCTTGCGGGGTGGGCAGTACCTGGTCGGGAGTGACCACTTCGGTGATGCCGCGCACGGCGAGGTGTTCCTTGTCGTCGGCACGGACGTCCAGCACGGTGGTGGGACGGACCCCGTCGGCGACGAGCCGGAAGTACGCGTCGAAGACCGTTCCGCCGGGCGCGCAGCGGGAGCGACGGGCCGGGTCGGCGGGCACGACGAGGGCCGTGCCGCGCACCGTGGGTGTCGCATACGGCTGCCGGGCCGCCTCGGCCAGTGCGGCCGCGATGTCCTTGGGCCGCCGGTCGCCGGTCAGCAGGCCGAGGGAGTATTCGAGTTCGGGGAAGTCGGCGAGGTCTCGGGAGACGTCGTACGAGCACCACCAGGTGACGCCCCACAGGTCCGGGCAGTCAAGGACGTTGCCGATGGTCGCCTCGGCGAATGCGGCGGCGCGCCCGGCCGGCACGAGGGGCGCCGGTGCACCGACCTCCTGCAGCCACACCGGCCGGTGCGCTGTGTCCGCCCAGGCCTTGCTCAGTTCCACCAGGTAGGCGGCATGGTGCTCGACCGGCACGGAATCAGCGCCGTGTCGCTGGGCAGTGCCGTTGAAGACCCAGGAGTGCACGGCGGTGAGATCGCCGAGCCGTGCGGAGTGGCCGGGTGTGAAGGGCTGGTCGTCCTGATACCAGGCAGCGTCGTACGAGGCGTGCTGATGGATCCGGCCGGGGGCGCCCTCGGCGCAGGCGGCGAGCATCAGGGTGAGCCACCGTCCGGCGTCCTCGGCTGTGATCCGGTCGGGGTCCGGGTGGGGGTCCGCGGCGAACTGGTTGACCTCGTTGCCGACCGTCATGCCGATGAAGTTGGGTCGGTCGGCGAGGGCCGCGGCGAGGGTGCGCAGGTAGGCGGCCTGTCCGTCGCTCACGTCCCGGTCGGTGAAGAGGTTGCGGCGGTGCCACGTACGGGTCCAGGCGGGCAGGAAGTCGAAACTGCTCACGTGTCCTTGCAAACCGTCCACGTTGACGTCCAGACCGCGTTCGGCGGCCGCGTCGGCGAGGGCCACCAGCTGGTCGATGGCGCGTGGGCGGATCAGAGCGCGGTTGGGTTGGAAGTAGGGCCACAGCGGGAAGACCCGGATGTGGTCAAGGCCGAGCGCGGCGAGCGCGTCGAGGTCGGCGCGTACGGAGTCGAGGTCGAAATCCAGCCAGTGGTGGAACCATCCTTCGCTGGGGGTGTAGTTGACGCCGAAGCGCACGGCAGCAGGCATGGGTGTCCTTGCGGGGAGGTTGACGTCGGTTAGCCCTTGACGGCGCCCTCGCCGACCCCGCGGAAGAAGTACCGCTGCAGACAGGCGAAGAGAGCGATGAGCGGGGCCACGGCGATCACGGTGCCGGCGGCGACGAGCCGTTCGTCGCCGGCGAAAGTGCCGTGCAGATAGTTGAGGCCGATCGTCAGGGTGAACTTGGACGGGTCGCTGAGCACGATCAACGGCCACAGGAAGTCGTCCCAGGCGCCCATGAAGGCGAAGATCGCTACGACGGCGAGGGTGCCCTTGGCGGCGGGCAGGGCGATCCGCAGGAACCGCTGCCAGACGTCAGCGCCGTCGACGTAGGCAGCCTCCTCGATCTCGTACGGCAGCTTACGGAAGGCGTTGCGCATCAGCAGCACGTTCATGGCGCCGACGGCACCGGGCAGGACGACCCCGACGAGGGTGTTGTTCAGACCCAGTTCGCGCATGGTGGTGAACTGGGCGATGACGATGCCCTCGACCGGCACCAGCATGGCCAGCACGAAGACGAGCGTGGCCGCGCGCCTGCCGCGGTAGTGCAGCCGGGCCAGGGCGTACCCGGCCAGTGCCGAACCAACGCAGTTGGTGACGACATTGGCGGTGGCGACCTTCAGGGAGTTCAGGACGTAGTCCCAGACGGGGATGGTGTCGGCGACCCGTGCGTAATTGTGCAGGGTGGGGTGACTGGGCAGGAACGTCGGCGTGGAGCTGTAGATGTCTTCCGTGGGGCCCTTGAGGGAGGTGGACAGCTGCCAGAGGAAGGGACCGACGGTCAGGGCGAGGACGGCGAGCAGCAGGAGGTAGCGCCAGACCAGATCCCCGGCTCGGATGCTTCCGCCGCGTCGGCCGGTGGGGCGCGGCTCGCCGGGCGGCGCGGCGGGCCGTCCTGGCCGCACCTTCTCCAGGAGGCTCACGGTTCCTCCCTCCGATCGGCGCGCAGGACCAGCAGCATCAGCACGACGGTGACGGCGAACACGACGACGGAGAGGGCGGAGGCGTAGCCGACGCGGCCAGTGAGGCCGGTGCCGGTGCGCTGCACCAGCATGACGAGGGTGGTGTCCTCGCCGGCCGGGCCCCCGCTCGGCCCGGCCATCAGATACACCTCGGAGAACACCTTGAACGCGGCGACCGAGGAGAGCGCGGCGACCAGGACCATGGTGGAGCGGACGGCGGGCACCGTGACGGAAAGGAAGCGGCGCACCGGTCCGGCGCCGTCCACGGCGGCTGCCTCGTGTAGTTCGCGCGGCACGTTCGCCAGCGCAGCCAAGTAGATGATCATGTAGTAGCCGAGCCCCTTCCACACCGTGACGGTCATGGCGCTCAGCAGGAGCAGCCACTGATCGCTGAGAAAACCGACCCGGCCGATGCCGACGCTCTCCAATAGGGAGTTGATCAGGCCGCGTTCATCGAGCAGCCACACCCAGATCAGCCCCACCACGACGATGGAGGCGACCACGGGGGTGTAGAAGGCGGCGCGGAAGAAGGTGATGCCGGGGATGTTCTTCTGCACGAGCAGGGCGAGCAGCAGCGGCAGCACCACGAGTGCCGGTACGACACCGACGATGTACAGGGTGCTGTTGCGCAGGCCGGTCCAGAACATGTCGTCGTGGAGCAGTTCACGGAAGTTGGCGAGGCCCACGAACCGCCCCGGGAGCAGGGTGCGGCGGTCGGTGAAGGAGTTGATCAGGGTGGAGACGAACGGGTAGAGCACGAAGGCACCGGTGACCAGCAGACCGGGAGCGGCGAACAGCCAGGGGCTGGTCGGGAGCTGGCGTCGCACCCGGGCCGGTGTGGTGGGGGTGGTCATGACCGGTCAGCCCTGCTTCAACAGGCGGTTGGCGGTACTGACAGCGTTGTCAAGGGCTGCCTTGGGGCTCTCCTTGCCCTGCAGTGCCTTGGCCACCTCGTTGCGGAGCGCGGTCTTCATCTGGTCGCTGAACAGCACGGGCGTGTAGTTGACGGCGTTCTTCAGTGACTTGGCGGCGGCGACGCGGACCCTAGTCTCGTCGGTGCCGTCCTCCTTACTGAAGTACGGGTCGGCGAGGGAGTGCGCGGTGCTGGGGAAGATGGCGACCTTCTTGGCGAAGGACATCTGGTTCTGGGCGTCAGTGACGAAGTGCGCGAAGGCCACCGCGGCCGCAGTGTGCTTGGTGCGGGAGTTGACCATCACCCCCATCACGTACATGTTGACGTGCCCGGTACTGGTGATCTGGTCGGTGATGCCGATGTTCCGGTACAGGCTCGGGGCGTTCTTCTTGAAGTTGCCCAGGTCGAGGGCGCTTCCGGGGTTCATGGCGACGGCACCGGTGAGGAACTTCTTGCCGGAGGACTCGGGGGTTGCGGTCAGGGCCTGCGGATCGAGTGCCTTGGCGTCATACAGTTCCTTGTACTTGGTGAGAAGCTCGACGCCCTTCGCATCGTTGAAGGAGAACGCGGTGCCCTGCTGGTTCATCAGCGGGACGCCATAACGCCCGAAGTCCTCGATGGTGGGGACGTTGGCGAGGGTGGCGACGCTGCCACCGCTCTCCTTCGCCATCCGCAGAGCGTCGGCGAAGAGTTCGTCGTACGTCTTCGGCGGTCGGTCCGGGTCGAGTCCGGCCTTGCGGAACAGAGCCTTGTTGTAGAACAACGGGCCGGTGTTCAGGTACCAGGGGAAGGCGTACGTGCCTCGCTTGCCCGGTATCTGATGGCTGGCCCAAGCTCCAGGAAGGTAGTCGGACTTGTACTGGGGGGCGACCTTGTCGAGATCGAGTGCGAGGCCTGCCTCGGCAAGGGGGGCGACCAGGTCCGGGGAGACGTTGACGACGTCGGGCAGGGTACCGCCGGCCGCATCGGCACTGAGTTTGTCGGGGTAGCCCTCGGCAGGTTGGTCGATCCACTTCACGTGGGTGCCGGGGTGCTTCTTCTCGAAGCCGGCGATCAGTCCCTCGAAGTAGGGCTTGAAATTGGCGCGCAGGTTCCAGGTCTGGAAGGTGATGTCACCCTCGACCTTGCCGGAGGCGTCGGCCGAGCCGCCCCCGTCACCGCCCGAACCACAGGCACTCAGCGGCAGAACGAGGGCGAAGACAGCAGCGGTGAGGGTTCTGCGGGACATGGACACGGTGGCACGGCTCCCTTGCTGCAGCGGGCAGTTGATGGTGCCAGGGACCTTGCCGGGGATCTTCGGGAAATGTCAATGCATTCGCCTGAGCTAAAGAAATTCATCCTTCATTAGTGCAGGTCAGCAGGGATTGAGCGAGAACTTGCCAGTGGCCACTAATGCGCTTTATGGTCCTGTCACTCAAGCGCATTAGACCTGGATCGTCCGGTAACACGAGGAACAGGAAGGGGGGCGAAACGTGCCGGTCAAACGGTCCCCCGCACGCAGGCCCACCATGAAGGACATCGCCCGGCGAGCCGGAGTCTCCGAGAGCGCCGTCTCCTTCGCGCTCAACGGCCGCCCCGGTGTCTCCGAGGCCACCCGTGCCCGGATCCACCGCGTCGCCGAGCAGTTGGGCTGGCGCCCGAGCACGGCCGCCCGCGCGCTGTCCGGCGAGGGCGCGGCCACGGTCGGCTTCGTCCTCGCCCGCCCGGCGCACACCTTGGGCATCGACTCGTTCTTCCTCCACCTCGTCTCCGGCATCCAGGAAGTGCTCGCCGAGCGCCATTTGGGGCTGCTCTTTCAGGTGGCGAACGACGTGACCGAGGAGTGCGCGGTGTACCGGCGTTGGTGGGCGGAGCACCGGGTGGACGGCGTTCTGGTCGCCGACCCACGCACCGCGGACCCCCGCCCCGACCTCCTCGACGAACTCGGCCTGCCCGCCGTGCTGATCGGCGGTGCACTCGACGTACGCCACCCCGGTCTGTCCGCGGTGTGGGCGGACGACGCCGGGGCGATGGCCTCCGTGGTGGACGAACTGACGGCCCTGGGCCACCGTCGGATCGTCCACATCGCCGGTCTTCCCGAACTGGCCCACACCCAGCGCCGCATCGCCACCCTGCACGGGGAGGCGGAGCGGCGCGGCCTCGGTGAGGTCCGCTCGGTGACCACCGACTACTCCGACACGGAGGGCGCGGCGGTCACCCGCCGGGTGCTCGGCGGCTCCCCCGTCCCGACGGCCCTCATCTACGACAACGACGTGATGGCCGTGGCGGGCGTAGCCGTCGCCACCGAGCTGGGCTTCCGTGTCCCGCAGAACGTGTCGGTGGTCTCCTGGGAGGACTCGGCGCTGTGCCGCATGGTCACACCGCGGCTGTCCGCGCTCTCCCGGGACAGCGCGGAGTTCGGCCGGACGGCGGCGCGGGAGTTGCTGGCGCTGCTGGACGGGGAGGCGGCGCGTGCGGTGGGGGTGCCGGTGCCCCGGCTGACCGGTCGGGAAAGCACCGGGGCGGCGGTCGGCGACGCCACCCCGGACGCGCCGCGGTCCGTCCGGTGAGGCGCTGCGGCGGTGCCGGCGGGTACGTGACCGAGTGAGCGCCCGGCGCCGCACCAGCCGGCACCGCCGCACCGAAGCCGGGACGGCATGACGTCGTGCCCTCGCGACCGTCCGTCTCCCGGCCCCAGGCCGTTCGACGCTCACACGCCGCCGACCTCTCGACGTACCAGCCCTCGGCAAGGCACAGTTCTCCCTGCGTCTTGATTCATACCAGCGAGTAGCACGAGCAGCAGACGATTTGCCGGCTGCCAGCAGACGACAGACCGAGGAGTGCCCGTGGGGAACTGGGCCGGGCGAAGCGCCTCCGAGATCGCCGCCGCCGTACGGGAGGAGCGGGTCACCCCCCGGGAGGTGACGGCCGAACACCTTGCGCGGATCGAACGGCACGACGGCCGGATCGGCGCCTTCCGGAAGGTTCGCGCACAGGCGGCGCTGGCCGAGGCCGACGAGCTGGCCTCCCGCCCCGACCTGGCCGGACTCCCGCTCGCGGGGGTCCCCGTCGCGGTCAAGGACAACCTGGCGGTGCGCGGGGAGGCCCACCGCGATGGCTCCGCCGCCACACCGGACACCCCGGCTTCGGCGGATCACGCCACGGTGGCCCGGCTCCGGGCGGCCGGCGCGGTGGTCATCGGCCTGACGAACGTGCCCGAGCTCTGCGTCTTCGGCACCACGGAGGGCGTGTACGGCACCACGCGCAACCCGTGGGACCCCTCGCGCACGGCGGGCGGTTCCTCCGGCGGCAGCGCGGCGGCGGTGGCCGCGGGGTTCGTGCCGATCGCGCTCGGCAACGACGGGATGGGCTCACTGCGCATCCCGTCGGCGAATTGCGGGCTGGTCACGCTGAAGCCCGGGCACGGGGTGGTGCCGGCCGGGATCGGCAACGGCGACTGGTTCGGCATGTCGGAGAACGGCCCGCTGGCCACAACCGTCGCGGATCTCCGGCTGATGCTCGCCGTCCTCGCGAACGCCGACTTCACCCCGGAGCGGGAACCGTCCCGACTGCGGATCGCCGTCGCCCTGCGCAGCCCGCTCACCGGGGTGAGTGTGAGCAGACCGTATACGACCGCGGTCCGGCACGCGGCCGGGCTGCTGGCACGGGCCGGGCACCGCGTACGGCGGGCCGAGCCGCCGTATCCCCTCTCCCTGGGCGTGACCTCGCTGCGGTTCTGGACGGCCGGGACCGCGGCGGACGCCGCGGGTCTGGACCCGACGCGGCTGGCGCGACGGACCCGGGTGCACGCCGCCGTGGGCCGGCGCTTCGTCCGCTCGGTCCGCACCGGCGAGGACCGCGAGCGGCTCCGCGCCCGGCTGGCTCCGTTCTTCGTCGAGCACGATGTGCTGCTCACCCCCGCCCTGGCCCGGCGCGCACCGCAGGCGGGCCCGTGGCACAAGCGCGGCTGGCTGCGCAATGTCCTCGCCAACACCGCCTATTCACCATTCACTCCGCCCTGGAACCTGACCGGCTGGCCCGCGATGTCGGTCCCGTTCGGCACCCTGCCCTCAGGCGCCCCCGGCGCGGTGCAGCTCGTCGGCCGGCCGGGCACCGAGTCCGTCCTGTTGGACCTGGCGGAGGAACTCGAACGCCTGCACCCGTGGCAGCGGACGGCTCCGGTGTCGGACCAGCGGTAGCGGCGGTCACGCGGATCACGGACGCACACGCTGCCGGGTCCGGGCGGCTCGACGTGGTGCCCAAGCGGCTGGGCGGCGCCCGCCACGGTCCGGGGACCGGCGGGGCCCGCGGTGAGACGCGCCGAGCCGTTCATGGTCCGGCAGGGCCCTTCGGCAGTGGTGCGCCCCGGCGGGCTCGTCCACGGGGCGTGCGGGCCGTTTCTCCGGTGGCCTCCGCGCTCCGGGCGTGGGATTTCGACGGCGGCGACGGTCCGGTGCCACCAGGCGGGGGCCGCGACCGGTCTGCGGCTGCGGCCCCTGTACCGGCATGGGCGTGAGCCTGCCACGCCCATGCCATCGGCGATCGCGACGGGTCCGGCTCGGCGTCAGTCGACGCTGGGCAGGATGTGGGGTTCGGCGAGGTCGTCCTCGTAACCCGCGAGGCGGATCGGGGCGGACCGGGCCCACACGTCAAGGCTGCCGAGTTCGTCGGGCCGGCGGCCCGTGCGTTCCGGACGTTCCTTGGGGCGCTGCTCGCGATTCGTCTTCTCCGGTGTCACCGCGCACTCCTTATGTGTCGGGCTCACCCTTGGGGCGTACCGGGCCCGTCTACGCTCCGGCGTTCAGCGCCCGCTCGGGTCTGAATGGAAGGCCAGTTCGGACGCGGTGGCGCCGGTGTCTCGTGTCAGAGCAGGCCGTTGTGAACCGGCTCGCCCCGGGACGGACGATGGGTGTGGGTGGGACCCGTTGCTGCTGTCCGTCCGCTCCAGATTAACCAAATGAGCGGACGTCCGCTCGATAGGGAGTGCAAACAAGGTGTAACTAATGCATGTCACCCGCCCTCTCAATACACCTCAATATGCCGCTCTTTACCACAAGGTGCATCACTCACCTGGCCCGCCGAATCACTCCCATGGCCTACCAAGTCGAACATGTCTTCGATCTTGCGTCGGTGTTCTTCCCGCTGGAAACGGCTCAGTTCAAGTACCGTTGGCCGGACCGCAAGCTCGCCATGATCTGCTGGCGCACGGATGACGGCTGTCTCGCGGAAGGACTGACGCATGGAACTGCGCAGCGTCGAGGAGCTGATGGATCTGCTCTACGCCGGCCGGCACCAGCACGCGCTGCGCACCGCCGCACTGCTGCGCCGCAGCCGTCCCGCCGACAAGGAGCTGCAGGTGGCCGGCCTGGTGCAGGGCATCGGACCGGTGCTGTGCCGGGGCGACGAGGCAACACGGGCGTGCAGCATGGCCGAGGCGGTGCGCCCCCTGCTCGGAGAGCGGGTGTTCCGGCTGGTGAGCGGCGACGCGACCCCGGCCGACGACGATGTGCTGCGGCTGCGACAGGCCGACCAGGAAAGCCGCACTGCGGGCTTCGACGCGGGCGTGCTGGAGGACTGGCGCACAGTGCTGGAGCTGGTGGCGGCCCGCAACTCCCGCCTCGGTGCGGTCGACTGACCGTCGGCCAGGGCCCCTGACAGTCACCCAAGGCCTCCGCAAGGAACCGGGGCACGACGGCGGTACCAGCGTCCACCGTGCGCCGACCCGTACGACCCGGCCGGACGCCCGGAGCGGAACAGCCCCGGTCGCCCTCCGACCACCGCCTTCCGCCCCGCGGCTCACCACTTGCCGGGCACGTAGTCCTTCAGGAAGACGCCGTACAGGTCCTCGCCCGCCTCGCCGCGCACGATCGGGTCGTAGACGCGGGCGGCACCGTCGACCAGGTCGAGCGGTGCATGGAAACCGGCCTCGGCGAGACGCACCTTCTCCGGGTGCGGCCGCTCGTCGGTGATCCAGCCGGTGTCCACGGCCGTCATGAGGATGCGGTCCTGCTCGAACATCTCCTGTGCACTGGTGCGGGTGAGCATGTTCAGGGCAGCCTTGGCCATGTTGGTGTGCGGGTGACCCGCGCCCTTGTAGCCGCGGCTGAACACGCCTTCCATGGCGGAGACGTTGACGATGTAGGTGCGGCGGGCCGACGAGGCCGCCATCGCCGGACGCAGGCGGCTGATCAGGATGAACGGTGCCGTGGAGTTGCACAGCTGGACCTCCAGCAGTTCGACCGGCGTCACCTCCTCCACCGTCTGCACCCAGCTGTTGGTGTCATGCAGATCGGGCACCAGACCGCCCGCGTCGATCGCCGTTCCGGCCGCGATCCGCTCAAGGGACGCCGAGCCGGAGACCAGGGCGAGGCCGGTGACGTCCTGGGCGGAGAGCGCGCCACCGCCCGCGACCGGCAGTTCGGTGACCGCGCCGGAGCCGAAGGCGCCGATGACCTGGGCGGCGGGGAGCTCGCCGGCGGGCAGTGGAGCAGACTCGGCGGCGACCAGCTCGCTGTAGGCCTGCGGGGAGCGCCGCACCGTCTGGGCCGCATTGTTGATCAGGATGTCCAGCGGTCCCTCGGCGGCCACCGCATCGGCGAGGGCGACAACCTGGGCCGGGTCGCGCAGGTCGATGCCGACGATCTTCAGCCGGTGGATCCACTCGTCGCTGTCGGGCTGGGCCTTGAAACGGCGGATGGCATCGTTCGGGAAGCGGGTCGTCACGGTGGTGTGCGCGCCGTCACGGAGCAGGCGCAGCGCGATGTACATACCGATCTTGGCGCGGCCGCCGGTGAGCAGGGCACGCTTGCCGGTGAGATCGGCACGGGCGTCCCGCCGGGCACGGTTCTCGGCGGCGCACTTCTGGCAGAGCTGGTGGTAGAAGTAGTCGACCTCCACGTAGCGCTGCTTGCAGGTGTAGCAGGAACGCGGACGCTGGAGTATCCCCGCGATCCTGCCCTCCTCGACCTTGGAGGACGGCAGGACACCCTCGGTCTCGTCGTCGATGCGATCGGCGGAGCCGGTGGCCGTGGCTTCCGTGACCGCGCGGTCGTGTGCGGTTTTGGCCGCACGACGCTCCTGCCTGCGGCGCTGTTTGACCGTCCGGTAGATGTGCGAGGTGGCTCGGCGCACCTTGATCGCATCGGGATGGTCGACGTCGAGCTGGTCGAGTTCCTCCAGAACGCTCAGGCAGACGGCCAGGCGCTCGGGGTCGATACCGGGCCTGTGCACCGCCTCATCCGTGGAGGCGTCCGCGGGGGTCTCCCCAAAGGCCTCGACGGGGGCCACCATGGGCACGGCCCCGTCCTCTGTCACCGTCATCGCGCTGCCGCTTCCCTGATCACCCGCGCAGCGCTCCGACTCGCGCCCGCTTTCGAACAGGGAATTTTACGGAGCACGGGGCCCCGGAACCAAACCGCTGGTTTCCCGCTGCCGCAGCCCGCCGACCGCGGCCCGGGCTTTCACCTCTCGCACGCGACCAGCAGCGTCTCCACCTCGGCCGTCACCGCGCGCGCGAACCGGTCCAGGTCGGGCACGGCCTGCGCGTCGGCGACCAGCCCGTAGTGCACGCGACCGCGGTATGTGGAGATCGCGACCGCCAGCGACTGACCGGGGGCGAGCGGCGCCAACGGATAGACCTCGGTCAGCTCATGGCCACCGAGCCTCAGCCCCAGCCCGGGCAGCGGCACGCTGGTGACCAGGATGTCGAACCAGAGCCGGGCAGCCTGGCCCACGAGTGGGCCACCGAGCCGGTGGCCGAGGGCCGGAACATGGTCGGCGAGCAGGGCCACGGCGCCGGCACCGCGGTTGGGGCCCGCGTCCTTGTTGCGGACCATCGCGGCACGCACGGCACCCAGGCGGCCGAGCGGGTCGGACTCGTCCACCGGAAGCGGTATGAGGTAACCGGAGAGCCGGTTGCCCTGTGGGTGGGCGGTGCGCGGCCGACGCCGGGAGACGGGAATGAGGGCGCGGGGCGCCACGCCCGCGCTACCGTCGCCACGCTCGTCCAGCCAGCGGCGCAGGGCACCGGCGACGACGGCGATGAGCACGTCGTTGACCGTGCCGCCGACGCTCTTGCGCACTCGGTGCACGTCGTCGATGTCCACCACCACCCCGGCGGTACGGCGGGTGCCGCTGGGCGCAGAGGCCAGCGCGGAGGAGGGACGCATCCCGAGGGTGGACCGGACGAGCGAGGCACCGATGTCCAGGGCCCTACCCACGTCGGACAGCGCACCCCTGACCAGCCCGGGGACCAGTCCGGGCAGCTTGCGCACGTCCGGCAGCAGGCTGCGCGGCGGCTCGACGGCGCGGGGCGCACGGTCGGGCACGTCGACCGGGTCCAGGACGCCGGCGGCAAGCCTGAGCGCGCGCAGCCCGTCGGCCAGGGCGTGGTGGAACTTGAACAGCACCGCGAAGGAGACCCCGTCCTCACCGGGCAGTACATGGGCCTCCCACGGCGGCCGGTCGCGTTCCAGTGGTCGCTCCATCAGCCGGCCGGCGACGGCCTGGAAGTCGGCGGTCGGCGCGTGCAGCCGTACGTGGTTCAGCGGATCGAAGTCCGGGTCGGGTTCACGGGTGGCGCCACCGAAGGCGAGCGGCTGCCAGGTGTCGCGGATCCGCATGCGCAGCCCGGGCACGGCAGCGGCGCGGGCGGCGAGCAGGTCAGCCGCATGGGCTCCGGCCGTGGGTGAGTGCGCGCCGAAGACGCCGAGCGCCCCGAGGTGCATCGGGTGCCGGTCGGACTCCATGTTCCAGAAGGCCAAGTCGAGGGGAGCGAGCAGATCGGAAGTCACGGGCTTGCCTCGCACGTCGACGACGGATGTCTCTGCAGTCAATCTCCGCCAACCGATTACGGTCAAGCACGATCGAGCTACGTACAGTTAACAGCAGATTAAGTCCCACCCCTCTGAAATGGGCGGGACCCAGGTGACAGGCGAGGTCACTTCAGCACCGGTGGTGCTGCCTCGGGTGACGTACCCCACTCAGACGGGCGCGGGCCGACCGTGAACGCCAGCGAGTGCAGGGAGCGCAGCCCACCCGTCGTCAGATAGGTCCGCGCGTGCGGTGCCCCGTCGGCGCGGACGGCCTGGATGTAGCGGTCGGTGGCCGAGGTGCCCGGCGCGCTGATGGTCAGTCCGCCGCTGGGCCAGTAGCGCCGGTCCAGCGCGAGGCGGACTCGGTCGAAGACCGGGGTGGAAAGGCCCCAGGTGTCGTAGCCGGGCTGGATCGGGAAGAGCCCGATGGACGACAGGACGTTCCAGGCGGACATCGTGCCGAGGTCGTCGTTGCCCGTCATCCCGGTCGGGGCGTCCGTGAACAGGGTCAGCGCCGCGTGCACCACGTCCGTGGTCTGCCAGGGCCGGCCGGTCGCCAGATAGGTGTAGGGGGCGATCAGGTCGGGCTCGTTCATGGGGTTGTAGGTGGCGGCGTTGTAGTAGGCGTACGCGTCCCCGTGCACCCACACCTCGCGGGCGGTCTTCTCCGGGTCGGCGAGCAGCCTGTCATAGGCGAAGAAGGAGTCCAGCCGCGCGTTGGCGGCACGCTTGCCGCCGATCAGGGAGATCATGCCGGGCAGGTCCTGCGGGACGAGCCACTGGTACTGCCAGGCGGTGCCCTCGTGGAAGCCGGTGCCGCGGGCCGGGTCGGGTGAGCCGGTGAACGCGCCGGAGGCATCGCGGGCGCGGAAGAACCCGGTCGTGGGATCGAAGACGTTGCGGTAGTTGCGCGAGCGGGCGGCGTAGCGGGCGGCGTCGTCCCGGTGGCCAAGACCGCGGGCCATCTGGGCGAGCATGGCGTCGGCGAGAGCGTATTCGAGGGTGACGGAGGCGCCGTGGTGGTAGTCGGAGTCACCCATCTTGGCGTACGGGCGGTCCTTGATGTACGGGGCGAAACCACCCGCGATGTATGCGGCGTTGGCTTCCCGACCGACGCCCGGGTAGCCGGCGGGCGGCACGCCGTCGGCGTTCTTCTTCAGCGCACGGTAGGTCCGCTCCTCGAAGCCCTTGAGCAGGCCCATCTGGTAGGCCGTGGTCAGGAACGGGGTGACCGGGTCACCGCTCATGATGTTCGTCTCGACGGGACCGTAGCCCCATTTGGGCAGCCAGCCGCCGTCCTCGTCGACCGCGATCACCGACCTGGCCATGTCCCTCGCCTCGCGGGGCGCCAGCAGCGCGAGCAACTGGGCTTGCGTGCGGTAGGTGTCCCAGAGCGACCAGTTCTGGTAGTACGTGAAGCCGTCGGCCTGGTGGACGCGGCGGTCCCAGCCGGTGTAGCGGCCGTCGGCGTCGCTGCCGGTGTTGGGCGAGAGGAAGGACCGGTAGAGCGAGGAGTAGAAGGTGCGGCGCAGGACAGGGCTGCCGCCCTGGACACGGATGCCGGACAGCCTCGCCTCCCACTCCTCCCGGGCCCTGCGGCGCACGGCGTCGAAGGACCGGCCGCCCTCGGCGCGCAGGTTGCCCGCTGCACCGCGCGCGTCCACGTACGACAGGGCCGTGGTCGCCTCGACGGTGCGGTTCCCAGTGGTGTCGAACCGGACGTAGGCGCCGCCGTGTCCGGTACGGGCGCCCGGGGTGACGGTCCGCCCGTCCCACGTGCCGTAGGCGGTGAAGGGCCGGCTGAAGCGGGTGATCGTGTACACCGTGTACGGGGCGGTGTCCCGGCAGAACCCGTGCCCGGTGATCTCCGTGCGCACGGTGCGGTCGTCGAGGATCTCCACCGAACTGCCGACCGACTTGTGCAGCGACTGGGCCGCGTTCAGCAGCACGTTCGCCTTGCCGGTGGCGGGGAAGGTGTAGCGCTGCACGCCGGTGCGTGCGGTCGCGGTCAGCTCGGCTTGGATGCCGGAGGCGAGACCGACGCGGTAGTAGCCGGGACGTGCCTCCTCGTCCTCGTGCGAGAAGGCCGCCGCATACCGGGCGTAGTCCGTCTGCGTCACCTCGCCGGTGGTGGGCAGCACGGGCAGGTCGCCCCCGATGCGGCAGCCGACACCCGACAGGTGGACCAGGGAGAAGCCGCGGATGCGGTGCTGCGCGTAGTCGTAGCCGGTGCGGTGCCCGGTGTCCGGGGAGAACTGCACCATGCCGAAGGGCACGGCCGCACCGGGGAAGGTGTTGCCCTCGTTCTGGCTCCCGATGAAGGGGTTGACCAGGTCGGTGAGGCGGCCGTCGGTCCGGGGCCGTTCGACGGCTTGTGCGCCAGGGGTGGCGATCAGCGCGGACGCTGCCATCACCCCGGCCAGACAGAGCCTCGCGCGCCGGGTCCCTCTCATGCCGGATGACCTCCGCAGGTTCGACGTCGTTGCCTGCATCCTGAGGGTCGATCACCGCAAACCAGAGCAACCAGCCGATACCGCTCGGCGCGCGTCGCATGTGACGGTGCGTGTGGAGGTGGGCCACTGCTCCGGCCGGCGCGGATCCGGTCCGCGCCGGTCGGAGGGCGCTCGGCGCCTCCCCTGCCGAACCCGGCAGGGGACGTCACCTGCGGGCGACCAGCGACCGTGCCGGTGCCGTCCCGGCCCCTCGGCGGTCATCCGGACGCAGCCCCCGGGGAAGAGCGGGGCGGCCGGATGAAGCAGCAGTCGCCGCAGACCCCGCCCCCGGGGACCCGGTAGTACAGGCAACAGCTGCGGCGCCGGAAGGCCGTGCCCACGCTGGCGTCGGTGGGGGTGCCAGCGGTGCGCAGGTCCGGGTGGGTGAAGAGTTCGGCGGTGAGTGCTCGGGTCCGCGCCACCACATCGGACAGGCCGCCTGCGCGGGCCCAACGCTCCAGTTCCCGGGCCGCCCCCGCAAGGGCGGAGGCCGCGTTGCCCCGCAGCAGGCCCGCCGCGATGCCGTAACACGATTTCAAGCCGGCTTCCAGCGGCACCAGATGGCTGTGCAACACGATACCGGCGAGGGTAGCCGCGTCGGCCGGCCGTGGGCGCAGCGCCGTGAGCCACAGGTCGTCGGGGGCGGAAGCGCGGAAGTCCCAGCGCAGCAGGCGCGCATCGAGGTCGGGTAGCCGGCCGTACAGGACGGCGCAGCCGAGGGCCGCCGACCACAGCCGAGCGGCCAGCGCCTGCTGTGTAAGGGAGGCGGAGACCCGGAGTTCACGGGTGCGGAGCCGGTCCGCAACCATGGTGATACGGGAAGCCAGCGGGTTGTCCTGGGCGTCCGGCGTCAGCAGTGCGTAGGTCTCTGCGAGGGTCGGCAGCCCGGCGAGTTCCTGACCGCGGGCGACTCCTGATGCTCCCACGCACGTGCGCAGGACGAAGAAGCCGCCAAGCGGGCGGAGCGCGGCGAGTTCGGGTTCGAGGTCCACGGCAAGCACTCCTACCAGGCCCGGCCGGAGGACGGGCTCGGGGGTGGCCTGCCGTGGTTCAACCCCCGTCACCCCCTCCTGAGGATGATCACCCGGTTGATGTACTCCATCGGTAGTAGGACGCATTGCGTGCTCAGGTACGACGACGGCAAGCCCGTGGACGGGCAGAGTGTTCGCCATGCAAGCCGACCGTCCGCCCCATCCGGAGCCCGTCTCTCGTCGCACGCCGTCGCAGGACCTCACGATGCGGGTTCAGGGACTCCGCACGCGAGTTCCGGGCCTCCTCCGCGGACCCGGGGGACACCGAAGATGAGCGCGCTCGCTTCGTCCGTTCTGCTGTCGTTCCTGTCCGCCGTCGCCTATGCGGCGGGAGCCATCGTGCAGGAGCGGATCGCGGTGTCGTCCCCCGGTGGGGCGTACCTGCCGTTGCGCCGGCCCGGCTGGTGGGCGGCACTGGTGCTCAACGGCCTCGGCAGCGCGCTGCACGTCGTGGCACTGGCCTGCGGGCCACTGAGCCTCGTCCAGCCGCTCGGCGCGCTGACCATTGTGTTCGCGCTGCCCATGGCGGCGGTGTTCGTCGGCCGCAGGGCCGATACGGCAGCGTGGCGTGGCGCGCTGATGGCCACGGCGGGTCTGGCGGGCCTGCTGTCCCTGGTCGGTTCCTCCGACAGGCACTCCCTCGACCCGGCCCTGCGGTTGGCGGTCGCCCTGGCCGCCGGCGGGGTGATCGTGGCGCTGATGTGCGCGGGCCTGGCCGCGCGCCGGCATCCGGCGGTGCGCAGCGTCGTACTCGCCACCGGCGCCGGTACGGCCTTCGGCATGGCGTCGGTGTTCACCAAGACCGTCGCCGTGGACTGGACCCGGGACATCGCCCTGGACGAGCTGTTCTCCCTCACCGTGGTCGCGTTGTTCGCCGTCGCCGGCGTGCTGCTGTCCCAAGCCTCCTACCGGGATGGCGGCCTGGCGGCCCCGCTGGCCACACAGACCGTGGTCAACCCGGTGCTGGCCGCCGCGGTCGGTCTCGCGTTGTTCGGCGAGACGTTTCGCTACGGCGATACCGGCACCGTGCTCGCCCTCGGCTGCGGCGCCGTGGCGGCGGGCGGCCTCGTCATGCTGACGACGCAGCGGGGAGACGGTACCCGCACGCCTGCGGTCGCGGAACCCGCTCGCGGCGCCTGTGCGGCGCCTTCGGCGGGTGACGCGTTCGTCCCCGTGCCGCACCCACGCCCCGCCGCGTGGTCCGAGGTGGACGGGGCCGACCGACGGGAGCACGCCGCGACCGGCGGTGTACCGGCCGGGCCGGTACACCGCGAACCGCCCGCACCCGTCCCACACTCCGTCGTGGAGCCCTGCCAGGACGGCGGACCGCAGCCCGACCAGGAGCCTCCCACGTCGTACGACCCGCGCCCCAGGGGAGTCTGTGCGCCGGTTCCGGGGCGGCGCCGGGCACGCGTCAGATCCTGACGCCGCCGCCACGCAGATAGGCGAGCGGATCGATGTCGGTGCCGAAACCGGGTCCGGTCCGCACCTCGAAGTGCAGATGCGGGCCCGTGACGTTCCCGGTGGCACCGGAGCGGCCGATGCGCCGGCCGGCACCGACGTGCTGGCCGACCCGCACGGAGATGGCCGACAGATGGGCGTACTGGGTGTAGCGGCCATCGGCGTGCCGGAGCACGACCTGGTACCCGTAGGCACCGGCCCATCCCGCGGCCACCACCTGACCGGCCTCCACTGCCTGCACGGAGGTACCGGTCGGCACCAGGAAGTCGACGCCGGTGTGGTAGCCCTTCGACCAGTGGGCACCCGCCGCGCGGTAGCCGGTGCCGATGGGGGCGTTCACCGGCGCGACGAGCGAGTGGCCGGCCGGGGAGGTTCGATGAGGGGACCCGGAGGAGGTCTTCTTCGCCGGTGTCCTGCTCCCGGTGTGGGTGCCGGTCGCGGCCCCCGTACGCAGCCTGAGCCGCTGACCCGGCAGGATGAGATCGGGGTCGGCGCCGATCGTCGTGCGGTTGCCCGCGTACAACTGCTGCCAGCCGCCCTGGACATGACGTTCAACGGCGATGCCGGAGAGGGTGTCACCGCGCACCACCGTGTACATCTCGGCCCGGCCGGCGCGGGACTGAGGAATGGCCTGCGGCCGTACGTCAGGCACCGAACGGGACGTCGCGGAACCCGGTGACACTGAACCGGACCTTGCAGAACCGGACCGTCCTGAACCGGACTGCCCGGAGCCGCTCTCCACTGGGTGCGCTGAGGTGCTCTGCGCGTGCCGGCCGGGGCTGCCACCGTCCCGGGTCAGCCCCGCCCGCACCGAGCACACCGGCCAGGCGCCCGGCCCCTGCCCGTCCAGCACCCTCTCGGCCACGGTGATCTGCTGGTCCCTGGTCGCCAGGTCGGCGCGCGGGGCGTACCGGGTGCCGCCGTAGGCCTCCCAGGTGGACCGGGTGAACTGCAGCCCGCCGTAATAGCCGTTGCCGGTGTTGATGCTCCAGTTGCCGCTGGACTCACAGGCGGCGACCTTGTTCCAGGTGACCGCGTCGGCGGCGCTGGCCGAACCGGCTGCGACCAGCGGGAGCGCGAGACCGGCGCCGCCTGCCGTGACGGTGAGTGAGGTGCGGTTGATCCTGTTCGGCTGGTACCGGCGGTGCCGGCCGCGTACGGCCATGTCCGAAATCCCCTCGACATGCGTCAGGAGGGGCAAAAGTAAACGCCGGGAACAGGCCATGGCAAGGCCGCAAACCAGCCGTACGCTCCCGTCAAGTGGCCGGCCGGCGAACCTCCTTGGGGTAAATCGCTGGTGAGTGAGCCCCAAGGCACGGTCGCCACGTATGGGAACGTGGCGAGTCGGATGTGCACTCGCCGTAGCGGCACGCCAGGATGGGCGAGGGCCCGTACGGACGGAGCCGCGGTCACGAGGCAGCTAGGGAGCAGGCGGTATGAGCACTACAGCGCAGATCGGCGTCACAGGACTCGCGGTCATGGGCCGCAATCTCGCCCGCAACTTCGCGCGCAACGGCTACACCGTCGCCGTGCACAACCGTACGGTGTCGCGCACGCAGGCGCTGGTGGAGGAGTTCGGGCACGAGGGCGCCTTCGTCGCGGCCGAGACCGCCAAGGAGTTCGTGGCGGCACTGGAGCGCCCGCGCCGACTGGTGATCATGGTGAAGGCGGGCGAGCCGACGGACGCGGTGATCCAGGAGTTCGCACCCCTCCTGGAACCCGGTGACATGATCATCGACGGCGGCAACGCGCACTTCGCGGACACCCGGCGCCGGGAGCGGGAACTGCGCGCACAGGGCATCCACTTCGTCGGTACGGGCATCTCCGGCGGCGAGGAGGGCGCGCTGCACGGGCCGAGCATCATGCCGGGCGGCTCGACAGAGTCGTACGAGTCGCTGGGTCCGATGTTGGAGAAGATCTCCGCGAAGGCGGCGGACGGCGCGCCGTGCGTGACCCACGTCGGGCCGGACGGTGCCGGGCACTTCGTGAAGATGGTCCACAACGGCATCGAGTACGCCGACATGCAGCTGATCGGCGAGGCGTACCAACTACTGCGGGACGTCGCCGGTTACTCCCCCGCGCAGATCGCGGACATCTTCCGGACCTGGAACACCGGGCGGCTCGACTCCTATCTGATCGAGATCACGGCCGAGGTGCTGTCCCACGTGGACGCGGCGACCGGGAAGCCGTTCGTGGACGTGGTCGTGGACCAGGCCGAGCAGAAGGGCACCGGCCGCTGGACGGTGCAGATCGCGCTGGACCTAGGCGTGCCGGTCTCCGGCATCGCCGAGGCGGTCTTCGCCCGCTCCCTGTCCGGCCACGCCGGCCTTCGAGAGGCCTCGCGGGGCCTGACCGGGCCGAAGCCGGCCACGCTCGGCGAGTCCGAGGCGGCGACCTTCGCGGACCGGGTCGAGCAGGCGCTTTATGCGTCCAAGATCGTGTCGTACACCCAGGGCTTCCACGAGATCGCCGCGGGCAGCGAAGAGTACGGCTGGGACATCGACCTCGGCAAGGTCGCTTCCATCTGGCGGGGTGGCTGCATCATCCGGGCCGCCTTCCTGGACCGCATCCGCGCCGCGTACGACGCCCGCGCCGACCTGCCGAGCCTGCTGTCGGACGAGACGTTCGCCCGGGAGATCGCCGCGGCCCAGGACGACTGGCGCGAGGTGCTGGTCGCGGCGACACGGCAGGGAGTGCCGACGCCGGGCTTCGCGGCGGCGCTCGCGTACTACGACGCGCTGCGCGCGGAGCGGCTGCCCGCGGCGCTCACACAGGGGCAGCGGGACTTCTTCGGGGCGCACACGTACCGCCGGGTGGACCGGGAGGGGTCCTTCCACACGATGTGGGGTGGGGACCGCGCTGAGGTCTCGGCCTAGCTGGGCCTGCGCCTGCGCACCGTGGGACGGGGGAACGGCCGTCCCACGCGTGTGGTGTCGCGATCCCGACCCCGCGGCTCCCCACCCCCTCGCGTCGCGCTCGGTGCGCTCGGTGCGCTCGGTGCGCTCGTCGCCCCCGTTGTCCTCAGGTGAGAGGTGGGCCGGGCTCGGGGTTCGGAACCGGCTCGGGACCCGGGGGGATCGGGGACGGTGACGGCTCCGGCGGGCCCGGCGCCGGTGGCACGGGAGGTGGGGTCGGTCCGGGGCCCGGCGGGGGCGGTGGTGCGGGCTCCGGACCGGGGCCCGGTTCCGGCGGCGGGACCGGGCTGGGATAAGGATCCGGCGGGGTCGGCCCTGGAGGCGGCCCCGGGGGCGGCCCCGGTGTCACGGGGTTGAGGAAGGGGTTCGTCATCGGTGTCCTCCGGCAGTCGCTGGACGTCGCCTCTGGACTACTCCCCCGCCTACCCGGGCACCGCTCAGGCACTCACCCGTCGGCGGCACCGAAGGGGGCCGTCCGGGGGCGGCACGGGCCGTTCGGAACCCTCCTGGGACGCACCCCTCCCGTGCCAGGCCGAAGTCACCGGTGTGTCCGGCGATCTTGCCCTCGCCCAGGGCTTCCGCGCGGCCGACCGCCCGGTCGTCGCGCATCGCGATATCGCTCACGGGTCCGCGCGCTCCCGGGCTTCGCCCCGCGCTTCGCCCCCGGTTTTCGTGCCGGTTCTTGACCCGGTCCGCCGATCAGGCCGACACGGCCTGCGGGCTCCGCATCTGCTCCGAGCCGGGTACCGGCTCGGAGGGGTCGGCGCCGAGGGCCACGATCCGGTTGCCGCCGTCGACGTGCACGACCCGTGGCCGCAGCTCCCGTGCCTCGGCGTCAGTGACCTGGGCGTAACTCATGATGATCACCAGGTCTTCCGGACGGACGAGGTGGGCCGCGGCCCCGTTGATCCCGATCACTCCGGACCCGCGTTCGCCTTCGATGACGTACGTCTCCAGCCGGGCGCCATTGGTGATGTCGACGATGTGCACGAGTTCGCCCGGCAGCAGGTCGGCAGCCTCAAGGAGATCGGCGTCGATGGTCACCGATCCCACGTAGTGCAGGTCAGCCTGAGTGACGGTGGCACGGTGGATCTTGGACTTGAACATGGTGCGCAGCACTTTGGACTCCTGGAAGACGGCTCCCTGCCAGCTTTCTGCAGGTCAAGGGCGTTACTCACTGTACACCGACACTCTTCGCACTCGAAGATGCTGAGGAACATCGATCCCACTCGGACAAGAAGGTTCCCCCCTGCGCTTCCGCGTAGAAGCAGGCTGTTGTGCCATCGCCGTCCAAGGAACCGCTCGAGCACCTGCCTCGGGGTGTGCAAGGACTCATGCTGACCAGATGCTGACTTACCTGACGATGCGCCAGGTAAGCACTTCATTGAGCACGGAGCCAACCTCCGCATCGACCTGGAAGTCGTTCAACGCACCCGGCAGCCTGGGGCTTCATTGGGCCCCAAGGCATCAGGCGGTCGAGTGGACCTGCGACTGGCTGCCCCACCGTCGCCTGTGGAGCACTCGATCCGGGCAGCCTTGTGGTTCAAACCATGTGATGCACGGTCCGGCCTGACTCCGCCCCCACCGTGCAGCCACCGCACCCGCTCGGAGGTTGCCCGAGGCCCGTACGCCGGACGTCACCGTCAGCCGACATCGATCACGATCTTGCCGTCTGTGTCGCCGCTCTCCACTGCCGCGTGGGCAGCGGCGACGTCGGTGAGGGTGAAGTGCCGGGGGTCGACGAGGGGCTTGAGCGCTCCCGCGTCGGCGAGCGCTGCTGCCGCCCCCATGATCTCGCCGTGGTGTTCCCGTCCGCGCCCGGTTAGCAGGGGCAGCAGAGTGAAGACCCCGGAGTAGGTCGCGCCGCGGAAAGAGAGCGGCGCGAGGCTGTGCGTCCCCCAGCCCAGAGCACTCACGACGTGGCCCGTGTAGGTGCGGACCGCCGTGAAGGAGGCATCGAGCACGGCGCCGCCGACGGTGTCGAAGACGACATCGAAGCCCTCGCCGCCGGTGTGCTCGGCGACGTACTGGTCCGCGGGGGTGGTGGTGTAGTCGATCGGGGTGGCCCCCAGACGCCGGACGGACTCCAGCCGGGCGAGCGACGCTGTGGCGAAGACCTCGGCGCCTCGGGCCCTGGCGATCTGCACGGCCACATGGCCGATCCCGCCCGCTCCGCCGTGGATGAGGACCTTCTGCCCGGCGCGGACCTGCGCACGGTCGACCAGTCCCTCCCAGGCCGTGATGACGACCAGGGGCAGGGCCGCGGCCTCGCGGTGGGTGAGCGAGCGCGGCTTGTGGGCGAGCAGGCGGGCGTCGACGGCCGCGTACTCGGCGAGCGAGCCCTGTACATCGCCGACGCCGCCGGTCATGCCGAAGACCTCGTCGCCCGTGGCGAAGCCGCGGACGTCCGCGCCGACCTCTTCGACGACGCCGGCCAGATCCAGGCCGAGGACGGCCGGCAGTGTGCGCTTGGCGTGGGCCGCCTTCCCGGCCCGGATCTTGGTGTCCAGCGGGTTGACACCGCTGGACACCACCCTGACCAGAACCTGGTCGGGAGCGACGGCCGGCTTGTCGATCTCACGGCGGACCAGCGGGGTGCCGAACTCCTCGAGGACCACTGCGCGCATGACGGCGTCTCCTTGCTGTCTTGCCTGGTGAACAAAGGCTCTGTCTTGCCTGGTGAACAGGGGGCCGGAAGCCGCGGCGCCGGGCCTGGGTATGTGCTCGAACGCGGTCAGGTGCGGTCGGCGACTAGCCGACGTGCCGCTGACTTCGCCTCCTCCACGACGGCACGGTCCTGGAGCAGCCGCCCCGATGCCAGTGCGCCGTCGATCAGGAGACCGATCTGCCGTGCGAGCGCGTCGGGTTCAGCAGCGCCGGCCCTCTCGCCCAGCTCGGTCAGCCACGACTGACGGCGCCGCGTGTGACGCACGGTGACGGCCCTGGCCTCCGAGTCCAGGTCGGCCTCGACCGCCGCACTGACGAACGGGCATCCGAAGAAGCCGTGCCGGTCGAAGGCGTCCGTCAGCGCGTCGAACAGCCCGACGAGCTGCTCGCGGGGGCCGCCCCCGGTGCGTGCGGCAGCGTCCTGTAGCTGCGCCATCCAGGAGTCGTCGGTCCGCCGCAGGTATGTCGCGACGAGTTCCTCCTTGGTGCGGAAGTGCGCGTAGAGCGTGGACTTGGCGACACCGGACGCCGCGATGACCTGATCGATGCCGACTCCGCGCAGCCCGTTCGCATAGAACAATTCGGCTGCCGCCGTGAGGATCCTCTCCTCCGATTTCGTCTTCCTGACCCGCGTCACCATGACCGCACCTCCTTAATCGAACAGACTAGTCCGTCTGATTAAGAAGGGCAATCGTGAGCGCGGGGGAACGGCGTCGCGTCCTCCTCCGAGGCGCCGGGCCGCCCCGCCTCGGCTCGGTCCACCGGCTGCGCTGCGGCACCGCGCTCCTCTCCGGAGCCGGCGGGTGGAAGGGAACGCCCGGGCCGGACCGATGGCCGCGCGGAGCGCCGGCCACACCTGTCGGCGTCGATCCGGCGGGTGTACGGGCACGCCGCGACCGGCTGAGCTGCACAGCGACGGGCTCCGGCGCGGGGGAACCGCAGGCGTCAGGGAGCGGTCACGGATCTGCGCTGCTATGGCCGGAGAACCGCATGGCCGCCATCGCACTCGGCGAGGTCACGGCCCTGCCGCCGGCCCCGTCCCGGAGCCGGCGGCGTACGGTGGCGCGGATTCCCGCTCGCTGCCGCAGCCTTCCGAGGTCCTTCACGCCCCCGTCCTCGCGAGCAGGGTCCCGACCTCGAGTTCGATGTCCCGCGCGAACGCATCGACATCGGAGATGGCTCCCGGATCGGCACACAGCCCGGCGAAGAGCGTGCCGGTGAGCGAGACGGCGGCGACCCTCAAGGCGTGCCGCGGCGCGATCTCCGCGATCGAGCAGAGGCTGTCCACCCGGCGGCCCAGCACGTGCACCGGCACGGACGGGCCCGGCACGTTGGACACGTTCAGCGAGTACTCGTGGGGACTGTGCACCAGGTGCTGAACCATCCGGCGCACCGGCGACGGCGTCCGGGCGGCGGCTCGCCCGAGCGCGTAGACCGCCCGTGCATCGTGCCGGTTCTTGCGCAGGCCGGTCGCGACGGACACCGCGTGCAGGCGGGTGAGCGGATCGGGCTCCGCGACGGGCAGGCTCACCAGCAGGAAGGAGTCCCGGTTCCCGGCCGCTTCGGCAGTGACCGGACCACGGTGCATGCTCACCGGGACCTCGGCCTTGATCGCCGCGCCGGGGGCGCATGTGAGCAGCCAGGTCCGCAGCGCACCGGCAACGGCGGCGAGCAGCACGTCGTTGACGGTGGCGTGCGGCGCGACAGCCCGGCCGATGCGGTAGAGATCGGCGAGTTCGCAGCGGGCGAACGCGACGACACGTCGGCCACCCACGGGTGCAGCCAACGGAGACAGCCGGCCCAGCGGCCCGAACTCGCGCAGCAGCAGCCCTCGGTACCCCACCGCCCGGGCGAGGCGGGCACCTGCCCGTACCTGCGCGGGCAGGCCCGGCGCGGACCGCCGGCCCGGTTCCGCGCCCCCGGGCAGGGGTGCTTCGGGTGCGCCTCGGACGGCGGACTGCGGCACCTCGGGCGGGTCCGATGTCCAGATCAGGCGGCTTCCCGCGTGCATCGTCGTGACGCCATCCGCCAGGCAGTGGTGCACCTTCCAGATCAGCGCCCATCGTCCGTCGGCCAGGCGGGGCACGACGTCGAGGGTCCACAGGGGTTCGGACCGGTCCAGGGCTTCGGTCATGACGGCGGCCACGATCCGGCGCAGACCGGCCTCGTCCACCGGGCTGCCGCCGCCCGCCTCGCGCACATGCCGGTCGATGCGGAACTGTGCTTCGTCCTGCCAGGCCAGACCGGCCGGAGACCCGGGGGAGGACATCAGGTGCTGCCGCCAGCGCGGCAGGCTCTCCAGGCCGGACTCGACCCTGTCCCGCAGAGCGGGGAGGAGCGAGCGGCCCGGTGCGTCCCGGATCAGGAGGACTTTGAGGGTGTGACCTCGGATCGGCCCGGATTCCAGCGCCAGGACCTGTGCGTCCTCCAGCGTCATCGGTTCCGGGGTGGCAGTGAGCGCGCCGCCCATCGGGGCTCTCCTTCGTGGATACCCCGGCTCCGGAGGCCGGGCGGGAACGAAGCTCCTGCGGAGCATCGTGAGGGTGCCGGTCGGCCGCAGAGGCAAATCAGAACATCCCCACACGAACGCCCAGCAAGTTGCAGACGGACGGGGCGGCCCGTGAGTGGTAATCACTCACGGGAGACAGGCGCTCCCGTACTGCTCCTGTCCCGACCGGTATGCGGCCGGCCGGGCTGTCGCGCACGTTCGGGTGCGTGCGGAAGGTCCACAACCAGCCTCCTCCTTCACGCGCCGGGGGCAACTCGATCACGACCCCTTCGCCTCCGCCGGCGCGGGGCGGCTGGCTCCAGGGCCGCTGCCCCGAGTGCGGTGCGGGCATCGCCAGTTACTTCTGCGAGGAGTGCAGTGCGCACTTCCTGCCCGAGTCGGTCGTCGAGCCGCGCCCCCTGCTCGGCGAGGGCCCGAAGTCCTGGCGGGAGATCTCCAGCCTCTTCCTGCGGCTGCCCGACCGCGACCTCCTTGACACCACGCTCGTGGAGCGTCGCCGACCGCTACCGGGCGACCGTGGCACGCTTCCTGGAGCGCGACGGCCTGACCGTACGGCCGAGCGCCCCGCAGACGTGGGGACTTCCGCTGCCCGGAGCCGAGCCGGACGTGCCGGTGCGCCGGGCGCGGCGCTCGGCGGCGAGGCCGTGACGCAGCAGGACGGTGACGTCGAGCCGGGCCGGCTCGACGTCCGTGCGGTCCGGCGGGTACGGGGTGTCGTCGTCCGCCGCGGAGCCTCGAAACCGGCTCCGTGGCGACCGCCCTCTCTGGAACGGGCCTGTCAGGTGCCGTGCTGGAAGCGCGCCGGTTCAGCCATCACCAGGCGTGCGCTGTCAAGGTCGGCCAGGCGGGCGGCGACCGTGGCAACGGCGAGACGCTCCGGCAGAGCGACGGAAAACTTCAGGCCGCGCACCGCGCGGTGATCCACGTCGGGCAGGACGAGGGTGTCGCCGCTGTCCTCGCGGGCCACGCGCCAGTCGGCCGGAGTGAGGTCCTCGCGCAGCCGCAGCCAGCTGTCCGTGGGGCGTTGCAGCGGATCGGCGACCGACCGGAGGGTGGCCGCGAGTGTGGCGTTGGCGCGATAACCGGCCCACGTCCACCAGCGCACGTCCTTGCCGACCCGCGTCACCAGCGTGCCGCCCGGGTGCACGGTGTCGGGTGCGTCCGTCGCACGCTGTTCCGCCAGGCATGCCTGCGCACGACGGGTGAGGGTAACCGGCGGGTCGGTGCCCAGCAGCACCTCGCGCATGGCACGTGTCAGGGCGTACGACAGTCCGGCGACGCCGCCGTTCATCCACTTGGCGATCCCGCCGCCGTCGGCGGGCTCGACGAAGACGCGTTTGCGCAGCCAGTCGATGTACGTGACCTGCCAGCTGCGTCCGCCGAGCAGCAACCGCCTCGGACCGGGGCGTTCTTCCGTGAGCACGCTCGGGTCGGTGCGGCCGATCTCCGTACGCCCGGACAGGACGGTGAACTGGGGCGGTGCGGTGAAGGAGGCGGTGAGTTCGATGAAGTGCCGCTTGCCGAAGCGTCGTTCCGCCTCGGGTCCGACGAACAGCATGCCGCCGTCGCTGTCGAGGAATCCCTGCTCGGTGAGGAAGCGCAGGATCGGTGCGGCGGATCCGTCGAAGGGGGCGAGACCGTTCCACTGCCGGTCCCACAACCGGTCGCCGAGCTTGTGCTGCTGCAGGGTGACGGCGAGCAGTTGCTGGGCCACCAGGTGGCGTGGCTCCGGCGGGGGGACGACCGGTTCCACCCAGTCGCGGGACCAGAGCAGCAGGAGGCCCGCCGCCTGGAGCAGCGTGTCCTTGCGGGTGGTGAG
Organism: Streptomyces pluripotens; assembly: GCF_000802245.2. Classification (NCBI taxonomy): domain Bacteria; kingdom Bacillati; phylum Actinomycetota; class Actinomycetes; order Kitasatosporales; family Streptomycetaceae; genus Streptomyces; species Streptomyces pluripotens. The sequence goes on from NZ_CP021080.1 coordinate 420,587, forward strand.
GAACAGGCAGTTGCGTGCGGTGCCGGGGCGCCGGCCGGTGCGGCCGATGCGCTGCAGGAAGGAGGCGACCGACACCGGCGAGTCGATCTGGATGACGCGGTCCAGGTCGCCGACGTCGATGCCGAGTTCGAGGGTGGAGGTGGAGACGATGACGCAGTCGCGTGCCTCGGCGAACGCCTGCTCGGATCGGGCGCGTTCGTCGACGGAGAGGGAGGCGTGGGAGAGGAAGACGGTCACGTCGCGGGCCCGGAGCGCGGCGCCCAGCTCCTCGACCTGGCGGCGTGAGTCGCAGAAGACGAGCCGCTTCTCTCCCTTGTGCAGTGCCGCGATGAGTTTGGCGGCGTTGTCCAGGGAGCCGACGTAATCGAGTTCCACCGCACCCGCGGGCCTGCGGGAAGGGTCGGCGCACGCCTCGTCGCCGGGCACACCGGCGTCGGTGGCCGGCAGGTGCGCTCCCGGGGCGACGACGTGGCCGGTACGGCTGTCGGCGCCCGCACCCTGCAACCAGTGCAGCAACTGGTGGGGGTTGCCGACGGTCGCCGAGAGGCCCACGCGCTGGATACGCCGTCCGGTCACCCGTTCCAGCCGTTCGAGCACGGCGAGCAGGTGCCATCCCCGATCGTCCCCGGCAAAGGCGTGCACCTCGTCGACGACGACGGCCCGTACGCCCCCCAGCAGGCGGACGTGGTCGGTCTTGACGCCGATCAGCATCGCTTCGAGCGATTCGGGCGTGGTCAGCAGAATGTCCGGTGCCTCGGTACGGATGCGCCGCCGTTGCGACTCCTTGGTGTCGCCGTGCCAGAGTGCCGCGCGCCGCCCCAGCCACTGGGTATAGGCCTCGACACGGCCGATGAGGTTGTTCAGGAGTGCTTTGAGCGGGCACAGGTACAGCACGGACGTGCCGGCCCACTTCTGCTCGGTCATCGCCGACAGCAGGGGGAAGCAGGCCGCCTCGGTCTTGCCGCCAGCCGTCGGCGCCAGCAGTACGGCGTCCTGCCCGTCCATGAGTGGGGTGATCGCCGCTCGTTGCAGGGGTCGCAGGTCGGGCCAGCCGAGGGTGTTGACGATGTGGTGCAGGACGACGGGGTCGAGCCGGTCGAGTACGTCGGCGCCCTCGTCGCCCGGCGCCTCGCCGGCCGGGCTCCCCGCATCCGGCATCACAGCTCCAGGTCGATGTCGTCGGCCGATGCGGGGCCCCCGGTGACCGTGGCGGCCAGGTTCCGCTCCACGTCGGTGAGTTCACCGCTGGCGACGGTCAGCCGGTAGTGCTGCCGGGGGGCGAAGTCGTCGAACTGGTCCACGCGGTCGAGCACGTCCCCGACGAGCTTCTTCAGAAACAACCGGGGGGCCACCCCCACCTTCCCGCCCAGTGCCCCGCCGACGGCCAGCGCGAGATCCTCGACGTACGAGTCGTCGACGACCTCCCGCACACGCGCGGACGACTCGGCGGCGTCGGCGTACAGGTCCCGGATGGTGACGCCGAGTCCGACCAGCGACTCCTGGTCGAAGCCGGGGAGCCTGATCTGCACGGCGCGTGGGTTGTCGAAGCGCGGGTCGGTGGTGAAGTCGGTGGCCAGCCGCTGGGCGAGCGGCGCGAGGCGCTGCACGCCCTGCTGGCCGTCGTAGAAGGCCGGTGTGCCCGTGGTGACCAAGTAGAGGCCGGGGAAGCGACCGGAGTGCACCTCGTCGATGAGCTGTCGCAGCGCGTTGAGCGCCTTGTCGCGGGCGTCCGACCGGACCCGCTGCAGCGTCTCCACCTCGTCGAGGACGACGAACAGCCCCGTGTGCCCGGAGTCGCGCAGGACGGTCAGGAGCCCCTGCAGGAACCCGAGGGCGCCGAAGTGGTCGAGGTCGCCGCGCACGCCGGCGGACCGGCGGGCGGAGGCGGCGACGTGCGGCTGGCCTCCGAGCCACGCCAGGACGGCCGCGGCGGTCGCCTCGTCGCCGTCCGCGAGGGCGGCCCGGTAACCGCGCAGCGCGGTGGCAAAGGACGGGGCGTGCCGGGAAACCTCGGCGAGCCGTGCGACGAGCAACTTCTCCACTTCACCCGGCAGTTCGTCCTCGGTCGCGCCGGCCGCGAGGGCGTCCTCCTCCAGGGCGTAGAACCAGGCGTCGACCACGGGGCGCAGCGCGCTGGGCCGGAAACTGGAGGTGGTGAGCCGTTCGGTGAGCCGCCGGTAGACCGTCTCCAGTCGGTGCAGCGGGGTCTCGTTCTCGGAGATCTGGATCTCGGCCACGGCGAAGTTGCGGCGTTTGGCCCGCTCACCCAGCCAGCGGGTGAAGAAGGTCTTGCCGGACCCGTACTCGCCCCGCACGGCTTTGAACACGGACCCACCGGACGCCACGGCGTCCAGTTCCGCGTCCAGGGCCGCCTCGAACCGGTCGAGTCCGGTGGCCAGCAGGTCGAGACCGCTGTCGGGTACGGCACCGCGCCGCAGCGCGTCGATGACGGTGCGGCGGCGGGCTGCGCTCACCTGGGCGGGGCGCTGGGATCCGGTAGTGCTCACAGCACCAGTCTTCCATTTCCCGAGTCCCTCCGTGCGGGACCGGGAGCCGGCCGGCCCCGCTGGCAGGCCCGCGCTCCACACGGTCCTGTGTGTCGAGTCGCCACTTCGTCGACGTGGTCCGCGGGCGGCGACGACGGCTGCTTCTCGGGCATCGTCACCGCCGCGGACGTCACGGAACGTTTCGAGGGCGCGGCACGGCCGTTCTTCATCGTCGGGGATTTCGAGTCGCGACGCTGCTGGGCGCGTTCGCGGCGTGACGGTGGTGTCTCGGGCCGCACCACCGGGTGGGCGCTGCCGGGTCGCAGCCACGCTTCGGAGAAGTGCGTTGTTATGTGGGCGAGTTGGCGATAACGTGTCATCGTTTCCGTCTGTCCGCCCTTGGGGGTCTCTTTGACTTGCTCGCCGTGCGCGTTCCGATCAGCAACCGGCTGGTTGCGGGCTCCGTAGCGCCCGAACGCGCAGCGCTGGACAAAACGTCAACTGACCTAGGTCAGTTGTGCCCGATTCCAGCGAGCGAGTATTTCCATGGAGGAACGGTGTCGATCCACTCGACCCAGCAGACCTGTAACCATCCGGCTCGTGACATCACCATCGTCACCCTCGCATCTGGTGTGGCTTCCCTCGGTACTGCCATCGTGACGATGGCGCTCCACGCGAGCCCCTTGGCGACGCTGACGACCAGCGGCGCCGCGTTCATGGCCGTCCTCACCGCAGGCATGAACGTGCTCAAGCACGTCAGGCGCGACTCATAGCTCGTTCAGGGGCGGCCCGCTTCGACCGGGCCGCCCTTCCCGGGCCGTTCGAAGGCCTCGCCCGGCGCCGTGCATGCCAGGGACTCCAAGGCTCCTAGGCGAAGGCGGTGTCGGCCTACCCCCAGGAGCAATGGGCCGCCCGGCACCGCCCACGCACGCAGACCTTCAGCCGGCTCCGAAGGCGAACTGCTCCCGCATGAGCGCCTCGTGGAGCCGGAGGGTGCGCCCGTCCGGCAGGGTTTCCAGTACCTGTACGCCGTCGTAGTTGAGGAGTTGCCGCAGGACGGCGGCGAAGCCGTCGGCTCGGGCGGTGGGCATGCCCGCGCGCTGGGCCAGTGCGGTCACCGGCAGGGTGCCGCCCGCGTCCAGGAGGGCGGTGAGTGCCTTGTGGACCTGCTCCTGCTGGGGCTTGCGGGCCAGGCCACCGAGTTGCGCCCGGTACGTCTCGGAGTCGATGAGCGCCGTGACGAGCGCTTCGGTCCGGGAGACGAGGGTCGGAGTGAGCAGGGCGTCGTCGCTCCCGGCGGTCAGCGCGACGTCGAAGAGGGCTTCGTGGGTCCGGGCGAGTTCCGCGTGTTCCTTCTGGGACTTCGCCGTCGGCTTCTTCGGTGCGGGGACGGATGCCGCGCCGGTCGTCCGTGCCGTGGGCTCTTCCGGGAGCGGATTTCCGGCCTCCTCCGGCGCCCACCAGGCGGGACGCTGATCGCCCAGTTCCCGCCACCCCTTCGGCGGTTCCGCCCCGAAGGGCAGGAAGGCAAGCACCGGGATGGTGAACTCGGCCAGCGAGGCGCCACCGTGGTAGCCGGCTTTGAGGGCCGTGTAGCGGGAGTCGGCGTCCCAGAGCGCAACGATGGACGCGCCGGGCCCGGGCCACACCACGCGCGGCCCGGAGAGGGCGATCTCCCGTTCGGCGAGCGGCCCGCCGGGCAGGCGGTGCCGGGCGGACGCGGGTTCGGCGGCGTCGGCCTTGGTGCCGTGCCGGTCGACGACGTGGCCGTGGTCGCTGGTGACGACGACCGCCATGCCCTGCGCAGCCGCCACCCGCAGCAGGTCGCGCAGGCCGGGCACGTCGTCGACCCGCCAGGTTCCGTCGCCGAGCTTCTGCTCCTTGGCGAGACGGTCGTCGATGGCGTTGAGGACGACGGCGACATGGGTCCGGCCGTCGGTGAGCGCCTGCGTGAGTGCCGGGCCGAAGGTGTCGCCCGCGGTCTCGGTGCGCAGGTCGTCCTTGTGGAACACGGCGGCCGGGGTTCCGCCCCACAGTCTCAGCGCGGGGAAGAGACGCTTCTCGTCGGCCTGGGTGCCCTTCATCAGCGTGCCCGCGAAGAGGGAGGTGCGGGACACGGCCGTCACGGTGGGCAGTGCGGCGGCCATCGCCCGGCGGAGCGGGACGCCCTCGGGCAGCGGGTCGAACTCCGCCCAGGAGCGGCGCAGTTGCTCACCGAGTTCGTTGGCTATGGCCGCGCTCATGCCGTCGAGCACGAGCAGCAGCACCCGCCGCTCCCCGGTGCGCCGGACGACGGGCCCGACCACGCGGTCGAGGAAGGTCTCGACGGTGAGCATGCCGCCGGGCTGGGTGCCGGACTCCGTCCAGGAGGCGAGTGAGCGTGCGAAGGACGCGTCGATCTGCCTCCGCCGACCCCTGACGCGTGCGCCGAGGGCGTCGTACGCGGCCTTGAGGACGGGGCCCGGGTCGCCGCCGGCCTCGATGTGCTCCAGGGCGAGGTCGACCCAGCCGGTCTCGGTGAGGTGGCGCTGTATGGCATCGGCGACGGTCGGGGCGTCAGCCGACGGGTCGGTGGCCAGCCAGCGGGCGAGGCGCTGTCCCATGCGGGCGCGTTCGACGCAAGAGGCCTCCTCCGGGTCGGTGGCGAGCCGGTGGTCAGCCAAGTTCCGGACGGCTTCCGCCACGGTGGCCGTGCCGCCCGCAGCGAGGGCCCGGCCGACGGCGGCGAACCGGGCATCGAGTCCACCGCGCAGGACGGGGCTCGCCCCGACGGCGGCCTCCGCCCCGAACTGGCGGGCCAGCACGGCCGCCCGGTCGAGCACGGTGCCGGTGACGCGGCGTGCCTCACGGGCGTGGTCGGCGTCGCCGCCGTGGCGGTGGGCGGCTGTCAGCAGGGCGGTCACGTACTCCTCGGCGGACCGGCCGAAGACGGTCACCAGGACATCGAGCTGATCGCCGACGGCCGGGGGCTGGTCGCCGAAGTACCGTTCGGCGCGGCCCCTGGCCCGGTAGGTCTCGGGGGCGGGATCGGCGTGCTGCCACAGTGCCGCGCAGACGAGGCCGAAGGCGGCGGCGTCCGCGCCTCGCTCGGCGTCGACGAGGGCGAGCAGGGCGCGTCCGGCGAGGCCTGCCTGGTCCTCCTCACCGAGGAAGGCGGTCAGGCCGGCGCGCTCGGGGCCGCGCAGCCCCAGCAGCCGTTCGGGCGCGCCCGACCGCGTCGACCAGTGCAGCAGGGCCTGCGCGTCGAGCCGGTCGTCGCCGGGGCGCCGCGTGCTGTCCTCGGTGTCGTAGCGGCCGAGGCGCAGGCGGCGCTGGGTGAGCGCGGTGAGGGCGTACTGCCGGGACAGCCATCCGCCGGGCACGGGCGGCCAGCCGCCCGTGGTGGGCGGGGTGGCGTCGAGCAGGGCCTCGGCGGCCCAGTTGACGTCCTTCAGGCGCGGGTCGATCTGCCGGGCGCCGAACGCGTTGCGGACGACGTCCCAGCTGTCGACGGCGTCGATGCGCATCTTGTGGACGCGGGCGAGGATCGCCGGGTCGAGTTCGTTCTGCTCGCGGTCGGTGAGGACGACCAGCACGGCGGGGCCGGGCCGGCGACCCGACAGGTGGTCGAGGACGAGTTCGTGGACGGCGAGCGGCGAGGGCGCCACCGCGACGCCGGCCGTCCTGCCCTCGCCCCACGTGGGTTCGGCGGGGCCCTCCCACCGGGGTACGGACCGGAGCAGCACGATCCGGCGCCTGCCCCCGCCGTCCCCCGTCAGGGAGGCGGCAAGGGACGACTGCGCGGACAGGTACGGGGTGACGGTCGCGGTGTTCAGCCGCACCGCGCCCGGAGCGACAGCGACGGTGTCCGTCATTCGACGACCTTCCAGGTGATCTCGATGGTCGCGTCGGGGTGGCGGGCGGCCAGTTCGGACAGCTCCGCCTGGAGGTCGGCGGCGGCTCGTGCCGCGGTCGTACGGCGGCCACCGGACGTCCGCGCGGTGCCGCCGCCCGAAGAGGCCGGGGCACCAGAGCTCGCCGAGGAGGGTGTCTCCTGCGGGGTGTAGGGGATGCGCGGATCACTGGTCGGTGTGTTCAGGGACAGGTCGTCCGCCGTGGGCTGCGGCGCGACGGGAGGAGGCGGCGGGGTGGCAGCGGCCTGGCTGCGCTTCACCAGGGCGACGACCTCGCGCTGGGTGCGGGTCAGCGCCTCGCGCAGGTCCGCGGTGCGCTGGTCGTCGCGGGCCACATTGCGCAGCGAGTCCAGCAGCGCCTCGCCTTCGGGGCCGAGACCGGCGGCGAGTTCCAGCGTGCCCCAGGGTGCGGAGGCGACGGCCTCGGCGACGCTGCGGGCCTGCTTGACGGAGGTGCCGTACCGGTCGGCGCTGATCGCACCCAGGTCGAAGGAGGCGAGGGCCTCGACTGTTTTCTTCGCCCCGGCCGCGCCCTTGCCGGCCTCCGCCGTGAGCGCGTCCAGCAGTTGCAGGGAGCGGCGGGCGAGCGCCAGCCGTCCGGAGTCGGCGGTCTGGTCGAGGCCGAGGAAGAAGGCGTGGGACTCCAGCTGGTGCACCAGGTCGGCCGCGTGGTCGCGGTCGGCACGGGCGGTCTCGATGATCTGGTGGGCGAACTGGTTGACCATCCGGCCGCGGCGCAGGGTGGGCGTCTTCTTCCCGAAGATCGTCTCGAAGCGCTGCCGTGCCGTGTCCCAGTCGGGCTCGGCGGGCAGCGGCTGGCTGCGCAGCGCGTCGTGGTCCTTGATGGCGGACAGTTCTGGCGGGGGGTCGAGTACGGTTCCGCCGCGCACCCACACCCGGTCGTCCATCTCGGCGAAGGCGGCGACGACGAGCCGGGCGAGGAAGTCGGGCAGGCCGCGCGGGTCCGGCTTGTCCGTCCAGTCGGTCAGGGTGATGAGGGTCAGGTCCCCGGTGACACCCTGGGCGCTGGCGAGCTGGCGGAAGTGGTCGGCCCAGTAGCGGGACAGCTCGAAGTACGCCTCCTTCTGCTGCCCGAGGCGCAGGGGTCCGGCGATCCGCTGCATGAGCTTGCGATCGGCGGCCGGTACCTCCACCCGTCCGTCGCGCGCCTCGGCGGCGGCCCGGACGTGGGTGAACACCCTGCGGGCGTCGGCGGACTTGACGGCGGTGCCGGTGGCGTCGGGGTCGAGGTCGGGGTGTGCCGAGTACTGGTGGGCGAGTAGCTTGCCTGCGATGTGCCGGATGCCGTCGTGCAGGTTCTGTCCGAAGGACAGGGTGAGGCCGTCGACGTCGGGCAGCGCGACGAGGTGGTCGTCGAAGTCGGGCACGACATCGGCGACTTGCTTCTGAGCGAGCCCGTACGCCTGCTTGAAGGCCCCCTTGACCTGCTTGAGCAGGGCCTCGCGCTGGGTTTCCAGGAGGCCTTTGGCACGGCTGCGGTTGTCGGCGTTGAGGTGACCGGCGTACTGGGTGTCGAAGCGGTGCTCGTCGGCGAGGGCCTTGTCGATGACGACGAGCCGCCGGAAGTCGGCGAAACGCTGGGCGGACAGGTGCGCGGGCAGCCAGGCGACGGTACGGGACCGCGCGCCCTGCTGGCGCTCGCGCAGGCGCTGCATCCGGTTGACGTCCTCGCGGGGCCCGTACGCGCCCTCGTCGAAGGGGAGGTCGATGGCGATCCGCCAGCGGCCCTCCTCCTGCGGGACCAGGTCGTGGTCGGGCAGCTCGTCCTCGTCGGCGACGTTGCCGAAGACGATCTCGGTGGTGCGGGCGGTGCCCCGCCAGGTGAGGCCGAGCTGGTCGCTCAACTGTCCGTGTTCGACGCCCAGTTCCTCGGACAGCAGACGGCGGGCGAGCGCAGCCCGGTTGCCGGGGTTGTCGTTGACCTGGGCGTTGGCGATGACGGAGTCCACGTCGACGCCGGACAGCTCCAGGCGTACGCCGGGGTTGGTGTCGGTGCCGGTCTCCTTGATCTCCGGGAACCGGGCGGCCCATTCGGCGACCTTGTTCTTGATGATGCCGACCTCGGCTCCCGGGATGGGCGCGAGGACCGATCCGTGGTTGAGCGCGCCGAGCCGCCGGATCGTCAGCTCGGAGAGGCTGGGCACGCTGGGCGCGAGCGCGGACAGCAGCAGCGTGCACACGAGCCGGTTGTCGCCGAGGAACATCCGGCAGCGGTTGGCGCGCTGCTGGTCGGTGACGGTCCCGGGCTGGGTGCGGTACTGCTTGACGTCGTCCTCGGTGACGTCGTACGAGCTGAGGAGGTAGGGCCGCAGCTTGGTCTTGTACAGCTTGTCGGCGGCCTCGAAGACGACCTTCAGGCTGTCGGTGAACGGCTTGTCGCCGCCCTCCGCGATCACCGGGTAGAGGTCGCCGACCGGGATGAGCTGCCCGAGACGGATCTCGTTGCGGTGGTCGGCGAGGAGCTGACCCATCAGCTTCAGACCGGTACGGGAGCGCTGCAGCGCCGACGAGATGTGGACCAGGGTGTCCATGAACGCCGGCGAGAACGGGTACGTCAGCCGGAACGACTCCGCGTCGGCGCCGGTCGTGCCCTTCGCCGAACCGAGCAGCGTGTCCCACACCTGCGGGCCCACCCGCTTGGTCTGCTCGAAGGCCGCGCCGATGAGCCGTTCCGCCTCGGCGTCCTTGGGCTTGAGGAGGCGGGCGTGGGCGATCTGCGGGAGGTTGCGGTCCTCCAGAGTGATCTTGTCGAACCGGCCCGAGGCCAGGTTCAGGGTGTCCTGGATGGAGGCTTCCGCCGCGCCGGATACCTCCTCGCCGACCAGCTCGCGCAGGTCGCGCTGACGGGCGATGAACGACACCACGGGGATGGCACGCCGGGCGTCGCCGCCCTCCACGAAGTTCGTGATCTTACTGGCTTCGCGGGCCACGAACTTCTGCTCGTGGATGAGGGTGGCGAGCCAGAGGATCAGCTCGTCCAGGAACAGGATCAGGCCGTCGTAGCCGAGCGACTTGGCGTGCTCGGCGATGACGGACAGGCCGGCGTCCAGAGAGATGAAGCCGTGCTCGTTCTCGGCGGCGTTCTGGGCGAAGCCGGGAAGGAGGGTGGTGCTGGCGTCGTTGACCAACTTGGCCCGCAGCTCGGCCGGGGTGGTGGGATGGCGGAGGTCGAGCGGGGTGCCTCCCTCGTGGTCCTCCTCGGCGGCGAGCGCGGTGGCGAGGAGCTGCGGGGTCCAGGCGAAGCCCTCGCCCCACTCGTCCTCCTCGCCGTCGGCCGCGTCGGTGCCGCCGCCCAGGCCGCGGATCACGGCCTCGTCGCCGATGTTGGCGACCATGGCGCCGATGTCGGCGAAGAGGGAGTCGGTCCGGTACACCTGCGGGGTCGGGGCCTGCGGGTGCAGCTTCTTGACGTGTGTGACGTACCCGCCGAGCACGCGCTGCTCCAGGGCCTTGGCGCCGAGCATGTGGTACGGCACGAGGAGGAACTTCTTGCCGTCCGTGGTCAGCCACTCGTGTTTGGTCAGCACCGGGTCGAACTCGGTGCGGGCGCGAGCGGCCTGGTTGCCGCTGAGCAGCGCGTACAGCACCGCCATGAAGTGCGACTTACCGGAACCGAACGAGCCGTGGAGATACGCCGCCTTGGATCGGTGCCCGTCGAGCGAGGACTTGATGAGGGCCAGCGCCTCGTCGAAGTTCTCCAGCAGCCGCTCGGTGACGACGTAGTCCTGCAGCGCGTGCTGGGCGCCCTCGGGTGTCGTCGCCTCGGCGAGGGACAGCACGAAGTCCGAAGTGGAGATGGACTTCTTGATGTCGATGACATCGCGGAGGAGGGGCTGCTGGGCCATTGAGGGTCTCGCTCTCCCTGACGGTGTTCGGTGCTGCTGCTCGTACGCGATGTGGTGCGGGTCCGCCACTCCGACCCGAAGCCGGTCACCGGTCCAGGCCGTAGATGAGGGCCCGGACGTTACGGGCGGCCTGTGAGCGGTGCGACGTGCCGGTGGTCCTGCCCGGTGCGGAGGAGCGGACCGGTCACACATGCCGCCGGGCGAGAAGGACGTTCACGGCATCGGCCAGGTCAAGGGAGGCGGGCACGCGGCGCTTGCAATCCTTGCCCCCCTCGTACTGAACGATCACCCGTACGTCCTGCGCATAGCACCCTACATCGGTACTCCGACCGACCCCGCGCCGTATACCCCCGTGCACCGTCCGCGCATCCCGCTCTCATGCGCCAGGCGGCTGGGGCGGGCGCCATCGACCCGATCAGTACTCGTCCAGCAGCTGACGGCTGGCGACCGTGAAGGGGTGCTCGGGACCCAGGCCGCGCTCCCGCCGTGCCACGACATCGGTCATCAGCTCGATCCCCGTATCCACGTGGCCGAGCGCGGACCGGGTCCGGGAGAGGAGCTGTCGGGCCGCGAGCACGATCGGGTACTCGGCCCGAAGCGCCGCACGTACGCTTGCGCGACCCGCCGCATCTCCTCGTCGGCTTCTTCGAAGCGGCCCAGGAGGTACAGCGCTCAGGCGTGGTTGTGTCCGGCGCCCAGCGTCACCGTGTGATCGGGGCCGAGGAGCCGGGCGCATTCCGACGGCAGCGAGAGCAGCGCGCCGCCTTCTTCGGTGACCACCTCGGAGGCGGGCAGCGTCTCCAGCAGACTGGCACGGGACCGCAGGGTCAGCGGGTGCGCAGGGCCCAGTGCCGCTCGCCGGCCGGTGACGGCGGCCCGGAGGAGTGCGAGCGATTCCTCACGTCTGCCGAGGTTTCCCAGCACGAGCTGAAGGCCGTAGCCGCTGTCCAAGGTGTCGGGGTCGCCGGCCCCGAACAGACTCTCCTGGAGGGCACGCACACTGCGGAGCGACGACTCGGCTTCGGCGTACCTGCCCAGTCGGAACAGCGCCCGGCCGGCCCTGGAACGGGCAGCCAGTACCAGACGGTGATCCGCGCCAAGCAGCGGCTGCGTGAGGTCCGCCGCGGTACGGGAGGTCTCCCAGGCCGAGGGGTAGTCGCCGGTGCGGTGCAGGGCCACCGACAGCCGCGTCGCGACGGCCAGGGCCTCGGCCAGGGTCGACGGATCGCCTCAGGCATCGGCACCCGCAGCCCGCGCTGCTCCGGATGATGAACTCACCGCCACGAGCTCAGCAGTTTGCTGACCACGCGGTCCTGGCCGAAGCCGAATTCCCTCGCGGATGGAAGCGCGTCCACCCGGAACCAGCGGAAGTCCAGCGCCTCGCCAGTGGGTTGGGGCACACCCGCGCACTCGGCGACGTGGCTCAGGGCCACCGCGTGCTTCCGGGGATCATGCAGCGCCTGCGGACGGCGATCCCGGAAGTACTCGGCCACCGAGCCCAGGCTCAGGGTCTCCTGAAAAAAGTGGAATCGTGGCCCCAGCGTCGTACGCAGGTGCCTGGCCAGGGCTTCCCCGATCGACTCGTCCAGGATGATCGCCCCTCCGACGAGGCACCAGCCCTGGCCCCCGTCGTAGGTGTCCCTGCGGATGAGGCCGACCTTCCGAACGGGTGAACGAGTGACAGGGAGCAGGTCGACGCAGACAATCGGCACCCGCGCCCGAATTGCCGCGTACTCGGCGTCCGGAATCCAGCGATCCCCTGCGCCGACGATGTCCTTCGTCAAAGGTATTTTCTCCTGTGCCGTGCTCAACATGTCGAGCAATGTCCGTCAGTCGGCATTCGTGTCTGACGCGAGCCATCGCTGTACGGTGTGACTCGCCTGGCGGCCGGCCTCCTGCCACTGCTGCGGGCTGTCCCCGATCACCACCGGCTTCTGAACGAGTTCTATACGACGGCCGCGGCTCCCGGCTTTCGGGTCGTGTTTTATGTCGCTTATGCGGAAGAGAGCCTGGAAGGAAGGGTTCTCGTGGCGGCCGGTGACGGCTGCGATCTCTTTGAGAAGGGCACGGTCTCTGAGGAGAAGGCTGAGGGCACGGGTACCGACACCGTGTGTCCCCGCGACGGAGACGAGACTGTGCCCCTGGGCGAACCCGTCGGCGGTCAGGAAGTTACGAAGCCGGGTCACCAGGAGGTAGTCCGTTCGCAGCCAACCGTCCTCCCCCAGTTCGGGAATGAACGCCCGGGACTCGGACTCGATGCGCCAGTTCGGCCGCGCGGTGGCGCCTCGGTCCTCCACGAACCGGCGTGCGAGAGCCCGCTCGGGAATCTGACTGCGATCCAATATCAGACGGAAGGGAAGATCCAGGGGTGGGGTGTCCAGAATCAGTGAGTCCTCGACATCCATAGCTTCCGTGTATCCGAAGATGAGCCGAGAGATGCCTTCCGAAGTCGGGCTCCCCACGAGTACCAGCGAATCATCCAGCCGGGCCTCGACGCGCGGCAGGATTTCCAGAGATCCCTGCCGGACCGCTTCCAGGTAGTCGTCGCCCGCTGCTGCGAGGAGGGCTCGTCGATTGTCCGGGTGGATTGATGCCGCGCCGTTGTACAGGGGGTGAACGTTGTCGTTCCGGTACACCGAGCCGTCACGCTGCTGGAAGCCGAGAAGCCGCTTGGCCTCCGCCACGTTCTTCCGGTCGGCGCGCGTGTCCTTCAACCAGCCCGCCGTCACCTTGAAGTCCTTGACCGCATGGCGCGTCATGCGGACTTTGGAGGCACCCGCGGCGGCTCCACTCGCAACTCCGGAAAGCACCGCGATGGTTGCATTGACATCTAACACAGAGCCCCCACCCATGAAGCAAGACGAAACAACGTTAGTTTATCTCGCAGCAAACGGGGTGAAAAGCCCCAGGCGCCCCGGTCATCCATCCTGTGCCGCTCGAAAATGCCTCTCGATGCTGTGGCCAGGGGCGATGACGTTCTCAGGTTCTCAGGCTGTGAGTCGGAGCATGGCTGTCGCGTGCTGGGGACGTGACCGGTAGTGATCGACTGCTGCACTTGACGTCCCGCAACGCCAGGACTGCTGAAGGTGCTGCGCACGACGGACCCCGACCATTGCTTCGTGGACGGCAGGGTGGGGTTCTGGCCTGCCAGGATAGATACAGGAACCCTGGGCAAGAACACACCTACCCAGGGGCCCCGTCCCTGTCAGAGGGCCGCGAACTCGATGAACGCGGTCCACGCCGTGGGGGCCACGGCGAGTGCGGCACGGGCAGTGTCCTTGGAGTCACGGACGTGGACCGTGCCGGGGCGGGCGGCGACCTCGACGCATTCGCCGCCTTCCTCACTGCTATAGCTGCTCTTGCGCCATGCCAACTCGTCTATGGGCGGCTGATGTACGTGCGCGTTCATGGCTCTCCCAGCAACTTCTCTACGTACGCCAATGATTCACGTGGAGTCAGGGCCTGCGCCCGGATGATTCCGTACTTGGCCTCCAGCGCACGGACCCGATCCCGCTCCGTCTGCAGTCGGCTCACGTTCTGTACCTCAACGTACGCGATCCTCCGCCCTTCCCTCGTTTCGATCAAGGTGAAGGGGCCAGCCATACCGGCGTTCTCCTCACGGTCGAGCGGCATCACCTGAATCTCGATGTTCCGCCGCTCCCCCGTCAGGAGGACGTGCTCAAGCTGGCCACGCAGGACTCCCCACCCTCCGATCGGACGCCGCAATACGGCCTCATCGATGACGAAGCTGGCGAGCGGTGCAGCACGGCCGCCCAAAATCTCCTGCCGGGCCAGGCGCGCGGACACTCGCTGTTCAATCAGTTCGTCATCCATGGGCGGCCTCATCATCATGAAGATGGCTCGGGCGTACTCCTCTGTCTGCAAGAGCCCGGGCACTGCCTGGTTCGCGTACACATGAAGCTCAACCGCCTCGGCCTCCAACCTGGCCGCGTCCCGGAAGAACGCCGGATACTGAGCCCGAGCCACCTCCTCCTTGCTCGCACTCAACACCCCGCCCCCTCCCAGCACTTCATCCGCCCGGTCGATGAACTTGGGCGGTGGAATGCGCCTCCCCTGCTCGAACGACGCGATCGTCGAGGCGGAGTATCCGGTCAGTGACCCGAACTTCGCGCGGTCCATCCCCGCCCGCTCCCGGAACAGCTTCATCTGCCTCCCGAACACGCACAGCATGCCCGTCCCGACCTCGTACTCCGACTGCTGAACCTCGTCGTCCACGCCGCAGCTCCTCCCGTACGACCATCGCAGTCACCGGACTCCGCCCGCCCAACGCACGACCCGGGAACCGGTCACGCCCGACGCCGCCTACAAGAGCACCGCCCACGTGTACAGCCCGCACCCGTCAGCACGTCGCTCCTGTTCAACGCTACGCAGAGTCCGCAACCGTTGACCGCATGAAGTCAGCAACTCCCCCGAACGGGCACGTGCCCCAGCATTCCGCAACCGAACGTGAGTTCGCCATGCGCTTCACCTCGACCCCACGTGGTGCCCGTCTCGCCCGCCGACTCGTTTCGCACCGCCTGAACGACTGGGGCCACCCCTACACGACCCCGGCCAACGAGACGCTCACCCTCATCACGGCTGAACTCAGCGCCAACGCGGTACGCCACGGCCACGTCGCCGGCCGGGACTTTCGTGTTCAACTCACCCTGGCCGAGGACACCTTCCGCATTGAGGTGACCGACACCCGCGCCGAGAAGCAGCCCTCACTCATTCCCCCGACCCCCGACTCCGTATCCGAGTCCGGCCGGGGCCTCCTTCTCGTCGCCGCCCTCGCGGACGACTGGGGCGTCGCCCCTCGCCCAGCCGCCCCCGGCAAGACCGTATGGGCGGAGGTACGTCTACCGACCGGCGACCATCCGCACGCCCACCCGGTGGCGGCTCCTCATCTGGCAGATTCAGCACCGACGTACGGACATGGCACCGAAGCCACTGCGGCTACTTCTTCGCGGCAGCGCGTCGGCCTCGGGTCGCGGCCGGGGGTCGCCAGTTACGGAGATCGTCGTCGGTGAGCCCGTGCTCGCCCTGCTTCTGCTGGCGGTAGCCGGCGAAGAAGTCCGCCGGGGAGCCGCTGTAGAGCATGTCGAACTCGTTGTGCCACTGACCCAGCCACGGCTGGAGTTCCAGCAGGCCGGCGAGGAACGGCGTGATCTCCTCGGTGGACAGCGCGGTGTTGGTGAAGTACGTGGCGAGGGCCTGCGCCTGCTCCCGGTGGTCCCAGCCTGCCCACCCGTACAACTCGGGGGTGGCGGCGTTGGTCTGTCCGTAGGAGACGAACCGCTCCTTCGGCACGTCGAGCTTGCCGCGCGCCCTCCAGTAGGAGGGGCGGAGGAAGTCGGCCGAGGTGTACTTCGGCGGCACCGGGATGGAGTCCCGGATCTTCCGCTTGGCGGGCTCGTCCGGCGCGGCGTCCTCCTTGCGCTGGAGGTCCCACACCTCTTCCCAGTCGGCTCGCTTCTTCAGCCCGGAGGGCTTGTAGCGCAGGGCGGAGAGGAACGGCACGTGCTCGTCGGTGATCAGCTCGGCGACGACCTTCGCCAGCTCCTTGCGGGGCGCGTAGAGCTTGGCGACGGAGACGAAGTCCTCGTCCCGCGAGAGCGCGTCGGTGAGGCGGGCCAGGGTGAGGATGGCAGGCTGACCGTTCTCGTCGAACCAGAGCTCGCGGTTCTCCATCCGGTCGAGCAACCAGGAGCGCAGCGCCTTGTCCTGGAGCGCGTCCCAACCCTCAGTGGCCCAACGGCGCTTGTATTCGGGGCGCTCAACCATGCCGATCGCACGGTTCGACTCGATCGCGTCGATCCGCTTCTGCACGATCTCCCGGTAGGGGGCGGGCCAGTGGCCGGGGATCTCCGTGACGGGCGTGGAGCCGTGCCGCTTGAACCACTCGTCACTGGCTTCGCCTGCGGCGACGCGGCGCGCGAGGACGATTTCGAAAGCGCGCTCACCGAGTGCGAGCTCGGGGATATCGGGGGCGTCGGGGTCCTCGGAAACGCGGAGATCTTCGGGGTGGAGGTCGTAGAGGGAGTAGACCTGCCAGTCGAGTTCCTCTTGGAGGGCGATCATGCGGGCGTGGATGGACCGCCAGGCACCGCGGGCTTCCCGGAGGATGACGGTGGCGGGGGTGGTGACCTCGGCCACTGCGGTGGGAGTGGTGGAGCTGAGTTGCTGGGCGAGGGTGTCGAGAGCGGTGGTGAGAGCAGCAGGATAGGCAGCAGGGAGGGGGAACTCCTGGAGCTTAGTGCCGGTGAACTCGTAAAACCTCTCCCAAATCTGGGACTTATACCCTTCGTTGACCCCCTGGCTGCCCTTGTCGTGGCTCACCATTTTGAGCCAGAAGCCAGCAGTGGAGCTGTTGAGCAGCCCAAGCAACCGAAGGTGTTCCTCCTCACTCGCCCCCTCCCGCAGCTTGATCACCGGAGCAGTGCGAATGAACCCGCTTCGATCACGGCGCAGAGTGAACTGGTTGTGTGTAGCAACGAAGGAAAATGCGATGAGGAAGGGGGACCAATAGCGCCTACCATTGAAACTGGAAAACTCGAACCATGTCAGGCCCTGCTCCTCTTGCGTGCCAGAAAGGGCTCTGCGCCGCCGAAGAAGCACACGGTTGCGCCAAAGTAGCCGCTGAGTAGCAGCATCAATCTGCGCTGCCCGCGTCGCGTCATCATAGGGAAACACAGTACCAATGCCGTCCTGAACACCCCACTCCCTGACGGACGCACCCCCATAAAACCATCGAATGGAACTAGGCGGAACACCCAATCGCCGCGCGGCAGTTGCACCGATCAAATAGGCGTCATCTTCTCGGGTTACAGCACAGAACCCAACACTCTCCGCTTCGGACGAGAGTTTGGCCACCTGCGCGCCCTCAATTTGAGCGTTCAACTCCAGGCCACCGTCAGTCAAAATCCACGGCTGGCGCGCAAAGTACCGCATCCGGTCAAGATCGCCCACCGATACCCACTGACTCACCGAACCTGGCTTGTCGATCTGCCCGGCGATCGCCTGCCAGACCAACCCCTCTTCGGCCTTATCTGGGGCAGACGGTTCCCCTTGCACACTGCGGACCGTACGAATCGTCGTCGACCGGCCGGTTCCGGAACGGCGCTTGCCGATCAGGATGACCGTCGGCGTGCCGTGCCCAGGGATGTAGGCGCCAGAAGTATCGATGACCTCAGTGAGTTCGACTTCGTGGGTGAAGTAGTTCTCGATGAGCTTGGTGCCGAACTCCCGCTTCATGAATGAGTTCGCGGTGATCTGACCGACCATGCCATACCCATGGCCCTCTGTATCGCCGCGCTTGGCCAACTCAAAGAATCGTTGAGCGAAAGGCACCGATAGCGCGTACTGCATAGCACAGGCGTTGTACAGGCTCTTGTACAGCGCGTTCAGTTTCTTGTCTTTCACCGTGATGTACGGTGGATTCCCGACCACCACGTGATAACGCCCCTGCTGCAAGATCCCGGGGTGCGCATGCACATCCTCGGTGGCGTACGCGAAGGAGGCCAGCGGGTCGTCCTCCTCCTCATCCCCGCCCAGCGTCAACTCCAGCTGCCGCGCTTTGATGAGCGAGTCCCCCACCGCCAGATGCATCGGCCACTCGTACTTAGCTGCCTCCCCCAGCGTCCGCACTCCACTAGCCGCCATAGCCGCGACCAGCAACCGGAACCGGGCAATGGCCACCGCGAACGGGTTGATGTCCACCCCGTGCACCGAGTCCAGCGCAGCCCGCACCCGCTCGTGCACATCACGTCCCGGCTGACCCTCCCCCCACAGCCGCACCAGCCGCCGAAACGCCCCCAGTACGAAGTGCCCCGATCCGCAGGTGGGGTCGATCATCTTCAGTTCCTCGTACCCGAACTCCCGCACCGCGGGATTCATCGTCCGGTCGAGGATGAACTCCTCCACGAACTCCGGTGTCTGGAGCAGCGCGTACGTCTTCCGGGCGGCCTCGCTCAGGTCCTGGTACAGGTCGCCCAGGAACCGCGTGTCCCAGCCCTCCGTGCCGTCCTCGTTCAGCGGGTCGGTGAAGTCGTGGACGAGGACACCCGCCTCGTCCCGTCCCCGCCAGAACTCGACCAACTCCCGTGCACCGTCGTGCGAGAGCGGGATCTGGTACAGCGGGTTGTGCCGTTTGTCGAAGAGCAGCCGGCCCGCCTGCCCCAGGCCCAGCTCGTCGAACGCCTTCTCCAGCCAGCCCCGGTACGTCGGATCGTCGTCCGACTCCACGTAGGCGTCGTACCGCGACTCCGCCAGTTCCCGCCGGTCACCGTCCGGCCCCGTCAGGTACGGCTCGGGGATCAGCCGGTTGTCCTCGCAGAACCGTACGAACACAGTTCCCAGCACCCAGGCCACCGCGACCTGCGTGACGCGCTCGTCCAGCCACGAGTTCCAGGTGGCCGCCGTACGCCCCAGCTTGCGCGCGCGCTCGTACTCGGCCCTGAGCCGCGTGCCGACCTCGTCCAGTGCCCCCACCTGTCGCCCGAGGTCGGCCTCGACCGCCTTGACCTGCTGCTTCAGGTCGTCCAACAGAGCCTTGCGGTCGATCACTTCGCGTCTCCCTCGACAACGCTTGCCACACCCTCACCGGAACCGCGGTGGGCGTTGCCCACCCACGTGTCCGGAAGCTGGATCCACTCCCCCAGGCCGGCCTGGTACGGCACGGCCACCTGCCCGAGCCGGGGCTCGCGCGAGGGGTCGGCCTGCGGGACGAGGAGCCACAGCCCCCGCCCGCCCCGACGGGCCGCCGACGCCAGCCGGTCCAGGACGCCCATCGCGTCGTACCGCGCGAACACGCCAGCCTCCGTCAGCAGAACGGGCCCCGCTGCCGGACCGCTGTCGTTGCCCAGCAGTTCCGCGATCCGGGGCTCGACCGCGCCCCACGCCGTCCGCGCGTACTCCGCGAACCGCACGGCGCCCTTCGAGCCCGGCTCGGCGGCGTCGGCCTTGAGTAGGGTCTCCCAAGTCGGTTTGGTGCCCGGCGTGACCTGCGCGTGCAGGGCGTCAAGGAACAGCTCCGTCACCGACAACGCGGCCACGCCCAACCGATCGGCGCCCAGTTCGCGCACCGCGTCCCGTGTCAGGTGCTGCCGTACAGTCAGTACCCGATACCCGTCCCGGCGGGCCGATGCCAGCAGTCGCTCCTCCGCGCGCACCGCGCCCGCGAGTTGCGGGTCGTCGGCGTAGCGCGTCACCGCACCCGTACGCGTCGACTGCCGCCACGCACCCGTCGTGAGGTAGCTGGACGCGTCCTCGATCCGCGTCGGCAGGTACCGCAGCGTGCCCGTGTCCTCGCGCGTGTTGAGCGACAGTTCGAAGCCCGCGTCGCGCAGGGCCTTGGTGAGCGGGCCACCCGTCGGCAGTGCGTGGACGGTGCCGCCCCGACCGTCCGGGACGACCAGCTCGGGGAAGCGTGCGCGTACCCGCTCGTGCACGTCGTCACCGGTCAGGCCGGGCTGACGGCCTTCCGGCACGCCCGGAATCCAGCGGACGAGTCCGGCCTGGGTCAGGCGCAACGCCCGGACGAGGGACAGGTCGCGCGGGTAGATCTCCAGGCGCGGGGTGGCGGCGGCGTTCACCGATGCCGCAGCCGCCAGCTCCACCATGCGCCGCTCGTCCCAGTCGACCGCGCCGGGCGGTACCGTCAGCGCGCCCAGTTCGGCCAGGACGGTCGCGGCCGTCGGCAGGGTGTCCAGCCTGGCGAGCCGGTCAGCCGTCTTGCCGAGACGGGTCGCGTATTCCAGCAGGCCGGGCGCGGTCGGGGTGTCCGGGCCGTCGTCCTCTCGTACGTCGAGGGCGAGCAGGCCGGCGCCGAGGGACTCGTCGGTCGCCTTGCGGTTGGCCTGGTGCTGGAACTCGGCTTCCTGCGGAAGTAGTTGCTCGGCCTCGACCACGGCCCGTACAGCGGCCAGCGCCATCGCGCGCCGCTGCTCGCGCCCGGCGAGGTGGGTGCCGCGCCGGATGGCGAGCGCATCGGCGATCTCCACCGCCGACGCGACCCGCCCCATGCTCACCATCAGTTCGACGATCTCCTCGCGCAGGGCGTGGACGGCGGGCTCCGCCTTCCAGCGCTTGCGCTCCTCCTTGAGCATCTGCGGGATGCGGCCGTGGCTCAGGCCGAGCGCGTCGGCCACGTCCTTCTGCTTCGGCCAGACGCCGATGCCGGGCAGCGCACCGTGCTCGTCGGGCAGGCGCAGCAGCAGCCGGACCATCTCCGCCTTGTTGCGGTTGGAGCCGTTGTTGTTGACGGCGGGCACGAAGACGGTGGCGAGGGTGTCGAGGCTGACGGAGCGCAGCGTGCGCGGGGGCAGCGTGCCGGCCGAGTCGCCCGTCGCGAGCTGGCCGGCCACGGCCGACTCGGCGGCGGTGAGTTGCTCCAGCTCCTCCTTGGCCTCCGCCCGGCCCTTGGCCGTGAGCGGGGAGACCGGCGTCGCGCGCAGCCGCTCGCCCCACTCCCGCTGGCGCTGCTGGACCTCGTTGCGGGTCTTGGCGCCGAGGCCGGGGGCGTTGACGAGCTTGCGGCGGCTGTAGTCCAGGAGTTCGCCGACCGTGGTGATGCCCAGGCCGTAGAGGAAGGACTGGGCGGCGGGGGTGAGGCCGGAGACGGTCAGCGGGGTGTCCCCGGAGACGTCGGCGGCGAGACGGTCGCGCTGCTGCTCGGCGGTCTCCGGCTCGGCGTCCGCGATGCCCACGGAGGGAGCGCTCGGCGCGGACGACCCCTGCCCGGTGGGCGGGGCGGTCGGGTGGCGGGTGCGGTGGCTGGAGGGGACGGTCTGCGAGGCGTCGAGGAAGACCTTGCGCCAGGCGTCCCGCATCGGCTTGAGCTCGGGGTACCGCTTGCCCGCGTCGCGGTGCAGGGCCTTCTGGAAGAAGGCGACGAGCCCGTCCCGGACGGCCGGGTCGAAGGCCTCGGCCGCGATGGTCGGGTACGGCCACTCCTTGGCGTCGGTCATGCGGGGCAGCAGGCTGCCGTCGCCCCACCTGGGCAACTCACCGGAGGCCATCTGGTGCAGGGTGACGGCGACGGCGTACCGCTCGGCGTGCGAGTCGTACGAGCCGCGTGTGATGACGTCGACGAAGGGGTCGAGGTAGCCGTCGGTGCCCGCGTCGGTCTTGTTCGCCGGGTAGCCGGCGAGGGAGAAGTCGATGAGGACGAGTTCGCGGGTGCGGTTGGGGCGGATGCGGATGGCGATGTTGTCCGGCTTGATGTCGCGGTGCCAGACCCCCTCGCCCTCCAGGAAGTCGACGGCTCCGAACAGGTAGTCGCCGTAGGCCTCCAACTGGTCGACCTGGAGGCGGCCGTTCTCGCGGAGCTGGCGGGCGACGGTCTCCTCGCGGCGGCGGGGGCGGGGGGTGCCCTCGGTGGCCGTGCCCTGGCCGGTGTCGTCCCGTTCGTCGCCGACGTACTCCAGGACCAGGACGGTACGGCCGCCGATGTGCTGCGGCTCGGGTTCGACGAGGCGGATGATGCGGGAGTCGGGGCGCAGGCGGCCCATGGCCTCGGCCTCGCGGACCAGGATCTCGCCGCGGCTGTCGGAGAGGGCGACCTTCAGCACCGCCAGCGGGCGGGTCTTGTGGGCCTCGGCCTGCAGGTCGCGGACGAGGAAGGCGCGGCTGGTGGAGCCGGTGCCGAGGCGGCGGCGGATCTCCCAGCGGCCGGCGAGCACGTCACCGGCGACGGCCTCCAGCGGGTCCTTCTCGGAGGGAGCCGCCCCGGCATCGCCCTCGCCCTGTCCGTCGGAGGCGGCGGCCTCGGTGGCGGGGGCGGTGAGGGAGTCCTCGACGACTTCCAGCAGTTCCAGGAACTCGTCGACGCTGGAGAGGCGTTGTCCGGGGCGGTAGGCGGTGGCGGCCTGCACCAGCTCGTCCACGTCCTCCGACAGGCCGTCCACCAGGGAGCTGGGGCGCAGGCCCTCCCCCGCTTCCAGGCGGGCCAGCAGTTCGGCCTGGCTGGCGGCCGGGGCCTTTCCGGTGACCAGGAGGTAGGTGAGGACGCCGAGGCCGTAGACGTCGAGGTAGACCGGGTCGGGGTGGAGGGCGGTGAGTTCGGGGGCGAGGTAGGGGTCGGCGTCCTCACCCAGGTGCATGGAGGACAGGGCCGTCGGCGCGAACCGGGTGACGCCCTGGGAGGAGTCAGCGCTGCGCTGGGTGGCGATCTGCCAGTCGGAGATCTGGAGCCGTGGGGCGAGCCAGGCGGCCTCCTCGCCGACGGCCCGGCCCTTCCGGCCGCGCGGGCGGGGGACGACGTGCACGGAGCGGGCGGCGAGCGCCCGGTGGTGGATGCGGCTGGAGTGCGCGGAGCGCATGGTCTCGGCGAGCTGGCGGACCAGCGCCATCCGGCCGAGGATGTCCAGCTTCTCACCGTACTGGACCAGGAACTCGTCCAGCTTCAGGGTGTCCGGGTGGTAGTCGAAGATCAGCGCGGGGCCGGCGGCGTGGCCGGAGGGGAAGTACTGCTTGAGTTCGACGGCGCCCGGGTGCTTGAAGCGGCCGAGCACCGCTGCCTCGCGCCGGGCGGCGTTCTCGACGGACTGCCTCAGCGAGGCGTCCGAGCCGCGCTCGCTGAGGTAGATGCGGACCCGGGCGGCCTCGGGCAGGTCGCTGTGGCGGGCGAGGTAGTCGGCCCAGGTGGGTCCGGAGTCGAAGGACTTCCGCTCCAGCTCGTACGGGCCGACCTTGTACTGCGCCTCGCTCTTGCGGATGCCGACCTTCTTCAGGGCCGCGGCGATCTCGCGGGAGCCGATCGCGGTGATGCGGCGGCGTTCGTCACGCGGGGGCTGCTGGAGCATGTCGACCAGCTGGGCGACGGTGTACACGCCGTTCTGGTCGTGGGCGGGCAGGCGTACGCGGAGGCCGTTGTCCGTGAAGCAGACGGCCTCGGCGACCCAGACCCGCTTGCCGCCGGTCTGCGCGAGGAGCCCGGCCAGTTCCTTGGCCTTCTTGTTGACCAGGTGCAGCGGATTGCCGTGCGTGCGGCGGCGTCCGCGGGGCGTGGTCTGGACCCAGGTGCCGTTCTCCGAGGTGAGCGAGCCGTGCCAGTCCTTGAGCTCGATCATGCAGACGCCGCCGGGGGCGACGACCAGGAGGTCGACCTCGCGGACATGGCCCGTGTGCGCGGTGAAGGTGAAGTTCGACCAGGCGCGCCAGGGGTCGGAGTCCGGCAGCTTCGCGCGGATCGCTTCCAGGCCGCGGCGTTCGTGATCGAACTCGGACTCGGTGACCGTGACCCACCGGCCTTCCCGCATGCCTGTTCCCCGCTTCTCGTCTCCCGCAAGGGTCGCCGTTCCCCGCGGTCAGACCCAGATGGCAGATCCTAGTGCCTGTCTCTGACACGGGAAGAGACGTTGGAACACGGGATACCGGCTCGCTGCTCAGGCGGCGGGGATTCTTTCGCTCAGGCGTCGTCGACGAGCCACTCGATGCGGTTGCGCTGGACGCCCGCCCCCTCGGTCGCCTCGCGGTCGCGGCCCCACTCCTGTGCCAGGAGGGTCTGGCGCGCCCGGTCACGGTCTTCCGCCGCAGCGCACCCGGTGGGGGCCGGAAGGCGGAGCCGTACCGGCGCCGGACGTCGATGCCGCTGCGGGGGATACCTGGGGCTGCCTCGTGCGCCTCGCCCGGCGGCGCAGCCTCCTCGTCGCATCGATGGTGCAGCGGTCCAATACGCGCGCCTCAGGCGGCGCGCACGCCGTCGTCCTGCAGGCAGGTCCGAAGCCGGTCGAGCCCGCGGCGGGTGTGGCTCTTGACCGTGCCCAGCGGCCATCCGGTGACCGCCGCAATCTGCGTCTGGGTGAGGTCCTGGTAGAAGGCGAGCCGCAGGACGCGTCGCTGGGGAGCCGAGAGCCGGGCCAGGGCGGCGGTGACGACCAGGCGGTCCAGCGCGGTGTCGGGGTCGCGCTCCGGGGCCCGACTCGTCGCGGGTCGTTCGGCAGCCCGCGCGGTCAGTTCGGCGCGGCGGGCGCGCGCGGCGAGGGCGTCGGCCACCTTGCGCCGGGTGATGCCCGCGAGCCAGGCGGGGATCGGTCCCCGTTCGGCACGGTAGCCGGCGCGCCCGCGCCAGGCGGCTGCGAACACCTGCTGCGTCACGTCCTCGGCGTCCCGGCTGTCTCCCAGCGTCCGCCGGGCGAGCGCGTGAACGTATCCGGACCACCGCTGGTGCAGTTCCGACCAGTCCGTGCCGAGGCCGTCCGCCTCGGGGGCGGAAGACTCGGGGGCGGAAGACTCGGGGGCGGAAGACTCGACGGTCCGTGCGCAGGAGAGAGCCGTCTCGGGATGGATCGTCGCAAGCCGGTTCATCGCGTGCCTCCTGGGCGATCGGCGCCGGGTACGTCGTTCCGGCCTTGCCTCAGACTGCGCACGGGGGAAGTATGGGGACAACTCGCATCGTTCTCGCATCGATAGCTTCTCGTCACCGTCGTGTCCCGTTTCCACACCGTCGTGTCCCGCTTCCGCGGGCCAGCCGACAGCACCAGGACGCTGATCTTCGCCATGACCACGAGCACCCCGCCCCCACCTCCACCCCCACCGCCGAACCGGACGGCGCCCCACCGGCAGGCCAGACCATGACCGGCCCACCCGCCGAAGCGGCCGTCACCACGGGTGTGCTCGCCCGCCGGCTCGGTGTCTCGCCCACCACCCTGCGCTCCTGGGACCGTCGCTACGGGCTCGGTCCGACCGGGCGTTCGCCCGGTGGCCACCGCCGCTGGTCGCCCACGGACATCGCGATGGCGGAGGAGATGTGCCGGCTCACGGCCTCCGGAGCCCCGCCGGCGGAGGCGGCGCGCGTGGCCCTGCTGCGCTTCGCACCGGGCGGTGGGCAGGAGAGCCGCGAGGCGCCGGCACCCCGACCGCCCGGCCCTGGAGCGGTCCCGGACGTCCCGCCGGCCGCCGCGGCGGCGCGCCCCGGCGGCCCCGGCGGCGGGCTACCGCTCGGGGACGTGCGGCAGGAGTGCCGCGGCCTGGCCCGATCCGCGGTACGGCTGGACGCGCCGGAGCTCGACCATCGGTTGCGGGACGCCGTACGGCACCACGGCCTGGCGGTGGCGTGGGAGGAGGTGATGGTGCCGACGCTGCGCGCGGTGGGCCGCAAGTGGGAGTCGTCCGGTGACCGCTACGTGGAGGTCGAGCACCTGCTGTCCTGGCACATCTCCAGCACCCTGCGCAGCGCTCCGCTGCTGCTGCCCAGCGCTCCGCCGCCGGCCAAGGCCCCGCCCGTGGTGCTGGCCTGCACACCCGGCGAGCAGCACTCGCTGGCCCTGGAGGCGCTGACCGCCGCGCTGGGCGAGCGGGGCGTACCGACGCGGACACTGGGCGCGGCCGTGCCGGCGGAGGCGTTGCAGGCGTGCGTACGCCGCACCGGTCCGACCGCTGTCGTGCTGTGGGCGCAGACCCGCTCGACGGCCTCGGTGCCGCTGGCCCGGCACGTGGCCGGGCTCCAGTGGGGAGCGGCCGGCGCGCGGCGACGGCCCGTGGTGCTGCCGGCCGGACCGGGCTGGGGCCAGCCGGCGAGGTCGGGCTTTCCACACTGCACCGGGCTGCGGGACGCGGTGGCAGTCCTGAGCCGCCTCTACGACGAGGACCGCGGCGCACGCCCCGCGCCGGTCGGGGCCGGCTGACGCCCCCGGGCCTGCAGCAGCCCCCGGTCGGCGGGGCAAGCCGGACCGGGTGCCGGGACCGTCCCGCCCAGCCGGGGACCGTCCCACTCAGCCGGGGAATCGTCCCGCGGAACGCAGCGCCCAGCGGCGCTCGGCGTAGGCCAGGTCGTCGCGCCACAGCCGGCCGGCGACGGCTCGCACGACCGGGCGCAGCACCGGGGCGGCGCGACGGGCCACAGCGAAGCCGGTCCGCCCGGACGTGGCGATGACGGCCTCCACAACTGCCGTGCGCGGCTGTCCGCCGGCGTCCGGCCCGAGCGGGGTGGCGTGCGTCTCCACCACGGAGCCCTCCCCTTCGCCCGCCGTGATCCGCATGACGACGGTGCGCGGGCCGGGAGCGGTGAACACCGCGCGGACCGGGACGACGAGTCGCCCCGCCACTTTGAAGGACACGTCCACCGTGAACGAGTCGTCCTCCTCGCCCCGGGTGGGGGCTCGGACCACAGCCAGGTCGACGAAGGAGTACGGGTGGAACCAGGCACCGTGCCAGGGGTCGAGGCGGTTGGCGACCACGTCCTCCGGTTCGCAGGCGCCGACCCTGGTGTAGACGGCCGTCAGCGCCGCGGCCACCATCGGGCGCTCCGGCACCGCCGGGCGGTCTACGGGCTGTTCTCCCCCGACCTCGTCCAGCCGCACCCAGACCAGTACCCCGTCGTCATGGGCCGGCCACGGCTCCCAGCCGGCGAACGGCCCTCCGTCCAGGGCGAGCCCGTGCCAGCGGCACACCAGGGTGCCGCAGCGCACCGGGCTGTCCCCTAGGGGCGCCCCCAGGTGCGGACAGCTGCCCGGCCCGGCCACCAGACGCCCCTCTCCGTTCCGCCACAGGACGACCTCCCGCCCGGCCACGGAGCGGGCCATCGGGCGGTCGGGGCGCAGCGCGCGGGAGGCACCGACGACGTACCAGTTACCGGTGGGGCGGGCCTGGGCGCGTGCGAGTGCGTCGGCGATCAGCGCGGGGCTCGCTTCGCGCCAGGTGGGGCGCTGGCGTTCCCAGGCGACGGGGGCGCGGCGCAGGCTCACCGGCACACGACGGCGACGCGACGGTGGGACGGGGCTCACACGATCTCCTCGTGGCGGACCGGTGCGTGGGCGGTGCGGTGCACGGGCGGTACGGCGGCCGGTGCGGGCCGGCCGCGGGTCCTGCGGGCGGCGGTGCGGGCGGCGGCCAGCCGGATCAGGCCGTCGGCCGCGACCAGCGCCCGGCGCCGCCGAGGCACCACGGCGCGATGGCGGAGCACGGCGTACCCGGTGGCGGCGACCGCGTCCAGGATGCCGCCGTACAGGACGAACGCGGTGCGGATGCAGGGCTGGGAAACCGGGTCGAGCAGGGCCACGCCGGGCGCGGCGCGACGGTAGGCGGCGCGGGTGAGCGACGCGAACTCCTCGAACGCCGCCGTGACCCGGTGGTCGGTAGTGCCGGTGTCGCGGCAGTGGTGCAACAGGTCGCGGTGGACGCCGTGGGCGGCCAGGACGTCCTGGGGGATGTAGACCCGTCCGCGGTCCAGGTCCTCCCCCACGTCCCGCAGGAAGTTGGTGAGCTGGAAGGCAACGCCCAGTTCGGCCGCGTAGGGCTCGGCTTCCTCGCGCGGGCCCGGGGTGCCGAGGACGGGCAGCATCTGCAGGCCGATGACGGCGGCCGAGCCGTGCATGTAGCCGCGCAGCTCGGCGTAGGTGGCGTAGTCGGTGACCGTCAGGTCGCTGCGCATGGAGGCGAGGAAGTCGGTGAGGTGGCGGTGGTCGATGGCGTACCGGTGCGCGGTGTCGGCGAGTGCCCGCACCACCGGTTCGGCACCCGTGCCGCCGGCCAGGCCGCGGGCGAGGTCGGCGGCCAGCCGGTCGAGGGCAGCGGCGCGGACGTCCGGGCCGGCGGTGTCGTCGAGGGAGTCGACGATGTCGTCGGCCCAGCGGGCGAAGCCGTACAGCGCGTGCACGGCAGGGCGTTGGCCGGGGGTGAGCAGCCGGGTGGCGAGGAAGTAGGTGCGGCCGTGCCGTGCGTTCAGCTCGCGACAGCGGGTGTACGCGGCGCGGAGCTCCGGGTCGGTGACGCCGGCGGCGTCCAGCTCCCGGGCGGTCATGGGCGGGCTCCTTGGGGAGAACCCGGGGTCCGGATGCCCCGGGAGGCGGTGGTGCGGCCGGCGCGGGTCCCGCTGGTGACACCGGTGAGGCGAGCGGCAGCGAGCTTGCCCGACAGCAGGACGGGCGGTACTCCGACGCCAGGCGTGGTGCCGCAGCCGGCGAGGACGGCGTTGGTGGTGCCGCGCACCAGATTGCGGGGGCGGAACGGGCCGGTCTGGGCCATGCTGTGCGCGGCGGAGAAGGGGGTACCGGCCGCGTGGCCCTGCGCCGTCCAGTCGGCCGGGGTGACCAGGCACTCCTCCTCGATCGACGCGGCGATGCCGTCGAGTCCCCGGCGTTCCAGCTCGCGTAGCAGGCCGTCGCGGTAGCGAGGGCCGAGGTCGTGCCAGTCGGCGAGCCCGGGGCCGAGGCCGGTATGCGGGCAGGGGGCGAGGATGTAGTGCAGGTGCCGGCCTGGCGGAGCCAGCGCGGGGTCGGTGGCGGTGGGACGGGTGATCAGCAGGGAGGGGTCGCTCATCAGCTCGCCGGTGCGGGTGAGTTCGTCGAAGGTGCGCCGCCAGGCGTGTCCGAAGGACAGGGTGTGGTGGGCCAGTTGGGGCCAGGTGCGGTCACAGCCGGCGTGCAGGACGACGGCCGAGGGGGCGTGCCGCAGCCGCACCGGGCGGCGCGGGGTGCGGCCGAGGAGGCGGTAGGCCGCCGGCAGTTCCGGGGTCAGGACGACGGCGTCGCAGGGGATGCGTCCCTCGTCGGTGATCACGGCGGTGATCCGGTCGCCTAAGCGTTCCAGTGAGGTGACGGGCCGGCCGTAGTGGAGGACGGCGCCGGCCTCCTCGGCCGCCTCGGCCATCGCACGCGGCAGGGCGTGCATGCCACCGCGCGGGAAGTACACGCCGGCGACGGTGTCCATGTAGGCGATGACCGCATAGGCGGCGAGGGCGCGCGTCGGGGGCACGCCCGCGTAGAGGGCCTGGAAGGTGAAGACACGGCGCAGCCGCTCGTCGCGCAGATGGCGGGCCACGGCTGACTCCCAGCGTCCGAAGCCGCCGAGCACGGCGAGCCGCACCAGGTCGGGACCGAGCAGCTGCCGGGCGGAGTCGAAGTCGGCGTCGAGGAAACGGTGTCGCTCGGCCCGGTACAGCTCGGTCAGCCACTGCCGCAGCCGGTGGTAGCCGGCTGCTTCGGCCGGGCCGGCGAAGCGTTCCACCTCCGCCTCCATCGCGTCGGCGTCGGTGTGCACGTCGAGCGTAGCGCCGTCAGCGAAGGACGCGCGGTAGGCCGGGTGCAGCGGCATCAGATCGATGCGGTCGTACATCGACGCGCCGACCGCGGCGAACGCCTCGTCCGCGACCTCCGGCATGGTCAGTACGGTGGGACCGGTGTCGATGCGATAGCCGGCGCGCTCGATCCGGCCGGCACGCCCGCCGGGACCGGCGTCGCGTTCGACGACGGTCACCCGGCGGCCCGCGCCGAGGAGGTGCAGGGCGGCGGACAGGCCGGCGAGCCCGGCGCCGACGACCACCACGTGGTCGGTGGGTCCCTTCAGGGATCGACTCACCGTTCTCCCCCCACGGCCGGGGAAGCGACGAGCGCGGCGGCGAGCGGCAGACCGCCGGCCGGTTCGGGCACCGCTCCGTGGGCCCCGGTGACCTCGGCGAACAGCGTGCGCAACTCGGCCGCCGGGCGGGGCTCCAGGTCCACGTCGGCGAGGTGGCGCAGGGCCTGCCCGGACAACCGCTCGATCTTGCCCCGGACCAGGTCAGGGGCGCCGGTCGCGGTCACGGCGGAGCGCACCCGGTCCAGGGCGTCCTCGCTCAGGTCGGGCCGGCCCAGCGAGGTGTCCAGCACGGCGAGCGCGGTCCGGTTCCCGTCCGCGGCGGCGCGGGCGCGGGCCACCGCCAGGAGGTAGGTGGGCTTGCCTTCGCGCACGTCGCCACCGGAGGGTTTGCCGGTGACGGCGGGGTCGGTGAACAGGTCGTCGAGGTCGTCCCGCAGTTGGAAGGCGAGGCCGGCGCAGCGGCCGGCCCGGCACAGTGCGCGCGTGGTGCCTGCGCTGGCGCCCGCGAGGACGGTGCCGAGTTCCAGGGGGCGCTCGACGCTGTACAGGGCACTCTTGAGGCACGCGGCGCGCACGGCCGGGGTCAGGGTGCGCACGCCGGTCGCCTGGCCCTGTACGTCGAGGTACTGGCCGGCCACCATCTCCATGCGTGTGGCACGCCAGACGTCCCGCATCCCCCGGGCGGCGCCGGGCGGTAGGTCGCCCTCCTCAACCAGCAGGTCTGTCACCAGGTCGTCGGCCCAGGCCAGGGCCAGGTCGCCAGCGAGCACGGCCGCTGCCTCGCCGAGCCGGCGCGCCGCCATGGGCGCCGAATCGGCGTACTGCTCGGCAACGGCACGGTGTAGAGCGGGCCGGCCACGGCGTGTCGGGGCAGCGTCCATCAGGTCGTCGTGGACGAGGGCGCAGGTCTGCAGCAGCTCCAGCGCCGCGCCGGCGTGCAGGGCTGCCCGTACCTGGGATGCCTCGCCACCACCGCAGGCCCGCA
Source organism: Streptomyces pluripotens (assembly GCF_000802245.2). NCBI lineage: Bacteria > Bacillati > Actinomycetota > Actinomycetes > Kitasatosporales > Streptomycetaceae > Streptomyces > Streptomyces pluripotens. The sequence continues at coordinate 451,113 of NZ_CP021080.1, forward strand.
GCGACCACCACAGCAGGCGGGGGCGGATACGCCGTCCACCGCACAGGGCGAAGTCAGCGACCCGCTCCGCCAGGTCCCGGGCGAAGAGCGTGTCGAGGGCTCGGCCCCGGGCCAGCCGGGCGGCCAGCAGCCGGGCGAGCACCGCGCGGACCGCACCCGCGACGTCGCCGTCGACGACACGGGGGTCTCCGCCCCGGCCCAGGCCGTCCTCGCTGTACTCGCCGTGCTCGCCGTGCTCGCCGTACTCGGCCGCCGGGCCGCGGGTGCCGTCGGGCGGTCCGTCGTTTCGAGAGCGGTCGGGCGGCGCACCCGGCGGTGCCGTGTGCCGGTGGCTGGCCTCGGTGGAGCGCATCGCGGTTCCTCTCGCACGTCGTGACATCGCTACATCTGACATTCCGCTTGCGGCACCGAACCGGATGCGCCGTTCGGCTGATGCATCGGGGACAGGCCGCACGCGAACGGCCGCGCGGTGCATCCGGACGGTCCGGTCGTCTGGAAGATGCGTGGTACCCGGCCCGGTGCGACAGCGCGGGACGAGGAAGACCGCCGAGGCGTCGGCAACACGGCGTCGGCGACACGGGAAGGAGCGTCCGGGGTGGAACTGAAGGCCGACGTCGCCGTGGTGGGCGCCGGAGCGGCCGGGCTGTCGCTCGCGGTACGACTGGCCCGGCCGCCGACGGGCGCCGAGCCGCCGCGCACGGTCCTGCTGGCCGCCCCGCCGGGTCCCGTGCGGACCGCGCCGCGCACCTGGTGCTTCTGGGAACCGGACGGCGGCCCCTACGACGGGGAACTGACCGCGTCCTGGGAACGGCTGCGGGTACACGGGACCGACGGCACGGCCGTGACGACGAGCACCACCCCCCTGCGCTACAAGATGCTGCGCTCCGACGCCTTCGAGGCGATGGCCGAGCGCGCTGCTGCGGACAGCGGCGGGCGGGTGACGCGTGTCGAGGCGGCCGTCCACCGGATCACCCCGGCGCAGGGCGGCGCCGTCGTGGTGCACGCCCGGCGCTCGGACGGCACCGAAGTCACCGTACGGGCCCGACACGTGTTCGACTCCCGGCCGCTGCCCCGTCTCCCGCCCGCTCGGACGACGCTGCTCCAGCACTTCCGCGGCTGGTTCGTCCGCACCACGGGTCCTGCCTTCGAGCCGTCCGTGGTGGAGCTGATGGACTTCCGCACGCCGCAGCCGGCGCGCGGGCTGTCCTTCGGCTACGTCCTGCCCGTCGGCCCGAGCGAGGCGCTCGTGGAGTACACGGAGTTCTCCCACCGCCCCCTCGACTGCGCCGCGTACGACAAGGCCCTGCGGGACTACAGCACACGGGTGCTCGGTCTGGACGGCTATGAGGTCATCGGGTGCGAACAGGGTGTGGTCCCGATGACGGACGCCGTCTTCCCCCGGCGGACCGCGCCGGGCGTGTACCGGATCGGTGCCTGTGCGGGGGCCACCCGCCCCTCCACCGGCTACACCTTCAGCGCCGTCCAACGGCAGACGTGCGTCGTGGCCGCCGCGCTCCACGACGGCCGGGACCCGCTGCCCCCGCGGCCCCACCCCGCGCGCGCCCGCCTGATGGACGCGACGCTGCTGCACGCCCTCGACCGCGGCCGGGTGGACGGCCCGGCCTTCTTCACCCGCCTCTTCACGGCCGTGCCCACTCCGCGGCTGCTGCGGTTCCTGGACGGCCGCACCGGTCTCACGGAGGACCTGGGTATCGGCCTGCACGTGCCCGTCGCGGCAATGCTCGTCTCTGCCCTGTCCCTGCCCTTCACCCCCCGCCGGAGCCCTCCCGCCGTCTGACGTCTGACACCGCGAGCCATGGCCGCATGCCCCGCCGCGGGCAGCGGCTACACCCCCAGCACCCCTCCTGGGTGATGCCCCCCACCGCCGCCCGACGCAGAAAGCCGCTGCCGCATGTCCCCCGACGACACCGACGCCCAGCGCCGCACGCCCCTGCTGCGAGGTGCCGAACTGGCCGGAGCCTTCGACCACTCCGTGGTGACCCGCTGGTCGGCGGACAGTGCGCAGCCGCGCAGCACCGGAGACGAGGAGAACCCGCGATGACCCAGCGCACCCGGCACCCCCTGCCCCGCCCCGGACGGGACCGGCGGGCCCGTCTGTTGCCCGCCGGTCCGGGCGCCCTGCGCGCGGACCCGGCGATGCCGCCGCACGCCGCGGTGGTCGGCGGCGGCATCGCCGGGCTCGCCGCGGCCACCGCGCTGACCGAGCGCGGGGTGCGGGTCACCCTGTACGAGCGTGAGGCGCAGCTAGGGGGACGGCTGGCCGGATGGCCCACCCGGCTGGCCGACACCAGCACGGTGACGATGAGCCGCGGGTTCCACGCCTTCTTCCCGCAGTACTACAACCTGCGGGCCCTGCTGCGCCGTACCGATCCTGCCCTGTCCCGACTTACCGGTCTGCCCGACTACCCCCTGCGCCACGCCTCCGGCGCGTGCGACAGCTTCCGGCACGTGCCGCGCACCCCGCCGCTCAGCGCGCTCGGCTTCGTCGCGCTCAGCCCCTCCTTCCAGGTGCGCGACCTGGCGGGGATGAACGTGCGGGCGGCGTTGCCGCTGCTGGACGTGCGGGTGCCCGAGGTGTACGACCGGCTCGACCGGACCAGCGCCCACGACTTCCTGGAGGCGATCCGCTTCCCCGCGGCGGCACGGCACCTGGCCTTCGAGGTGTTCTCCCGCAGCTTCTTCGCCGACCCGCGCCTGCTGTCCGCGGCCGAGATGGCGCTGATGTTCCACATCTACTTCCTCGGCTCGGCGGAAGGCCTGCTGTTCGACGTGCCCACCGAACCGTTCCCGCAGGCCCTGTGGGCCCCGCTCGCCCGGTATCTGACCCGCCGCGGGGCCGACCTGCGCACATCGGCGGCCGTCGAGGCGGTCACAGCGCTGCCGGACGGTGGTTTCACCGTCGCCGACGGCACAGCCGAGGAACACCACGACGCGGTGGTACTCGCGACAGACCTTGCTCCGCTGCGTGCCCTGGTCGCCCGCTCCGAGACCCTGGGCGACGAACCGTGGCGTGCCCGAGTGGCGCGACTGCGCACCGCGCCGGCGTTCCTGGTCTCCCGGCTGTGGCTGGACCGGCCGGTCCGCGACGACCGGCCCGGCTTCCTGGGCACCAGCGGGTACGGCCCACTGGACAACGTCAGTGTCCTGGACCGTTGGGAGGGCGAGGCCGCCCGTTGGGCCGCCCGCACGGGCGGCTCGGTGCTGGAACTGCACGCCTACGCGTTGCCCGGCGACACCAGCCGTAAGACGCGGCAGAAGGAGTTGCTCGGCGAGCTGCACCGGGTCTACCCCGAAACGTGCACCGCCCGGGTGGTGGACTCCCGCCAGGAGTGGCACGCCGACTGCCCGCTGTTCCCCGTCGGCGGCTACGCCGACCGGCCCGCCGTGCACACACCCACGCCGGGCCTGGTCGTCGCGGGCGACGCCGTGCGCACCGGACTGCCGGTGGCGCTGATGGAGCGGGCGGCGACCAGCGGTTTCCTCGCCGCCAACACCCTCCTCGGCCGCTGGGGCCTGCGCGGGCACCCGCTGTGGACGGTGCCCGACGGAGGTCGCGGCGCTGTCCTGCGCCGGGCCGCTCGGCTCGCCGACGGCAGATGACGCCTTCGACGGCCGCTCCCCGGTCCTCGGCACCGAGGGCGGATGCGCCGGGCAGCGGGAAGAAGGTCTCGGGGGGCCTCGCCGTCGCACGCGGCTCGGTGGCACCGGTCGACTGCGACTGCGGGTGAGTGGTCGGCGACCGGCGCACATATCCCTGCCGGCGCTTGCGGTCCCGCCCACCCGCGGTGCCGTAGCGGCGCGTGACCGCACCACGGGCCGGCTGGACGTGGTGCCCTGCGAGGTTCACGGCTCGTGATCTGGCTCGTGAAAAACGCGTGCGCGGGGGAATTCATCCCGTATGAGGCTCATCAGCACACTCAGCGACGTGCCCCCGCCCAGCGCCCGGCTGCGCTACGGCGCGGCGGCGACGGCGGTGGCCGCCGCGGCCGTGACCGGAGCCTGGGCGGTCGACGCGGACAGCGCCTGGTACCGCGCGCTGCGCAAGCCCAACTGGCAACCGCCTTCCTGGGCGTTCGGCGCCGTGTGGACGCCGTTGTACGCCGCGATCGCCTATGCGACCGGTCACGCGTTGGGCCGGACCGGGGACGTAGGCCGGCGCCGGAGGCTCGTGCAAAGCCTGGCCGTGAACCTGGCGCTGAACGCGGGCTGGAACTGGCTGTTCTTCGCCCTCCGCAGTCCCGCCGCCGGGCTGGCCGGCACGCTGCTCCTCGATGTGAGCAACGCCGACCTGTTGCGGCGTACCGCCCGCGTCGACCGTTCGGCGACGTTGATGCTCGCGCCGTACGCCGCCTGGTGCTGCTTCGCGACGGCGCTGAACGCCTCGATCGTCCGCCGCAACCGGTAGCCGGGCATCTGCCCGGCTACCGCGATGGTGCGGATCGGCCGCGTGCGGCGGACGTGTAGGCCTCCCAGTCAGCGCGCCCGACCGCACCCATGACCCCGGTGTCCGACGCGAGTTCGACGGCGGACGTGCGGTGCAGCTCGCGGCGGGCGACGCGCGTGACGAGGGCGGGGAACAGCGGTCGCAGCGGCTGGCACCAGCGCAGCCAGGACGGGGCGTAGATCTGGGCGGAGCGGCGCTCGACACCGGCTGCGAGCCAGGCGGCCACCTGCTCGGGCGTGTGCACACGGCGGGCGAACCTTGGCTGGTGGGCGCGCAGGGCACGCAGCACCGGGTGGTCGTCCAGTCCAGTGATCATGTCCGTGGCGGTCCAGTGCGGATAGGCGATGCCGACCGCGATCCCGTCGGGCTCGACCTCGCCGCGCAGGGCCTGGGCGAAGGACTCCACCCCCGCCTTGGACGCGCAGTAGGCGCTCATCATCGGCGCCGAGCCGAAGGCGGCCGTGGAGGCGATCTGCAGGAAGTAGCCGTGCGTGTGGGCGAGCTGGGGCAAGAAGGCACGGGCGGTGTTGGCGGAGCCGGTCAGGTTGACGTCGACGACGTGCCGCCATAGGCCGGGGTCGGTCAGGCGGAAGGGACCGCCCGCCGCGACGCCCGCGTTGGCCACGACCACCGAAGCATCGCCGAACCGGTCGGCCACCTGCCGTGCGGCCCCGTCGAGTGCCTCCGTGTCCGTGACGTCCGCCTCGACGCACAGGCTGGGGGTGGTGAGCGCGGACGCGGCGGCGTGCAGGGGCTGCGCCTCGCGGCCGAGTAGGGCGACGCGCATACCGGCCTCGGACAGGCACCGCGCCAGCGCCTCGCCGATCCCGCGGGCGGCTCCTGTGACGACGGCGACACGGCCTCGCAGGGGCGAGTTCTGGGCTCTGCCGGTGGGGTACATGGGAAGTCCCTCGCTTTCGGTGGTTCCGGACGACCTCGCAGGGGGCCGGCCTCCCCGTGCAGGAACAGCACGAGGTGGACCGGCCGTGCTGCGGGACGTGCCTGCACGTCACTGCCGCGAACGAGCCGCCGACGCAACGGAGCCCTGCCGCAGGGCCGGTGCTCCGGACATCTGCCGGGCCGCCGGCGCATGCTGCCGGCGGCGGGCGGCCAGCGACTCCTGGGCCGCCTCGCGCGGATGACGGCGGCGCCAGTAGGGGTTGTCGTGCGGCAGCTTGCCCGACACGCGGCCGTACATGCCGAAGGTCGCGATGAGCAGCCCCATGACGTAGCTGAAGAAGACGTTCGCCATACCGAAGCCGAGGATGTTGGCGGGCCGATCGAGGATGAAGGTGTGCACGAACCCGCTCAGCACGAACAGCGCCCCGATGGTGATGTTCACAGCCGAGGCGACGTTCCCGCCGATCGCCGCGCCAGTCAGCAGGAGCAGCCCGAACAGCACGGAGACCAGGCTGAGCAGCCCGTTGGTCGACATGCCCGCGATGCGGGTGCCGTCGGTGTCGAACGGGCTGAGCCGGTCGGCGAAGCCCAGTGCACCGAAGACCAGCAGGACGACACCGCACAGTCCGGCGCCGTAGCGGTAGACGGTGGCCAGGTGGTGGTCCACCGGCAGTTCGTCGCGAAGTCTCATGGAACGTCCTTTCCGACGCCTGCGAGCCCCCTGTCTTCCGTGGGCTGCGGCCGTGCGGCCTCACCCACGCGTCACCGACCTCTTCCGGTGGCAGACACCGATCGGTTGCAGACCCCGCGGGTGAAGGCCGTCCGGACGCCGGCGCGCATCCGCAACCGTGCGTGAAGGGGAAGGAAGAGACGGACGGTGCGCGTCCCACCGGGCCGGACGCGCCGGAAGGGTGGACGGAAATGACGAGCGGGCGGACGGCGGAGCCGTGGGACGTGATCGTCGTGGGTGCCGGGCTCGCCGGGCTGGCCTGTGCCCGGGACCTGCACGCGCTGGGGCTGCGGGTACGGGTGCTGGAGGCCGGGGACCGGGTCGGCGGCCGGGTGTGCACCGACCTGGTCGAGGGCTGCGTGGTGGACCGGGGGTTCCAGGTGTTCAATACCGCCTACCCTCAGGTGCGCGGCCGCCTGCCGCTGCGCGACCTGCGACTGCGGCCGTTCACGCCCGGCTTCCTGATGCACGACGGCGGGCTGCGGCTGCGGTTCGCCGATCCGAGACGGGCGCCCGGGCAGGCGCTGAGCGGTCTGGCCCGTGGTCTGGCAGGGCCCCGGGACCTGGCGGCGCTGGCCGCGCTGACCGGCCGCGACGCGCTGGCCCCGGCGGTGCTGGTACGGCGGGCACCCGATGTCTCCACGCGGCGGGCACTGGCGGCGGCCGGTTTCAGCGACGGATTCGTGGAGCGGTTCTTCCGACCGTTCCTGTCGGGGGTGTTCCTGGAAGACGACCTGGTCACCTCCGGACGGTTCTTCCACCTGGTGTGGCGCAGCATGGCGCGCGGCACGCTCTGCCTGCCCGCCGCGGGGATCGGTGCCGTGCCCGAACAGCTGGCGTCCGCACTGCCCCCCGACACGGTCGCGCGGGAGTCGCCGGTGAGGGCCCTGACCGATGACGGCGTCCTCGACCACGACGGGCGTACGGTGCCGGCGCGGGCGGTGGTCGTGGCGACGGACGCGGCGACGGCGGCCCGGCTGCTGCCCGGTGTGGTGGTACCGCCGTACCGCTCGGTCACCACCCTCTACCACCTCGCCCCCCGCTCGCCGCTGGGCGAGCCGACCCTGCTCACGGACGTGCGGCGGCGCTTCGCCAACAGCGTCGTGCTGAGCGAGGTCCACCCCGGTTACGCGCCGCGCGGGTACGCGCTGGTGGCGACCTCCGTCCTGGGCAGCGACGGCCGAGACCGCGAGGAGGCGGTGCGGGAGGCGCTCGCCGAGTGCTACGACGCGGACACGGCAGGCTGGGAACTGCTCACCGTCCGCACGGTGGCCGCCGCCCTGCCCGCGATGGAGCCGCCGCTGCCGCTCAGCCGCCGTACCCGGGTGACCGCCGGACGGTACGTGTGCGGCGACCACCGGGCCACCGGGTCGCTGCAGGGGGCACTGGCCTCGGGGGCGCGGGCGGCCCGGGAGGTGGCCGCGGACCTCGGCTGAACGCGTGGGCTGGTGGACCGGGTCAGGGCGGCTGCCGGTCCCAGCGCCGGTCGGCGGCCAGCACCTCGTCCAAGTCGCCGAGCCGGTCCAGGCCCTGCACGGCGCGGGAGGTGCGTCGGTTGCCGGCGAGCAGAGCGCGGTGGCGTCGGGCGAAGGCCCAGTAGCCGGTGGTGTAGGGGCAGGCCCGTTCCCCGGTGCGGTCGCCGGGGCGGTAGGCGCAGCCGTCGCACAGGTCGCTCATGCGGTGGATGTAGGCGCCGGCCGAGGTGTAGGGCTTGGTGGTCATCAGGCCGCCGTCGGCGTACTGGGACATGCCGGTGACGTTGGGCAGCATCACCCAGTCGTAGCCGTCGACGAAGCAGCGGTGGAACCAGTCGGTGACCGCCCGCGGGTCCCAGCCGCGCTGGAGGGCGTAGTTGCCGAGCACCATCAGGCGCGGGATGTGGTGGGTCCAGCCGGTGTCGCGCACCTGGGCGAGGATGGTGGCCAGGCAGCGAGCGGTCACGGCGTGGGCATCGAGTTCCCGGAACCAGTCCGGCAGCGGGGCGTGGTGGCGCAGGGCGTTGCGGTGCCGGTACTCCTCACCGAAGTACCAGTACAACTGCCACACGAACTCGCGCCAGCCGGCGACCTGCCGGACGAAGCCCTCGACGCTGTTGAGGGGGGCGCGGCCGGCACGCCAGGCATCCTCGGCGGCGGTGACCACCTCCAGCGGGTCGAGCAGCCCGAGGTTGAGGGAGGACGACAGCAGGCTGTGGCTCAACACCGGGTCGCCGGCGAGCATGGCGTCCTCATGCGGACCGAACCCGGCGAGCCGGTGCTCGGTGAAGCGGCGCAGGGCGGCGAGGGCCTCACGTCGGGTGGCGGGGAAGAGGCGGGGCCCGTCGCGGCCGACGAAGCGGATGCCGTCCTCGCGCTCCCAGCGGTCGAGATCGGCGCGGACCTGCTCGTCGATGTCGTCCTCGCGGGGCTGGTACGGCCGCGGTGCGCTGAGGGTGCGCTTCCCCCGGGGCGGGGGCTCGCGGTTGGCGTGGTCGTGGTTCCAGCGTCCGCCGGCCGGTGTGTCGCCGTCCTCCATGAGCAGGTCCAGCTCGCGGCGCACCCAGCGGTAGAAGTCCTCGTGACGCAACCGCCCCCCGTCACGTCCCTCCGCCCAGGCGCGGAACGCACCGTGCGGCAGCAGGAAGCCGCGCGCGGGCAGCACGCTGATCTGCTCCAGGGAGCGGACCAGGCGCAGGGCGGCGCGCGAGGTCGGATGGTGCACAGTGACGGCATCGTCGCCGACGGCCTCGCGCAGGCCCTCCCGGTACGTCTCCGTGCGCACGTGATGCACGCGGTCGCCGAGTTCGGCGGCCCGGTGGCGCATCGCGGACAACACCACATGGGCCTTGGCCCGGTGGAAACGGCGCCGGCGGAACACCGAGCGGGCCTCGATCATCACCACCGGGGCGTCGCGGGCCGGACCGCCGTCGCGGGGGCGAGGAAGTGCGGACCGAGTTGGTCTCCGAACAACCAATGGGGGCCGGTCACGCTCACTCCTGCCGGTCGCGGGCCCGGCGGAACCGGTCCAGGCCCTCGGAGAGGTCCACGATCGGGTCCGGGTAGTCGAGCGCGGCACGGTCCAGGCCGGGCAGCTTCCACGGCTCGTGCACGGCCGGGGCGTCGACGCCGACGAGTTCGGGCACCCAGCGGCGGACGTAGGTGCCGTCGGGGTCGTGGCGCTTGGCCTGGATGACGGGGTTGAGGACTCGGCCCGGCCGGGTGTCGGTGCCGGTGCCGGCCACCCACTGCCAGTTGAGCTGGTTGTTGGCGATGTCGCCGTCGACCAGCCACTGCAGGAAGTGGGCGGCGCCGACGCGCCAGTCGACGTAGAGCGTCTTGGTCAGGAAACTGGCGGTCAGCAGGCGGGCCCGGTTGTGCATCCAGCCCTCCTGGCGCAACTGCCGCATCGCCGCGTCGATCACCGGGTAGCCGGTGCGGCCCTGACGCCAGGCCTCGATGTCGGCCCGCGCGGTGCGCTCCGTGCGCCAGTGGTCGTGCTTCGTGCGGTAGTCGGTGCGGGCGGCGTCGTGGCGGGCGGCGAGTACCTGGCGGTGGAAGTCGCGCCAGGCGAGCTGCCGCACGAGGGCTTCGGCGCCCGGGCCGCCGTGGCGGCGGGCCCGCTGGACCAGTTCCACCGGGGACAGGGTGCCGAAATGCAGATGCGCGGAGAGCCGGGAGGTGGCGTCGGCGGCCAGGTCGTCGCGGGTGTCGTCGTAGGCGTCCAGGCCCTTGCGCCAATAGGCGGTCACCCGTTTGCGGCCCTCGCTCTCGCCACCGGCCGGCAGGGCGGGCGAGACGCCGCTGATGTCACCGCGTGCCCGCGGCGGTTCGCCCTCCACCTCGTCCGGCACTGGCACCCGGCGCGGGGCGGCCACGGCCGCGCGCCAACGGGCCTGCGACCACTGCCGGTAGTACGGCGTGAAGACGGCGAAATGGTCGGAGGAGGAGGGCGTCACCTCACCGGGGGGTACGGCCACGGTCACCGCGTCGTGCACGAACAGCCGGCGCCCGTCGGCCTCCAGCGCCCGTCGCAGTCGCTCTTCCCTGCGGCCGGCGAAGGCACTGTGCGCCGCCGCCATGTGCACCTCGTCGGCGTCCGCCTCGGTCACCACGCGGCACACCTCACGCACCAGGTCACCGGAGCGCACCACGAGCCGTCCGCCGCGCTCGCGCAGGGAGGCGTCGAGGTCGGTCAGGCAGTCGGCGAGGAAGGCTGTGCGGTTCGGGGTGGCGAACCCGGCGGCTTCGACGGCGCGGTCGTGCACAAAGAGGGGCACGACCGCGTCGGCGGCCTCCAGCGCCGCGCGGAGCGGCGGGTGGTCGTGCAGGCGCAGGTCGGAGGTGAACAGGACGACCGAGACGTGCATGGCAGTCAGCTTCTTTCCGGTGGTCGGCGGCGGCCGGTGCGGACTGCACTGTCTTCGGGCGGCGGCGCGGGTCCGGATGCGGTGCGTCCGGACGTGGCCGGCCCGGCGGTGTGGTCGCGGTCATGCTGGGCACGTGCGGCGGCGCGGACGATGTTGCGGGCCATGCCGCCGAAGACGAGCGCGTGGAAGGGCGAGACGCTCCACCAGTACAGGTGGCCGAGCAGTCCGCGGGGGTGGAACAGCGCCCGCTGCCAGTACCGGACCGGCCCGCTTCCGTCGCCGTCCACGCGCATCTCCAGCCAGGCCAGGCCGGGCAGTCTCATCTCGGCACGCAGCCGCAGCAGCCGCCCGCGTTCGATCTCCTCCACCCGCCAGAAGTCCAGCGAGTCGCCCACCCGCAGCCGCCGCGCGTCCCGTCGACCACGGCGCAGGCCGACACCACCGACGAGCCGGTCGAGCCAGCCGCGTACCGCCCAGGCAAGAGGGAAGGAGTACCAGCCGTTCTCCCCGCCGATGCCCTCGATCACCTGCCACAGCGCCTCGGGGGGCACGTCCGCGTCGCGCTCGCGCACGTCCGTGTAGAGGCTGCCGCCCGCCCAGTCCGGGTCGGTGGGCAGCGGGTCGCTCGGGGCGCCCGGCACGGAGGCGGAGGACCAGCGGGTGGCGACCTGGGCCTCGCGGACCCGCTGGAGCGCCAAGGCGACGGCACGGTCGAAGCCGAGGGGGTGACCGGGTGGGCTGGGCAAGTACCGCTCGATGTCGTTCTCCTGGCAGACGACCTCGTGGCGCAGGGACTCCGTAAGCGGGCGGGCGATCGAGGCCGGCACCGGGGTCACCAGGCCGACCCAGTGGCTGGACAGGCCTGGCGTGAGTACCGGCACCGGCACGACCAGCCTCCGGGGCAGGCCGGCGACAGCCGCGTACCGCTGCATCATGTCCAGGTAGGTGAGCACCTCCGGGCCGCCGATGTCGAAGGTGCGACTGACGTCGGAGGGCAGCCGGGCGCAGCCCACCAGCAGGCGCAGCACGTCGCGTACGGCGATGGGCTGGATCCGGGTGTGCACCCAGCGCGGGGTGACCATCACCGGGAGCCGCTCGGTGAGGTAGCGCAGCATCTCGAAACTTGCGGAACCGGAGCCGATGATGACGGCGGCACGCAGCACGACGGTCGGCACGCCGGAGTCGAGCAGAATGCGGCCGACCTCGGCCCGGGACCGCAGATGCGGGGACAGCTGCCGTTCGGGGACCCCGGCCGGGGTCAGGCCGCCGAGGTAGACCAGGCGGCGGACGCCGGCCTGGTGGGCCTGTTCGCCGAAGATCCGGGCCGCCTCCCGGTCGGTCCGCTCGAAGTCGCGGCCGGTGCCGAGGGCGTGCACCAGGTAGTAGGCCACGTCCGCGTCCGCCATGGCCCGTGCCACGGATTCGGCGTCGGTGACGTCCCCCTGGACGATCTCCACCCGGTCCGCCCAGGGGTGGTCGCGCAGTTTGCGCGGCGTACGGACCAGACAGCGCACCCGGTGTCCGGCGTCCAGCAGCTCCGGCACCAGCCGGCCGCCGATGTAGCCGCTGGCGCCGGTGACGAGACAGGTGTGTGTCCCGTCCGGTGCCGCCCCCTCCGAGCTCGTTCTCCTATTCGTCTCCTGCGCCACGGGAACCGCCCCTGTCCTCGCTCGTCCGGTCCGCCAGATTGCGCTCCCGGCTGTCTCTACCGTGCTGGCCTCGTCTCCGGATGCGCTCCGTGCGCGAGGCGATCGGGTGACGTCCGCGCCCGGTGGGAGGACGCCGCTCCCCGGCAGGCGGCGGTCCGGCGCGGAGACGGTCGCTGCGCGGGATGACCTGGTGCGGGCACGCGTCCGTCCCGCTCGGGACAGCCGTGGTGGGCCGCGAGGTCTTCGTCGGCGAACGTCAGCACCTAGTCGGCCGAGGAATCCGGGACCTCGGTGCCCCGGCCCGCTCGGGTACCGCGTGCCGAACGGTCGGGGTCCCGGCGGCCGTTCGGGCGTCACGCGCCGTCTGCGAGAATGGGGGCCGTTCTCGGAGCGCCGCGGTAGGCGGCGTCCGTCCCCCACCAGGAGCACGCACGGTGTCGCCACAGCACGGAGCCCCCTCGTCGTCCGGGGGGCGCAAGCGGCCCTCCACGGGCGAGCACCGCGAGCAGCCGTCTTCCACCGGTCAACGCACGCGGTCCGCTGCCACCGGCGGACAAGGGCGGCCGTTGCAAGTGGACGAGCGCACCCATCCGTCCTCTGCGCCGGGCCGCGCGCGTGATGCGTCCGCGGGCGGGGGGCGCGAGCGCGCCAGCGCCGGCCGGGACGGCGGGGCCCGGCAAGCCGAGAAGCACGAACAGGCCGACACGGCCTGGGCGGACCGCAGGGCCCAGGACAGCAGGGCCCAGGACAGCAGGACACCCCAGAACCACAAGCCTTCCGAGGACCGCGAGGACCTGCGGGCCGACTGCGCCAACTGCTTCGGTCTGTGCTGTGTGGCCCTGCCGTTCGCCCGCTCCGCCGACTTCGCCGTCAGCAAGCCGGCCGGGCAGCCGTGTTCGAACCTCCAGCCGGACTTCCACTGTGGCATCCACGCGCAGCTGCGTCACAAGGGGTACCCCGGCTGCACCGTCTTCGACTGCTTCGGCGCCGGGCAGAAGGTGTCCCAGAGCACCTTCGGCGGCACAAGCTGGCGTGGGGCGCCGGAGACGGCACACTCCATGTTCGAGGTCTTCCCCGTCATGCGGCAGCTGCACGAGTTGCTCTGGTACGTCACCGAGGCCCTCGACCTCGCACCGGCCCGCCCCGTCCACAAGGAGTTACGGCGGGCACTGGCCCACATCGACGGCCTGACCCGCGGCAGCGCCGGGTCCATCACCGAGCTGGACGTGAACGCGCTGCGGGGCGAGGTCAGTACCCTGCTGCTGCGGGCCAGCGAGCTCGTCCGGGCCCAGGTCACGGGCCGTGGGAAGAACCACCGCGGAGCCGATCTGATCGGCGCGAAACTGTCCGGCGCCAAGCTGCGGGGGGCGAGCCTGCGAGGCGCCCTCCTCATCGCTGCCGACCTCAGTGGGGCCGACCTGCGCGACGCCGATCTGATCGGGGCTGACCTGCGCGGCGCCGACCTGCGCGGGGCCGACCTCACCGGCGCCCTGTTCCTCACCCAAGCGCAGCTGAACGCGGCAAAGGGCGACGCGGCCACCCGGCTTCCTCCCGCGCTCAGTCGACCCGCTCACTGGTAGGTCCGCGGTGCGATCCCCGCAGCCCGTGTTCCCTGCTCCGGGACGGCCGCCACGCTGCTCTCGGCGGGCTACGGGACGGAGGAGTTCGGCTCCGCCGAGTCCCACTCACCCGGCCGGCCTGTGTCGGGCCGCGTCGGCGGCCCGACACAGGCCGGCCGGGTGAAGCGGAGAGGTGCGTGCCGGAGGTGCACGCCGGGGGCGGTACGGTCGCGGACCACCCCCGTGCCCGGCTACTTCCGCCGCTGGCCCCTGGGCCGGCGCGGATAGGGGAACAGCCGCGGACTGCGCTTGGCCGCCACGTCCTCGACCCAGCCGAACAGCACCAACGCCAGCAGGATCAGCGGAATGGCGATCAGCAGCGGGAACCACTGGCTGGTCAGCAACCAGTGCAGGTGCGTGTAGAAGAAGTCGTTGTTCCACAACGGTGCGATCAGCGGTTCGGTCAGCACCAGCGCGAGACAGTGCCACAGGTAGAGGCTGACCGCACGGGAGTTGAGCAGGGTCACCACTCCGTCGAACCGCTCCAGTTGCCGGGGCCACTTCTCCCACGAGGGACTCAGGTGGAGCAGGAGCAGCACGCTGCCGAAGGACCAGATCGCCTGGGCCAGCGGCACCGCCTCCAGGTCGGGGCCGATGCGGGGCTGGTCCACCGGAGCCTGTTGCAGCCACCAGTAGCCGAAGGCGAGTACCAGCGGTGCGATGGAGGGGATGACGTACTGGGGGATGCGGCGGAACAGCCCCTCGTGGTGGGCCATGCCGAGGAGCCAGCAGGAGGCAAAGGTGGTGAAGTCGGTGACCGTCTCCATCACCCGGCCGGACTGGTCCACCAGGCCGGAGTTGAGGAAGGCCGACAGCGCCAGCGGCAGCAGCAGGGTGACCCAGGGCAGTCGGCGCACGGCCTTGAGCATGAGCGGGGACAGCAGCATGAACCAGAGGTAGGCACGCAGGTACCACAGCGGCACCACGATCTGCTGCGCCCAGGTGTCCGGCAGGTGACCACCGAAGCCGCCCAGGTGGGAGGCGAACGGCGGGGTGCTGATCGGCAACACCCAGAAGGCGAGGTGGATCCACCACCAGGTCGGGTGGCCCTCGGAGTTCGGACCCCAGCCATCCAGGATCATCGCGGGGAGCACGACCGCGCCGAACATCCACATGGGGGGAAGCAGGCGGCGCAGCCGCGACCGGAGCACGCTCAGTGCGGGGCGGCTCAGGGACCGGGCCATCAGCGATCCGGCCAGCGCGAACATCACCCCCATGGAGGGGAAGATCAGCGGCAGCCAGGTCCAGGAGAAGTTGTGGTAGATCACCACCCGGACCAGGGCCAACGCTCGCAACAGGTCCAGGTAGCGGTCGCGTCCGGCCTTCCGCGCCGGTGCCTCGGGCCCGGGGGCGGACGCCGACTCGGGCGCGAGGCCGGGCACCGGCTCGGACGTGCGGCCGGACGCCGGTACGGGTACGGACGCCCGCTCGGGCACGTACCCGGGTGCCGGCTCACCTGGTCGCGAGGGACTGTCCGCCGGTACCGCGAGGCTGTTCATGGCTCGCAGGACCATGGTGGTGTCGCCGTCGCCCTCCAGTCCGACTCTGCCCGATTCCGCGGTCGTCATGACGGCATCTCCCCCATGGTGACGTCGAGCCCGACTTCGCCGGTGCGCCGCAGCTTCTGCCAGCGCAGCCGACCTCCGGTCAGGGCGGTTATCCAGGACTGCAGCAGGACCATGTACATCAGCACCCGGTACACCACCTGCTGCAGGGGCAGGGTGATCAGGTGCCAGGGCTTCTCCCCGTCCAGGTGGAAGGACCACCAGGCAAGGACGGCCTGAGCGCCCATCACCCCGAACCACGCGCCCAGGGTCTTGTAGGGGTCGACGAAGACCACTCCGTAGATCATGGCGATGTCGATGGCGGGCGCGAGCAGCGGGGTGAGCACCATGAACACGGCGACGAAGGGCAGCCCGACCCGGCCGAAGTGACCGGCGGCACCGCGTTCCAGCACCGCGTGCCGGTGCTTCCACATGGCCTGCATGGTGCCGTAGCTCCAGCGGTAGCGCTGGGACCACAGCTGGCGCAGGTTGCCCGGCGCCTCGGTCCAGGCCCGGGCCTTCTCGGCGTAGACGATCTTCCAGCCGTCCCGGTGCAGAGCCATGGTCACGTCGGTGTCCTCGGCGAGCGTCTCGTCACTCATGCCGCCCACCTGATCCAGCGCCGTGCGGCGGAAGCCGCCGACGGCACCGGGAATGGTCGGCATGCAGCTGAGCACGTCGTACATGCGGCGGTCGAGGTTGAAGCCCATGACGTACTCGATGTGCTGCCAGGCGCCGATCAGCGTGTCGCGGTTGCCGACCTTGGCGTTGCCCGCCACCGCGCCGATCCGCGGATCGGCGAAGGGCTGCACCAGTTCGCGGACGGTCGAGGGCTCGAAGACGGTGTCGCCGTCCATCATCACGATGAGGTCGTACGAGGCCGCGGCCACACCGGTGTTGAGGGCGGCGGGCTTGCCGCTGTTGGGCTGGCAGATGAGCCGGACCATCGGCAGGTCCAGCTCCTCCACGATGGAGGCGGTGTCGTCGGTCGAACCGTCGTCGACCACGATCACCTCGATCGGATGATCGCTTCTGGCCAGTGAGAGCAGGGTGTTGGCGATGCACTCCTGTTCGTTGTAGGCGGGCACGATCACGGTGACCGGTTCGGTCACCGGCTCCCCCCAGGAGAAGCCGCGCTTGCGGGTGCGGCGCACGTGCACGACCGAGAGCACCAGCATGAGCGCGAAGCGCAGGAACACCGCCGTGCCCACGAAGGCGAGCAGGGCGACCAACCAGGGCATCAGCCGCACGGAGAACGTGGTGCACCACAGGAACGCCTTGCCGGCCCACAGGTCGTATCCGGTGACCCGGGTGTTGGCACTGCCGGTGCCCAGTGCCTCGCCGATGGTCTTGAAGGTGTAACCCTCGGCCTTGAGCTTTTCGATGATGAGCGGGAGGGCGGCCAGCGTCTGCGACCGGTTGCCACCGGCGTCGTGCATCAGCACCATTTCGCCCTGCCCGGGCAGTTCGGGCATGGCCGCCTTGACGATGGCGTTGACGCCGGGGCGCTTCCAGTCGTCGGTGTCCTTGTTGATGAAGGCCACCAGGTAGCCGTCCGAGCCGACCTCCTTGGTGACCGGCCAGGACCAGTCGTCGAGCGCGTCGGCGGTCGAGGAGTACGGCGGGCGGAACAGGCTGGTGTGGATTCCGGCGACACCCGCGAGAGCGAGCTGGGTCTCCCCGAGCTCCCAGCTGAGCCTGGTGCTGCTCTGCAGCGCGAGGTCGGGGTGGGTG
The DNA here is from genome assembly GCF_000802245.2 of Streptomyces pluripotens. Taxonomy (NCBI): domain Bacteria; kingdom Bacillati; phylum Actinomycetota; class Actinomycetes; order Kitasatosporales; family Streptomycetaceae; genus Streptomyces; species Streptomyces pluripotens. The sequence continues at coordinate 468,099 of NZ_CP021080.1, forward strand.
AAGGTGTGCAGACCGATCTCGTGTCCGCCCGCCACGATCCGCCGGATCGTCGACGGATTGCGGGTGGCCATCGAGCCGGTGACGAAGAAGTCGGCGTGTACGTGCTCGTCCGCCAGGACCTTGAGGATCTTGGGCGTCCACTTGGCCGACGGGCCGTCGTCAAAACTCAGGACCACGGTCTTGTCGGGGATCGTGTAGCTGACCGGCTTGTCGTTCCGGGCTCCGCGCGCGTCCACGATCGGTCCGCCCTGGAGCACGCTGGGCGGCACGGTGCCCTTGTCCACCGAGACCGCGATGCGCTCGTCGTGGAAGACCTCGTTGTTCGCCATGCCACGCAGCACCAGCAGCGCCAGCAGGGTCACCAGCACGGTCAGTGGCAGGAAGAAGCGCAAGGGGGGCACGGCGAGTCGGCGCGACCGCGGGGTGGCGCGCCGGGAACGTTGATGGCGGGACATGACCTTCCTGGGCGTTGTCTGCACGGGTCAGGGGAGGGTGGTGGAGGCGGTGGTTCCGGTGCCTGCGGTGCCGGAATCGGGAGCGGCGGCGGTACCGGTAGTCGGAACGGTGTCGACACCGGCAGCCGTACCGGTACCGGTACCGGCGGTGGAACCGGCACCCGACGTAGTGCCCGTACCAGCGCTGGTGCCGGAGCCGGTGCCGCTCCCGGCGCCGGCGCCGGCGGTGGAACCGGTACCGGAAACAGACCCGCTACCGGCACTGGCACCGGTCCCGGTGCCAGTGCCAGTGCCGGTGCCCGTCCCGGCAGCCGACCCCGTACCGGCAGTCGACCCGGTCCCAACACTGGGCTCCGTACCGAGAGTCGATCCGGATCCGGTACCCAACCCGGTGCCGGTGGTCGGCCCGGTGCCGGCTTCGGTCGGAGCCGCGCCGACGGAGGGGCTCGCGGTGGACGGCGCTTGGACAACGTGCTTGGCCGTGCCGGGAGGTGAAGGCGGTGGGGCGTTCACGTACTGGCTGGGCGGCGTCGTGTCAGCGGTGCCCGGAACGGCGAACACCGGCGCCCGCGACTGGGTTCCCAGCAGGTTGGCGACCATGGCCAAAAAACAACCGATGCATACGACGCCGAGCACCCAGCCGGCGCCTCGCAGGCGGCGGCCACGCCGGCCCGTCTGGTCAACAAAGACAGGGGATGGTTCAGGTTCGATGATGGGGACGTTCACCGAGGACCTCGGCTTTCAGTGGTTCGCGTCGCCGCAGACTCCAGGGCGCGATGAAACTACTGGAACGAACTGTGCGAGCCGGACCGAATGTGCGATTTGCCAGACTCCGTCCACCATCCGTGACAATATCGAGACGATAATATGGAAATGGCGTGGAGGCCTCGTACAATCCCGGTCCCTGACCTCGTCCACCTGCCGATCGGATGCTCCGCGCATGGCCAGAACTCTCCGCCCCGGCTACCTGGTGACCGCCGTGATAGTCGCGGTCGTCACCCTTTTCGCGGCTTATGCGTGCAGCGCGAAGGGGGCGGCCGGAGAAGCCGGCACCCCCAGCGCCACCGGAAGCGCGCCCGCCGCCTCGGCCGCGCGTTTCGACGTCTCCTCGATGCTCCACCCGTCCGGCAGGATGCTGGGAGTCGTCGACAACAAGACGCCCTGGCAGTACGGCATCGTGAAGACCTTCACGCGGCAGGCGGGGCGCGCACCCGACATACGTGAGTACTACACGACTTGGGGGGACGACTTCGACCCGGAGGGCAACGCCTCACTCTGGAAGCGCGGCCAACTCCCGATGCTCGAACTGGTGCCGACCACCACCTCCCTGGCGGACATAGCCGAGGGTTCCCAGGACGCCTACATCCACCGGCTCGCCGCCCAGATCGCCACCTACCACGGCCCGCTGGCCCTCTCCTTCGCCGGTGAGATGAACGGCTCGTGGAACTCCTGGGGACCCGGCCACGCCACGCCAGCCGACTTCGTCGCGGCCTGGCGGCACCTCCACGACGCCTTCCACAACCTCGGCATCACCAACGTGATCTGGGTGTGGAGCCCCCACGTCATCGACACGGGCAGCCCGGCCAAGCTGCACCCTTACTTCCCCGGGAACGACTACGTCGACTGGGTCGGCGTCATCGGCTACTACGGACCGATCGACGGCGTCGCCTTCTCCAGCCTCTTCACCCCCACTCTGCGGTCGATCGCAGACTTCTGCGGCAAACCGGTGCTGATCACCGAGACCGGGGTGGCGCAGGGCATCCGTAAGCAGGCACAGATCCGCGACCTGTTCAAGGGCGCCGCCAAGGCGGGCGTCATCGGGCTGGTCTGGTACGACCAGCGCAAGACCTGGCCGGGTGGCGTACAGCTGATGGACTGGCGCATCGACACCTCGGTGGGCGCCCAGGCCGCCTTCCGGGTGGAGTCGGCGCGGGCCGGCTTCGGCCACCCGTTCACCGGCAAGTAGGCCGCGCACGAACGCCTGCCGGCAGCACGCACAGCACAACGGACACCGAGCGGAGTGGAAGTACCGGATGACGAAACGACCGTCGCCAGAGGAGGACACCTCTCGGCAGGACGCCGGCTGGGCCTTCCGCCCCCGCACGCCGGTCGGTGCACAGCCGGGCCGTGAATCACGGCCCGAGACACCCGCTGCTACCACCGTGCCCATCGAACAGGTCGCTCCCGCTTCCTGGTCCACCCTCGATTCCGGAACGACGCCCGCACCCCTTGGCGCACCGGCCCCCGTCCCCACGGCGGGCACCGCGCCGCCGCCCGGACCCGACACGGCACAGCTGCGGCCGAAGCGCTGGTGGAACAAACGCGGGATGCGGATCGTCCTCGCCCTCGCCGTCCTCGCGACCGCGGGCGGTGCGGCCCTGGTACTGGTGCAGGAAGACGCCGTTCCCGTCGCGTCCAGGCAACTGACGCAGGCGTGGAAGGTGCCCGCGCCCGCCTCGGACGACGAGTTGGTCGGAAGCTGGCGCACCGACACACTGCTCATCCGGGCCTCCACCCGCGGCGGCGTCAGCGCCTACCGTTTGTCCGACGGCCGGCGGATGTGGCAGACCACCCCGCCGGCCAAGGGCAGCGTGCCCTGCGCGATGTCGCCTGCGCCCGCCGCGCAGGGCATCGGCACGGTCGGCTTCGGCCAGGACGGCAACTCCTGCACCTCGCTGGCCGGTATCGACACGGCCACCGGGAAGATCAAGTGGAGCGTGCCCCTGATCGGCACCAAACATCCCACCGCAGTGGCCGCCCAGACGTACGTCCAGGGGAACGTAGCCACCGTCGTCAGCGAGAACTTCCTGGGCGGGCTGGACGTCCGCACCGGTCGCCGCGTCTGGGGCTTCAAGGCCCGTGGCTCCTACTGCAACGCCTACGACTGGGGCGGCGAGGGAACCGTGCTGGTTGACGACTACTGTGTCGACCAGAAGAAGAAGTTCACCTTCACCGCGTACGACGGCACGACCGGGAAGGTGCTCTGGAGCGAGGCGCAGCGCACGCACACCGAGGTGACCCACGTCTTGTCGGGCTCGCCGCTGATTGCGGCCGTGCACACCCCGGTGGAGGACAGCGTGCGGGTCTTCGCGTCCTCCGGTCACAGCCACAAGCTCGCCGTGGGCAACACCGAGGTGGCACCAGGCAACGACTCCGCCGCGGACCACTCCGCACGGCTTGTCGGCAACGTCCTCGTCACGCCGGCACAGAGTTCCACCGGCAGCGAGGTCGACGGTTACGACGTCACCACCGGCGCCAAGCTGTGGAGCTGTCCCTCCGCAGCACTCGCCACGGACGCGGACGGGACCGACCGGGTGTACGTCGTCACCACCTCCGGCACGCCGCAACTCCTCCGGCTCGACCCGCACACCGGCCACGCCACCCCGATCGCGCGCCTGCCCGTCGGCAGCGGCCACAGCGGCTTCACCACGGGCACGGTGTATGTGACTCGGGACGGAGGTGTGCTGGAGCTCGACGCCCAGGGCAAGGCCGGCGGAGTGCGCTACTACCGGTGAACCCCGGTGACCGGGTGACCGGGTGACCGGGTGACCGGGTGACCGGGTGACCGGGTGAACACGGGCCCAGTGGCCAGTGGGCCCGTGCCAACCGGAGCAACGCGCCCTGGACCGGCGGCGCCTGAGCCGGTGGTGTCCACGGTGCGACCGACGCCTGCCGGGACCCGGTGCCACCAGGCGGCAGCAGTCGTCCCGGTGCAGCCCAGCCGATCGTCGCCGGCCAGCCCCGCTCCCCGACCGGGACCCCTTCGGCAGGGAGCTGGCCAGGGCTGTGGACTGCTACCGAGGGACCGAACGCGCGGGGAGCCGCTGCACACCTACACGCATTCCGAACGAGAGTTCCTGAACCTGTCAGCCTGACTGCCGCGCCTCAGTGCACAACTGGTGGCGCATCAGGGACCGTTCGCACGCCGGGGCGAAGTTCGCCTGCTGTGGCACCGGAAGATGCGTTCTGTCCCCGTAGTTCCGCTCGGACCGACAAGTCGTCAGAGTCGGTTCCAGCACTTCCCGACGGATATCGGACACCTCCTCCCGGACGTTCCCCGTCGGCGAGGCAGGTTTCTGCAGTGCCGTGCCCATGGCCCCGCCACAGGGGGCAAACAGCCGCGACCCGGGGGGCGTCGGGACCGGTGAGCGGCTAAGGGCCCGGACCGGACCCGACTCCCGGCGGACGGCGCCGGGCATCATCCGATACAGGTGTTCGGCACGACGGAACGAGCGGTGTACCCAGACGACGTTTTCGGGCGTCCCGCCGCAAATTCGGTGGGGACACTCAACTCGTGCGCTGCGGACGGTTTCCGAAATGAGCAGAAGATCTCCACGCCCGAAATGCCCATCGTGTCCGACAGTGAATAAGCAGCCCCACACCATTGACAATCCGTCTATTTAGCAAATTGCTGTGTGGCCGCAGGGTGCGCTGTTACCGTCGCAGGACATCAGCCCCGGCACATACGGGCGTGGAGCCTCCATGCCGGGCGACGGGGATGCCCCTCCGCCCCATTGACCAGGGTCGGCACCCCGGTGACCGCCGCATGCCCGGCGCAGTCGTGGGTCACCCCACCGGAGGGAAGCACAGTAAGGAGCAAGTCAGTGCCCCGGAACAAATCGGCTCGATCACCCCGCACATGGCAGCCAGAGCACGCCCGCCGCTGGAAGCGGTCAAAACTGTCGTTCGCCCTGGTCGGCGGACCGGTCATCCTCGCTGTCGTCGCCGGATCGGTGTTCGCGGCCAGCAATCGCCATCACCACCACCACGGGAGTTACGCGGCCTCCGCCCAGCCGGCTCCGGGCGGCAAGCCCGATCCGAACTGCACACTGGTGGTTCCCCGGCACCCCCTCACGGCCCGCGGTCTGGCCACTCCGTACAAACTCGTGGCAACCGACCCGACGAAGGGGCCGTGCCACGAGGCCAATCCTGAACAATCCGCTTTCGTGGAAGCCGCCATCCTGACCAGAAAAGGCAAGCTGACCATTTATAACCCGCTGGTGACCGACAAACGTAAGAGACCAGCCGCGCGTCCCGTCCGACCTTCAGTACCGAGGGGCTCAACCGTCGGGATATGGTTCGGCTTCAACAGCGCCAATCTGACGTTGCGTGCGAGCGGCCACAGGAGCCTGCGCCAGGGCAAATGCGTCAACGGCGTACCAGGTTCCGTCTTCGGTCAGTTCGCCTACTGCAATGCGCCGGCCTTCTTCCGGGCTGCCAAGGTCCAGGTGGCCAAGGGGCATCTCAAGATCCCGAAACTCGGGACGGCGAAGGACGGATTGCCCTGCCCGACCACCCGGGACTTCTCGGTCGTGGACCAGGACGGAAGCGACAATGTGGTGACCCACTACCTGGCCAACGCCCGCGGCCGGATCGCCCAGAACAACGCCGCGGGCAGGAGAGCGATGAGAAGGGCCGCACGGCTGGCCAACCGCGGCGACCGCCACCACCGGCACGACGGCAGGAAGAGGTCCGCGACCACCGCCACCCCCAAGGATCTGGCCAACGGCAGCGACAACCTGCTGCTGACCCAGTTCATGGACCCGGCCCTGGGCTGCACACCGTTCACCGCGCCCAACCAGTCCAGCGACGGCCACGCCACGTCCGCCCTGGCACTGGACGAACTGTCCGCTGCGCTCCGCCAGAAGAGCCCGATCGCGTTGATCCCGCAGAACGACCCGATGACCCGTGTCGACGGCCGCTCCAGCGTCGCGAAGACCAATGCCTACCGCGCCGGAGTCGGCATGCCAGCGGTCCGCGCCGGCCACGACGGAGACGGTACGGCCTTCTGCACGACCCTCTTCCGCGACCCGGCCGGGCTCCAGCGCGTCTTCAAGGACAAGGCACTCTTCGAGAAGGCACCGTCACCGGACCCGGGCACGGCCCCGAACCTGTTCGCGTTCCTCGCGGCACGGGCCAACCAGACCTTCACGAACCTGGGCTGCGACCAACTCCTCGGCGCGTCCAACCCCGTCACGCTCACCACGAATCCCCAGGGCCTCGTCACCGATGCGGTACTGACGCCGTTGGGCTCCCGACCTGCCACGACCGGCACGTCCGCTTCGGCATCGCCGAACACCCCGTCGGCCACCGCTGATACCGGTTCGGCCGCCTCGGCCCCCACCACGACAGGGAGTCCGGCCGCCTCTGCCGACACGGCTGCGGACCCCTCGGTCTCACCGGGGCAGACGGCGGATCCGTCCATGAGCACTCACCCCTACAGCGACTGACGGCCACCCGCCCGGGGCCGCCTCGGCGGGCGGCCCCGGTGCGCACACCGCGCCCGGGGCCGCCGCGGACCGCGCCGGGGCGGCAGCGCACAACGGCTAACGGGTCGTCCATTCGCGCAGCAGGAGCGCGCAGAGCGCCACCGCGGCAGAGCGGGGCACGGCCAGATCCAGGCCGGTCAGTTGGGTGACCCGGGCGATCCGGTTGTCCACCGTGTTGGGGTGCAGGCCCAACAGGTGGGCGGTACTGCGCCGGTCCAGGTTGCAGTCCAGGTAGGTCCGCAGTGTCTCCACCAGCTCCGGCCGACGGGCGAGCGGGTCGAGAACGGCGGCGATCAGCGGGCCGGCCTCGCTGTCGTGGGCCAGGTGGAACTCGAACAGGACGTCCTCGATCCGGTGCAGTCCTGGCGGCAGCCCGCTGGCCGCGGCCACGCGAACGATCTCGGCCGCGGTCCGGGCCGCGTCCGGAACGTCTCCGGCAGCGGCCACGGACACGATCGCGGCACGGACTTCGCCGGCCCAGGCGCGGCGCAACCGGTCGGCCAGTCCGGCGGGCACCTCCGGCGGGCCGCCGGCCCCTCGCCCGGGCACCACGGCGTATCCGCCGCCGTCCTCGAACAGCGTGAGCACCCTGGTGCCGAAGCCGCGGTCCAGCGTGGTCTGCAGCCGGCCTTCGCGGCGGCGCTCGGCCACGGTGGAACCCACGGTGCCGGCCGTGGGCGCCGACTGCGGGCCGCGTAAGCAGAGCACCAGCCCGCCGCCGTCGAGCCCCAGGCCACGCACGGAGGCCGCATTCGGCGGCAACGAGCCGTCGAGGAGTCCGCGGACGACCGACCGGAGCTCCTCACGCCGTTCCTCGTCCAGGAACGCCTGTTGCTGGAGGTAGGCCTCCGTCACCGCACCCACCACCCCTTCCTGGACGCGCAACAGCAGTCCGGACAACTCGGCGAGAGCGGCCTCCTCCCCCGGGCCGGCAACCTCGTGCAGCATCTCCCAGAGCACATACGCCCCGAGCACGTGACTGCGCAGCAGTACGGGCAGCGGCATGCCCTCCTCGGCACGCTGGGCCGCGCGCTCACGGAACAACGCATAGGCGTCGTCGGTCCCATACGGATCCCCTTCGGCCTCGTGCGGGTCCCGGGAGGCGTCGTACGGCGTCTGGACGCGCTGGACGAACTGGCGCAGGCCGTGCCGCGCGGTGGCGGCGATCTCCAGGTCCTTCACGTCGACGGGGAGATCGGGGTAGCCCGGGATGCGGGCGAAGGAGTCGTGCGACATCCGCCGGGCCGTTTCGTTGACCAACGGCTCGCAGCGCGCCGCGAGAGCACGGGCCGCGTCGCTGATGCCGCGTGGCCCGGACGCATACGGGTCCGTCGGTGCGTCGTGCGGTGGGTCATCCGTCATCGCGGTCCTCCAGCGCGTGGCACCGGCCTCGGGATGGCATGTGACGGATCACAGTATCCCGCCGGGTTCACGGTGACACGAGGTGCTGTCCAAGGCTCCGCGAGCGTCGCAGGATCAGCTGCGGGACGAGACGTGCCGAGGACCGCGGCCCCCTCGCGAAGTCCGCGGCGGCAACGAGCGACTCAGGGAGCCACACGCCATGACCGGAGACAAGACCAACGCCTATCTGCGGTACACCGACCGCGTCTGGCACGGTGCGGACAGCCTGCTGGCCCATCTGCGCGGCGACTTCACCGGGCCCGAACTGGTACGGATCGGGGAGCGCACCGGCTTCTTCCCCGCGTTCGCGAACGTGGCCGTCTTCGACACCGGGGACGGCGTGCTGCTCGTCGACTCGGGTGACTTCCGGACGGTCGAGACGCTCCCCAGAGCGGTCCGGGAGTTCTCGCCGGCGCGGGTACGTACGGTGATCTACACACATGGGCACATCGACCACGTCTTCGGCGTCGCACCGTTCGACGCGGAGGCGGACGCGCAGGGATCGGACCGGCCGGAGGTGATCGCCCACCAGGCAGTGGTCGCACGCTTCGCCCGGTACCAGGCGACACCCGGCTACAACGCGTGGATCAACCGACGGCAGTTCGGCGTGCCATGGTTGGAGTGGCCCACCGAGTACCGGTATCCGGACACCACCTACAGCGACCGCTTGACCGTCCGGCACGGTGCACTGACCTTCGAGCTCATTCATGCGCGGGGCGAGACCGACGACCACACCTACGTGTGGATTCCCGAGCTCAGGACACTGTGCACCGGCGACCTGTTCATCTGGAACACCCCGAACGCCGGCAACCCGCAGAAGGTGCAGCGCTATCCCGACGACTGGGCACGCGTGCTGCGCGCCATGCGGGAACTGGACGCCGAGATCCTGCTGCCGGGCCACGGGCTGCCGATCATCGGCAGCCACCGGGTCCGGCAGGCCCTGGGCGATACCGCCGAACTGCTGGAGACGCTCTGCGCCCAGACCCGCGAACTGATGAACGCCGGCCTGCGCCTCGACGAGGTGATCCACCGGGTGTGCGTCCCCGAGGAGCTGCTGGCCAGGCCGTACCTCCACCCGGCCTACGACGAACCGGAGTTCGTGGTGCGCAACCTGTGGCGGCTGTGGGGCGGCTGGTACGACCAGAACCCGGCCCACCTCAAGCCGGCCCCCGAAGCTGCCGTGGCCGCCGAGTTCGCGGCAGCTGCCGGAGGACCCGCCGCGCTCGCCGACCGCGCCGCGAAGCTCCTGGCCTCCGGTGAGCTGCGGTTGGCGGCACACCTGGTCGAGACCGCCGCACTGGCGGCTCCCGAGGACCGAGCCGTCGCGCGCGCACGGGCCGAGGTCTACGGCAGGCGTGCGACGAGCGAGACCTCGACCATGGCGCGCGGGGTGTTCGCCTGGGCGGCAGCCGAGTCAGCCGCCGTAGCCGAAGGCACGGACGTCAAAACGGAGTTGACCCGAACGGAAGAAGGCCGTCGGCACGCCGCTGGAATGATCGGCGTCGGTGTGGTCGACGACGAGTGCTGACCGACGGCGAGGCGGCTGCCGAGGGCGGGGCACCGAACGCGGGCCGTCGCGGGCGGGGCGCTCGGAGCCGGACGGCACGGGTGCCCGGAGCGTGGGGCACCACGTGGATGCTGCTCGCGTTCATGCTGGTCAACTTCGCCGACAAGGCGGTGATGGGACTCGGCGCCCCCAAGATCATCAGCGATCTCCACCTCACCCACGGGCAGTTCGGCATGGCCCAGTCTGCCTTCTTCGCTCTGTTCAGTCTCTCCGCGCTGGCGGTCTCCTCCCTGACCCGCCGGATCAGCACCGGCGTACTACTGCTGACGTTGGCGCTGGCCTGGTCCGCCGCCCAACTGCCCATGCTGTTGCAGACGTCGGGGTTCGGTGTGCTGGTCGCCACCCGGGTGCTGCTGGGGGCCGCGGAGGGCCCGGCGCTGCCGGTGGCCACCCACCACGTGTACGGCTGGTTCGGGCATCGCGAGCGCACCCTGCCGACCGCTGTTCTGCTGATCGGTGCTGCCGCCGGGGTGGCGGTCTCGGCGCCCGTCCTGAGCTGGGTGATCGATCGCTGGGGCTGGCGCTGGGCGTTCGGAGCCGTGGGTTTCGCGGGCCTCGCCTGGGCTGCCCTGTGGAACGGGTACGGGCGCAAGGGCCCGCTGCAGCGGGCGGACGACCGGCCGGAGGAGGGCGCCCCGCCAGCGGCGTTGCCGTATCACCGCATTCTGCTGTCCAGGACCTGGCTCACGGCCGCCTTCGGCTCCTTCGCTGCCTACTGGATGCTGTCCTCCAGCCTCACCTGGGGCCCCGACTACCTGGACCACGTCGCTGGACTGAGCCTGACACAGACGGGTCTCCTGGTGACGCTGGCGGCTGTGGGCAACGCTGCCTCTCTGCTGTCCCACGCGCTGTTGACGCGGCGCACGACGGCTCGGGAGGCACGCGGGCACCCGGCCCGCCGACGGCTGCCGTCCGGTGCGGGGAGCGGGCTGCTGATGTGCGCGGCGGCGTGCGCGGTCGCCGTGTTCGTCTCGTCGGACACCCTGTGGGTCAAGATCGTGATGATGGTGGGCCCGATGACGCTGACCAACGTGATCATGACGGTCTCGCAGACCGCTTGCGCCCGCGTGGCACCGCCTGAGCGGCGCGGCGTCGTGCTCGGAGCGCTGGCCTTCGTCTACGCGCTCGCCGGGATTCTTGCGCCTCTGGTCACCGGCCGGGTGGTGGACGCAGCAGGTGACCTGGGCACCGGCTACCGGACCGCATACCTCCTGACTGCCGGCCTGGTGGGGAGCGCCGGGGCACTGGCGGCCTGTTTCCTGCGCCCCGAGAAGGACGCCCGGCGACTAGGCGTGCCCGAGCAGGCCGGACCCGCACCGGTCCTCGCGCACTGATCCCGGCGACAGCCGTGTCACCGACTCTCACGGACCGGCGCAAGCACCGCTCGGCCGGACCCACGTCCCGCGGGCGGGGTCCGCGCGGCCGTGCGCGGCCCGCGTGCCCGTAGCCTGCCCGAGTCAGCAGTCCTCGGCGGTACCCGTGACGGGCGGCGGGGTGATCGTGCCGGACGTGTCGGGGCGGTGGCTGACGGTCACGGGGTGACGCCGTGCAGGTTCAGCCGTCGCCCCGCCGGCACGGGTCGGTGCGGGCCCCGGGCGTCAGGACTCCGCAGCCAGTGCGGGGGTGCGGGGCGAATGCGACCCTGAAAGGAGGCAGGCGGGCAGAAGGGCTGACCATGGGCTCTGAGACGGACACTGGCGGTGCCGCCCGCGTGCTGCGCAGCGTCCCACCGCTGCGCCGGACCGTCAGCGCGCTGCGGTTCGGCACGAGCGCTTCGGCCTGCGCCGGCCGACGGGCCGTCCGGATCACGATTCCCGCCGTTGCCGTCTTCTCTCTCAGCCTCTACGGCCTGCACCAGCCCGTCACCGCCACGTACGGCCTGTTCGCGGCGGTGGCGATGGCCGGTCTGTCCCGCATCCCCGGCACCGGCCGGCAGCGAGCCGCCGTCATCATCCGGGTACTCCCCGTTGGCTGGCTGCTGGTCACGGCCGGGACCCTGCTCGCGGTGCGTACCTGGACCGCGGTGGCGGGGATGCTGGTGATCGGTTTTCTGCTGTCGTACTCGGCGGTGGCCGGTCCGCGGCTGGCCGGGGCGGCTCCGGGCCTGCAACTGATGTACATCCTGCCGTGCTTCCCACCGTTCGAGCCGCAGACGCTGCCCGAGAGGCTGGGCGGGATGACGCTCGGCGTCCTGCTGCTCGTGCTCTGTGAGAGTCTGCTCCTACCCGACCCGCCCACCACGTCCTACCGGGACCTGTCGGCGGACGCGGCGATGACCTCGGCGCGCTGTGCGACCGAACTCACCCATCCGCCGTGGACCCTGGCGACCGCCACGGCTGCGGCGGCCCGGGAGGCGGGCGATGCGCTGCGCCCCTTGCGGGTATCGGAAGCGGAGCGTCCCGCCGGGCCCGGACTGCGCGAGCAAGCGCTCGCTCACGCCGGCATGGCCAGCCGTGTGCTGCTGGCCCGCCTGCGGGAGGTACCGGGGCCGGGTCCGCAAGGCCCGCACCCCCATTCCCTCGCCCTGCTGCGCGAGGTCGCCACGACGGCCCGCAAGACCGCCGCAGCACTGCGCACGGGCCGTCCGGCGGCCGGGGCAGACCACCTCGGAGAGGCCCTGGCCGCGTACCGACTGCACCGTACGGTGCCGGCGAACGGGACAGAGTCCGAGAGCACCGACGCCGTCATGCGCCGTCAGGCGATACTTCTGGAAACGGCCTTCGCCGGCGTGACCCTGGCCACCGCAGCCGATCTCGCACTGGGAGGACGCCCCACGGCCGACCGGACGCAGGACGCCGGTTTCTGGTACGCGCGGCACAGTGACGCCTGGCTGTGGGGGAACCGGATGCTGGACCACCTCAGCCCGCATTCGGTGTACTTCCAGAACGCCGTGCGGATCAGCCTGGCGCTGGCCGCTGCTCGCACCGTGGCCGGACTGGGCTCCCTCCCGCACGGGTTCTGGACCATGCTGGCCGTTCTCACCCTGGTCCGCACCACCGCCGCGCAGACCGGTTCCACCGTGGCCAAGGCCCTCACCGGTACTCTGCTGGGCGCACTGGTCGCCGCCGTGGTGCTGCTGCTCGTCAGGGGGAACACCGCGGCCTATGCCGTGGCCCTGCCGGTCATCATGCTGGCCGCCTTCTGGATCGGGCCGACGCACGGCGTGGGATGGGGACAGGCGCTCTTCACCCTGGTCGTGTCCATCGTCTTCGCCCAGCTCGCGCCCGCCACGTGGCATCTGGCCGAGCTCCGGTTCCTGGACGTCTTCACCGGCAGCATGATCGGACTGGCGTTCGGAGTCCTCGCTTGGCCGCACGGCGCCCAGCGAGAACTGCGCCGCGACGTCGCGGCCCTCCTGCGCGCCATTGCCGAGACCATCGCCTCGACCACGGCCGTCCTGACGCGGGTTCGGGCACCGGAACCCAGCGGCCTGCCCTCACTGCGGCACGCCCTGACCCTGGCGGAGTCGTCCTTCGCCCAGTACCAGAGCGAGCCCCGACGGCCCGGCACGACCCCGGTGGATTGGCACGCGGCGCTGATAGCCGGCCACCACGCCATACGCGGGTCGCGGCGCCTGCTGCAGGCCCAGGACCCGGCCGAGGTCCACTCGTTCCCGCCCGGCTGGCGGGCGGGGCTGTCCGGTGACGGCGATGCACTGGCCGAGCGTTACCAACTGACCAGCACCCTCCTCGAAGGCGCCCGGCAGACCGTGCCGCAAGCTCCGCAGCCGGCGCTCGGTGGGGCGTCGGCCGACCGCCCGCCCGGCGCGTCGGCCCCACCGGTCTACTACGACGCCGAGGCCTGGCTTCGGGCGCTCGCGGTCGATCTCCGCCACATCTCCGACACCGTGGCCGACGCCACGGACGAGGCCCCAGACGAACCATCCCGCACAGCCCGGCGATGACGACCGGCAGCCCGCTGCCGGGCTCCGGCGCCCGTGAGGACCAGCGACTGGGGCAGCCGCACGATGCCGTCGGCATCGATCCGGGGGGCGTTCACCCGGCGGCGAACCGGGCGGGGTCGTAGCGCGACTGCTGCTCGCGGTAGGCGCGTGCCAAGTGGTGCTGCAACCGGATGTGCCGGAACTGGTAGACGGCACCGGTCTGCCGCAGTACGCCCCGCCGGTAGGCATCGTCGAGGAAGGCAACGGTGTTCCAGGGGAGTTTCCCGGTCAGCGGCAGCCAGACGCGGGTCAGCACCGCCCAGTGCCCCCAGGCGGTGAAGCAAAGCATGTAGGAGAAGGAACCCCCGATCCCACCGACGGCGCCGATGACGAGCCCGTCCGCCAGGCTCCAGTTCAGCGGTCCGAGGACGCCCTCGAAGAGGCTGACGAACAGTCTTCCCCCTGCGGCGATCGCCAGGGTGAGCATCGGTCCCACCACAGCCATCTGCCGCGTCACGGTGGCACGGTTCGAGGCGAGCAGGCTCGCCGGGTTGGCTGCGCAGGTGACGTCGAGCGGCGCTTCGAGCAGCGTCGTGAGCCCGAAGACCAAGCCGGCGGCCGAGCCGAAGATCGTCCCGAAGGCGAGCATGTTGACGAGTGTCGCCTCGATCACCGAACCGTCCGCCAGCGAGCCGCCGTGGTAGAGGACGCGTTCCAGAGTGACTGCGCACGCACAACCGGTGCCCATGACGAACCCGCCCAACATGCCGGCGAATCGCGTGGTGAACGTGCGCAGCGGGCGGCGCCCGATGCCGGGGTGCACCCCGACGAGCTTCAGCCGCACCTGAGCCGGCTCGAACACCCCTCCACCGAACGCGACCATGATGCCGTAGACGGACCCGAAGGCCAGCCCGGCGACCAGCCCCACCAGCAGTCCCTGCACCATGGACTCCCCTGGCCCCAACGGGGTGAGCAGCAGGTCCGTCAGGCAGTCGGCGGAGGCCACGCACAGCGCCGAGGCGAGCATGATCAGCGCGGTACGCGTCGACCGCCGCAGTGAGGCGGCGGTGTGCCACCAGGCGAGGTCCTGCCGGTCCTGGCCGAGCAGGGCGAGATGGTGGGCGAGGTAGCTCAGCCAGCGCTGGGCGCGTGCCGCGTCCCATGTCCGCCGGTCGCCGGTCCGGCCGCCTGCCGACTGCTCGCGGGGAAGGCCGCGGTAGAGCGCCGGCACGAAGCCCGCGAGCAGGTGCTCCTCCAGTGCGTGCTCGGTGGGGAACCGGGTGCCGTCCAGCAGTTCCGTCGGATCCCTGTCCGGCGCATCGCTGTACATCGTGCGCGCGAGGATCACCATCAACGGGGTGCTCAGCGCTCTGACCAGGTTCGTGTGCGCCGGAGTCCTTTCGGCATCCAACTGCTGCAGCACCCGTTCCCACTTCGTGCCGGCCTCCCGGTCGCCCCGGGAGGCCGGCCGGGCTGTTCGGGGAAGGTAGGCCGTGAGGTCATCGGGGGTGAGGTCGGTGAGCTCGATGCCCGCGGCCCAGACCAGCGGGGCGCCGGCGGACCGTACCGCCTCCGCGAACTCGCCGCGCCGGCTGGTCAGGACGAGCGGCCATGAGGTGATGTTGAGCGCTTCGAGCGCCGGGGACCGCAGCCCTTCCGCGATCTCGTCGAAGCCGTCCAACACCGGCAGGATGAGGTCGGCGTCGACGAGCGCGGCAGCCAGCGTAGTCCCGCTGGGAACGCGGCGGGCCAGATGCGGATGGTCCCGCAGCAGGCGCTCGACCAGCCAGTCCCGCAACGCCGTGGCCGTCGGGTCCCAGGAGCCAACACTGAAGAGCACCGGGATCGGGTCGGGCACGGACCACTCCTCCAGGACGTCCAGGACGAACCTGATCGCCAGAATGGACTTCCCCGAGCCGCCCCGGCCCAAGATCACCAGCCGCCCGGATCTGATCCGCCGGTAGACCTCCGCCGCACTGCTCAGGTCACCGCTCAGGTCGACCCGGTGCGCCGTGGCGCCCGGCGCGACGCGCTGGATGTTCTCCGAATGGTCGGTCAGCTCCGCGGGCGCCTCCCGCCAGCGCACCGGGAGCGGGAAGGGATCGTGCACCCGGCGCTGCCCCTCCTCGCGCCGCCAACGGCGCCGCACCTCCCGGGCCAGCTCACCCGCGCAGTCGGCGAGCGGGCCCGGGACCGGCCGCGGTGCGGGGTCGGGGGACGCCGGTACGTCGGGGACGGGCCCGGTTCCGCCGAGCAGGGCCGCCAGCCTCTCACGGTCCAGAGCCCCGACCTGGAGGGCATCCGCCAACAGGTTGACCGTCCCGAGCCGGTGATCGGTCGCTCCCCCGGTCTCAAGCCTGCGGATGGTGCGCACGCTCACTCCGGAAAGCTCGGCGAGCTGCTCCTGTGTCAGCTTCGACTGCGTTCGTATCCGGCGTAACAGCGGGCCGAGCTGATCCGTCACTGCAGCACTCCCTGCGTTCACGATCACGACCTCGCAGGAGCCTACCGGGGCAACGGGCCATATGTGGCCGGTGTGTTGGCCTGTCCTGTGAGCAGCGGAATCGACAGCATCGACGGCGGATCGGGACCGAGGGAAGGGAGCCGGCATGGCCTACCGCTTCTGGTGCGGCGAGTGCGGTTTCATGACGGCCTGGCTCAGCCAGTCCGTCGGGGAGCAGGAGCAGATCGAGCACTACGCCAGGCATCACCCCGGAATTGATCCGGGTGGCCACGTGGAGATGAACCGGAAGGACCCGCAAGGCGGCATCGGCTGCCTTGAGTCCCTCGTCATCGTGATCGTCCTGCTGATCCTCGCGGCCTCGTGCCACCACTGAGCACCTTCGTGCCACCACTGACGCGTCTCTCGTCCCGTGCACCGGGACCACCTTGCCCCACCGACGGGGAGACGTGGATGAACGCGGGCGTCCCCAGGCGCGGCTGCGCATCCCGATCTTCCTCCATGACCTCGACGGCGTCATCGGCCGGCTCCGCAAGGCCTGATGCCGTCGCTCGTCCGCCCGTACCTTGCGTGCAACCGCTTCCGCAGCCCCTTTACGCCACCTGTCCCAACGACATCTCGTTTCCCTGGAGGCATCCCGTGTCATGGAAGTCCAGCAGGTCGCACCTGCCGACCACCGTCGGTGCCGTCACGGCGGCACTGCTCACCCTCGCTTCGCCGGCCCAGGCGGCCTCGGCCGGCGACCACACCGACACGCTGGCGGCGTTGCGGACGTTCCAAGCAGCGGCGGGCCCGGGTGCGGGCGTCTACGCCGGTGACAGTGCGGGGTCCTGGAACCTCTCCACCGGTACGGGCGTCATCAACACCCACACGCCCATCGCACCGAGCGACCACTACCGCATCGGCAGCCAGACCAAGACGTTCACCGCAGCGGTGGTGCTCCAACTGGTCGACGAGGGCAGGGTCTTGCTCGACGCACCGATCGAGCGGTACCTGCCGGGCGTCGTCGACGGCAACGGCTACGACGGCAACGCCATCACGGTGCGCCAACTCCTGCAGCACACCAGTGGCATCGCGGCCTACGAACCGCTCACCGACGCGCCCGCCGCCAACCCCGACGGCTCCTACTCACTGGGCGCGCTGGTGCAGCAGGGCCTCAAGCACGCACCGGCCTCCAAGCCCGGCACCGCCTTCCTCTACTCCAACACCAACTACCTGATCCTCGGCCTGCTCATCGAGAAGACCACCGGGCTTCCGGTGCACCAAGCCGTCACGGACCGGATCATCAAGCCGCTGGACCTGACCCGGACCAGCTTCCCGGCACCGGGCGACCGCTCCTTACCCGCTCCGGCCGTGCACGGCTACAACGGCATCCGGATCGGCAGCTTCTACTTCTGGCACGACGTGATCGGCTACGACCCGTCACTCTTCAGCAGCGCCGGGGCCATGATCTCGTCACAACAGGATCTGACCACCTTCTACCAGGCGCTCACCGCAGGGAAGGTGGTCACCCCGGCCACGCTGGCCGAGATGGAGAACACCGACACCGTCGGCGCCCCCGGATCACCCCTCGCCTACGGACTCGGGCTACTGCGGCACAACCTGCCCTGCGGCGGTGTGGCCTGGGGCCACGACGGTGCGATCCCCGGCTACTACACCGAGACCCTGGTCACCACGGACGGCCGGCACGCGTCCGTGGTGACCAACGCCTACCTCGCGACCAACCCGCCGGTCCAGCAGATGTACAGCCTGCTGGACACGGCACTGTGCGAGAAGCCCTGAAGGAACCGCCGACCCGGCGCCACCACCCCGCTCAGCGCGGCGGAATCCGCACAACTGAGGTTTTCGCTTCGGGGTGACGTCATGGCAGTGTCCAGATGAGGCCGGTCTCGGCGATGAAGCCGTCGAGGAGGCCGGGCTGGTACTGCATCTTCTTCAGCCGGGTGCGAGTGAGAGCCGCGCGGGCGTCGACTGTGCAGGCCGCGAGGTTGCCCAGGTCGTTCTTCAGGTTCGCCCACACACCTTCAGCCGGGTCCAGGTCCGGCGCGTAGGCCGGCAGGCGAAAGACGGTCAGCCACCGCTCCCGGGCCGCCGGTAACTCGCGCATCAGCGCGTCCTTGTGCTGGGTGGAGTTGTCCCAGACCAGCACGATCTTTCCGCCGAGCTGTTGGTGGGCGGCATCCAGCAGCTCGGCGAAGTCCTGCTCCCTGAAGCCGTTCTTCTCGCCGCGCCGGCCGGGGTGGTGCACGTTCCTGCTGATACTGTGCGCCGTCGCATGGCGGCTGGCCGTCAGGGCCATGCGACGCCAGCTTCTGGACTGACGACCCCAAGACGCCCAGGCGCTCCTCGACGGCAGGGGAGTGTCACCCGAGGCGTCGAAGATCCGCCGGACGGCCCCGGCCAGCTGTCCGCGCCGCACCTCGCGGGCGGTGACGGGCTTGTCCTTCCGCTCCGAGGCGTGGCCGGTCGTGGACGGGGCGCTCCGTCACACGGTGCCAGGCAAGATCTTCCGGGTGGTGTCGTCCAGCAGCTCGACCGTCATGTAGTCCACGCCGCGCGACGGTGCCGGGTAGCGGAGATGGGCCAGGCGCGCCTGTTCCTGACGCATGTACATGAACGACTCCAGGATGTACCCGCCCATCAGCACGAGCACCGCAATGATCATGATCGCGGCGGCCAGTACCGCGGTGGGGAGGCGGAGCACGACCCCGGTGCGGGCGAATTCGACGACCACCGGGATACCGAGCGCGAGCGAGATGGCAGCGAACAGTCCAGCGATGACGGAGTGGAACAGGGAAGGGCGCTGGCGGCGGGCGAGGCCCAGGATGAGCTTCAGGATGCACCAACCGTCCCGGTAGGTACGCAACTTGCTCGTACTGTCGGCCGGGCGGTCCTTGAAGCCGACCTCGATCTCGGCTGTGGGCAGGCGCAAGCTGAGCGCGTGAACCGTCATCTCGGTCTCGGTCTCGAACTCGTGCGACAGCGCGGGGAAGGACTTGATGTAACGGCGGGAGAAGACGCGGTAGCCGCTGAGCATGTCGCTGACGTCGTTGCCGAACAGCGAACGCACGGTGCCGGTGAGCATCTTGTTGCCCACAGCGTGACCGGTTCGGTAGGCGCCGTCCACGGTCTGGCGGCGGGCGCCCACCACCTGGTCGTAGGGGCCTTCGAAGAGCAGGTCGACCATCTCACGAGCGTGCGAGGTGTCGTAAGTGTCGTCACCGTCGATGATCAGGAGAGCGTCGGCCTCGACGTCGGCGAAGGCTCGGCGAATGACGTTGCCCTTGCCCTTGCGCGGTTCGTGGCGCACGATCGCGCCCGCCCCGAGCGCTTCAGCGACGGTGCCGTCCGTGGAAGCGTTGTCGTAGACATAGACGACCGCCTCCGGCAGGGCTTCTCTCAGGTCACAAACGACCTTGCCGATGGCCACCTCCTCGTTGTGACACGGCACGACACATGCGACCGTTGGAGTCATCGAAAGCCTCCCTTCCCCATACACCTCATCATCGCCGACTATTTTTCTTGTCGGTTTTGTCCATATCGCATACCTTAGGTGCATATTGTGCTGCAGCGAACGACGTGGCGCCCGCAGGCGGCCAGTTGGGTGCGAAACATCTGGCGGGAGGCTGCGGCTTTCGGCGTGATCGGAGCGGTGGCGTTCGTGGTGGAGTTCACCGCGTTCAACGTCTTGATCTCCGGCGCGTCGTTCTCCAGCAAGGGGGTACTGCACTCGGCACCGGTCGCCGCGTCGGCCCTGGCCACCATGGTGGCAGTGGCGGTGAGTTGGCTGGGCAACCGGTATTGGACCTATCGCGACCGCAAGGACGCTGTCGCCTGGCGCGAGGTCTCCTGGTTCCTGGGCATCAACCTGGCCGGCCTGCTCGTCACCGCCGCGCCGGTCTACGTCGGACACGGGCTCCTGGGCCTCGACTCGACGTGGAGCGACAACGCGGCCAGGCTCATGGGCTGGGCGACGGCGACGGTGCTGCGCTTCACCGTCTACCGCACGCTCGTCTTCGCCGAGCAGGGACCGGCCCGGGTCGCGGGATCCGGCCCGGTCTTGAATCCGGCAGCGACGGCCACAGTGGCGCCGGGTACCGCCCGCCGCCCAGGTTCCGAGCGCCTCAAGACCGTCCGCCAAGAGGCGCATTGGCCGTGGGGCCTGGCCGCTGTCGCCGTGGTCTGCGGGTACGCCGTGGCCGCCGTCTTCCATCCCGGGTATCTGAGCCCTGACAGCACCGACCAGTTGCTGCAGGCGCTGCGGCAGCGGCCGGTGACTGACTGGCATCCGCCGGTGCTGGTCCTGCTGTGGCGTGCGCTGATCCACACCACCGGAGCCATGTCTGCCATGGCCGCACTGCAGGTGGCGGTCCTGTGGGCGGCACTGTGGGTGCTCGCGGTGCTGGTCTGGCGCAGGACTGGCAGCCGCGGCCTCTCGCTGGCCGTCCTGGCGGTCGGGCTCGCGCCCAACATCGTGAACCTCACCGGTGTGGTCTGGAGCGACGTCCATCTAGCGTACGTGTTGCTCGCGGCCTGCGCGGTGGCGCTCGTCGCCCGTGAGCTGCCTAAGGACCGGCTCGTGAGCACCCGGTGGGCGCTGCTGACCCTGGGCGTGTTGTTCCTCGCCTACGCCGTCCTCGTCCGCAAGAACGCCGTACCGGCCGTCATTCCGGTCTTCGTGCTGCTGGTGCTCGGGATCTGGCCGACGGCACGCGGCCGACGCCGGTGGTTCGGCGCTGCGGGGCTCCTCGTCGCGGTCACCGTCGCCGGGAGCGCCGGCGTCTCGGTTGCCACCGACCCGGTGGCAACCCACCAATACGCGCAGATCCCGCTGGACGATCTCGTCCACGTCCTGCCGCCGGACCAGGTGCGCACGGCCGCCCAGCAGGCTGGTGCAAGCCTGGACTTCCGCAACCGCCTGGTCTCGGCCGCCACCACGTGCCAGCAGCACGACATCGTGAGCGACGCCTACTTCCACTGCTACCCGCGCGACCGCTCACTCGGCCCTACGGAACTGGGCCGCCACGCCTCCGTGCTCGTCCAGATGTGGACGCAGCAGATCCCGCACCACCCGGTGAGGTACACCCGGTACCGGCTCCGCGTCTTCGCCAGACTGCTCTTCCAGGGCAACCAGTTCTTCGAGAGCGGCTCCACCGCCTCCGCGCGCAGCATCCCTGCGGTGGCGAGTGCGCCAGTCGACCACCAGCTCAAGTCCACGCTGGGCAGCTACGTCACCGCCTTCGTACGCGACGTTCCACTGCTGTTCCAGGGCTGGTTCTGGCTAGTCGTCTCCCTGGTGCTCACGCTGCGCCGTCGGTGGCCGGGACCCTATGCGAGGGAGATCCGGCTGCTCGGGGCAAGCGGCGCGCTGTACATCCTCGCGTACCTGCCCACCGTCCCTGAGTCCAACTACCGCTACGTGTACTGGCCCGCGCTCGGCGGGGCCCTCGCGGCCCTGCTCGTCACGACGGGGTGCGTGATGCGGCGCCACTCGTCGGCAGCGTCTGACCGCCCGGCGTGACGAACTGTTCGAGCCGGCGGACGCGCTGCTGTGCGTCGACGGGCCGGGGGTCTCACCGGTGGATTTGACGCTGGTGCTCGAACACCGTCGTGGGCAGGGAGCGTTTGTACGGGACCCTCGGCCACGGGCGGATCGACGTGGACAGGTTGCGGTCCTTACCGGCCGGGCTGCCCCTGCCGGGCTTCGAAGGTGACCGGCTGGTGCTGGTTGGTCGATGTATCGCCCTGGTTACGGTCGGACGCGCCGTGCTCGGCGGGCCAGCTGCTCCGCCATGTCTATGGGCGGGCGCAGTCCGCGTCGCCGTTCATCCCAGGCTGGCCGTACTCCTTCGTCGCGGTCCTAAAGCCTGGTGCCACCTCATGGACCAGCGTCGATCTCGCCAGCGTGCCGATGCACCAGATCGGCGACGACACCCTCATGGCAAAGGCCGTTGCAGCATCGCTGACCACGCCGACCGACGACGAGTCCGGTGAGATCTGGCTGGGCTCGCCCACCCCGCTCCAGGCATCCGTGGCGCAGCGGTCGCACAGCGGACCGGGCACAGCCGCGTGGAAGCCGCTGCTGCCGCTGCTCATGCCGGTGACGGTGTTCGCGCTGCTGCTGCGCCGTCGTCGTCGGGGCCGCACCGCCCGGCGTTCACCGGCCCGCGGCCGCTCTGCGCTGCGCCTGGTCGAACTCGGCCACGGGATCGCCGACGACGTGCCAGGGCCAGGGGGTGACGGAGCCGCCCAGGGCCTCGAAGACCGGGTGCGCCTCGCGCCTGCGGTCCGCGGCCATCAGCGCGTAGGCGAGGATGTTGAGGTCGGCGAGTGCCCTGGCGTGGCGGAGGAATCCCGGCTGCACCCAGGTGCCGGCCGCCCGGTCGAGAGCCTTGACGGCCATCGCCTGCGACCAGTGGTTCCGTGCGACCAACGCTTCGAATCCACCCCGGTCCAGCAGCGCGTGGTACTGGAGGACCTGTGCCGTGAGCTCGGTCCCGGCGCAGGGCGCGTTGGCGGGCATGCGCGCGCTCAGCGCGTCCACGAACTCCATGACCTGGATGCGCGACCCCCCTTCCTCCGGCGTGAGGTAGCCCAGCATGCTCAGGTAGGCCTCACGGTTCCAGCGGTCGCGCGCGAGGACCTCGTTCCACACCCCGAACGCCTGAGGCTGGGCCCAGCGTTCCAGGCGTGCCACGTTCAGCAGGGCCACCCATGGAGTGGGGTCCTCCGGAACGAGTTCGGCGGCCCGCAGACATGTCTCGACGGTGGCGTCGGGGTCTTCCAGGCCGCCCCCGGAACGGCCGCGTTCCACCTGCGTCCAGGCGTGCAGGATGAGCGCGTTCGCGTTACGGGGCTCGCGAGTGGCCCAGGACCGCGTCACGGACGTCGCAGAGAGGTAGTCCGCCAGGACGCAGATCCGGTGACTGCGGCGGTCCCAGTCCCCCGGGCTCTGGTCCAGGAGCCGGGAGATCTGGGCCGCGCACAGGTCGGTCGTCGCAATGGTGCCGGTCCTGGTGGTCGCCAGCAGAGCCTTCAGGAGTTTGCTCAGATCCTGATCGTCGAGCTCCGGGGCAAGTCGCACCTTTTTGCGGCGGCTTGAAAGAAATGCCATGGACGGAGGTTAGAGGGGCCGGGGAATCACACAAGACATGAGTCAAGATCGTTACTGGTTACACGTCTCACTCGTGGTTACCTGCTCGTATGGCGAGATGTCCGTCCCGGGCCCCGCCGGTCCGGGACAGGGCCCGCCCCGATCCCCCGCATCGGTGCCGCCGCCACCGGAGAAGGCTCCGCGGGTGCTCAGAGAGACGGCACCCCGGTCGCCTCCGCCGCCCCTGCGTCGCGCTGCGCGAACTGCGTCCGGTACAGCTCCGCGTACCGCCCGGCCGCCGCCAGCAGCTCCTCATGCGTACCCCGTTCCGCGATCCGGCCGGACTCCACGACCAGGATCTGGTCAGCGGTGCGGACGGTGGAGAGGCGGTGGGCGATCACCACGGCCGTGCGACCGTCCAGGGCTTCGCCCAGGGCCTCCTGGACGGCTGCCTCGGAGGTGTTGTCCAGGTGGGCGGTGGCCTCGTCCAGGATGACCACGCGCTGCCGGGCCAGCAGCAGTCGGGCGATGGTCATGCGCTGGCGTTCGCCTCCGGAGAGCCGGTAGCCACGCTCACCGACGACGGTGCCCAGGCCGTCGGGCAGCGCGCGTACGACGTCGGCGAGGCGGGCGCGGCCGAGCGCGTCCCACAGCTCGTTGTCGGTGGCGTCCGGCCGGGCCAGGAGCAGGTTGGCCCGCACGGTGTCGTGAAAGAGGTGACCGTCCTGGGTGACCATGCCGAGGGTGGCCCGCAGGGACGCGGCGGTCAGGTCCCGGACGTCGGCCCCGCCGATCCGGACGGCGCCCGAGTCGACGTCGTACAGCCGCGGCAGGAGCTGCGCGATGGTGGACTTCCCGGCGCCGGACGAGCCGACGAGCGCGATGGTCTCGCCGGGTTCGGCGCGGAACGAGATGCCGTGCAGAACCTCCGAACCGCCTCGGGTGTCGAGGGCGGCAACCTCTTCCAGGGAGGCGAGGGAGACCTGGTCGGCGGAGGGGTAGGAGAAGCGTACGTCCTCGAACTCGACGGCGACCGGGCCCTCGGGAACCTCTCGGGCCTCCGGGCCCTCCTCGATGAGCGGCTTCAGGTCCAGCACCTCGAAGACCCGCTCAAAGCTGACGACGGCGCTCATCACCTCGACCCGCGCCCCGGCGAGCGCGGTCAGCGGGGCGTACAGACGGGTCAGCAGCAGGGCGAGGGAGACGACGGCGCCGGGCTGCAGAGTGCCGTGCAGCGCGAACCAGCCGCCGAGGCCGTAGACGAGCGCCAGGGCCAGAGCGGAGACCAGGGTCAGCGAGGTGATGAAGACCGACTGGGCGGTCGCCGTGCGCACCCCGATGTCCCGGACCCGGGCGGCACGTGCCGCGAACTGGGCCGACTCCTCCTCCGGGCGGCCGAACAGCTTCACCAGGGTGGCGCCGGGGGCGGAGAAACGCTCGGTCATCCGGGTGCCCATGGCCGCGTTCAGCGCCGCGGCCTCCCGCTGCATGCGCGCCATCCTGCTGCCCATGCGGCGTGCCGGTAGCACGAACACCGGCAGCAACACCAGCGCGAGGAGGGTGATCTGCCAGGACAGGGTGAGCATCACGGCGAGGGTGAGCAACAGGGTGACCACGTTGCTGACCACACCGGAGAGGGTATTGGCGAACGCCCGCTGGGCGCCGATCACATCGTTGTTGAGACGACTGACCAGTGCTCCCGTACGGGTACGTGTGAAGAACGCGACGGGCATGCGCTGCACATGATCGAACACAGCCGTTCTGAGGTCGAGGATGAGCCCCTCCCCGAGCGTCGCCGACAGGCGCCGGCTGAGGATGCCGAGACCCGCCTCGGCAACGGCGACGAGCGCGATGAGCAGGGAGAGCCGGATGACCGTGCCCGAGTCGTGCCCCGACACGATCGCGTCGACGACGCGGCCGGCCAGCACGGGGGTCGCCACCGCGAGCAACGCGGTCACCACCCCGAGCAGCACGAAACGGATGATGCCCGCGCGGTGCGGGCGGGCGAAGGCGGCGATGCGGCGCAGTGTGGCGCGGGCGAAGGGACGGCGCTCCTGCTGCGCGGTCATCACGGTGTGCAACTGCGTCCATGCAGTGGTTTCCATGCTCATGGGACAGAACCTAGAACCTCAAGCTTCGTTGAGGTCAATGTCCGCACTCATTCTCCTCAACCGGCGCCCCTCCGCCCCGCCCACCCGAAGGTCGCGATGACCCCAGTCTGTAAGGCGCCGTCCCCGGTTCGTCCACCCGCCGTTGGAACGGCAGGGAAAACCTCTGGGAATGTGACTGACGTCCCGCTGCCCCCGCGTCGTCCGCTCTCGCCACTGCCCCGGGGAACACGCCTGTGGCGTGTCCCCGTCCGCCGGTTGCTGTGCCTGGTGCCGCTCCTGCTCGTCACCGTGGCCGCCGTGCGGCACCGCTCGGTGCTCGCCGAGGGCTTCGGCCAGTTGCGGACGGCCTCCGTGCCGTGGCTGCTGGCCGCGTCCGGTGCGACCTGTCTGACCTGGGTGGCCGCCGCGTTCACCCGGCAGGGCGCGGTAGTACAGCCGCTGCCCAAGGCACGGCTGCTCGCGGCTCAGTTCGCGGCGGGGGCGGCCAACCACCTGTTGCCGACCGGGCTGGGCGCGAGCGCCGTCAACCTGCGTTTCATGACCGTGTGCGGGGTGCCGCTGGCCCGCTCCTCGGCCGCGCTCGCCCTGTACCTGATGGCCGAGTGCGTGGGCCGACTCGGCCTGCTGACGGCACTGCTGGTCGCCTTCCCCGGTGCGCTGCGCCTTGGCCCCCTGCTGCCGGACGGCGCAGTACTCCCGCTGCTGCTGGGCGCGGCCGGGCTCCTGGTCGCTGCGGGGGCCGTCCTGGCGCTGGTACGGCGGCTGCGCAGCCGTGTGTCCGCGTTCGTGCGCGACGCCCTGGGCGAGGCCCGGTCGGTGCACAGCCGGCCAGCTCGCGCCCTGGCCCTGTGGGGTGGCTCGCTGGCCTTCCCGGCGCTCCAGGCGGCCGGCCTCGCCGCGGTCGGCCAGGCGCTGCGCCTCCCGGTGCCGCCCGCGCACATGGCTCTGGCCTATCTCGCGGCGACGGCCGCGGTGGCGCTGGTGCCCACGCCGGGCGGGCTGGGCTCCGTCGAGGCCGCGCTGATCGTGGCGCTGGTCGCGGTGGGCGGCCCGGCTGCGCTGGCCACGGCGGTGGTACTGGCCTACCGCCTCATCACCGTGTGGGTACCGCTGTTGCCGGGGGCGCTGGCCCTGGGGGCATTGGTGCGGATGAAGGTCATCTGAGCGTCCGGCCGCAGCCGGCGCCGGCCTCCCGGCTGACCCGCGTGCGAATCCCTGAGAGGCTACCGGCAAGTCACTCGCCGCCCGGTGTACGAGCACGACCCTGGACGGTGCCGACGCAACAACAGGAGGAGGTCCCCATGCCGGTCCGGATCGAGCGACAGGGGCACGTCACCACGATCGTCCTCTCCCGGCCTGCGGCACGCAACGCGGTGGACGCTCCGACGGCCGCCGAACTCACCGCCGCCTTCCGGGCGTTCGAGGAGGACGACCGTGCACGGGTGGCGGTCCTGTGGGGTGAGGGCGGCACCTTCTGCGCGGGCGCGGACCTGAAGGCCATCGACACAGAGCGCGGCAACCGGGTGGCGGAGGACGGAGACGGCCCGATGGGGCCGACCCGGATGCGTCTGTCCAAGCCGGTGATCGCGGCGGTGGCCGGGTACGCGGTCGCGGGTGGTCTCGAACTCGCCCTGTGGTGCGATCTTCGGGTCGCGGAGGAGGACGCGGTGTTCGGGGTGTTCTGCCGCCGCTGGGGCGTGCCCCTGATCGACGGGGGCACGGTACGGCTGCCCCGGCTGATCGGCACCAGCCGGGCCATGGACATGGTCCTCACCGGTCGCCCGGTAGCGGCCCGCGAGGCGTACGGGATGGGGCTCGCCAACCGTGTGGTGCCCACCGGAACCGCCCGGGCCGAGGCCGAGGCACTGGCAGCGGACCTCGCCCGCTTCCCGCAGGCGTGCCTGCGCAGTGACCGCGCGTCGCTCCTGGATCAGGAGGGGATGGCGGAGCAGGAAGCGATGGGCAGGGAACTGCGGTACGGGCTGGACGTGTTGACGGAGAGCGCCAAGGGTGCCGCACGCTTCGCGGCGGGAGCCGGGCGGCACGGCTCGTTCACGGACCAGTGAGCCCCCGGCGGCGGGCCCGGAACGGTTCCCTCGGCAGTCCCGCCCGCTCACGCGGCGGTCGCGCTGGACCGCGGGCCCTCCGGATTCAGTCCGGATTCAGTCCGGATTCAGTCCGGATTCGGCCGGGACCGCAGGCGTTGCATGGGGGCGCCGCCGTGGACTGGGTCGCGGGAGCCCGCCCCATCAGCCAGATCGCGGCGCTCTGGGTGGCCCGCGTGACCGTACCGTCCTGCCTGCCGCGGTCCCCACCGATCACGGCCGACACGGTGCCCTACGCGTCGGTGGCACGGGCCGTCGTCCTGGCCCTCGCCAGCGTCTGGTGGCACAGCGCGCCCGCCATTCGTACGGCACACCCTTCACCTCGTACCGCACACCCGCCACCGCGGCGCACGGCAGCGACTGCGATCAGGCGGAACTCGCCGTGGGCATCGTCCGAGCGGCCCGCGCGCTGCCAGTGAGCGGCCCGCACGCGGCCAGTCCGGGTACGAAGCGGTGTGCCGGATGCGGCAGGATGTGCGAGCGCGCGGGTCACCGGCGGACGGCTGGCCCGCGCGGTCGCACATTCCGGACATCGAGCAGGTGACATCGTGACGCAACTTCGTATCCGGCCGGCAACGGTCCCGCCCGGAGGTGACCGGTGACCTCCACGCCCACCCTGCACCACCTCGTGCTCGCCGGAATCGCCCTGGCGGCCGGACTGCTGCTCGCCTTCCTGTCGCGCGGGCTGCTGCGCTGGCTGGCGAAGCACGCCAAGCGGACCAGTTGGAGCGGCGACGACATCATCGTGGACGCGCTGCGCTCGGTGGTCCCCTGGGCCGCGATCGCGGGCGGCCTGGCGGGGACGGCGACGGCGCTGCCGCTGGCCAAGACCGTCCGGTCCAATGTCTACCAGACCCTTCTGGTGTGGCTGATCGTCGTGGCGACCGTGTCCGCGGCCCGAGTGGTCTCCGATCTGGTCCGCGCGATCACCCAGTCCCGCTCGGGCGTGGCGGGCTCGGCGACGATCTTCGTCAACATCACCCGTGTCCTGGTCCTGGCGCTCGGCTTCCTGGTCGTGCTCCAGACGCTCGGCATCTCCATAGCGCCCTTGCTCACCGCTTTGGGTGTCGGTGGCCTGGCGGTGGCCCTGGCCCTGCAGGACACGCTCGCCAACCTCTTCGCCGGCGTCCACATCCTCGCCTCGAAGACCGTGCAGCCCGGTGACTACATCCGGCTCAGCAGCGGCGAGGAGGGTTATGTCGTCGACATCAACTGGCGCCAGACGACGGTGCGGCAGCTGTCCAACAACCTGGTGGTCATCCCCAACGGGCAGCTGGCGCAGACGAACATGACCAACTACACGCGTCCCGAGCAGGAGCTGACCGTCCTGGTCCAGGTGGGCGTCGGATACGACAGCGACCTGGAGCACGTGGAGCGGGTGACCATGGACGTGATCGCCGAAGTGATGACCGAGGTCGCCGGCGCCGTGCCGGACCACGAGCCGGCGATACGCTTCCACACCTTCGGCGAGTCCAGCATCGACTTCACGGTCATCCTGGGTGTCGGTGAGGTCAGTGACCAGTACCGGATCAAGCACGAGTTCATCAAGCGATTGCACCGCCGTTACCACGACGAGGGCATCGGCATCCCATACCCCACGCGCACGGTGACCCTGCAGCAGGGCGCGGTGGTCATCCCCCAGCAGCGCAGCGGGGACGGCACGGCGCCGGTGCCGTCCCTGACCGACTGAGCAGGCCGCGAGGATCCCGCGGACGCCCTGCGGGGAAACTGCTCGAATCGACCGGCCACGAGGGTGCCGCAGACGGCTGACGGTACGCCGCGCGGAACTTCTAGGGGATGCCGGGCACGTCCGCCAGGCCGTGGTGGGGCAGTCCGGGAGCGACCGGGCGGGCGACGATCTGGCCCCGGATCGTCGTCCCCGAACCGTCGCCCCGGTTCATTGCCCGGGCGCCGCCCTCGCCGCGACGCCCTGGCAGTGAACCGGGCGACCGGCGCTCCGGCCCGACACCGTGTTTCCGGGCCGGACCCCTGTCGAGCCGGACCCGATCACGAGATATCTTGATGTCGAGCAATGTTGCAGACGTGGAGCGGAGCACCCGGTGACTGACTCGACCATCATCTACACCTACACAGACGAGGCCCCGGCCCTGGCGACGCATTCGTTCCTGCCGGTGATCCAGGCGTACGCCTCGCAAGCCGGTGTACCCGTGAAGACCCGCGACATCTCGCTGGCCGGGCGCATCATCGCCGTCTTCCCGGAGTACCTGAACGAGGACCAGCGCATCGCCGACGCGCTGACCGAGCTGGGCAACCTGGCCAAGACGCCCGCGGCCAACATCGTCAAGCTGCCGAACATCTCGGCGTCGATCCCGCAGCTGAAGGCCGCGATCGCAGAGCTGCAGGGCAAGGGCTACGCGCTGCCGGACTACCCGGACGACCCGAAGTCCGACGAGGAGCGTGAGATCCGCGCCCGCTACGACAAGATCAAGGGCTCCGCCGTCAACCCGGTGCTCCGTGAGGGCAACTCCGACCGCCGTGCTCCCGCCTCGGTGAAGAACTACGCCAAGACCCACCCGCACCGCATGGGTGCCTGGACCCCCGAGTCCAGGACGAACGTGGCGACCATGGGCGAGAACGACTTCCGCTCCACCGAGAAGTCCGCGGTGATCGCCGAGGACGGCACGCTGCGGATCGAGCTGGTGGGCGAGGACGGCACCACCACCGTGCTGCGCGAGTCCGTGCCCGTCCTCAAGGACGAGGTCGTCGACGCCGCGGTCCTGCGCACCGCCGAGCTGAACACTTTCCTCGCCGCGCAGGTCGCCCGCGCCAAGGAGGAGGGCGTCCTGTTCTCCGTGCATCTGAAGGCCACGATGATGAAGGTCTCCGACCCGATCATCTTCGGCCACGTGGTGCGCTCCTTCTTCCCGAAGACGTTCGCGAAGTACGCGGGTACCCTCACGGCGGCGGGCCTGACCCCGAACGACGGCCTGGGCGTCATCCTCAAGGGCCTGGACGGCCTGCCCGAGGGCGCCGAGATCAAGGCCTCCTTCGAGGCCGAGCTGGCCGAGGGTCCGGACCTCGCCATGGTCGACTCGGACAAGGGCATCACCAACCTGCACGTCCCCTCGGACGTCATCGTCGACGCCTCCATGCCGGCGATGATCCGCACGTCGGGCCACATGTGGGGGGCGGACGGCCAGGAGCACGACACCCTCGCGGTCATCCCCGACTCCTCGTACGCCGGTGTCTACCAGGCCGTCATCGAGGACTGCCGGGCCAACGGCGCCTACGACCCGTCCACCATGGGCTCGGTGCCGAACGTGGGGCTGATGGCGCAGAAGGCCGAGGAGTACGGCTCCCACGACAAGACCTTCGAGATCCCGGCGGCAGGCACCGTCCGCCTGGTCGACCAGGCCGGCAACGTCGTCCTGGAGCAGCCGGTCGCCGAGGGCGACATCTTCCGCTCCTGCCAGGCAAAGGACGCCCCGATCCGCGACTGGGTCAAGCTGGCCGTCACCCGCGCCCGTGCCACCGGCGACCCGGCGGTGTTCTGGCTGGACGAGAACCGTGCGCACGACGCACAGCTCATCGCCAAGGTCAAGCAGTACCTGCTGGACCACGACACCGAGGGCCTGGACATCAGGATCCTCGCCCCGGTCGAGGCCACCAAGCTGTCGGTGGAGCGCATCCGCCGCGGCGAGAACACCATCTCCGTCACCGGCAACGTCCTGCGCGACTACCTGACCGACCTCTTCCCCATCCTTGAACTGGGCACCAGCGCCAAGATGCTGTCGGTCGTGCCGCTGATGGCGGGCGGCGGCCTGTTCGAGACGGGCGCCGGCGGCTCCGCGCCGAAGCACGTCCAGCAGTTGGTCAAGGAGAACTACCTGCGCTGGGACTCCCTGGGCGAGTTCTTCGCCCTGGTGCCGGCCTTCGAGCAGTTCGCCGAGACCACCGGCAATGCCCGTGCCAAGGTCCTCGCCGACACCCTCGACCGCGCCACGGCGACCTTCCTCAACGAGGACAAGTCACCGACCCGTCGCGTCGGCGGCATCGACAACCGCGGCAGCCACTTCTACCTGTCCCTGTACTGGGCGCAGGAGCTGGCCCAGCAGACCGACGACGCCGACCTGGCCAAGGCCTTCGCGCCGTTCGCCGAGACGCTCGCGGCGAACGAGCAGAAGATCGTGGACGAGCTGATCGCCGTCCAGGGCTCCCCGGCCGAGATCGGCGGTTACTACAAGGTCGACAAGGCCAAGGCGGACGCGGTCATGCGCCCGTCGGCCACCTGGAACGAGACGCTGGCCTCCTTGCGCTAATGTGCCGGCGGCGCCTAGCCGCCCGCCCCCCGCGTGTGACGTCCGCCCCGGTCGGTGCCCCGGCCGGGGCGGAGTCATGCGGTGCGGGCCGGTGCCGCACCACCCCGTCGGCCCGCACCGCTGGCTTGGTGGGGATCCGGCGGGAGACCTCCATGGACGAGCCGGGCGGACCGGCCGGGCCTCGACCGTCTGCCCTCGGCGCTGACCACGCTCGCCGACGCCGTACACCCCTCCGGCTGGAGCACTCCGGCAGGACAGCGGTCGGTGAGCGTACGAGGGTGAAGGGCATGACCGAGGAGACCACACTCACCGACCAGGCCCCACCGCCCGTACGGGACTGGCCCGCGCTCGACATGGACGGGACGGACTTCGACCCGGTCCTCGCCGGACTCATGCGCGAGGGCCCCCTGACCCGGATCCGGCTGCCCTTCGGCGAGGGCTGGGCCTGGTTGGCGACCCGCTACGACGACGTGAAACTGATCACCAATGACCCCCGGTTCAGCCGCACCGAGGTGACCCGCCGTCAGGTCACACGTCTCGCACCGAACTTCGCCCCCCGTCCAGGCTCGTTGGCCTGGGCCGACCAGCCCGACCACAACCGACTGCGCAAACCGGTCGCCGGCGCCTTCACGGTCAGTTCCATGAAGCGGCTACGACCCCGCGCGCAGGCGATCCTGGACGTCCTGGTGGACGGGGTCCTCCAGGACGGGCCGCCCGCCGATCTGATCGAGCGGGTGCTTGAACCGTTCCCGATCACCGTGGTCAGCGAGGTGATGGGAGTGCCCGCCGGTGACCGGGACCAGGTGCACGCGTGGACGCGGCAGATCATCTCCACCTCCGGCGGCTCCGAGGCTGCGGACAAGGCGAAGAAGGGCCTGTACGGCTGGATCACCGCGGTGGTCCGGGCCCGTGCCGACAACCCGGGTGAAGACGTGTATGCGCTGCTCGGCGGTGCAGTGGCACGCGGGGAGGTCAGCGAGCAGGAGGCCGTCGGGCTCGCCGGGCCGCTGCAGATCGGCGGCGAAGCCGTCACGCACAACTGCGGGCAGATGCTGTTTCTGATGCTGACCCGTCCAGAGCTGATGGAACGGATGCGAACGCGCCCCGAAGCACGGGGGCCCGTGCTGGACGAGTTGTTGCGCTACATCCCGCACCGCACCAGTGTGGGCCTCTCCCGGATCGCGCTGGAGGACGTGGAGATCGCCGGCCACCGGATCGCCGCGGGCGAGCCGGTGTACGTCTCCTATCTGGCCGCCAACTACGATCCGGACGTCTTTCCGGACCCGGACCGCATCGATCCCGACCGCGACCCGAACCCGCACGTGGCGTTCGGCAACGGGCCGCACTTCTGCACCGGGGCGGTGCTGGCCCGACTCCAGATCGAACTGCTGGTGGACACACTGCTGGAGCGGCTGCCCGGGATGCGGCTCGCCGTACCACCCGAGCAGGTGCAGTGGCGGCACAAGACGATGATTCGCGGGCCGCAGACCCTGCCCGTCACCTGGTGAGGCGGTCAGGCCCGTAGCCACTCCGTGACGATGACCTCCGCGCCGGTCCGCAGCCGCAGGGCGAACGGGCCGGCCGACGGGGTGTCCCCGGTGAAGCGGCCGAGGGCGTCGGTCGTGAGCGGTCGGACGGCGTGCGGGCCACCGAGCACCTCGATCCTCGCCGTCTGCGGCGGCAGCACCTGCCCCATCAGCCCGTCGCCGGTGACCTCGACGTCGACGGTCACCTCCCCCGCGCGGAAGGTCAGCATCCGTGGCGCGTCCGTGACACCCCGCACCGGCACGGCATCCACCAGCGAATCGAAGGTCAGTTCGGCGATCTCGGCGTCGAGGTCGTACAACGCATAGGCGTCCAAGGCGAGTTGGCGTAGGCCGTCCGGGACGGGGTCCAGCATGGTGACCGCCCTGCGCAGTTCTTCCTCCAGCCGGGTGTCCGCCAGGTCCTCGTCCCGCCCATCCGGTGGCGGCGGCCCGTTCCGGGCGTGCCGAAACTCGTCGTGCCGGTTGGCGTCACGCCGGCCGTCGCACCCGTCACGCCGGTCGACGTACCCGTCACGCCGGTCGACGTACCGGTCATCGTCGTGCCGGTCGTCATGCCGATGGTCGCCGTGTCCGTTCACGCCGCACCCCGTGCGTCCATCCGGGCGCGCAACCGACGCAGACAACGCTGGCGCAGCGGCCCGATGCTACCGACCGCAATACCGAGCGCTGCCGAGATCTCCCCGTAGCTGGGCGGCGGAGAGGCCATCAGCACGCGCAGCAGCTGCCGGCAGCGCTCCCCCAGTCCGTCCAGCTCCTGCCACAGGCGGCGGACGCGTTCGGCCCGGTCCGCCGCTTCCTCGGCTTCGATCACGGACTGCTCCGGCGTCCGCTCCTCGCTGGCCCGGTCCAGGACGTGCGGATCGTCGGTCAGGGTCAGCCGCGTCAGGCTCTTCAGTACCTTCAGGCACTCGTGGCGGGTCGTACTGGCCAACCAGGAGCCGGCCTTGTCGGGCTCGCGGATCCGGCCGAGGTGCTGGGCGAAGCGGAACCACACGGTCTGGTAGACCTCGTGTCCATCGGCGTCGGAGAGCCGGTGCGCGCGCACCACGGACCACACCAGCGGACTCATCCCCTCCACCAGCGCCTTCCAGGCCCCGGCGTCTCCGTCAACCGCGGACTGGACCAACGTGCCGACCTCTGTTCGGTCCACGGCTCCACCCCTCCCGTGCGGGACGTCATCGTACGCCGTGGAGCGGAGGGTTCCGGCCGTCATGCGGGCAGTGCCGGGACGGCGAGCGGGACCGGACGCCAGGTTGCCGGACGGAGCGCCGGCACACGCGCCCCGCGCACCTCGGCGCGCTCGACGGTGGCCGCCAGTAGGCGGGCACCCGCCATGCGCGGCTCGCGCTCGCGGTACGCCGTCATACGGGCGGCCACGAGCCCCGCGGCGACCGGGGTGGCGAAGGAGGTGCCGCTCCACTGCGCGAGGCCGTCGAACATCACCTGGTCCGGCTTGGCCCCCGTGCTCTCCCGTTGCTCACTCAACACCCCGGTGTGGCAGGGGAACCGGCAGGTGCAGGGATAGGAGAAGCCGAACCGGCAGGCATCGTAGGTGGAGTGCTGGTAGACGTACGGCACCGGGGTGTCGAAACCGGTGAGGGCACTGGTGAGGCGCTCTCCCGGAGCATAAGCCCGCACCCAGGGGCCGTGGTTGCTGAAGCAGGCTTCGGCTTCGCCGTCCGCACGCAGCGCGCCGACCGACAGCACGCTGTCCGCGTACTCGGGCAGGGCAGCGTACGCGGCGGGCCAGAAGGGCGTACTGCTCGCGTTGTTGCCGGCGGCCGCAACCAGCAGGGTGCGTTGGGAGCGCAGTTCCCGCATGAACGCCTCCAGACCGATCAGCCCGGTCACACCGGTCAGGCCGCCGGTGGTCCCGGTGCCCGTGGTCGGAGTGCCCGCGGACAGGCTGATGATGTCGGGCCAGCCGGCCCGGTCCACAGCCTCGAAGAGCCTGGCCCCGAACTCGGACTCCAGAATGGCACCGGCGTCGTTCAGGGTGCCGAGGACGGTGATGTCGGAGTTCGGCGCGACGGCCGCGACGATCCCGGCGATGAAAGTGCCGTGGCCGACGTACTGGTGGAGCAGGCCGTCGCCGTCGGTCTCGTCCACCTGGGCGTCGCCCGTGGTGTGGGCGAGGAGCGGGCAGGAACCGTGGTCGTGCACGAGACCGGTGTCGACCACCAGGACACGGACGGCGGTCTCGGGGTCGTACCCACCGGCCGCGACACCCGGATTGACCGGACCGGTGCGCACAGCGGGCACCGGCTCGTCCCCGGGGCAGGCGTTGACCGCGATGTGCACCACGTGGTTGCGGCTGGCCAGCTGGTGTCCCCGGCGGGCCTCCATCTCCCCCAGGGCACGCAGGGCGTGCGGCACCGGGTCGTCGCCCTGTCCCGGGTCACCGACCCGGATGCGGGTGACACCGGTGCGGCTGGTCTGCGGCCCGGTACGGCGCACGTGGTCGGGGAACAGCCCCCGGGTCTCAGTGAAGTGGGCGCGCACCGTGTCCTCGACGATCCGTGCCTCCTCCCCGTCCCGGGCGAGGACCACGCCCTTCTCGTAGAGGAGACCGGCGTCGCCGTCCGGTCCCATGGCCAGTGGAACGTCCGGCATCGAACGCTGGATCTGGTCGAATTGCTCGTGGAATCGCTGAGGTGCCATGCCGTGTCCTCCCCCTCATGACCGTGTTCGACAGTGAGAGCCGCGGGACCACCACCTGATACAGGCCGTCAGGTGCGGCAGGCCACTACCATGCGAGGCGTGACAGCAGCGGGAAGCAAGGCGGTGCTCGAACTGCTGCCCATGGTGTTCGCCGACCCGGGCGAGGCCCGGGCGCGCGCCGAGCAGGTGGTACGCGCCGACCAGTCGCCGTTGCACGCCAGCATCGCCCATCAGGTGCTCGGCATCTGGCAGCGGGACTTCGGTGATCTGCGCATCGCGCTGCGGCACCTGCGACGGGCCCGGGACCTAGCCGCACGCGCCGAGTCCGCCGACCGGGAAGCCGATGTGCTCGCGACCATGGGGGTCGCACTGGTGCACGCGGGGCGCACACGACAGGGGCTCGCATCGTTCGAGCGGGGGGTCACCCGGGGTACCGGGCACACCCGTGCCCGGGTGCTGTACCGGCGGGCCTACGTGTGGTGGGTGCTGGGACATCACCGGGAGGCACTGGAGGACGTACGGCGGGCACTGCCGGTGCTGCGGCAGGTCGCCGACGACATCTGGACCGCGCGGGCACTGACGCTGCGGGCCACCGTGCATCTGGCGGTCGGCGCGGTGGACCGGGCGGTCGCCGACTTCACGGCGGCGGAGCAGCTGTGGGACACGACCGGCCAGGAGCACGACAAAGCGGACGTGGTGGAGAGTCGGGGACTCGCCGCGTTCCGATCCGGAGACATCCCGGCCGCCCTGCGGTTGCTGGACGAGGCCGGAGAACGGTACGCCAAGCTCGGCACTCCGACCTACATGCTCTCGATCCGGCGCTGCGAGGTACTCATGGCAGCGGGCCTGGCGCCAGAGGCTCTGGCCGAGGCAGACGCGGCGATCGCACTGCTGGACCGCCTCGGCGGGCAGTCCACCCGCAAGGCGGAGTTGTTGTTGGCCGCCGCGCGTGCTGCCCGCTCAGCGGGGGACGCACACACCGCGATCGCCCGGGCCGCCGTCGCTGTACGACTGTTTGCGGCACAGCGGCGGAAATGGTGGCAGATGCACGCCCAACTGGTGCTGATCGAGGCACGGGTGGCAACCGGGCGCCGGTCGGGACGGCTGGTCGCGGACGCGGCGGCGACCGCGGAGCGCCTGACCGCGTTCGGCTCACCCGCGGCGCCGGAAGCCTCGCTGCTCGCCGGCCGGATCGCGTTGGCACTGGGCTGGACTGCGGATGCGGAACGGCACTTGGCGGTGGCCGCGCGCAGCCGGCACGGCGGACCGCCGCCGGCCCGGATGACGGGTTGGGCGGCGCAGGCACTCCGCGCCCAGGCGGCCGGTTCCCGGCGCGGCGTGCTGGAGGCCTGCCGACGCGGCCTGGATGTGCTGGATGACCACCGGATGACGCTCGGCGCCTCTGAGTTACGGGCCCGTGTGACCGCGCAAGGCACCGAACTGGCCGCGCTCGCACAGGAGGTGAGCCTCGCCGGGGGCGGTCCGCGACGGCTGCTGGTGTGGAGCGAGCGGTGGCGGGCGACCGTGCTCTCCGCACCACCGACCAGGCCGCCCGCCGATCCGGTCCTGCTCCGCGCGCTGACCGCCTACCGGGAAATCGCCGCCCGCGCGGAAGAGGCCCGGACGCAGGGTCGCCCGGTGCCCGCGCTGGATCGCGAACGACGGCGGCTGGAACGGGAGATCCGCTCCCGTACCCATCACAGGCACGGGACTTCGCCCGGCGCGGGTGACCGCCTGGACGCGGCCAGGCTGCTGGACCGGCTCGGCGACGCGCTGCTGGTCGAACTCGCCGTCGTGGACGGACGGGTGCACGTCCTGCTGTGTGGAAGGGGGAAGGTACGTCGGTTCGGCGGCGGAACGCTGACCGAGGCGCTGGCCGAGGCCGAGCACGTTCAGGCCGGGCTCCGCCGGCTCGCCCACCCGGGGGCCGAGGCCAGGCTGCCACTGGTGGAGGCGGCGGGCCGGCGGCTGCAGGAGCTGCTGCTGGGCGGAGCCGTACCGCATCTGGGTCCCGGGCCGGTGGTGATCGTGCCACCGGGGGCACTGCACCGGGTGCCGTGGGCACTGCTGCCGGCGTTGCGGGACCGGGTGCTGAGCGTGTCCCCGTCTGCGGGCAGCTGGCTGCGCGCCCGGGAGACCGAGCCACCGCCGGACGGCCGACCCGTACTGGTGCGCGGCCCGGGTCTCGCGACGGGCGGCGCGGAGGTGTCTGAACTGGCGGACCGATACGGCACGGCAACGGTCCTGGAGGGCGCGCAGGCGCAGGTCCCCCGGGTGCTGACGGAGCTCGACGGCGCGGGCCTGGCGCACCTCGCGGCCCACGGCACCTTCCGCGCGGACAGCCCGCTGTTCTCCGCGCTGCGCATGGCCGACGGCCCGCTGATCGTGCACGACCTCGAACGACTCGCCCGCAGCCCGTACCGGATCATCCTCTCCAGCTGCGACACCGCCCGGCTCGCCTCAGTCGGTGCCGATGAACTCCTCGGCCTCGTCGCCGCGTTGCTGCCGCTGGGCACGGCCGGAGTGGTAGCGAGCAGTGCCCCAGTCAACGATGAGGCTGTGGTGCCCTTGATGCTCGCTCTACACAAGGGCCTCGGTGCGGGTCTGTCCCTGGCCGAGGCGCTGCGTGACGCCCGTGCGGCGCTGCCCGGCGACGCGGTGCACCAGGCGACGGGGTGGGCGTTCGCGGCCTTCGGAGCGGCGTGAGCCCACGGTGCCGGCACGGCCGGCGGCACCTGGGACGGGAGCCCTGAGCGCGCTGTCCGCGCACTGCGCCGCTGCCTGGGCTCACCGCGGCCACGGCGAGGGCGCCCGGCGGACGGCCCTCGGTGGTGCCGCTGCCCGGCCGGTGCGACGCTCACGCCGGCTCGTGCTCCGGCAGCTCCACCAGCCAGGGCAGCGCCGCCCGGTCACCCGTGCCGAGCCGGGTGTAAGCGCCGTGGAGATGGTTGCCGACCGTACGCACCGAAAGGGTCAGCCGCTCTGCGATCTCCCGGTTGCTCAGTCCGGTCGCCGCGAGGGTCACGATCTGCCGTTGCCGGGCAGTGAGTTCGCCAAGGACCAGTCCGGCAAGCGCAGGGGTGTGCGCGCCCTGGCAGCGGCGGGCGAGGGCGAGCGCGCGCGTACGGGAGAGCCGGGCGGCACGAGGATCACGGTGGGCCCGTACTGCCTGGGCGTGGGCCTCGGCCGCGAACAGCAGGAAACCGTGCTCCAGGAGGGCCTCGGCCGACCGGTCCAGGGCGGGACCGTCGCCGCGGACCAGTGCCTCCGCGTGCCGCGCGAACACGCTGCCGTCCGGGAGCCGGCCGGCCACCCGCTGGGGCACGCCGAGGCGTACGGCGTCGTAGAGCGCGTGCACGTCCCCGGGCGCACAGCCCTCGTCCCCCGCACCTGCCGTGCGGACGATCGGCCCGCCAGCGGGGGCGCCGCACACCCCTGCGGCCCAGCCGTCAGCCTGGGCCGGGCCGAGCAGCTGCCCCTCAGATAGGCTGAGTTCGGTGTGACAGCCGGTGTCTCCCGGAGCATGCCGCAGCCCCTCCCGCGCCCATGCCGCCCCTTCCCGCAACTCGCCGCGCAGGCGCGCGAACCGCGCGCGGACGGCGGCGTACCCGGTTGGCAGCGGCGCTCCTTCTGCGATCAGCCAGTCCCCCACCGGGGTGGGCGTGGACCGGACGTCCAGCCGCTCGATCCGCTGGACCAGCGTGCGCTGTTCGGCGGCCAGCGCGGCGTCACGGCCATGGACCGTGCGACCCAGTCGCCGCGCCCGCAGCCGACCGGTCGTGGCACGCAGGGCCGGACCGTGCAGCGGGTCGGCCAGGGTCACGGCGCCCAGGTCGTCGACGTGGATCAGCCCGTCCGCCTCCAGGCGTTCGAGGACGTCCAGGTCGGCTCGCGCCGGGCCGCGGCCCTCCGGGTCCGGGCCGTCCAACGCAAGCGGCAGCGGTTCCGCGAACGCCAGGCGTTCCAGGGTCGCACGCTCAGCAGACGCGGGGCGCTCCAGAGCCGGAGCGAGCCGCTCGCGCACGGCTGGGGTCACCGGAAGCGGGCCCCGCCAGGCCCGCTCACCCGTCTCCGGGACGGTGATCAACCGTCCGGAGGCACCGAGCTCGGTCACCAGCTCGTGCAGCAATCGCAAGTCGCCCCGGCACACGTGGTGCAGACGGCCGGCCGTGAGCGGTTCCAGCCTGGCCGCGGCCAGCAACTGCATGGTGCCCTGCCTGGGCAGCGGAGGGAGGGCCAGCCGGGGCAGCATCTCGCCGGTCCACAGCCTGGACACCGCGGGCGGCACAGGCACTGCGTCCGCGACGGCCACGACCAGGCGGATCCGTCCGTGGACGGCGAGCTGGTGGACCAGCGCGGCGGACACCTCGTCCAGCAGATGGGCGTCGTCCACGACGAGAATCCGTACGCCAGACAAGATCCGGACCGCGCGGTGCGGTGAGACGGAGTCGGGCAGCAGATGCGCGAACGCCGCCAAGGGCAGGGACCGCGCCTCGGGCGAGCCGGTCACCCGGGTGTGCGCGGTTCCCCGGACGGCCTCCGCGATCAGCCGGGTCTTGCCGTGGCCGGCCGGCCCGGTCAGCACCACGCCACGTCGTCCGGTTGCCAACGCCGTTCGCACTACGTCCAGTTCGTCCTCCCGACCGGTGAACGGCCAGCGTGGGTGGAGCGTCTTCGCGTCCTGTTCGAAAGTCTTCACATCAACCGGAGTGCGCGTACTCAGGTTTGATACAGGTTGACTTGAGTAGCCCCTGACTCAGGCGTCCGGCGCGACGGGCGGGCAGGCTTGCCGTATGGCCCGCCACCTGTGCTCGTTGCCCCGGCAGCCGGCCCCGTCCTTCGGACCGGGGTTGACCGCCGAGCGGCTGGGCGCGCTGCTCGCCGGTAGGCGCATGTGGGTCAACGGGACGGTCCTGCACTACTGCTTCCTCGACACCGGCTCCGACGCCTCGTCGATCCCGGTACCCGGCACCGGAGAGCTGCGCCGGGTACCGTGGGCCGGCGACGCGGGACAGCGGGACGTGGTGCGCGACGGCTTCAGCCAGTGGCAGGACCTGGGCCTCGGCATCATCTTCACCGAGGTCGGCGACCGGCACGAGGCGGAACTGCGGATCGGCTTCCAGGCCGGCGCCGGTTCCTGGTCGGCCGTGGGCCGTCAGGCGTTGTCGCTCGGCTGGGGCGAACGCACCATGAACCTCGGTTGCGACGTCACCCCGCCAGGGGAGCGCGGCACCGTCCTCCACCAGATCGGGCACGCGCTCGGCATGGTGCACGAGCACCAGAGCCCGTTCGCCGGGCTCCACTGGGACGACGAGGCCGTCTACGCCGAGCTGGCGGGCCCTCCGAACTTCTGGAGCCGGCAGACGACGTACACCAACGTCCTGCACACACTGGATGCCTGCGAGGCGCGCGGCCCGGTGTGGGACCCGCAGTCGGTCATGGCACTGCCGTTCGGGCCAGGGCTGGTGCTGGAGCCGGAACGGTACCGCACGGGGCTGAGTCCATCCGCCACTCCGTCACCGGCGGACAAGGAGTTCGTGCTGCGCTGGTACCCGCCCATCGATCCTGGCGTACCGGCCCCGCTGGTGCCGTTCCGGTCGGTGCCGCTCGCTCTCGCGCCGGGTGAGCAGGCCGACCTCGCCGTCGAACCGCCGGAGAC
This sequence comes from Streptomyces pluripotens, assembly GCF_000802245.2. Classification (NCBI taxonomy): domain Bacteria; kingdom Bacillati; phylum Actinomycetota; class Actinomycetes; order Kitasatosporales; family Streptomycetaceae; genus Streptomyces; species Streptomyces pluripotens. Next base: position 509,591 of record NZ_CP021080.1, read on the forward strand.
CCGTGACTACACCGTGGGTACCTTCGGCGATGCCGACAGCGTGCTCGTGGTCTTCGAGGAACGCGACGGGGAACCGCGTTTCCTCGCCGGGCACGACGACGGCGGCGGCCCGGGCAACGCCGCCGTCGGGGTCCGGCTGGTCAGGGGCCGCCGCTATCTGGTCCGGGTTCGCCTGTACTCCACGTGGGGTACAGGTCAGACGGCCGTCATGTGCTGGTGACGGCACGGGCTCGGCGACGGACCGGCGCCGGGGGAGTGGTCGCGGGCGTCACCCACGGGGGAGGTGACGCCCGCGACCGCGTCGGCGTGGTACCGGTGGGGCTTCGGCGGTGAGCTGCCGTCGACTCCCCCGGCAGCGGCGACGCCCCCGCTCCACCACGTCGCTGTCGCTGGACGACCTGGCCAACCAGTTTGTCGCCGCCGAAAGCTTGGGCACCTTCGCCCCGTCCGGCTGCTCCCTCAAAGGCCCGGTCGCCATCCGCGCCGCCGCCCGACACCCTGAACGCGTACCACCCCACCCCTTCTGCCTCTCCCTCCGTCCGTCTGCCACTTCTGTCGTCTTTCCCCCTGCTGCCTGCCCGACCGGCCGTCGCAGCCATATCTGCGGGGTCTCCCCAGAAAGAGCGACATGTGACATAGTACTGACGTGGCGAAGCGACTGACCTGCGATGTCGTGGTCGTCGGAGCCGGAATGGCGGGCGCGGCCTGCGCGCTGTACGCCACGCGGACCGGCCTCGACGTGAAGGTGGTGGACCGAGGGCCGGTGGCCGGCGGTACCACCGGTGCGGGCGAAGGCAACCTGCTGGTCTCCGACAAGGAACCGGGCCCCGAGCTGGAACTGGCCCTGCTGTCGACCCGACTGTGGGCCGACCTGGCGCGTCAGTTGGGCGCGGCGGTCGAGTACGAGGCCAAGGGCGGCCTCGTGGTCGCCTCGGACCCCTCCTCCCTTTCCGCGCTGGGGGACTTCGCCGTAGGACAGCGGGCCGCCGGAGTCACTGCCGACCCGGTTTCGGGCGACGAACTTCGTGAGCTGGAGCCCCACTTGGCCGCCGGCCTCACGGGCGGCATGCACTACCCCCAGGACGCCCAGGTCATGCCCGCCCTGGCCGCCGCCCACCTCCTCCGCGCCTCCGGCGCCCCCGTACACACCGGCTGGACCGTGACCGGAGTCCTGCGTACGGCGGACGGTGCGGTGCGTGGTGTCCGTACCGACCGCGGCGACATCCACGCGCCGGCGGTGGTGAACGCCGCCGGTACCTGGGGCGGTGACCTCGCCGCGCTGGCCGGAGTCCGGCTGCCGGTGCTCCCCCGGCGTGGCTTCATCCTGGTGACCGAACCACTGCCCCCGATGGTCCGGCACAAGGTGTACGCCGCGGACTACGTGTCCGATGTGGCGAGCGACTCGGCCGCCCTGCGCACCTCACCGGTCGTGGAAGGCACGGCAGCCGGCCCGGTACTGATCGGGGCCACCCGCGAACGGGTCGGGTTCGACCACTCACTTTCACTGCCCGCGGTACGGGCGCTCGCGGCCGGCGCGATCGGACTGTTCCCGTTCCTGGAGCGGGTGCACGCCCTGCGGACGTACGCGGGCTTCCGACCGTACCTGCCCGACCACCTCCCGGCGATCGGCCCCGACCCCCGGGTGCCCGGCCTGTTCCACGCCTGCGGACACGAGGGCGCCGGCATCGGCCTCGCCCCCGGAACCGGGCAGCTGATCGCACAGACACTCGCGGGAAAGGCGACCGAGCTGGATCTCACACCGTTCCGGCCGGAACGGTTCGACACCGACGGAGGCGACATCCCGTGAATCCACTGGAGCCGGCCCGGGCCCGGCCCGGCAAGGCCTTCACCATCACCTTCGACGGCCGGCCCCTCGGAGCGCGATCCGGCCAGACGGTCGCAGCGGCCCTGTGGACAGCGGGGGTGACCGCCTGGCGCAGCACCCGGGGCACGGGCCGCCCCCGCGGGGTCTTCTGCGGGATCGGAGTCTGCTTCGACTGCCTGGTGACGGTCAACGACCGCCCGAACCAACGGGCTTGCCTAGTGCCGGTGCGTCCCGGAGACGTGATCCGCACACAGGAGGGGACGGGCCGGGAACATGGCTGAGCAGCCGCACCTCACCGTCGTCGGCGCAGGACCGGCGGGCCTCGCCGGGGCCTTGGCAGCAGCCGAACGGGGCGTCCGGGTGACCCTCGTCGACGCCGCGGGCCGACCCGGCGGACAGTTCTTCCGGCAGCCCGACCCGGCCCTTGGCGCGGACCGGAAACAGACACCGCACCATGAGTGGCGCGTCTGGAAGCGGCTGCGGGACGGCCTGGACCGGCACCGCGCCACGGGACGGATCACCCACCTGACTGACCATCACGTATGGTGCGCCGAGAGGGACCCCGGCTCGACGGAGATCACGGTGTACGCCCTGGCCGGTGCCACGCAGGAGGAGGGCGTCACGGTCCGCTCCGACGCCGTCCTGCTGGCCACCGGCGGCTACGAGCGTGTACTGCCCTTCCCCGGCTGGACGCTTCCCGGCGTCGTCACGGCCGGCGGCGCGCAGGCCATGCTCAAGGGCAGCCTGGTACTCCCCGGCCGGAAAATCGTGGTCGCCGGAACCGGACCATTGCTGCTGCCCGTTGCCGCCGGGCTTGCCTCGGCGGGCGCCCAGGTGGCCGCACTGGTCGAGTCCGCCAGTCCCCGGGCGTTGCTGCGCCGGGCACCGGTTCTGGCCGCGCAGCCGGGCAAGCTGGCCGAGGGCGCCGGGTACGCGGCCCGGCTGCTGCGGCACGGCGTGCGCGTGCTGCCGCGGCACACGGTGGTGGAAGCGCACGGTACCGGCCGGCTGACAGCGGTCACCGTGGCCTCACTCGACCGGCGCGGTCGCGTCCGGCCGGGCGGCGCGCACCGGATCGCCTGTGACACCCTCGCGGTCGGCCACGGCATGTTGCCGCACACCGACCTCGCCGACACCCTCGGCTGCACCCTGTCCGGAACGGACGTACGGGTCGACAGCGAACAGCGCACCGACGTGCCGGGGGTCTGGGCCGCCGGAGAGGCCACCGGCATCGGCGGCGCGGCCCTCGCACTCGCGGAGGGGCACATCGCCGGACGCTCCATCGCCGCCCGGCTGCACGGCAACGCCCCGGACCCGTGCCAGTGGGCAGCCGCCGCCCGGGCCAGGAAACGGCTACGGACGTTCTCCGCGGCACTGGACTCGGTGTACGCTCCGCCGCCAGGCTGGACGGACAGGGTTGCGGACGACACGGTGGTGTGTCGCTGCGAAGAAGTCACCGCCGGGGACGTCCGTACCGCCGCCGGCTCGCTCGGTGGCAGCGACCTGCGCACCCTGAAGCTCCTCACCCGGGCCGGGATGGGCTGGTGCCAGGGCCGGATGTGTGCGCCTGCGGTGGCGGGACTGAGTGGCTGCGCGTTCACCCCGGGACGCCGGCCGTTCGCGCGCCCGGTACCACTCGGGGTACTCGCCACGCCGCCAGGGCAGCGACTGGACTGACCCGCGGTCGTCCGGTTCTCCACGGGCGCTTCCCACTCCCTACCAGTAAAATGTCACACCCTATTGAATGAGGGATCACCCATGACACACCCGCAGCACCGGCCCTGGCACGGGGTCCTCGTGGCCACCGCACTTCCCCTGAGCGACGATCTCTCCGTCGACTACGACCGCTACGCCGAGCACTGTGCCTGGCTGGTGGAGAACGGCTGCGACGGTGTCGTACCGAACGGCTCGCTCGGCGAGTACCAGGTACTCACCCCCGAGGAGCGCGCCCGGGTGGTGGAAACGGCCGTGGCCGCGATCGGCGGCGCCCGGGTGATGCCGGGCGTCGCCGCGTACGGCTCCGCCGAAGCACGCCGCTGGGCCGAACAGGCGGGCGAGGTCGGCTGCACCTCGGTGATGCTGCTGCCGCCCAACGCCTACCGCGCCGAGGAGCGTTCGATCCTGGCCCACTACGCGGAGGTGGCCAGAGCGGGCCTGCCTGTGGTGGCGTACAACAACCCGGTCGACACCAAGGTTGACCTGGTGCCCGAACTCCTCGCCCGGCTGCACGCCGAGGGACACATCCACGCGGTCAAGGAGTTCTCCGGCGATGTCCGCCGCGCCTACCGCATCGCCGAACTTGCCCCGGAACTCGACCTGTTGATCGGCGCCGACGATGTCCTGCTGGAGCTGGCCATGGCGGGCGCCAAGGGCTGGGTGGCCGGCTATCCCAACGCGCTTCCCAGGGCCTCGGTACGGTTGTACCGTGCCGCGGTGGCCGGGGACCTCGCCACCGCGCTCCCCCTGTACCGCCAGCTGCACCCGCTGCTGCGTTGGGACTCAAAGGTGGAGTTCGTGCAGGCCATCAAGCTGTCCATGGACGTCGTCGGCCGCTACGGCGGCCCGGTGCGCCCGCCACGCTTCCCGCTGCCGCCCGGGCAGCGGGCCACGGTTCGCGCGGCCACCGAGAAGACCGTCGCCGCGGGGCTCGTCTGACCAGGAGGCCGGAACGTGCGCAGCACACTCGTCCTACACGCCGTGGATTCGCACACCGAGGGCATGCCGACCCGCGTGATCACCGGCGGGATCGGCACCGTGCCCGGTGCGACGATGAACGAGCGGCGGTTGTACTTCCGCGAACACCTGGACCACATCAGACGGTTGCTGGTGAACGAACCGCGCGGCCACTCCGCGATGAGCGGCGCGGTCCTGCAGGCACCCAGCCGGCCCGACTGCGACTGGGGAGTCATCTACATCGAGGTCTCCGGCTGCCTGCCGATGTGCGGGCACGGCACGATCGGTGTGGCCACCGTGCTGGTGGAGACCGGCATGGTGGAGGTCATGGAGCCGGTGACCACCATCCGGCTGGACACGCCGGCGGGCGTGGTGGTCGCCGAGGTGGCGGTGGAGAACGGCGCCGCAGCGAGCGTGACGTTGAGGAACGTGCCGTCGTTCGCCGTGGCCCTGAACCGCGCGATCACCCTCCTGGACGGCCGCACGGTCAGCTACGACCTCGCCTACGGCGGCAATTTCTACGCGATCCTCCCCCTCGACGCCTTCGACCTCCCCTTCGACCGCTCCCGCAAGGACGACATCCTCACGGCCGGTCTGTCGCTGATGGACGCGATCAACGCGCAAGCGGAGCCGGTGCACCCCGAGGACCCGCACATCCGCGGCTGCCACCACGTCCACCTCTACGCACCCGGTGCCACAGGCCGGCGCTCGCGTCACGCGATGGTCATCCACCCGGGGTGGTTCGACCGCTCTCCGTGCGGCACGGGTACGAGTGCGCGCATGGCACAACTGCATGCGCGCGGCGAACTCCCGCTGCACACCGAGTTCGTGAACGAGTCCTTCATCGGAACGCAGTTCACCGGACGGCTGCTGGGCGAGACCGAGGTCGCCGGCCGCCCGGCGGTACTGCCCAGCTTCACCGGCCGCGCCTGGATCACCGGCACGGCCCAGTACCTACTGGACCCCACCGATCCGTTCCCGGAAGGATTCGTCCTCTAGCCGTCCTCTACATTGATGTCACGCGCCCCACCGGCACGTGACATTGCACCGCAGCTCACACACCGCGCCTCTCCGCGCGGGCCCAGCCGAGGAGAACCCCGATGACCGCCGAGCGCAGCAGCTCCCCGTCTGCCGCACCCGCGCTCCCCCGGCTGGGCGGCCGGCGGAGCAGCTACCGCGAGCGGGTGGCCGACGCGCTGCGCGCCGCACTGATCGCGGGCGAGCTGCGGCCGGGCCAGGTCTACTCGGCACCCTCACTCGCCACCCGCTTCGGCGTCTCCGCCACGCCGGTGCGGGAGGCGATGCTGGACCTGGCCAAGGAGGGGCTGGTCGACACGGTGCCCAACAAGGGCTTCCGCGTCACCGCCGTCTCCGACAGGCAACTGGACGAGTACACCCAGATCCGCGCACTGATCGAGATCCCCACGGTGGTGGAGCTGGCCCGCACCGCCGATCACGTCTCACTGGAGGCGCTGCGCCCGGCGGCTCGGGAGATCGTCACCGCTGCCCAGGCGGGCGACCTGATCGCCTACGTCGAGGCCGACACCCGCTTCCACCTCGGTCTCCTGGCCCTCGCGGGCAACACGCACCTGGTGGAGGTGGTGGCCGAGCTGCGGGGACGCTCCCGTCTCTACGGCCTGACCGCACTGGTGGAGGCGGGCCGGCTGCTGTCCTCCGCCGAGGAACACCTGGAGCTCCTCGACGCTCTGCTGGAACGCGACGAGAAGGCCGTACACGGGATCATGACCCGGCACCTGGGGCACGTCCGCAGCCTCTGGGCCTCCGCAGACTGATTCCGGCAGCTCCACCATGGCCGCGCAGCACGGTTCACGATGAAGAGTGCCGCCGGGTGGCGACTCACCCTGCTCGGCCCTTTGGACCGGGTCAGCCGCTGGGGGAGACGGCCCCGGCCCCCGCGGCGTCACGGCCGGTCTGCGCGGTCGACTCCTTCGGGCCTGGAGCGGACACGGCGCCCCGCATGTGCAGTTCCTCCCGCAGCCGGCGGACCTCCTCGGTGAGCGCGGTGATCTCACTGTTCGTCCTGGCTTCGCTGTCCCGCAGTTCGGAGAAGCGATCCATGAACCAGGAGGCAAGCGTCGCGGTGACCAGACCGGCCAGGGCGATCCCGCCGACCATGAGCGCGATGGCGATCAGTCGGCCTTCAGTGGTCGTAGGATAGAGATCACCGTATCCGACCGTCGTGACGGTGGTGATGGACCACCACACGGCGTCACCGAAGGTCGTGATGGTGGCGTCCGGGTTGCGTCGCTCGACGTCCAGGATCGTCAGGCTCGACAGGAACAGCAGCAAAGCCGTGCAGGCCGCCACATAGGTACCCAGACGCAACCGGACCCGGCCGAGTGTGGAGGCGTTGCGGCGCACCACCATGAACACGATCGTGACCAGGCGCAGCGGGCGCAGCGGTGGCAGGACGAGGGTGGCCAGATCGAACAGTCGCACCTTGAGGAAGGCCCACCGGTCGCCGGCCAGCGAGAAACGCAGCACGAATTCAGCGGCCAGCAGGCCCCAGATCGACAGGGTCACGGTGGCGGCGGTGTGACGCCAAACAGGCGGCAGACCGGGGGCGAGGATGGGCGCCGCGTAGGCGACGAGGTACACCAGAGCCAGGGCGATGAGCCAGCCGCCGGTTCGCCGTTCCCACCGCCGCAGCCGTTGGTCCTTCAGGGCAGGTGTCGCAGACATGGGACGCCATTGTGGCATCCGGGGCCGGGGCCCAGGTCCGCCCGGGCCCAGTCGGTCCTCGGCGGACGGTGACCGGGCTGCCCGGCGCGGGCACGGAAGCGGGCGAATTCCCGGCCGACACGCGATGCTGGGGAGCGGGTAATCCTGCGAGAAGGCCAGGAGGCTCGTCCGGTGATCGCCGTCAACCCGATGGACAGCGCTTCGGTGCTGGCCGCCTTTGGTGCGCTGGGTGTCCTCGTGGTGATCTTCGCGGAGTCGGGCCTGCTGGTCGTCGGTTTCTTCCTGCCCGGTGACACCTTGCTGCTCCCGGCCGGGGTGCTGTGCGCGGGAAGCGCCGACCAGCCACCGAAGCTGTCCCTGTGGCAGGTGCTGCTGTGCGCGGCCGTCGGGGCAGTGGCCGGTGGGCAGGTGGGCTACCTCATCGGGCGGCACGGCGGGCGCGCGCTGCTGTCACGCACGTCGAGTCGGAGGGTGCAGAGCACGGCCGTGCGGGCGGAGGAACTACTGGCCCGTTACGGCTACGGCAAAGCACTGGTGATCGGCCGGTTCGTCCCGCTGCTGCGGACGGTACTGCACCCGGTGGCCGGTGTGCTCAAAGTGCCCACACGGACCTTCACCGTCTGGCAGACCGTGGGCGGTCTCCTCTGGACGCAGACACTGGTGCTCGCCGGATACGCCCTCGGTACCTCTGTTCCGCAGCTGGAGCAGTACCTGCTTCCACTCGTCGCCGTGATCGTCGTCCTGTCACTGCTGCCGGTCCTGGTCGAGGCTCTGCGCGCCTACCGCGGCCGACGACGGTCCTCCCGCTCCCGCTGAACACGCTGATCACACTGATGGACGGGGGAGTACCGCACCCCGCCCTGCCGGCCGGCGGCACAGCGCCGCGCGTGAGGATCACACCCACTGCGTACCGGCCTCCCGGTACGTATGCCGCTCCGCGAGCGCGGTGCGCACGACGGGCCGCTGGACACCTCGGTGTCGGGCAGCCTCGAACGAGTCCTGCGTCAGAACGGTGACGTAGGCGGTGGCCGACGCCGAGCCGGTCGTCCTGTTGATGCCCTGCCCGTGTCCGGGCGGCGTTCACGATCACGGCCCAACGTGTCTGCGGGGCGGTGTGGGCCTGTTCAGGGCCGTGCGGAGACAGGGCAGAGCCGGCGGGACCACGGCGGCGAGCACCGGCCGTGCCTGGAGCGGCGGGTGCGGAGCACCGGGCCAGCAGGAGCCGAGGACGATCCCTGCTCCGACATCCCACCAGCCGCCGCAGCGGAACGCGTCCAGCGGCGCCGCGTCCGGGGTCATCGCCGCGGTGTCATCGCACGCGACCTGGGCGGGCTCACGCGCTCCCACGGTACTTCGCGGTGCCCGCTCCCGGACCGGAGGGCGATTCGGCCGCCGCTGGCCCCCCGCCCGAGCAACGAGGCCTTCTGGACGGGTTTGTGACCGACCATGAGACTGGCCGGGTCAGATGCCCAGCTCTCCAGGAGGGTGACATGCAAGAGGAAGTCCCCCGCGTCCAGCTCACCCCACGGGCCGCCGAACTGGTGCGCCGGCTGCGCACCGAGCACGGTCCGCTGATGTTCCACCAGTCCGGTGGCTGCTGCGACGGCAGCGCACCCATGTGCTACCCGGACGGCGAGTTCCGCACCGGCGGGTCGGACGTGCTTCTGGCGGAGCTGGCCGTCGAGGGGGTCGGGGAGCCCGTGACCTTCTGGATGTCCCGGAGTCAGTACCAGGCGTGGCGCCACACCCGTCTGATCGTGGACGTAGTACCGGGCCGGGGCAGCGGCTTCTCGTTGGAGGCACCCGAGGGGGTGCGTTTTCTCACTCGTTCTCGCGTAGTCGAAGCCTAGTCCGCCCGCCCGCCGCCGCTGTCTGCTGCACTGCCCCTGAACACACGACGGTTGACGAGACATCAGGGGGCACGGTGACCAGACGTCGCAGACGTTCGGCAGCGGGCAGAACGGTTCTCACGGTTGTCACAGCACTCGGCGTACTGGCCGGGGCAGCCCTGGCCGGGGCAGCCCCGGCCGGTGCCGTACCGGCCAGTGCCGTACCGGCGGGCACGCGGATCGCACCGGGTGTCACCTACCGGCAGTTCGACGTCGACGCGGCCGCGGGTACCGCGCACGCCCACCTGCTCACGGTCGACCTGGGCGATCCGCAGGTGCGCGTCGACCTGCTGTATCCGGGAGCCGTTGCGGCTCGGGCCCCCCTCTCCCGGCTGGCCGGTTCGGCCGGAGCGGTCGCGGGGGTCAACGGTGACTTCTTCAACATCACCGAGGTCCAGCACCCGGGCGTGCCTGCCACCGGCGTGAGCGTGGGGCCGGCCGTCGCGGACGGGCAGGCGCTCAAGGCTGCGGTGCCCAGGGGACAGCGCTTCGGACCCGCTCTGCCACCGGGAACGAACACCCAGGAGGTGTTCGGCGTGGGCACCGACCGGCGAGCGCGCCTGGACCGTCTCTCCCTCGCCGGCTCGGTCGGTACGCCGGAGGGCCGCATCCCGCTGGAGGGCCTGAACCAGTACGCGCTCCCGCAGGACTCCGTCGGTGCCTTCACCTCGCTGTGGGGCAGCGTCTCCCGGGAACGCGCCGTCTGCGGCACCGATACCCGGCGGGCGGCCCCGTGCAGTACCGACACCTACGAGGTGGAGGTGCGCGACGGTCGGGTGGTCTCCGTCTCCGGCGCCCCGGGCAGCGGCGCGATCCCCGCGGACACCACCGTGCTGGTGGGTCGCGAGGAGGGCGCGCGGCAACTGCGCGCACTTTCGGTCGGTGACACGGTGACCGTCACGCACTCCCTGGTGGCGACCACCTCGGAAGTGCCGTACGCGTTCGCGATCGGTGGCTTCCCCGTGCTGCGTGACGGCAGGCCACTCTCCGGCCTCGACGACACCGCCTCGGCCGTACGCACCGCGATCGGCTTCAGGCCCGGCGGACAGCAGTTGCTGATCCTGGCACTGGACGGTGCCGCGGCCTACCGGAGCGGCATGACCGTCGCGGAGGAGGCGGAGACCATGCGGGCGCTGGGAGCGTCCGCGGCGTTCAACCTCGATGGCGGCGGCTCAACGGACCTGGTCACCCGCGACGCCGACGCGACCACCGTGACGGTCCGCAACCACCCGAGCGGCGGCGCCGAGCGCCTGGTACCGAACGGTATCGGCGTCTTCTCGGCCGCTTGACCCGTCCTCACCTCAGGGCCGCAGGCTGCTCACCAGGTCAGCGGTCGCGGTGAGCCCGCTGTGGATGGTGGGCGCCATACTCGTGCCCGCCAGGTAGAAACCGAGCAGTGCGCAGACCAGGGCGTGGGAGAACTTCAGCGCGCCGTTGCGCATGAAGACCACGGCCAGGATCAGGAGCAGCAGTACCACAGAGATGGAAATGGCCATCGGGAACCTCCTCCGCCACGTGCCATGAGCGGCGTTCGGCCGCAAGTGTGGCGCAGCGGAGGGTTCTACCGGGCAGCTGACGCGTCCGCCGATCGAGTGGTGTCAGATCGAGGGTGTTGGGCGGAGGGTGTCAGGCGGAGGGGTGAGCGTCGAGGACGGCCTCCAGGACGGCGAGATCATCGGCGTTCAGGTGGTCGATGCCGACGTCGAGCGGTTTCATGCCGTTCTGGTCCACTTCGTTGGAGCATCCGCCGCGCGTATGCCCACCCCGGGGTGGGCATACGCGGCCTGGCGTCAGGGTGCCTGGAGGCCGGTCAGTCCGGCCAGCGCCTCGCGGTGGGTGCCTGCGGTGCCGTAGGCGATCGAGTCGGCCTTGGCCCGCTTCAGGTACAGGTGCACCGGATGCTCCCAGGTCATGCCGATGCCGCCGTGGAGTTGCAGGGCCTCCTCGGTGACGCGCACGGCGACGGGGGCTGCGTAGGCCTGGGCGACCACCACCGTGATGTCCGTGTCCTCACCCGTGGCCAGTGCGTCTGCGGCGGCTCGGGCGGCGGCCCGGAGGCTGACCACCTCCAGCCACAGCTGGGCGAGCCGGTGCTTGAGCGCCTGGAAGCCGCCGACCGGCCGGTTGAACTGCTTGCGTTCCTTCAGATACCGCACCGTCTCGGTCAACGCCCAGTCGGCCACGCCCAGTTGTTCGGACGCGAGCAGACCGGCGGCAGCGTGTAGGGCCCGGCGCACGGCGGGTTCGGCGTCCCCCAGCCTATGGGCGCCGCGCACGCCTTCGAGGGCGACGTGTGCCACCGGACGGGTGAGGTCCAGGGACACCTGCGCGGTGATGGTCGTGGCGGAGGCCGGCACCGCGTACAGGCCTCCGTCGTCCGCGGGTACGAGCAGCACATCGGCGACCGTCGCGTCGGCGATGGCGGTCAGTTCCCCGTGCAGCGCGCCGCCTTCGAGCCGTACGACCGGAAAGCCTGCTCCCGGTGCGGTGTGCAGTCCCACGGCAAGCACACCGATCGTCGTCCCCGATGCCAGTTCGGCGAGCAGATCGCCGGCTCCGCACTCCAGCAGGGCCTCGGTGGCCACGACGGCGCTCGTCAGGTAGGGCACGGGCGCCACCGCGCGACCCAGTTCCTCCAGGACCACGGCGGCTTCCCGATGGGTGGCGCCTTGTCCACCCAGTTCCTCGGGCACCAGCAGACCGGCCAGACCCATGCCGTCCGCGAGCGTCTTCCACAACCGCACGTCGTGCGGGGCGTCCGACTCGGTGCGGACGATCACGTCGGCGGGGGCGCAGTGGTCCGTGAGCAGGTCGCGGACCGCGGCGCGCAGCGCCTCCTCCTCCTCGGAATAGAGAAGATCCGTCATCGGGCGAGGTCCTTCCAGGCGACGTCCTTGTCGGTGCGCGGCTCGGGCGGCAGGCCCAGGACGCGCTCGGCGACGATGTTCAGCAGGACCTCGCTGGTCCCGCCCTCGATGCTGTTGCCCTTGGAGCGCAGATAGCGGTACCCGGCGTCACGGCCGGTGAAGTCGACCAGCTCGGGACGACGCATGGTCCAGTCGTCGTACAACAGGCCCTCTTCGCCGCGGAGTTCGACCTCCAGCCCGCTGATCTCCTGGTTGAGGCGGGCGAAGGCGAGCTTCATACCGGAGCCCTCGTAGCCGGGCTGGCCGGCGGCCAACTGCTGACGCAGGCGCTCGGCGGTGAACCGGGACACCTCGGCCTCCACCCACAACTTCAGCAGCCGCTGGTGCAGATCGTGAGTGCGTAGTCCGGGGCGTTCGCGCCAGGTCCTCGCCACCGGGCCGATCATGCCGCCCTCACGGGGCAGCCGCATGCCGCCGATGGAGACGCGCTCGTTCATCAAGGTGGTCTGGGCCACCCTCCAACCGTCGCCGATCGCACCGAGACGGCGCGAGTCGGGAATGCGGACGCCGGTGAGGAACACCTCGTTGAATTCGGCTTCGCCGGTGATCTGGCGCAGCGGCCGGACCTCGACGCCCGGGTCGGTCATGTCGCAGATGAAGTAGGTGATGCCCTGGTGCTTGGGCACGTCCGGGTCGGTACGGGTGATCAGGATCGCCCAGCGGGCGAGATGGGCGCTGGAGGTCCACACCTTCTGGCCGTTGACCACCCAGTCCCCTCCGCCCCCGGCTCCGCCCGTACCGGAGGAACTCCCGTCCTCCCGCACGGCCCGGGTGCCGAGCGCGGCCAGGTCGGAGCCGGCGCCGGGTTCGCTGAAGAGCTGGCACCAAACTTCCTCACCCGTCCACAGGGGGCGCAGATAGCGTTGCCGCTGTTCCCGGGTGCCGTAGCGCAGGATGGTCGGCGCGGCCATGCCGAGGCCGATGCCGATGCGCCGGGGGTCGTTGTCCGGCGCGCCGGCGGCCTCCAGTTCGGCATCCACGACCGCCTGCAGGGAACGCGGGGCATCCAATCCGCCGAGCCCCTCCGGGTAGTGCACCCAGGCGAGGCCGGCGTCGAACCGGGCCCGGAGGAAGTCCAAGCGGGCGGTGCCGGCTGGGGGATGCTCCTTGAGCAACTCCCTTGTACGGCAGATCAGTTCCTCAGCGTTGGTCATGCGACGGCTCCGTTCCGCGGCATGACGGCGACCCGGCCGGTGGTCGCCCCGTCAGCGACCCGCTGCACGGCATCCGCGGCCTCCTCCAGCGACACGCGCTCGCTCACCAGCGGCTTGATCACACCCTGAGCGGCCAACTCGGCGAGTTGTTCGTGGCAGTGCTGGATCAGCTTGGGGTTCTTGGCGTGGTACAGGCCCCAGTGGAGACCCAGGATCGAATAGTTCTTCACCAGGGCGTGGTTGAGCCCCGGGCTGGGGATGGTGCCGCTGGCGAATCCCACGACGACGATCCGTCCCTCGAAGGCGACCGACTTCGCCGACTGTGCGTAGGCCTGGCCGCCGACGGGGTCGTAGATCACGTCGGCGCCCCGACCGCCGGTGGCCTCCTTCACTGCGGCGACGACGTCCTCGCTGCGGCGGTCGACCACTACGTCACAGCCCAGTTCGTGGGCGACAGCCGCCTTGTCCGCACCACCGACCACACCGATCACGGTGGCCCCGGCCGCCTTACCGAGCTGTACGGCAGCACTGCCCACGCCACCGGCGGCGGCGTGCACGAGCAGTGTCTCCCCGGCCTTGAGGTGAGCGCGGCGGTGCAGGCCGAACCAGCCCGTCTGGTAGCCGATGTGCAGGGCTGCCGCCTCCGCGTCGTCCAGCGGCTCGGGCGCGGGCAATAGGGCGCGCGCGTCGGCCAGGGCGTACTCGGCGAAGCCTCCGTGCGGCAGTACTGGGTTGGCGATCACCCTGCGGCCGTCCTCGGTTTCGCCGCAGATCTCCACACCCGGCGTGAACGGCAGCGGTGGACGTACTTGGTACTGCCCCCGGCACAGCAGCGCGTCCGGGAAGTTGACGTTGGCGGCCCGGACGCGCAGCAGCACCTGGCCTTCGCCGGGGGTGGGGCGTGCCACCTCCGCCAGGCGCATCACCTCGTTCGGCTCGCCGTTCTCGTGTACTTGCCATGCCTGCATGGGGGGCCTCCACGGGACTGCTTCGTCTGACCGGATCCGATCCGCATACTAAGCGGTCGCTTGCCGATCAGGGAACCGTCGGACGTGTCACGTCCGGTCCGGGTGCACCCGGACCGGCACGTGCTCCTCCGGCGGCCCGAACCGCCGAAGGAGCGCCGTGCCCATCGTGGCCGGCTCCGCCGGACTCGACGCGCCTTCCGGGTGTGTACCCGGCGACCCCAGTGCACCCTGATGACATGCTGCTGACCCGGATCGCCCAGGTGTCCCGGGAGATCGCCGCCGCCTCGGCACGGTCCCGCAAGACCGCGCTGCTCGCCGAACTGTTCCGGGAGGCGGAACCGGCCGACGTGCCGCTCGTCATCCCCTATCTGGCCGGACGGCTACCGCAGGGACGGCTCGGTATCGGCTGGAAGGTGCTCAACCGCCGCGTGCCTCCCGCCGCAGAACCCGCTCTCACCGTCCGCGAGGTCGACGCCCGGCTCACCGAGCTGAGCCAGGTGACCGGGCCGGGCTCCCGGGCGGAGCAGACCCGGATCACCAGTGAGCTAATGGGCGCGGCCACCGCAGCTGAGCAGCACTTTCTGTTCGGCCTGCTCACCGGCGAGGTACGGCAGGGTGCGCTGGCCGCGGCGGCCATGGAGGCACTGGCTCAGGCGACCGGCGCGGACCCGGCCGGCGTCCGGCGCGCGGTGATGCTCGCCGGTTCGCTGCAGGTGGTCGCCGAGGCCCTGCTGAACGAGGGACCCGGGGCGCTGGACCGCTTCCGACTCACCGTGGGCCGCCCAGTACTGCCGATGCTGGCGCACAGCGCCTCCTCGGTCGCCGAGGCGGTGGCGAAGCTCGGCCCGTGCGCGGTGGAGGAGAAGTTGGACGGTATCCGGGTCCAGGTCCACCGGGACGGCGACACGGTGCGCGTGCACACCCGGACACTGGACGACATCAGTGCCCGGCTACCCGAAGTGAGAGTCGCCGCACTGGAGTTGCGGGAGGAGCGCTTCATCCTGGACGGCGAGGTGATCTCCCTGGACGCAGAAAACCGGCCACGGTCCTTCCAGGAAACGGCGGGCCGGGTCGGCTCCCGCACGGACGTGGCGAAGGCCGCCGCCGAGGTCCCGGTCTCCCCGGTGTTCTTCGACACCCTCGCCATCGACGGCGACAATCTCCTGGACCTCCCCCTGGCCGAACGACACGCCCGGCTGGCCCGGCTGGTACCCGGCCCCATGCGGGTCCGGCGCACGGTGGTCTCGGGGCCGGAAGAGATCCCGGAGGCAGAACGGTTCCTCGCCGACGCGCTGGCCCGCGGCCACGAGGGAGTGATGGTGAAGGCACTGGACGCGCCCTACAGCGCGGGCCGTCGGGGTGCCTCCTGGCTGAAGGTCAAGCCGGTCCACACGCTCGACGCGGTGGTACTGGCCGCCGAGTGGGGCCACGGCCGCCGCACCGGCAGGCTTTCCAACCTCCACCTGGGTGCCCGCAACCTGGATGGTACCTTCGCGATGCTCGGCAAGACCTTCAAGGGCATGACCGACTCCATGCTCACCTGGCAGACCGAGCGGCTGCGGCACCTAGCAGTCGAAGACGACGGCCAGGTGGTCCGGGTCCGCCCCGAACTCGTCGTGGAGGTCGCCTACGACGGGCTGCAACGCTCCTCCCGCTATCCGGCGGGTATCACCCTGCGCTTCGCCCGTGTGCTCCGCTACCGCGAGGACAAGCGCCCCGACGAGGCCGATACGGTGGAGTCCCTGTTGGCGGCTCACCCGGAGGTCGAACCGTGACGGCGCGTGCGGCCAAGCGGAGTGCGGGTCTGCTGCTGTTCCGGCGCACCGATGAGGGCTTGGACGTATTGCTCGGCCATATGGGTGGTCCGTTCTTCGCCAAGAAGGACGCGGGGGCGTGGACCGTGCCCAAGGGCGAGTACGAACCCGACGAACCCGCTTGGGAGGCCGCCCGACGGGAGTTCCGGGAAGAGCTGGGGCTGCCCCCTCCCGCCGGTGCGGCCGTACCGCTGGGCGAGGTCGCACAGGCAGGTGGCAAGATCGTCACGGCATGGGCGGTCGAGGCGGACCTCGATCTGACCGCGTTCCGTCCCGGCACCTTCACCATGGAGTGGCCCCCAAGGTCCGGCCGGGTCCGGGAGTTCCCGGAGCTGGACCGGGTGGCGTGGCTGGGGCTGGACCGGGCACGTGCCCTGATCATCACGGCGCAGTCCGCGTTCCTTGACCGGCTGCCGGGGCATTCGGGCTGACCAGGGCGCCTTCGCGTTGCGGCGTACCCCGCCGCGCGCGAAGGTCGAAGCAGACCCGCTCCCAGGGAGGTCAGCCATGCCCATCGCGACGGTGAACCCGGCGAACGGCGAGACGCTCAAGACGTACGAGCCGATGGGTGAGGAGGAGGTGGAACGCCGTCTCCGGCTTGCCCAGGCCACGTTCCGCACCTACCGGACGACGGTGTTCGCCGACCGTGCCCGATGGCTCAGCAAGGCCGCCGACCTGCTGGACGAAGACCGGCAGGAGATCGGCCGGGTCATGACCGTCGAGATGGGAAAGCCGATCAAGCAGTCGCGGGCGGAGGCCGCAAAGTGCGCCAAGGCGATGCGCTGGTACGCCGAGCGCGCCGAGAGGCTGCTGGCCGACGAGGAGCCCGCCGAGACGGATGTGCGGGACTCTGGCGCGTCCCGGGTGCGGGTCCGCTATCGCCCGCTCGGGCCCGTGCTCGCCGTGATGCCGTGGAACTTCCCTCTCTGGCAGGTGGTCCGGTTCGCCGCTCCGGCGTTGATGGCAGGCAACGTGGGTCTGCTCAAGCATGCTTCCAGCGTTCCCCAGACGGCCCTCTACCTGGAAGACCTGTTCCACCGGGCGGGCTTTGCGGAAGGCTGCTTCCAGACGCTCCTGGTCGGCTCCGCGGCGGTGGACGGCATCCTGCGCGACGAACGGGTCATGGCGGCCACCCTGACGGGCAGCGAGCCCGCGGGCCGGGCAGTCGCCACCACCGCCGGAGAGATGATCAAGAAGACGGTCCTGGAGCTGGGCGGCAGCGATCCCTACATCGTGATGCCGTCCGCAGACCTGGACCGCGCCGCCGAGGTCGCGGTGACCGCGCGGGTGCAGAACACCGGGCAGTCCTGCATCGCCGCCAAGCGTTTCATCGTGCACACCGACGTCCACGACGCGTTCGCCGAGAGATTCGTCGAGGGCATGGAGGCCCTCAAGGTCGGCGATCCACTCCAGGAGGACACCGAGGTCGGGCCGCTCGCCAGCGAGCAGGGACGCACCGACCTGGAGGAACTGGTCGACGACGCGAAACGCTCCGGGGCCGAAGTGCTGTGCGGCGGTGCACGGCCGGACGGACCCGGCTGGTACTACCCGCCGACCGTGCTCACGGGTGTGACCCGGCAGATGCGCGTCCACCGCGAGGAGGCGTTCGGGCCGGTGGCCACCCTGTACCGGGCCGGTGACCTGGACGAGGCGCTGCTGATCGCCAACGATACGCCGTTCGGGCTGAGCTCGAACGTGTGGACCCGGGACACCGACGAGGTGGAACGGTTCGCCGAGGACCTGGAGGCCGGAGCCGTGTACGTCAACGGGATGACGGCCTCCCATCCGGCGTTCCCGTTCGGCGGGGTGAAGCGCTCGGGGTACGGGCGTGAGCTGTCCGGGCACGGAATCCGCGAGTTCTGCAACATCACCACGGTTTGGCAGGGTGCATGAGGGCTGCACGACTACCATCCCCTTTTGTGAACCGCGAAGTGACCCTGCCTCTGATCGTCGACGACCGCGGTACCTTGCAGGTGGCCGCGGCCGACGTGAGTAAGCTGCTGCGGACCGTCGGCGGGCGGTGGCTGCATCTGGTCGAGGCCGGGGAGCAGGGGCTGGACGAGGACACGGTGGCCGCGCTGACCATCGAACTCGCCAAGCTCGCGGACCGGATCGACGTGGCGTGCATCGCTCACAGCAGCGGGACGCCGTAACTCCCCTCCACTCCACTGCCCGAGCGTTTCCCGGAACATGCCCTCGCACGTCTGGAAGAGGGTTCCGTAGGCGTGCGCCAGGGCGGGGTGTAGGTCGCCCGTGTCCAGGCCCGCCTGCACCGCTTCCTTCGCCTTTCCTTCGCCTTTCCTTCGCCTGCGGAGAGGGCCACGGCCTCGGGATGGACGCCCGGTGCGCCAGGTGCAGGAAGGAACGGCGGTCGGCGGGAATCACCCACTGCTGCACCAGAGCGAGCCGGGCCAGGCCGGCCGGGTCCGCCGCACCGCGCTCGACGAATGACACGAAGGGGTTACCCGAAGGCCCACGGAGAACGCCCTCGCAGTCGTCCCCAGCAGGTCAGTGGCCCTCGCGGTCATCCTGCGCCCCCCGTGCGGACGTGCGACTTCTCGATCGATCCTGACACGGTGTCCCCAGTCTGGAGTAGTCCGACGCGAGATCGTCGCCCCGGCGGGTGATCGTGGGTGGACCACCTCCTGAGGTGAACGACCTTCTGACCGGCGGGCGAAGGCCTTCCGGAAGGCTGAAAGCAGGCACGGTTCATGGCGACTTTGTGCAGACCCTCGGTGTCGGTTCCGGAGCACGTGATCACGATGGAGGAGACACTGGAGCTGGCACGCTCCCGTCACCCGGACCACCCCCAACTGCCGCTAGCCCTGCGGCTGATCGAGAACACAGGCGTCCGCACCCGGCACATCGTCCAGCCCATCGAAGAGACCCTCAAGCACCCGGGTTTCGAGCAGCGCAACAAGCTCTACGAGGCGGAGGCCAAGGCCCGGGTCCCCGCAGTGATCCAGCAGGCCCTCGACGACGCGGAGCTGCTCACCACCGACATCGACGTGATCGTTTACGTCTCGTGCACGGGCTTCATGATGCCCTCGCTCACGGCGTGGCTGATCAACGAGATGGACTTCGACAGCACCACCCGACAGCTTCCCATAGCCCAGCTGGGCTGCGCAGCCGGCGGCGCGGCGATCAACCGGTCCCACGACTTCTGCACGGCCTATCCCGAAGCCAACGCGCTGATCGTGGCCTGCGAGTTCTGCTCCCTGTGTTACCAGCCGACCGACCTCGGCGTCGGCTCGCTGCTCTCCAACGGCCTGTTCGGCGACGGCATCGCTGCCGCCGTGGTCCGCGGGCGGGGCGGCAGCGGCATCGAGCTCGAACGCAACGGCTCGTACCTGATCCCCAAGACCGAGGAGTGGATCATGTACGACGTCCAGGCGACCGGCTTCCACTTTCTGCTCGACAAGCGGGTGCCGGCCACCATGGAGCCGCTCGCCCCAGCCCTGCAGGACCTCGCGGGCCTGCACGGCTGGGACGCCGCCGACCTGGACTTCTACATCGTCCACGCGGGAGGACCCCGAATACTCGACGATCTGAGCAAGTTCCTCCAGGTCGACCCGCACGCGTTCCGGTTCAGCCGGGCGACGCTCACCGAATACGGCAACATCGCCTCCGGCGTCGTGCTGGACGCGCTGCGCCGACTGTTCGACGAGGGCGGTGCCGAGCACCAGGCGCGTGGGCTCCTCGCCGGGTTCGGTCCCGGCATCACCGCGGAAATGGCGCTGGGTCGCTGGCGCCGCTCGGAACAAGAAACGGCATGAGTACCGCATGACCGAAGAGACGCTCACCCAGACCCTGCCCCCGATCCGGCACTGGCCGGCACTCGATCTGACCGGGACGGACTTCGACCCGGTACTGACCGAGTTGATGCACGAGGGACCGGTCACCCGCATCAAGCTGCCCAACGGCGAGGGCTGGGCTTGGCTGGTCACCCGGTACGACGACGTGCGCATGGTGACCAATGACCCGCGCTTCAGCCGTGAAGCGGTCATGGACAGGCCGGTCACCCGGTTGGCCCCGCACTTCATCCCGGACCGGGGCGCGGTCGGTTTCCTCGACCCGCCCGACCACACCCGGCTGCGCCGCGCGGTGGCCGCTGCGTTCACCGCGCGGGGCGTGGAGCGGGTCCGGGACCGGGCACGCGACATGCTGGACGAGTTGGTCGACGAACTTCTCCAGGACGGCCCGCCCGCCGATCTCACGTCGGCGGTACTCAGTCCCTTCCCGGTCGCAGTGATCTGCGAACTGATGGGCGTCCCGGCCGGTGATCGCCACAGCATGCACAACTGGACCCAGCTCATCCTCTCCTCCTCGAACGGCAAGGAGGTCAGCGAGAAGGCCAAGCGGGAGATGGCCGCCTACTTCTCCGACCTGATCGGGCTGCGGGAGAACAGCACCGCCGAGGACGTCACCTCACTCCTGGGCGCCGCGGTGGGCCGGGGCGAGATCACCCTGGAGGAGGCCGTCGGCCTCGCCGGACTCCTCCAGATCGGCGGCGAGGCCGTCACCAACAACAGCGGGCAGTTGTTCTACCTGCTGCTGACCCGCCCCGACCTGGCGGAACGACTGCGCGCGGAGCCGGAGATCCGCCCCCGGGCGATCGACGAACTCCTGCGCTACATCCCGCACCGCAACGCGGTCGGCCTGTCCCGGATCGCGCTGGAGGACGTGGATATCAGGGGGTTCCGCATCCGCGCCGGCGATCCGGTGTACGTCTCCTACCTGGCCGCCAACCGCGATCCGGACGTCTTCCCCGACCCGGATGCGGTCGACTTCTCCCGCAGCCCGAACCCACACGTGTCCTTCGGTTTCGGCCCGCACTTCTGCCCCGGCAACATGCTGGCGAGGCTGGAGTCGGAGCTCCTGGTGGAGGCCCTGCTGGACCGCATTCCCGCCCTGAGACTGGCCGTACCCCCGGATCAGGTTCCCTTCAAGAAGGGCGCGTTGATCCGGGGTCCAGAAGCCCTGCCGGTCACCTGGTGAGCAGCCGATGACACAGGCCGAAGGACTGTTGGTGCCACCGGGGCACGGGCGCGTCGTCGAAACGCCGGCCCAGCGGGTGACGTTCAAGGTCACCGGCACGCACTCGCGGATGGCCTCCACCTTCGAGGTGGAGGTCCCGCCGGGCTTCGACGTGGGCGCGCACGTGCACACGCGGAGCGAGGAGTTGTTCTACGTCCTCGAAGGAGAGCTGGACGTGCTCGCCTTCGAACCCCGCATCCGCACCCCCGACAACTGGAGAAAGTGGGAGTCGCCTTCGGGCAGCCGGGCGGTCCGCGCGACCCCGGGCACGGTGATCGTCGTCCCTCCGGGCTGCCCGCACGCCTTTGCGAACCCGACGGACACGCCGGCGAAGATGTTCTTCCAGGCCTCTCCCCCGCCGGACCACGAGCGCTACTTCGAGGAACTGCTGGAGATCTTGAGCAGCGGGGGCCCACCAGACCAGGGGGCGATCGAGGCGCTGCGCGCCAAGTACGACATCCAGCAGCTGACGCCCCTCAGACACCGCTAGCTCGCACGGGCCGTCCCCCTGCCGCAGGGGCACGAGGGGCGCGACAGCGCCCGCCGTGCCCAGCGGGCACGCGACCGGTGCGGCACTACCCGGTCGCGTCCGGCTCGGGACGGGGCGACGGGCCTGGCGGCGAGGGCGCAACTGGGGGTGGTTGCCGAGCGGACGCGGGCTGGTGCCGCACGGCTTGGCAGGGCCGTGGAAACCTGACGTTCACTGGGCGAGCCGTTCGGCGATCTTCTCGGCGACCTTCTCCGCGATGGCGTCGGCCAGACCCGGAGCTGCGGCCACCTTGGCGGCGATCGAGTCGATCTGCGCGTCCGTCAGGTCAACTGACGGCTTCGCGGCCAAGTCCTTCACCAGCCGGTTCGTCTCCCGGTCCTGGAGGTACCCGTACCGCTGGTACGACTCCAGCGTCCAGAACTCGTTGCCCTTGGGGTCCTTGTCGTAGTCGGGCGATTTGAACACGCCGTCCGTGTGCGCGAACGTTCCGACATCGTTCTTCGTCACTGCCACATTCGTCTCCTGGGGCGTCTTTCCGGGCATCCACTGCCCGTAGTCCGTGGTGAGTGCCGTGTCCAGGTCGCAGGAAACACCGTTGATGGTGGTCTCAGCGCCCTGCCGGATCACCGCGCGGGAATCCCACTGGCCGCCGGACCACGCGGACGTCTGCCACGCCCAGGTGGCCTTTCCCGCGTCGAGGGCGCGCTTGACGGGGTAGTAGCCACCGTAGAGGCCGACCCGTGAGACACCGATGACGGATGCGGCGCCGTCGAGGTAGGCGTTGATGGCCGTCTGGTCATCAGGCGTGGCATCGAAGTCCACGGCGAAGTAGATCGGGCGGCTGGAGGGCATGCCGCAGGCCGTGGCCTGCGCCGCCGCGGCCTTGGCGTCCGCCGCCCCGGCGCTCTTCCCGGACAGGGCACGCTCCGCGGTGGTCTCCCACACCACGACACTCGACACCTCGTGCGCGGCCAGGTCGTCGGCCTCGGCACGCGTCAGGTTCTTGGAGGCGTCGGTGGACAGGTAACGGCAGGCGAAGTGTTTGCCCGCCTTCTGCAAGGCCTCCCCGCCTGGGTGAGTCCAGGCGTAGTCGACTCCGGGGATGCTGATCATGGATGCCCCCCAATACTCCAGCAGCGTTCCGCCATCTGGCCTGGTCAGAGGTATCGGCCGAAAGCGTAGTCGGCTGGTGGCGCGGCAGGGGCGGTCTTACCGCTCTGTCCCTCCAACGAGTGGATCGGAAACACAGCACGCCATCGCCGTGCGCGCTGTTCGCGCCGTGCGCGCCGCTCAGGCCGCCGCACGCGCCCCAGGACGCAGTACCCGCAGGGGAGCCGGGACCACCGGCTGCGGCACCGAGGGCGCCGTCCTCGGTCGCGGTCGGCCTGCGGTGATCGTTCGGGGCCTGTGTGACGTCGTGGTCCATCTTGCCGATACGGATCCGGCTCTGACGTGGCTTTGACGTGTCCTTCGGCCTCAAGGCCCGGCTTCGACCGGGACGTTGTGGCTTGCGTTGTGGTCAAGGTCGTGCACGGTGCCGCACTCGCCGCACGTCCGCTCCCGGACGTGCAGGGGCTTGGGGCCGTCCCCGAATCCGCGGGCCGGGCAGACCTGAGGGGACGGGAAGAACGGATCCGCCCCAGGCTCGGGAGGGGCGGATCCGCGGAAGTGGCCTGTAGGCGTCGTGCTGCCGGGACGTGTCAGCGGATGGGCATACCCGACAGGGTGCGCGCGATGACGAGCCGCTGGATCTCGCTCGTTCCCTCGAAGATCGTGTAGATCGCCGCATCCCGGTGCATCCGCTCGACCGGGTACTCACGCGTGTAGCCGTTGCCGCCGAGGATCTGGATGGCCCCCGCGGTCACCTTCTTCGCGGTCTCACTGGCGAAGAGCTTGGACATCGAACCCTCGGCCGCGGTGAACGGCTTGCCGTTCACCGCCATCCAGGAGGCCCGCCACACGAGCAGGCGGGCCGCGTCGATCTGTGTCCGCATGTCCGCCAGTTGGAAGGCGACTCCCTGGTTGTCGATGATCGGCCGCCCGAACTGCTCGCGGGTCCCGGCGTAGTCGAGGGCGACCTCATACGCGGCCCGCGCGGTGCCGACCGCCATGGCGCCCACGGCGGGCCGCGAGGCCTCGAATGTCGCCATCGCCGCGTTCCTCACCCTCTCACCCCCAGCCTTGACCTTCTCCCTGGCCCGGGCGAGCCGCTCGTCCAGCTTCTCCTTGCCGCCGAGCAGGCAGGAGCCGGGGACGCGGACGTGGTCGAGGATGACCTCGGCGGTGTGCGAGGCACGGATGCCGTGCTTCTTGAACTTCTGCCCCTGGGCCAGACCCGGGGTGCCCGGCGGGACGATGAAGGACGCGTGGCCCTTGGATCCCAGTTCCGGGTCGACGACGGCGACGACGACGTGGACGCTCGCGATGCCGCCGTTGGTCGCCCAGGTCTTGGTACCGTTGATCACCCATTCGTCCCTGGCCTCGTCGTACACGGCCCGGGTGCGCATGGAGGCGACGTCGGAGCCGGCGTCGGGCTCGCTGGAGCAGAAGGCGGCGACCTTGACGTCGTTCGGGTCGCCGTACATCTGCGGGACCCAGGTGCCGATCTGTTCCTCGGTCCCGTTGGCGAGGACGCCCACCGCGGCGAGACCGGTGCCCACGAGGGAGAGGGCGATGCCCGCGTCGCCCCAGAACAGTTCTTCCATGGCCATCGGGATTCCCAGACCGGTGGGGTCGAAGTACTGCTGTGCGTAGAAGTCGAGGGAGTAGATGCCGATCTTCGCGGCCTCCTGGATGACCGGCCAGGGAGTCTCCTCGCGCTCGTCCCACTCGGCTGCCGCGGGGCGGATCACGTCGGCGGCGAAGCCGTGGAGCCAGTCCCGGACTTCCTTCTGTTCGTCGTTCAGCTCCATGGTGAACTCGGCCATGTCCCCTCCAGCGGCGGCAATACGATGTTACTAGCGGTAACAAGAGTCTGTTACCGACCGGTAAGAAAAGTCAACCGTCGATGACACCTCGGCATCCCGTTCGATGTCAGGGGCGCGGTCAGTGTTAGTTTGCGCAGGCGTCACCGAATCAGCATGGGTGGGGAGAGCACATGGACACCACACAGCGGACCGACCAGCAGCGGACCGCCGACCGCCGACGGCGCGAGTTGCTGGAAGCCGCCGACCGGGTGGTGCTGCGCGACGGGCCGCAGGCGTCGATGAACGCGATCGCGGCCGAGGCGGGAATCACCAAGCCGATTCTCTACCGGCACTTCGGCGACAAGGGAGGGCTGTATGCGGCCCTCGCCAAACGGCACACGGACGCATTGCTGGCGTCGCTGCGGGCAGCCCTGGACGCGCCGGCCGGCCGGCGCGAACGCGTGGAGTCCACCCTCGACACCTACCTCGCGGCGATCGAAGCGCGTCCTCAGGTGTACCGCTTCCTCATGCATCCGGCGGAGGGAAGCACCGGCGGTGACCACGGCTTCGACGTCGGCAAGCACAGCGCTCCCCTGCTGCGGAGGATGGGCGAGGAACTGGCCCAGGTCATCGAGGAACGGGTGGATCTCGGCCCGGGAAGTCAGCAGTTGGCCCGGGTGTGGGGACATGGGATCGTCGGGATGATGCACGCGGCCGGGGACTGGTGGCTCGGAGAACGCCCCTGCACTCGCGCCGAGTTGGTGGGCTCACTCGCCGACCTGTTGTGGGGGCGCCTTGCGGCCGCGGGAGACCGGGCGGGAGGCCCGGGCTTCTGACCGCCCCTGCCCCACCGACCGGTCAACGGTGCCATGACGCCCGCCTGATGCTCCTGTCCAGTCTGCGCTTGCGCCATCCCGTGAGGTGATCCGCGTAGACGCGGCCCGCCAGGTGATCGCACTCGTGCTGCAGGCACCTGGCGAAGAATCCGGTGCCGTGCACGGTGACCGGCTCCCCGGCCACCGTGAAACCCTCGACCACCGCATGGTCGTACCGCCGCGTGCCCGCCTCCAGCCCCGGCAGGGACAGACAGCCCTCCGGACCCCGGATCACCACGCCGTCCGCCTCGACCAGACGCGGGTTGACCACGTGGCCCAGATGACGCACGTCCTCGTCGTCCGGGCAGTCGTACACGAACACCCGCAAAGGGACACCGATCTGATTCGCGGCCAGGCCGACGCCCTGCGCCGCGTACATGGTGGCGAACAGATCCTCCACCAGGGTCACCAGCTCGGGTCCGAAGTCGGACACCTCCCGGCATTGCTCGCCCAGCGCCGGGTCACCAAGCAGGGAAAGAGGCCGGACTCGCCCGCGGGCGCCGGGGATCGTGCCGTGTCTCATGGCGGCAAGGGTACGGTTCGTTCAGCTCACGCCCGCCGCACAGCTGTGGGCCGGGATTCGGGTGTGCGAATGGATCTCGATAGGCTGGGGTTCCCACCACGTTGCCGGATGGCCCCAGGCGCGGCGCGTACGCAAGGAGGATCGAGAACTGATGGCAGGCAACTCGGACCCGCTCACGCCGCGGGCCAAGCTGGCCGTGACCGCGGGCAAGGCGGTCGCTGCGGCATCCCGCGCCGCTGGACGCGGCAGCGGGTCGGTGATCGGTGGCCGGGTCGCGCTGAAACTCGACCCCGACCTACTGGGACGGCTGGCCCAGCACCTGGACGTGATCCTGGTGTCCGCGACCAACGGCAAGACCACGACCACCCGGCTCATCGCGGAGGCACTGCGAGCCGCGGGCCAGGTCGTGTCGAACGCGCTCGGCGCCAACATGCCGGCCGGCATCACCTCGGCGCTCGCGGGCGGCTCGGACGCCAAGTTCGGTGTCATCGAGGTCGACGAGAAGTACCTCGCGGGGGTGGCCCGGGACACCGACCCCAAGTGCATCGCCCTGCTGAACCTCTCCCGCGATCAGCTGGACCGCGCCGCAGAGACCCGGATGCTCGCGGAGAACTGGCGTGAGGGCCTGGCCGGTTCCAAGGCGGTCATCGTCGCCAACTGCGACGACCCGCTGGTGGTGTGGGCCGCTTCCTCCTCCCCGAACGTGATCTGGGTCGCGGCCGGGCAGATGTGGAAGGACGACGCCTGGTCCTGCCCCTCCTGCGGTGGCGTCATGCAGCGTCCAGGCGAGGACTGGTTCTGCGGCGAGTGCGGGTTCCGCCGGCCGACGGCCACCTGGGCGCTCTCCGGGGACCACGTCCTGGATCCGCACGGTTCCGCCTGGCCGATCCAACTGCAGCTACCGGGCCGCGCCAACAAGGCGAACGCGGCCAGCTCCGCGGCCGTCGCCGCCGTCTTCGGGGTGCCGCCGCAGGTCGCGCTGGAACGCATGTACCAGGTGCAGGCCGTGGCCGGACGGTACGACGTCGTCCAGTTCCAGGAACGAGACCTGCGACTACTGCTGGCCAAGAACCCGGCCGGCTGGCTGGAAACGTTCTCCCTGATCGACCCGCCGCCCGCCCCGGTGATCCTGTCCGTCAACGCCCGCGGCGCCGACGGCACCGACACCTCCTGGCTGTGGGACGTGGACTACACGCGACTGACCGGCCACCCGATCTTCGTCATCGGCGACCGGAAGCTGGACCTCGCGGTCCGTCTGGAGGTCGCGAACCAGCAGTTCCAGGTCTGCGACGATCTCAACCAGGCGGTGCAGATGTGCCCGCCGGGCCGTATCGAGGTCATCGCGAACTACACCGCGTTCCAGGACCTGCGCCGCCTCGTCGGTAACTGATCAGGAAGGGCGATCACCTCATGAGCGACAACCAACTGCGGCTGGTGTGGATCTACCCGGACCTGCTGAGCACCTACGGCGACCAGGGCAACGCGCTCGTCGTGGAGCGCCGGGCCCGGCAGCGGGGACTGGACGTGGCCCGGCTCGACGTGCGCAGCGACCAGCCGATCCCGACCTCGGGCGACATCTACCTCATCGGCGGCGGTGAGGACCGGCCGCAGCGACTCGCGGCCGAGCGGCTGCGCCGCGACGGTCATCTGCACCGGGCGGTGGAGAACGGCGCGATCGTCTTCTCCGTCTGCGCCGGCTACCAGATCCTCGGCCACGAGTTCATCAACGACCTCGGCCAGCGCGAGCCCGGCCTCGGCCTGCTGGACGTGGTGTCGGTGCGCGGCGAGGGGGAGCGGTGCGTCGGCGACGTCCTCGCCGACATCGACCCACAGCTGGGCCTGCCCCCGCTGACCGGCTTCGAGAACCACCAGGGCGTCACCCACCTCGGGCCCACCGCGCGCCCGCTCGCCCGGGTGCAGATCGGCAAGGGCAACGGTACCGGGGACGGCACGGAGGGCGCGTACAACGGGACCGTCTTCGGCACCTACATGCACGGACCGGTCCTCGCCCGCAACCCGCTGATCGCCGATCTGCTGCTGAAACTGGCGCTCGACGTCAACGCGCTGCCGCCGACCGACGACCGCTGGTACGAAGCGCTTCGCAACGAGCGCATCGCCGCTGCTCAGCAGCCTGCTTAAGCGGTTTCCCGGCACCCCGCCAGTAGGCTCCGGCAGTCTCCTGGCGGGCCCGCCTGACGGCGCTTCCGCTCACATGTGCGGGCGCGTCCAGCAGGCGGACGCCTGCTACGGCGTCCCCCCCTCACGCCGGTAGGGTGGCCGGGAATCCGCCGGACAACGTGGTCCGGTTTCCCGGCCCACGTTGAGAAGGTATATCGGGCTATGCGCATTGGTGTCCTCACGTCCGGCGGCGACTGCCCCGGCCTGAACGCCGTCATCCGGTCCGTCGTGCACCGCGCCGTCGCCGACCACGGCGACGAGGTCATCGGCTTCCGGGACGGTTGGAAGGGCCTCCTGGAGTGCGACTACCTCAAGCTCGACCTCGACGCCGTGGGGGGCATCCTGGCACGCGGTGGCACCATCCTCGGCTCCTCCCGGGTCCGCCCGGAGCACCTGCGGGACGGGGTCGAACGGGCCAGAGGCCATGTCGCGGAACTCGGCCTGGACGCGATCATCCCGATCGGCGGCGAGGGCACGCTGAAGGCAGCCCGGCTGTTGTCCGACAACGGACTGCCGATCGTGGGCGTGCCCAAGACCATCGACAACGACATCGCCGTCACGGACGTCACCTTCGGCTTCGACACCGCGGTGACCGTGGCGACCGAGGCCCTCGACCGGCTGAAGACGACAGCCGAGTCCCACCAGCGGGTGCTGACCGTGGAGGTCATGGGCCGGCACACCGGTTGGATCGCGCTGCACTCCGGTATGGCGGCCGGCGCCCACGCCGTAGTCGTGCCCGAACGCCCCTTCGACATGGACGAATTGACCAAGAAGGTCGGCGAGCGGTTCGCGGCGGGCAAGCGATTCGCCATCGTGGTCGCCGCTGAGGGGGCCAAGCCGCAGCCGGGATCCATGGAGTTCGACGAAGGCGGCAAGGACATCTACGGCCACGAGCGCTTCGCGGGGATCGCACGGCAGCTGTCGATCGAGCTGGAGCAGCGGCTCGGCAAGGAGGCGCGGCCGGTGATCCTCGGGCACGTACAGCGGGGCGGCACGCCGACCGCGTACGACCGAGTGCTGGCGACCCGTTTCGGCTGGCATGCGGTGGAGGCCGTCCACCGGGGTGAGTTCGGGAAGATGACCGCTCTCCAGGGGACGGACATCATGATGGTGCCACTCGCGGACGCCGTGGAGACGCTGAAGACGGTGCCGCACGCCCGGTACGACGAGGCGGAGTGCGTGCTGTAGTTCAGCCGTGCGGTGGTTGACCCGAGAACAAACCGCCCCCGGTCACGGCTGTGACCGGGGGCGGTTCTAGTCTTGGTGCGGACACAGACAGCTGTGGACAGAAACCGCCCAACCCCCACGAACCAGGAGCCGCCGGATGGATCACAGCGGGCACGGCATGATGATGGATCTGCCGCCGTTCACGCTGGGGCGAGGGCTCCAGTGGTCCACGGAACCGTTCTTCCTCGTCGCGTCCCTCCTCGGCTTGGTTCTGTACGGGTGGGGCGTGCTGCGGCTGCGCAGACGCGGTGACACCTGGCCGCTGCACCGGACGGTGCTCTATGTCGTGGGCGTGCTGACCGTACTGCTGACGATGTGCACCAAGCTGAACGACTACGGCATGGTCATGTTTAGCGTGCACATGGTGCAGCACATGATCATCAGCATGCTCTCGCCCATCCTGATCCTGCTGGGCGCCCCGGTCACCCTGGCGCTGCGCGCGCTGCCGGTCGCCCCCCGGGGCCGCAAGGGTCCCCGGGAGCTGCTGCTGATGCTGCTGCACAGCCGCTACGTCCGGGTCATCACACACCCCTTGTTCACGATCCCGATGTTCATCGCGAGCCTGTACGGTCTCTACTTCACCCCGCTGTTCGACTTCCTGATGGGGTCGATGGCCGGACACATCGCGATGATGGTGCACTTCCTCGCAGTGGGCATGGTGTTCTTCTGGCCGATCATCGGGGTCGACCCGGGCCCGCACCGGCAGGGCCACCTGCTGCGCATGCTGGAGCTGTTCGCGGGCATGCCGTTCCACGCGTTCTTCGGGATCGCCCTGATGATGGCGACGACGCCGATGGTGGACACGTTCACACACTCGCCCGCCTCGCTCGGCATCGATGTACTGGCCGACCAGAACGCGGCCGGCGGCATCGCCTGGGCGTTCAGCGAGGTGCCTTCCGTGCTGGTGCTGATCGCGCTGCTGTTCCAGTGGTACGGCTCCGAGCAGCGCCAGGCCAAGCGCAAGGACCGGGCCGCCGACCGGGACGGTGACAAGGAGCTGGCCGCGTACAACGCCTACCTCGCCTCACTGAGCGCACGCGAGGGCTAGCAAGGGCTAGGGGGTGATTCGGGAAGTCCCCCGGGCGTCCGCGGCGCCCGGCACACAGGCGCGCTCGCCACACCGGCCGAAACCCCAAGTACGTCCGTCCGTACGAGGACGTTCGTCCGGCACGCCGAGAGCACGCAGCCGACGCCGCGGGCACCACACAGGACTTTCGGAACACCTCCAGGCAGACGTATCCCGCCCGGGCGGGATACGGGGCACCATGATGGGGACGGACCACGAGGAGGGTGCCCGATGCCCGGTTCCACGAACGGCTCCACGAACGGCTCCACCAAGGCGATGGGGGCGCTGACGGTCGGCGGGCTCATAGTCGTGACCGCCTACACCGTCGCCCTCGGCAGCAACGGCTGGCTGTGGTTCGGATGGGTGGTGCTGGGGCTGCTGAGCCTCGCCATGGTCGTCACCCGGTCGTGAGGCGCTCTTCACCCGCCGGGCTCACTACAGTGCCGGCATGAACAGCAGGGCACCCTCGTTCGACGACCTCGACCGCAAGATCATCACCGCGTTGATGGCGAACGCCAGGACCAGCTTCGCCGAGATCGGCGCGACGGTCGGACTGTCCGCCACGGCGGTCAAACGGCGTGTGGACCGACTCCGGGAGACCGGCGTCATCACCGGGTTCACGGCGACGGTGGAACCCGCCGCGCTCGGCTGGCGCACGGAGGCGTACGTGGAGGTGTACTGCGAGGGTGCCGCTCCGCCCCGGCGGCTGGCGGAGGTGGTCCGCAACCATCCGGAGATCACGGCGGCCATGACGGTGACCGGCGGCGCCGACGCGCTGCTGCACGTGCGCGCACGGGACGTGGAGCACTTCGAAGAGGTGCTGGAACGGATTCGCGTCGAACCGTTCATCCGGAAGACGATCAGCGTGATGGTGTTGTCCCATCTCCTCCCGGAAAGCCCGGAGGCGGGTGCCACCCAGGCAGCACCGGAATGACCCCAGATGCGTGCAGCATTGCTGCGCATTCGCCGGTTAAGACGCAGCAATGCTGCACATGCACGCAGCCTTTTTTGCTTGTCGTCCACCCCCCTCCCTCCCTACCTTTGTGTCACCCCCCAGTGACACACAGGAAAACGGAGGAAGCCCTCTGTGTCCGAAAGCCGTGTGCCGCGCGCTCGGCGGTTTCTCGTCTGCGAACCCAGACACTTCGCCGTGCAGTACGCGATCAACCCCTGGATGCAACCCGACAAGCCCGTCGACGTGGATCTCGCCCAGGAGCAGTGGCAAGACCTGATCCGCGCCTACCGTGACCATGGTCACACCGTGGAGTCCGTCGACCCGGTGCCGGGGCTGCCGGACATGGTGTTCGCCGCGAACGCGGCGTTCGTGGTGAGCGGCCGGGTGTTCGGGTCGCTGTTCCACGCAGCCGAGCGACGCCCCGAGTCAGTGCACTACGACACCTGGTTCAAAGCGGCGGGCTACGACGTCTACCGCCCCGAGTCGGTGACCGAGGGCGAGGGCGACCTGGTGTGGACGGGCCGGTACGTGCTCGCCGGCACCGGGTTCCGCACCACCCGTGAAGCACACCGGGAGGCACAGGAGTTCCTGGGCCACCCGGTGATCGCCCTGACCCTGGTGGACCCGTACTTCTACCACCTGGACACGGCGCTGTTCGTGCTGGACGACGACAACGTCTGCTACTACCCGGAGGCCTTCTCGGCGGGCAGCCGAGAGGTGCTGCGGCGCCTGTACCCGAACGCCGTGCTGGCCACCCGGGAGGACGCGATGGCGTTCGGCCTGAACTCCGTGTCCGATGGCCGGCACGTCTTCATCGCACCCCGTGCCGAGGCCCTCGCCGAACGCCTCGCCGACCACGGCTACACCCCCGTCGCCGTCGACCTCTCCGAGTTCCACAAGGCCGGCGGCGGCATCAAGTGCTGCACCCAGGAGATCCGCTGATGACCGCACCCGCGCGCACGCGCACGTCCGACGACCTGATCCGCGCCGAAGGGCCGGTGCTCGCGCACAATTACCACCCGCTGCCCGTGGTGGTCGCCCGGGCCGAGGGCACCTGGGTGGAGGACGTCGAGGGCCGCCGCTACCTCGACATGCTCGCCGGGTACTCGGCGCTGAACTTCGGACACCGGCATCCCGCGCTCATCGAGGCGGCGCACCGCCAGCTGGATCTGCTGACGCTCACCTCGCGCGCCTTCCACAACGACCGGCTCGCCGAGTTCGCCGAGCGACTCGCGGAACTCACCGGCCTGGACATGGTGCTACCGATGAACACCGGCGCCGAGGCGGTGGAGAGCGGCATCAAGGTGGCCCGCAAGTGGGCGTACGACGTGAAGGGCGTCCCGGCCGGGCAGGCGACGATCGTGGTCGCGGCCGAGAACTTCCACGGCCGTACGACGACCATCGTCAGCTTCTCCACCGACGAGACGGCGCGAGAGGGCTTCGGCCCCTTCACGCCCGGATTCCGGATCGTGCCCTACAACGACCTCGACGCGCTGGAGGCGGCGGTCGACGAGACGACGGCGGCCGTGCTGATCGAGCCCATCCAGGGCGAGGCAGGAGTGATCATCCCGGACTCCGGCTACCTCGCGGGGGTGCGTGAGCTGACCCGTCGCAAGGGCTGCCTGTTCATCGCGGACGAGATCCAGTCCGGCCTCGGTCGCACGGGCCGCACCCTCGCCGTCGAGCACGAGGACGTCGTCCCGGACGTACTCCTGCTCGGCAAGGCGCTGGGCGGCGGCATCGTGCCGGTGTCGGCGGTGGTCGCCCGACGTGAGGTGCTGGGCGTGCTGCACCCCGGCGAACACGGTTCGACGTTCGGCGGCAACCCGCTCGCGGCGGCGGTCGGCACGGCCGTGGTCGAATTGCTGGAGACCGGCGAGTTCCAGCGCCGTGCCACCGAGCTGGGTGTGATCCTGCGGGACGGACTGACCGAGCTGGTCGGCCGGGGCGTGCTCGGGTTCCGCTCGCGTGGGTTGTGGGCGGGCGTCGACGTCGATCCGGCGATCGGCACCGGCCGCGAGGTCAGCGAACGCCTCATGCGGGAGGGCGTCCTGGTCAAGGACACGCACGGCTCCACGATCCGCCTGGCGCCCCCGCTGACCATCACGGCCGAGGAACTGCGTTCCGCACTGGGGGCATTGGAGAAGGTCTTGGCCTGAGAGACGATACGGGTGGGGGGCCGGTGCCGTGGGCACCGGCCCCCCACCCGTATGACCGGCTCCGTCCGCCGAGACCAGCTCGCCGTCCCAAGCGGGTCACTCCCGCGCGGGGTCACGCCGGCGGCGCCAGGAGGCGGGACCAGGCCACCATGCGGGGTGGGCTCCCGGCTCTGCGCGGGCGGCAGGAACCGCCGCGCATCCGGAAAGCCGGGACGGATGGACACTGGCCCGGTGGGACACCGTTGCCGATGATGACGGATGGGCGTGCGCCGAAAGCCCGGCCCACGTCCCTGCTCAGGGAAACACCAGTCCGAGGCCGACCTGACGGAGTGAGGGACGATTGTTCTACTATCTGCTCAAGTATGTGCTGCTGGGCCCCCTGCTCAGACTGCTGTTCCGGCCCCGGATCGAGGGACTGGAGAACGTGCCGGTTTCGGGACCCGCCATCGTCGCCGGAAACCACCTGTCCTTCTCCGACCACTTCCTGATGCCGGCGATCCTCAAACGGCGCATCACGTTTCTCGCCAAGGCGGAGTACTTCACCGGCCCGGGCATCAAGGGCCGGCTCACTGCTTTCTTCTTCCGCAGTGCCGGACAGATCCCGGTGGACCGCTCGGGCAAAGAAGCGGGGCAGGCAGCGATCCGGGAGGGGCTCGGGGTGCTGCGCGGGGGCGAGCTCCTGGGCATCTATCCGGAAGGAACCCGCTCGCACGACGGCCGGCTGTACAAGGGCAAGGTGGGGGTCGCCGTCATGGCGCTCAAAGCGGCGGTGCCGGTCGTGCCCTGCGCGATGATCGGCACCTTCGAGGCGCAGCCGCCCGGCAAGGTCGTTCCGCACCTGCGCCCGATCGCCATCCGTTTCGGTGAACCGCTCGACTTCTCCCGTTACGCCGGCATGGAGAACGAGAGGGCCGTGCTGCGGGCCGTCACCGACGAAATCATGTACGCGATCCTCTCGCTGTCGCAGCAGGAGTACGTCGACCGGTATGCGGCGGTCGTCAAGGCGGAGGAGACGGCCGGGAAGAAGGAGCGCAGGTTTCCCCGGGCTCCGCTCGGCTGATCTCCGTCCTCGGCGAAAGGAGCGAGAAGGGGACGGCCGGGAATCCGGCCGCCCCTCACCGCCGTGCCAGGGTTACGGCTTGGGCGTGGCGTGCGGACTACAGGTCACGTCCGCGCCGTCCAGCCTGCCGTCGAGGAGGTAGGCGTCGACCCGCTGGTTGATGCAGGGGTTGACCAGGCTGGTCACACCGTGAGAACCCGCGTTCTTCTCGGTGATCAGGCGGGAACCCCTAAAGCGCTGGTGTAGTTCGACCGCGCCTGCGTATGGGGTGGCTGCGTCCCGGGTGGACTGAACGATCAGCACCCGCGGCAGGCCCCTGTGCGTACGGACGTCGACCGGGGTCTGCTGCTTGGCCGGCCAGGTGGCGCAGGGCAGGTTCATCCAAGCGTTGTCCCACGTCATGAACGGGTACTTCCGGTTGAGCCGGGTGTTGTCCCGGTCCCACTTCTTCCAACTCGTCGGCCACTTGGCGTCGGTGCACTCTACAGCCGTGTAGACGGCGTTGCTGTTCTCCGCGGCGATGTTGCCCGCGGTGTCCGACGGATCGGGGGCGGCCGCATCGACCAGCGCCTGGGTGTCCCCGGCGACGTACTTGCTGAAGACCCTCGCGATGGGCGCCCACGCCCCGTCGTAGTAAGGAGCGCTCTGGAAGAAGGCGATCAACTCAGCCGGGCCGACGACCCCGCCGATGGGGTGCTCCTTGGCGGTCGCACGCAACCGGAGCCACTCGGCCTGGACGGCGGCGCGGGTGGTGCCGAGGTGGAAGGCGGTGTCGTGGGAGGCGACCCAGCCCTCCCAGTCCTTCCAGCGGCGCTCGAACGCGACGTCCTGGTTCAGGTTGGCCCGGTACCAGATGTTGCTGCGGGCGGGGTTCACCACGCTGTCGACGACCATGCGGCGCACGTGCCCCGGGAAGAGGGTGCCGTAGACGGCACCGAGGTAGGTGCCGTAGGAGACGCCGAGGTAATTGAGCTTCCGCTCGCCCAGCGCGGCACGGATGACGTCCAGGTCGCGGGCCGTGTTCGGTGTGGTCATGTGCGGCAGCATCGCGCCACTGCGCTCGGCGCAGCCCTCCGCGTACGCGCGGGCCAGCTTGCGCTGTGCCGTCTTGTCGGCCTCGCGGTCCGGAACCGGATCCGGCTTCGGCGCCTTGACGAACTCTTGGGGGTCGACACAGGAGATGGGGGCCGAGTGGCCGACGCCGCGCGGGTCGAACCCGACGAAGTCGTAGGCCTGGGCGACCTTCGCCCAGACGGCGTTCTTGGCGGTGACCCGGCGGGGGAACCGCAGGCCGGAGCCGCCGGGGCCGCCGGGGTTGTAGACGAGAGCGCCCTGGCGCTCCTTCCTGGTGCCGGTATTGCCGATGCGGTCCACGGCGAGCTTGATCTGCTTGCCGTAGGGGTGGGCGTAGTTCAACGGCACCTTGACCCAGCCGCACTGGATGGGCTTCTCCAGCCGCCAGTCGGCAGGGCAGTCCCGCCAGTGGATACCTACCCGGGCGGCCCGGGCGGCGGCTATCCGGACGCCCCAGGCCTCCCGGTCGTGGCGGTACCGGCCGGCAGCGTTGGCCGCGGGCGCCGACACGGTGCCCGCGATCAGGGTGGCGGTGACGAGTGCGCCGGCCGAACCGAGCGCCAGCAGGCGGCTCTTCGGACTGTACTCCTTCAAGAGGACTCTCCCCGTACCTCGTTACAAGTGGTCAGCGGGGATCCTCTCGGCTGTGCGGCTGCTGAGAACAGAGGGGCACCGGCCGTTTTACCAAGCCGATGTCCGGATGATCACGTCCTGCCGAGCGGAGTAGCGGTCACCAACCGAGCAGTACCCGTGCCTCGTCCAGCAGCCGACGCAGCCTCAGCGCGTCGGAAGCCACGGCGCTGACCAGAACGGCCGGTCCGGCAAGCGGCACCAGCGCGGCACACTCCCCCAGCATGCGGGCGACCACCGGGTGCTCGGCGAAGTCGGGCTCCACAATGACGAGTTGCCCGACGGCTCGGTGCCCGGCGAGCACGGCGGGGCCGTCCCAGCCCCCTGGTGCACCGGGCCCGCAGGCCAATTCCTGGTCCAGCACGGTCCGGCCGGCGACCCGCACGGTCAACCGGCTGGTGAGCCGACCGGGTTCCTCTCCGACGCGTCCGAGTACCTGTTCCTCGCGCAGCACCAGCCGGGCACCGGCGCCCAGTTCGGCCCGGGTGGTGACGTGCAGATCACTGCCACCGGCCGAGATCAGTTGCTCGGGCAACCAGCTCAATTCGGCGCCGTCGGCCACGTCGAGCCGTACCTCGTAGCGGGCGGCCCCCTTGGCCTGACCCGGCAGGGCGAGGGTGGCGGCTGCCGACCCGACGTGCAGGCGGGCGCCGGACTCCACCCGCGCCGCCAGCGAGAAGTGGTCGCCCCCGAGCGGGCCGCTCATCGCACCGACGACCATGACCTTCGCCTCGGCGCCGCTACCCCTGGTGCGACGCAGCGCGAGCGGTCCCTCTCCGTCCAGCACGTGCAGTGCCGTACCGCCGCGGCCGTCGGCACGGGCCACGATCCGCGCGCGTGCCCGGACTCCGGTCGCCGTCACGCCGTCCACGCCGCGAGCTGCCCCCGGACCCAGGCCGCCACCTCGGCAACTCCGGATTCACTGCGCAACGACTGGAAGACTACGGGGAGTTCGATCCGTTGCTCCTTGGCGTCGGCAGCCATCCGGGCGAGGTCGGAGCCGACGTACGGGGCGAGGTCGGTCTTGTTGACAACGAGCAGGTCGGCCGTGGTGACGCCGGGTCCGCCCTTGCGCGGGATGTCGTCGCCGCCGGCCACGTCGATCACGAAGATCTGTGAGTCCACCAGCCCCCTGGAGAAGGTGGCGGTGAGGTTGTCCCCACCGGACTCGACGAGGACCAGGTCCAGCGGACCGACCGCGTCCTCCAGGTCCTCGACGGCTTCGAGGTTGGCGGAGATGTCGTCCCGGATCGCGGTGTGCGGACAGGCCCCCGTCTCGACGGCGGTGATCCGCTCGGGCGGCAGGACGGCCTCCCGCAGCAGGAACTCGGCGTCCTCACGGGTGTAGATGTCGTTGGTGACGACCGCGAGGGACAACTCCTCGCACAGGGCCCGGCAGAGCGCGGCGACAGTGGCGGTCTTCCCGGAGCCGACGGGCCCGCCCAGTCCGATGCGCAGGGCACGGCGCGAACCGTCGGGACGATGAGCGTCGGCACTGGCAGCGCCGGGGCCGGGGTGGTCGTGGTCGAGGTGCATGTACGGCTCCGGTGTCGAAAGGGGCTGTTGCGGGTGGCGGCTGCTCGCCGCCGATCCGCGCCGGGTGTTGGGGTGGGAAGTGCTACGACGCGAACAACCGCACAGGCCAGGCCGCGTGCCACTGAGCGCCGATCTCCAGGAGAGGGCCGGACGCAGCCGGCAACGCGTCGGTGCCCTCTGCGGGCACCCTGCGTGCCGCCTCCACCGCCGCCTCCACGACGCGGTCCAGGTCCGGTGCCAGCCGGGCCAGCACTCCGGTCGCGTCGAACGGGTGCAGGCTCAGCAGACGGACCGTGGCACTCGCCGGCCCGCTGACACTCTCGTACGCGGCGCAGTACGCCGCGTCCTCGGGGCCGAGACCCGCCGCCCGGGCAGCGAGCCCGAGCACCACCGGCTGATGGGCACCCCGGGGGAACTGTCGTGCCACGGCGTCGAGTTCGGCCGACGGCCAAGTAGCCCGGGCGGCCCGTGACAACTGTCGCCCGAGTCGGCGTGCCGCGGCCCGCAGGGCCGGGGACGGCGTACGGGCGTCAGCCGCTGCGTCGAGCTCGCCCGGATCGGTACCGAGTACCGCCGCCGCCGCCAGCGCCCCTGCAACCAGCCCGGCGGTGTGCGCCCGGCCCCGGCAGAACTCCTCCAGGTCCGCGGCACAGCTGATCCGGCCCGCCTTGACCGCGGCCTCCGCCCCGCCGGAGTGCGCGTGCCCTCCGGCAGGGAACCGGCCGTCGGCCAGAACGAGCAGTGCTGCCCTGGACATCAGAAGAGGAAGTAACGCTGGGCCATGGGCAGGTCGGCCGCCGGGACGGCCTCGACCAGCTCTCCGTCGATGTGCACGGCGAAGCTGTCGGGGTCGATCCGGACGTCCGGACGGGCGTCGTTCTCGCGCATGTCGGCCTTGGTGACGTGACGCGTGGACTCGATCGCCACGAACCGCTTGCCGAGCCGCAGCCGCTCTGGTAGCCCGTCCTCGATCGCGAGCGGGGCCGTGAAGTTGACGGAGTTGGTGGTCGGGGCCCGGCCGATCGCCCCGTACATCGGGCGGGGCAGGATCGGCTGCGGGGTGGGGATGGAGGCGTTGGCGTCGCCCATCTGCGCGTACGCGATCTGACCGCCCTTGAGCACGAGGAGTGGCTTGACCCCGAAGAACGCGGGCTCCCACAGCACCAGGTCGGCCAGTTTCCCGGCCTCCACCGAGCCGATCTCTGCGGCGAGGCCCTGGGCCAGGGCCGGGTTGATCGTGTACTTGGCGAGGTAGCGCCGCACCCGGAGGTTGTCGGCTCGGCCGTCGCCGGGAAGGGCTCCGCGGCGCCGCTTCATCACGTGCGCGGTCTGCCAGGTGCGCAGCACGACTTCACCGACGCGGCCCATGGCCTGGGAGTCGGAGGAGATGATCGAGATCGCCCCGAGGTCGTGGAGGATGTCCTCCGCGCCGATGGTGGACGGCCGGATGCGCGACTCGGCGAACGCCAGGTCCTCTGGGACCGCCGGGTTGAGGTGGTGGCACACCATCAGCATGTCGAGGTGTTCCTCGGCGGTGTTAACGGTGAAGGGCCGGGTCGGGTTGGTGGAGCTGGGCAGCACGTTCGGCTGGGACACCACGGTCATGATGTCCGGCGCGTGTCCCCCGCCCGCGCCCTCGGTGTGGTACGCGTGGATGCCGCGCCCCGCGATCGCGGCGAGGGTGTCCCCGACGAAACCGGCTTCGTTCAGTGTGTCCGTGTGAATGGCGACCTGGACGCCCGTACGGTCGGCCACGGTGAGCGAGGCGTCGATAGCGGCCGGTGTGGAGCCCCAGTCCTCGTGCAGCTTCAGCCCGACTGCGCCGCCCCGGATCTGGGAGAGCATCGCCTCCTGCGAGACGGTATTGCCCTTGCCGAGGAAGCCGACGTTGACCGGGTAGGCCTCCATCGCTTCCAGCATCCGGGCCAGATGCCAGGGGCC
Source organism: Streptomyces pluripotens (assembly GCF_000802245.2). Lineage (NCBI taxonomy): Bacteria > Bacillati > Actinomycetota > Actinomycetes > Kitasatosporales > Streptomycetaceae > Streptomyces > Streptomyces pluripotens. The sequence goes on from NZ_CP021080.1 coordinate 549,201, forward strand.
GGGCGTCACGGTGGTCGCCTTGGACCCTTCGGCAGGGCCGGTGCCGCCGCCGATCAGGGTGGTGATACCGGAGGCCAGTGCCTCATCAGCGATCTGGGGACAGATGAAGTGGACGTGTGCGTCGATGGCGCCGGCCGTGAGAATACGCCCGTTCCCCGCGATGATCTCGGTCTCGGGGCCGATGACCAGGCCAGGGTGGACGCCGTCCATGGTGTCGGGGTTACCGGCTTTGCCGACGGCGGTGATCCGGCCGTCACGGATGCCGACGTCGGCCTTGACGACACCCCAGTGGTCGACGACGACGGCACCGGTGATCACGGTGTCCGGGGTTCCCTCCGCCCGGGTGGCCCGGGACTGACCCATGGACTCACGAATGACCTTGCCGCCACCGAAGACCACTTCGTCCCCGGAATGGCCAGGACCGCCGGAGCGGTCCTCCTCGACCTCGACCAGCAGGCCGGTGTCAGCGAGCCGGATGCGGTCACCGGTGGTCGGGCCGAAGAGGTCGGCGTAGGCGGCACGGGAGATCTCAGGCATCGAGCGCACCTCCGGTCTCCCCGCGCAGGCCCGGCACGGTCCGGGAGCCGGCGAGGGGCACGAGTTCGACATCGGCGGGGATGCCGGGCTCGAAGCGCACGGCGGTGCCGGCGGCGACGTTCAGCCGCTTGCCGCGCGCGGCGGCACGGTCGAACTGCAGGCCGGGATTGGCCTCGGCGAAGTGGTAGTGGGAGCCGACCTGGACCGGCCGGTCCGCGGCGTTGAGGACGGCCAACCGGGTGACCTCACGGCCCTCGTTGCAGATGATGGGGTCGTCCGCGAACAGGATCTCTCCGGGAATCATCGCGGCCCTCTCAGATGATCGGTTCGTGGACGGTGACGAGCTTGGTGCCGTCCGGGAACGTGGCCTCCACCTGGACGTCATGAATCATCTCCGGAACCCCCTCCATGACGTCGTCCCTGGTGAGGAGCTTGCGACCGGTGGACATCAGCTCGGCGACAGTGCGGCCGTCACGCGCGCCCTCAAGGACGTGCGACGTGATGAGGGCGACCGCTTCGGGGTGGTTGAGCCTGAGCCCGCGGGCCCGGCGCTTCTCGGCCACATCGGCCGCCACATGGATCAGCAGCCTCTCTTGTTCATGCGGGGTCAGTTGCACGTCCCACCTCACAGTCCTCACCCCGGACCGTGCGGGGTCCGGTTGCCGCAGCCACCACGACGGGGATAGATGTAACACGCAGACAAATCCCCGGATCGTCATCAATCCGGGCAGAAATACCCCGGGCGGCGTGGATCGGCAGGCTAGTTCGCCGGAGTTTCAACGACGTTAACCAGACTTTGATCCGCCCATGACCGCATACTGGACTCCCCCATACCCGCCCAGCTCACGACACACCAGGCCCCCGGTGTTCCGCCGCGATTCCGAAACTCTGCCGTTCAGGGACAGGGGAAGCGGCCTCACTCATCCCGGACACCGTACTGACGACCTGACCCCCAGCCGACTCATCGAGCCGATCCAGCGCTTCGAGCCGCTCCAGTTCGGCGGCCGAAACCAACGCGACCAGCGGCTTGCCGTGCCGCGTCACGACGACACGCTCACCGCCATACACCACCCGGTTGATCAGGTCGGCGAGCTCAGCCCTGGCTTGCGTCACCGGAATCTCGTAGGCCATACCTCTAGCTTAGGTGGCGGGCAGGGTGCCGGTGCGGTCCACTCAGCGCCCGCCGACCGCAGGTCACAGGTGGTCACAGCCGGACCGCGGCGGTTGCGCCGACCGCCTCGATGAGACGGTCACCCACAGCGAGGGACCCCCATGGGGCCTTCCCGATGCGGGCCTTCACGGTGGCGCCGTCCACCAGGCGAACCTCGACGCAGTGGTACCGGTGGGAGCCGTCGGCCGCCCCGCACCCCTTGCCGACGACGACGCCCCAGGCGCCCTCCTCATGGACGTTGCGGGATGCGAACACGCCGTCGCAGTAGTCGCCGACAGCCCCGCGCGGGCCATCCCGCGACGTAGCGCGGCAGCGAGGCGACACACGGAGGGACGTCGGAGCAGCGCCCACACACTGCGCCGAGCGACGACGCCTCTGACACCCCGTTACGTACGTCCTGTACATTCTGTACAGAAGTCGGCCCGCGAGGGGTCGTGCCATGAGGAGGGGTATGCCTGTGTCCCGACCGTCCGCCCGCCGCGCACTGCCTGAGTTCACCGAGCGCACCCAGGCCGGCACACGCGCGCTGGATCCTTACGGAAAGCTCTTTCAAGAACGGGTCGTCTTCCTCGGGACGCCACTCGACGACACGGCAGCCAATGATGTGGCGGCACAGTTCGTGTACCTGGAACACGCGAGCCCAGACCGGGACATCACCCTCTACATCAATTCTCCGGGGGGTACCTTCAGCGCGATGGCAACGGTCTACGACACCATGCGGTACGTCGGGTGCGACGTGGCCACCTACTGTCTCGGGCAGGCAGCCTCCGTCGCCGCTGTACTGCTCGCGGCAGGCACCCCGGGCAAGCGGTTCACGCTACCCAGCGCGCGCATGGTGCTGGAACAGCCCGCGCTGCCGGAGCCGGTGCACGGGTCGCCCAGCGACCTCGCCATCCAGGCCTGGGAGTTGGACCGGACCCGCACCCTGCTCGAGAACATGCTCGTCGAGCACACGGGGCGCACACCGGAACAGGTCGGCCGGGACGTGCAGCGGGACTTGGCCCTGGATGCCCCCAGAGCACTCGCCTACGGCCTGGTGGACGGCATCGTGCCCGGCCGCCGGCAGTTGCCCGATGCACCGCGGGAGAAGTGAGCCCCGGATGCTGCCACCGGAACTACCGCCGCTGCCTGCTCTCACGCGGGCGGAAGGCGAGTTGATTGACCGTTACCTGGCCGCCGTCGACCTGCTGGGCCGGATCAACCCGGCCCGCGACGGGGACACGTACCGCGCACTGCGTGCTGCTCAGGCCCTGGTGCGCAAGTCCGCAGAGGTGTACGACACGCTCGCGTTGATGCACCAGCGAGGCGAGTCGGAGCTGCACGGGGACACGCTGGCACGGGCGTTGCGGGTGCTGGACGGTGAACGCCGGACTGCGCGCGTCACGCTCCCGCCCGACTGCGTCGGCTGATCCGGACACGCGTCCGGCCCGACGAGCCCCGGGTGTCGACACGTCGTTCGGGTCGGAGTCGAAACGGCCCGAACGACGTACCGCCGACCGGTGTATGTCCGGATGTTTTTCCGGGCCTTCCGACTTGCGCGCGCAGTACATCCGAGCGTTGCCGTGTCGTGCTGCGCCCCAGGTCCGGGGCTACGTCGGGAACTTGATGGAATGTCGAACAAAGCTGTGTCCACCCGAACGGGTGAGTGGTGAGTAACACCACAAATCCCCGTTTCCATTGGGATTTTCAGACACTGGTGAGTGAGGATCCGTGTCCGACGACAAGCCCCCGCCACAGCGGCGGGGCGGTCCGGGCGGACGCCGAGTCCTGCCGCCGTCCGGACGACCGGTCGACAGGAGTGGATCGGCAGGAGTGGAGGACCCAGGCAAGGCGGGTCGCCGGAACGGACGTCCGTCTGCTCATCGCAGACGGGCAGAAGCTCCGGCTGGCCCTTGGGGTGAAGCCGCGGCAACGCGGCCGGGCAACTTCGCCAGCCCGAATCCGACAGGTCATCCTTCACAGGCGGCTGACGAAGGGTTGCGCATGACTGCGCTCAATCGTGTCCCGTCACTGATGGCCCGGGCCGGCACGGCTTCGGCCCTCACTCTCGCCGCCGTGGGCGGCTCGATCGTGGTCCCCGGTCTCGCCGCCGACGCCTCGGCCGCCAGCATGGCCACCAAGGCGCTGCGGGTCGCGGCCTCCAAGAAGGGCTCCCCCTACAAATGGGGCGCCACCGGGCCGCACAGGTTCGACTGCTCGGGGCTGACGCTCTACTCGTTCAAGAAGGCGGGCAAGCGGCTGCCCCGCACCGCGGCCCAGCAGTACAACAAGACGCACCACGTCTCCGCCCGCAGCCGGAAGGCTGGCGACCTGGTGTTCTTCCACTCGGGTTCCAGCGTCTACCACGTCGGCATCTACGCCGGACACGGCCGTATCTGGCACGCGCCCAAGACCGGCGACGTGGTGAAGCTCCAGAAGATCTGGACCAGGAGCGTCTGGTACGGCCGAGTGAGCTGACTTTCCGTCAGGGCGGGAGCAGCTCCAGCAGCAGGGCCGCTCCCCGCACCGTCAGCGCCACCCCGGTGCCGGCTGGAGTCCCCAACGGCCCGGGGCCGGCGCAGCCACCCGACGAGCCGGTCCGCCAGGAGCACGACCCCCCGGAACCACGCCAAGGCCAGCGCGCACGTGCTCGGTGCGAGCAGCAACGTCCTGGGCGACACGGGGCTCCCTGCGGGAACAGGCTGAGGAAGGTCAGCGAGGCCTTCGGATTGAGCACGTTGGTGACGCAACCCTGGCGAAGCGGATGCCCGTCCTCGGCCGTGACCCCGACGGCCCCCTGCGGGTCGCCGCGGGGCCCACAGGGTGCACACCCCAAGGTGCAGCACGTGGGCGCCACCCAGCTGCCGCAGCCCCCGAACAACGTCGGAACGGCGACCAGCACCGTCGCTACCCCGGCCACCGCACGGGCGGTGTGCACGAGGAGACCGCTCGCGATGCCGAGCCCGCACACCGCGCCGGCGTGGCGGCGTGGCGGGAGTCCAGCGCAGTACGTACCACCACCGTGAAATCGGCACCCGGTATGGCCACCAGTTCGGTCGCGATTCCGGTGGAAGCGATGAGTTGTCCGTCCCTGCCACCAGGCTGCCTCGCCCACGGTCAGGTCTCCTGCTGCCCCACCGTGGTGACCGGTTCGGCCGGGACCGCCCAGGGAATCTCGATGGAGACCGTCTTGCCGCCCTCACGGGTGGGGTGGACCCGGAGTCTGCCGCCGCACTCCGCGGTGAGGCAGCGGATGATGACCATGCCGCGCCCGTTGTCCTGCTGCACGGCGGCGGGCAGTCTCCTGGGGAAGCGGGGATGGCTGTCCGTGACCCCGATGCGCAGGTGTTCGTCACGGTCCAGTGCGATGTCGACCGTGAAGGTGGGTGACTGCCCGAAGGTGTGCTGCACCGCGTTGGTGGCGAGTTCGGAGACGATGAGCCGCACGGTGTCGGCCATTGCGGAGCCCGGCGGCAGTCCCCACTCGGCAAGGATGCCCACGACGTAGGAGCGGGCGGCGGAAACCGAGGCGGGATCGCTCGGCAGAGTGACGGATGCTTCCAGATGGTCTGCCATGGCGACGTCGTCCCTTTCCCCCGGGACCGCGGTCCGGTATGGAGCGGATGGTTCGAGTACGGTCCCGGCCCGGTGCTTCCTCGTCAGACTGCCATCACCGGGCGGGTGACGGGAGGCGATCCACCAAGATATGCATATATCTGTCGCTCGAAGCGGTGAACTCTGCGACGCGAGACCGTATGTGGGCGGCCCCCGAGGAGTAAGGAGGAGCCCATGCAGAACGGTCCGGCAGTGCGCCGCCGCAAACTGGGTGCTGAACTGCGCACGCTGCGCACCGACGCCGGGTTCACCAGCGGCGAGGCAGCGCGGCTGGTCGGCTGGCACCAGTCGAAGGTGAGCCGCATCGAGACCGGTGCCAGCGGGGCGAAACCGGACGACGTGAGGTTGCTGCTCGACGCCTACGGGGTGCGGGACGAACACCTTCGCGAGTTGCTGCTGATGTTGGCGGGGCCCAAAGACCCTGGCGGTCGGCACCGCTGGTGGCACGCGTATCGCGGAGTGCTGCCGCCCGCCTACCGGGATTTCATCAGCCTGGAGTCCCAGGCGAGCACGATGCGCACCCTGGAGACCACGGTGGTACCGGGTCTGCTGCAGACACCCGAGTACGCGCGCGCGGTGACCCGGGCCGCCGTACGGGACCTGGCCGAGGAAAGCCTGGACGCGCTGGTCGAGGTACGGCTGGCCAGACAGGACGTCCTGTGCTCGGACCGGCCGCTGGAGCTGAGCGCCGTACTGGACGAGGCGGTGCTGCGGCGCGAGGTCGGTGGTCCGGAGGTGATGGCACGGCAACTGGAGCAGTTGGTGGAGGCGGCCCGGTTACCCCAAGTGCGTCTCCAGGTACTGCCGTTCACTGCCGGAGCACATGTCGGCCTCACCGGACCTTTCGTCATCTTCTCATTTCCGAGCACTTCTGATCTGGATGTTGTCGTTCTCGACCAGTTGACGAGTAGCCTCTACCTGGAACGGAAAGAAGACCTCGTGTCCTACTCAGAGGCCTTCGACACCCTTCGGTTCCACGCCCTCTCTCCCGAAGACTCGTTGGACTACATCGCCGGGATAGGTGATGGCGCGTAAGGAGGCACCCATGCCAGCACTGCCTCGGAACGTCCCTGCCAGTACCGACCTCTACGACGTGCACTGGCTGCGCAGCAGCCACAGCACGGGAGCCAACAACTGTGTGGAAACGGCCCGGCCCCGCTCCGGCCCCTGGGCCGGACTGCTCGCCGTGCGCGACTCGAAGAACCCGGCCGGACCGGCGCTGCTCTTCGCTGCCCGGAGCTGGGCGGGGTTCGTGGCCACGCTCCGGTGAAACCCGCCGAACCACACCCGACCCCCTACTGACCAGCCCCAGCCCACCGATCAGATTCGGTCACATTCGAGCGAGGCACGGCCGTGTCACGCCGACTCATGGTCGCGTTTCGCCGATCACACGTACAGCGCGTTCGACCTCGGCCCCGGTCAGGTCCGCACGGGCAGTCAGCCTCAGCCGTGAGATGCCGTCGGGCACGGAAGGAGGACGGAAGCAGCCCACGGCCAGACCCGCCGAACGGCAGTCGGCCGCCCAGCGCACCGCCTGTTCCGGGGACGGGGCCCGCACCGAGACCACCGCGGCGTCCGGACGTACCGCTTCCAGGCCCGCGGCGGTCAACCGTGCGTGCAACCCGGCCGCCACCTGCCGGGCGCGTGCCGCCCGCTCCGGCTCGCGGACAAGCAGCCGCAACGCGGTCAGGGCCGCACCCGCCGCCGCCGGTGCCAGACCCGTGTCGAAGATGAACGTCCGGGCCGCATTGACCAGGTGACCGATCACCCGGGCCGGGCCGAGCACCACCCCTCCCTGGCTGCCCAGCGACTTCGACAAAGTGGCCGTGACCACCACGTCCTCGGCGCCCGCGAGCCCGGCTTCGTACGGCACGCCCCGGCCGCCGGCGCCCAGCACGCCGAGCCCGTGCGCGTCGTCCACGACCAGCCCCGCACCGTGCTCCCGGCACGCCTCGGCCAGCGCGGCCACTGGCGCCCGATCCCCGTCGACCGAGAAGACCGTGTCCGAGACGACGATGGCCGGGCCCTCGTGCGTGCCGAGGGCCTTGCGTACGGCCTCCACATCGGCGTGCCCGACGACCTGCGTGCCGCCCCGGGCGAGCCGGCAGCCGTCGATGAGCGAGGCGTGGTTGCCCGCGTCCGAGACGATCAGCGCGCCGTGCGGGCCGAGCGCGGTGACTGCGGCCAGGTTGGCGGCGTATCCGGAGGAGAAGACCAGGGCCGCCTCGAAGCCACAGAAGGCGGCCAGCTCGTGCTCCAACTCGGCGTGCAGCTCGGTGGTGCCGGTGACCAGCCGCGAACCGGTGGCGCCGCCGCCCCAGGTCCGGGCGGCCCGGGCCGCTCCCTCGGTCACCTCTGGGTGATGTGCCAGGCCCAGGTAGTCATTGCTCGCCAGATCGAGCAGCGGCGAGTCGGCGGGACGCGGGCGCAGGGTGCGTACGAGTCCGGCGCGACGACGCGCCTCGGCCTGCTCGTCGATCCACCCGAACGCCATGACCCCTCCGGTGCTTTTGTAGGTAGCGAACAGACCCTAGCGGCAGGGCCGCCCGCCCAGGATGTGGCAATACACACACGGTGAACTGTCTGGGTTGTGCAAACTCTCCTTGGCCCGGGGCGGTCCGGTAGGCCAGGATCGGACCTCATGGACCTGCTGAACATGCTGGTGGACAAGGGGCTTCGGCGCGAGCTGCCGACCCGCGAGGAAGCACTCGCCGTGCTGGCCACCTCCGACGACGACCTGCTCGATGTGGTGGCCGCGGCCGGAAAGGTGCGCCGGCACTGGTTCGGGCGCCGGGTGAAACTCAACTACCTGGTCAACCTCAAGTCGGGCCTGTGCCCGGAGGACTGCTCCTACTGCTCCCAGCGGCTCGGTTCCAAGGCCGACATCCTGAAGTACACCTGGCTCAAGCCGGACCAGGCCTCCGCGGCAGCCGCCGCCGGCCTGGAGGGAGGCGCCAAGCGTGTCTGTCTGGTGGCCAGCGGGCGCGGTCCGACGGACCGGGACGTGGACCGGGTCTCGGACACCATCAAGGCGATCAAGGAGCAGAACGAGGGTGTGGAGGTGTGTGCCTGTCTCGGTCTGCTCTCCGACGGGCAGGCCGAGCGGCTGCGCGAGGCGGGCGCGGACGCCTACAACCACAATCTGAACACCTCAGAGTCCACGTACGGGGACATCACCACCACCCACACGTACGCCGACCGGGTGAACACGGTGCACAAGGCGCACGCAGCCGGTCTGTCCGCCTGCTCGGGCCTGATCGCGGGGATGGGCGAGACCGACGAGGAGCTGGTCGACGTCGTCTTCTCACTGCGTGAGCTGGATCCGGACTCGGTGCCGGTGAACTTCCTGATCCCGTTCGAGGGCACCCCCCTGGCCAAGGAGTGGCACCTCACCCCGCAGCGCTGCCTGCGCATCCTCGCGATGGTCCGCTTCGTCTGCCCGGACGTGGAGGTCCGCATCGCGGGCGGCCGGGAGGTCCATCTGCGCAGCATGCAGCCGCTGGCCCTGCACCTGGCCAACTCGATCTTCCTCGGTGACTACCTGACCAGCGAGGGCCAGGCGGGCAAGGCCGACCTGGAGATGATCGCGGACGCCGGCTTCGAGGTGGAGGGCGCCGACGAGGTGACGCTCCCCGAGCACCGGGCGGCCGGCGGCTGCGGCTCCCGTGAGAGCTCGGGATGTCACGAGGGCGGCGGTGTCTGCGGCACGGAGACACCGCCGGCCGCGCAGGAGCCGCGCGCCGATCTCGTCGCGGTGCGCCGCCGGGGCGCCGGAACGGACCTCGCGCCCAATGCCTGACCTGCCCCACCGGAGCGTCCCCGAACTGCTGGAGCTGGACCGGCAGCACGTGTGGCATCCGTACGGCCCGATGCCCGGACGCGTCGAACCGCTCGTCGTGGAGTCGGCGAGCGGGGTCAGGCTGCGGCTCGCGGACGGCTCGGGCGAGCTGGTGGACGGCATGTCGTCGTGGTGGTCGGCCATTCACGGCTACAACCACCCGGTCCTCAACGAGGCGGCACACGGGCAACTGGGCCGGATGAGCCACGTCATGTTCGGCGGGCTCACCCACGAGCCCGCCGTACGGCTCGCGAAGCTCTTGGTCGACATGTCACCGGCCGGCTTGGAACACGTGTTCCTCGCCGACTCCGGCTCGGTGTCGGTCGAGGTCGCGGTGAAGATGTGCCTGCAGTACTGGCGCTCGCTCCGCCGGCCCGACAAGCAGCGGCTGCTCACCTGGCGGGGCGGTTACCACGGCGACACCTGGCATCCGATGTCGGTGTGTGACCCCGAGGGCGGGATGCACGAGCTGTGGTCCGGCGTGCTGCCGCGCCAGGTCTTCGCGGACGCGCCGCCCGCACCGTACGAGGAGTCGTACGCGGAGCACCTGCGGGAGCTGATCGGGCGGCACGCCGACGAGCTGGCCGCGGTGGTCGTGGAGCCGGTGGTGCAGGGCGCGGGCGGTATGCGTTTCCACTCCCCCGACTATTTGCGGGTGCTGCGCGAGGCGTGCGACGCGCACGACGTGCTGCTGGTGTTCGACGAGATCGCCACCGGTTTCGGCCGGACTGGAGCGCTGTTCGCCGCGGACCACGCGGGCGTCACCCCGGATGTGATGTGCGTGGGCAAGGCACTGACGGGTGGCTATCTGACCATGGCGGCCACGCTGTGCACCGCGCGGGTCGCCGACGGCATCTCGCGGGGCGAGGTGCCGGTGCTCGCGCACGGCCCGACGTTCATGGGCAATCCGCTCGCGGCGGCCGTGGCCTGCGCCTCCGTCGAGTTGCTGCTGGGCCAGGACTGGCGGTCGGAGGTCGAGCGGATCGAGGCGGGTCTGAGCGCGGGACTGGCACCCGCGCGTGCGGTGCCCGGGGTACGGGACGTCCGGGTCCTGGGCGCCATCGGGGTGGTCCAGGTCGACCACGAGGTCGACGTGGCCGCGGCCACCGCGGCCGCCGTACGGGAGGGCGTGTGGCTGCGCCCCTTCCGCGACCTGGTCTACACGATGCCCCCGTACGTCACCGCGGATGCGGACGTGGCTCGCATCGCGCGCGCAGTGTGCGCCGCGGCACGGGAGGGATGAGATGCCCGTACTGGTGATCACGGGGACGGGCACGGAGGTCGGCAAGACCGTCACCACTGCGGCCGTCGCCGCCGCGGCGCTGTCGGCCGGACACTCGGTGGCCGTGCTGAAGGCCGCCCAGACGGGCGTGCAACCGGACGAACGCGGGGACGCCGACGAGGTCGCGCGGCTCGCCGGGGCGGTCACGGCCGCCGAACTGGCCCGCTACCCGGAGCCGTTGGCCCCGGGGACGGCGGCCCGGCGGGCCGGGATGGCGCCCGTGCACCCGCAGGAGGTGGCCGACCGAGCGGCCGAGCTGGCCACCGTGCACGACCTGGTGTTGGTCGAGGGAGCAGGCGGGCTGCTCGTCCGGTTCGACGCGGCCGGCGGCACCCTGGCCGACGCGGCCCGGATGCTGGACGCACCCGTGCTGATCGTGGCCCCGGCCGGTCTGGGCACACTGAACGCCACCGAGTTGACCGCTCGCGAACTGCGGCGCCACGGTCTGGAGCCGGCCGGAGTGGTGATCGGCAGCTGGCCCCAACACCCCGGCCTCGCCGACCGCTGCAATGTGTCCGACCTGCCGGAAGTCGCCGCCGCCCCGCTGCTCGGCGCGGTGCCTGCCGGAGCCGGCTCCCTCGCACCGACCGGATTCCGCAGCCAGGCGCCGGGGTGGCTCGCGCCCCGACTGAACGGGACCTGGGACGGGGAGGCCTTCCAGAAGCGGGAAGGGCCCTAGTAGTGCTTGGTCAGGTCGGTGCGGCCGTGGGTATGTCGCGGTGGCAGGTGGGGCAGGCGCCGGTCCAGGTGGCGAGGAGTGTCTGCAGCTCGCGGACGACTTGGTAGAGGCTCAGGCCGGCGCCGCGTCTTTTGGGGCTCTGGCCAGTCGTTGCAGGGTGCAGAAGGCGTGGGCGGCAGAGACGAGGGTGACGTGGTGGTGCCAGCCGCCCCAGGTCCGGCCCTCGAAGTGGGCCAGCCCCAGAGCCTGCTTCATCTCGCGGTAGTCGTGCTCGATGCGCCAGCGGAGCTTGGCCAGGCGGACCAGGGTGGTCAGCGGGGTGTCGGCGGGCAGGTCGGACAGCCAGAACTGGACCGGCTCGCTCTCGCGCGCGGGCCACTCGGCCAGCAGCCAGCACTCGGGCAGTTCCGGGCCCTCGGTGGCCTGGCGGATCTGACGCCCGGCGGGCCGGATCCGCAAGGCCACGAACCGGGAGTACATCCGCTTGAAGCCGGAGCGGCCGGTGCCGGGCCGGGAGCCTTCCCGCCATTGGACCGGCCGTGCGGCCTTCCGGCCCGCCGCGATGACCAGCTCCTTCACCGAACGCGGAGGCTCGGGGTACTTCGGCACCGGTGGCCGTCCGGTCCCGGAGTACGGCTCGGCCACCGGAACCGCGTCGGCGGGCTGGGCCGACAGGGTGGTGGAGATGCCCACCACGTAGCGCATGCCCCGTGCGTTCAGGCCGAGACGGAAGGCCGCGGCGTCGCCGTATCCGGCATCTGCGATGGCCAGCGGCACATCGATCCCCCAGGAACGAGTCTCATCGGCCATGTCCAGGGCGAGCTGCCACTTTTCCACGTGCCCGGCATCCTCCGGGATGCCGCAAGTGACACGACGGGCGATCTTGCCCGGGTCAGCTTCCGGCGAGGCGGGGTCCCAGGTCCGGGGCAGGAACAACCGCCAGTTGACCGCTGCCGAGGCATGATCGGAGGCCAGGTGCAGCGAGACGCCCACCTGGCAGTTGGTGACCTTGCCCGCGGTGCCGGTGTACTGCCGCGACACACACGCCGAGGCAGTGCCGTCCTTCAAGAAGCCGGTGTCGTCGAAGACCAGCGCGGTCGGGCGGATCGCCGTCTCCATCCTCCAGGCCAGGCTGGCCCGGATGTGGGCCGGATCCCACGGGCTGGCGGTGATGAAGTGGGCCAGAGCCTGCCGGTTCCCGTCCTCCCCGAGGCGAGCGGCCATCGGCTCGACCGACTTGCGCTTGCCGTCGGTCAGCAGTCCCCGCAGGTAGACCTGCCCCCACCGGCGCTGGTCCTTGCGCGCGAACGGCTCGAACACCTCCGCAGCAAACGCCTCCAACTCATCACGCACCGCAGCCATTTCGTCCGGAGTCACACACCCTCAACGCGACACACAACCCGAAGGGCACGCACCACCAAAGACGACCTGACCAAGCACTACTAGGCCGCGGCAGGCGACGTTCGCCCCGGGCAAACGTCGCCTGCCGCGGCACTAGCTCGTCCGCTCACCGGAGCTGACCCAAACCGTTCGGCGGGGGTGCGACGGTGTCCTGCGGGGGACACTCTCCCTAGGCCGTCCTGCTCCGGGAGGTTGCCATGCGGCTGCTGTCCACCGGCTCCGGCGAGGTGGTGCGGGGTCCCGTCCACCATCCGCTGTTCGCCCGCTACTACGCCCGGCTGAGCGTCAGTGCCGAGACCCGACTGGGCATGGCCCGGATACGTGAGCGGCTGCTCGCCGGGCTGTCCGGGCGGGTGATCGAGATCGGTGCGGGCAACGGGCTGAACTTCGCGCACTACCCGGGGGCGGTTGCGGAGGTGGTCGCCATCGAACCGGAACCACTGCTCAGACGACTGGCGGTTCAGGCCGGGCTGCGCAGCCAGGTGCCGGTGGACGTGGTACCGGGCGCGGCAGAGGCGCTGCCGGTCAAGAGCGAGGCCTTCGACGCGGCCGTGCTGTCGCTGGTGCTGTGCAGCGTGCAGGACGTGGCGCGGACGCTGGGTGAGGTGCGACGGGTCCTCCGGCCTGGCGGCGAGGTGCGCTTCTTCGAGCACGGCCGGGGCGGCGGAGCGGCGATGGTGCTGACCCAGCAGGCTCTGGACCGCACCGTGTGGCCGGCGCTGTTCGGTGGCTGCCATGTGTCCCGCGAGCCAGTTGCGGCGCTGCGCGAAGCCGGGTTCCGGCTCGGCCCGCACCGGCGGGTGCAGTTGCCGGAGAACGGTCCGGCACTGCCGACCTCGTTCTGCGCGCTGGGGGTCGCCTGGCGGCAGGACCGGTCGGACGCACCCTGACCGACTGTTCCTGCGGTGAACGGTTCGTCCGGCGCGACGGAGTGCCCCGGTTCCCTCAGATGCTCCAGCGGCGCAGTTCCCGCGCGATGTCGTCGACGCTCGCCTCGCCGTTCTTGACCAGTCGGGCGAGGTCCCGGACCTGCTCCGGGGTGGTGACGACCTTCGCGCCGCTCGCGATCAGATAGGCGTAGGCGACCGCGGAGGCGAACAGCGCGTTGGAGCGCTCCAGCGCCGGGACGTGGATGAGCAGCTGGAGCAGGGACGCGGCGCGGGCGTGCGGGCTGTCATAGACGGCCACGCCGAATATCTCCGCCCGGTGCCGGGCGACGGCGGCGACGAGTGCCCCCCAGTCGGTGACCTGCGGGTCACCGGGCGTCTTCTGTTCGGCCAGCATGAGCAGCCAGGCGAGATCGATGCTGAGCTCGTTCAAGGGACCGGTCGCAGTCTCAACGGCGGCCGTCACCGGTACCGGTGGCGCTACTCCTGTGGCGTTCCTCGGCGGTCTCCGCGGCGAATACGGACCCGTACTGCTTCATGAAGTCGGCGGCCGCCTCGACGAATGTACGGCCGGCCTCCCCGGTGTCCTGCCTGACCAGCTCTTCGATGTAGCGGTTGACGCTCATACCGCGGGCCAGCGCCCGTTCGCGGGCCGCGCGGGCGGTCCCCTCGTCCACGCGCACGTTCAGCTGGGTCTTCGCCATACTTCGACGCTAGCGCCGGGGTGCTAGCACGGCAAGGGCCCCCGGCCTGCCACCTGCCGCCCTCGACCCCGGCGGGGCATCCCGGCTCGGGCGGAGCGGAGGACGCTGTCCACAGCCGGGGCGACCACCACCACCACTCTTTGCTCATCCTTTACTATTGAAGAAACATGTGGCCCTCCGTGAAAGGTTGTGAGCGTCCGCCCATGGGCGAGCCTCCCAGTCCGCGACACCGCGCGATCTCCCTTGCCCTGTCCGATCATGGGACAGGGGTGACCCGATGACCGAAGTGCTGCTCCTTATGGTGGCGATCCTGCTGTCGCTCGCCTGCGGCGCGTTCGTGGCGGCCGAGTTCTCGCTGACCACGGTGGAACGCGGCGAGCTGGAGCGGGCCGCCGCACGCGGTGAACGCGGTGCCCCTGGCGCCCTCAAGGCCGTGCGGAACCTAACCTTCCAGCTTTCCGGTGCCCAGCTCGGCATCACCGTCACCAATCTGGTGGTCGGCATGCTGGCCGAGCCCTCGATCGCCAAGCTGCTCGCCGGACCGTTCAGGGCGATGGGCCTGTCGCAGACCACAGCGAGTTCGGTCGCGCTGGTACTGGGCACGGCCCTGTCCACGGTGTTCCTGATGGTCGTCGGCGAACTGGTGCCGAAGAACTGGGCGATCTCCTCGCCGCTGGCCGTGGCCAAGCGGGTCGGCAACCCCCAGCGCTGGTTCAGCGCGGTCTTTGGCCCTTTCATCACGCACTTGAACAACACGGCCAACCGGTTGGTCCGCCGGCTCGGTGTCGAGCCGGCGGAGGAGCTGGCCTCCGCACGCGGTCCGCAGGAGCTGGCCGCCCTCGCCCGGCACTCCGCGAAGAAGGGCGCGCTGGAGCCGGACACCGCCGAGTTGTTCGTGCGGACGCTGAACCTGGCCGACCTGAGCGCGGAGAACGTGATGACCCCACGGGTCCAGGTCGTCGCCCTCGACACCCTGGCCACCTGCGAGGACGTCGCCAACGCGACCCGGGCCACCGGACTGTCCCGGTTCCCGGTCTACCGGGGCAGCCTGGACTCGGTCGTCGGCATCGCCCACATCAAGGACGTACTGGCACTGCCCGCCTGGGAGCGGCCCCGCCGTTCCGTCGCCCAGGTGATGCGCGAGCCGCTCCTGGTTCCCGAGTCCCTGACCGTGGACCGGCTGCTGGACCGGCTCTCCGGCAAGCGCACCATGGCCGTCGTCATCGACGAGTACGGCGGCACGGCGGGCGTGGCGACACTGGAGGACATCGTGGAAGAGGTCGTCGGCGAGGTACGGGACGAGCACGACCCGCACGAGACACCGGACCTCGCCCCGGCCGGCGCGGACGACGCCGGCCGAGCCCTGTACTCCGCGGACGGCGCCGCCCGCACCGACCAGCTCGCGCGCGTGGGCCTGCGGGTACCCGAGGGGCCCTACGAGACCCTGGCCGGCCTGGTCGCCACCGAGCTGGGCCGGATACCGCACACCGGCGACAGGGTTGACGTCGCTGGCTGGCGGCTGGACGTGGTGGACGCCTCGGGCCACCGGGCGGCCAGGGTGCTGTTGCACGCGCCGCTGGACGACGAGCAGACCGACGAGACGCCGAGGGGCGCACGATGACCGCCGTACAGCTGCTGATCGGCCTGGCGACCCTGGTCGTCAACGCCTTCTTCGTGGGCGCCGAGTTCGCGCTGATCTCCGTACGCCGGTCGCAGGTGGAGCCCGTGGCCCAGGAGGGCGACCGGCGCGCACGGAGCGTGCTGTGGGGCCTGGAGCACGTGTCGGCGCTACTGGCCGCCGCCCAGCTCGGCATCACGCTGTGCACACTGGTCCTCGGCGTGGTCGCCGAGCCGGCGATCGCGCACCTGCTGGAGCCGGTGTTCCACGCCGTCGGCATCCCCGAGGGCGCGGGCCACGCCGTGTCCTTCGTGATCGCACTGACCGTGGCGACCTACCTGCACATGCTGCTGGGCGAGATGGTGCCCAAGAACATCGCCCTCGCGGAACCGGTGCGCAGCGCACTGATCCTCGGTCCACCGCTGGTCGCCTTGTCCCGGGCACTGCGTCCGGTGATCTTCGCGGTCAACGCCTTCGCGAACGGACTGCTGAAGCTGCTGCGGGTGGAGACCAGGGGCGAGGTGGCGGCGACATTCACGGACACCGAACTCGCCGAGATCGTCAAGGACGCCGGCGAGGCGGGCCTGATCGACGACCGGGCGCAGGAGCGGCTGCACGACGCGTTGGAACTGGGCAGCCGACCGGTGCGGGACGTGGTGGTCCCGTTGGAGGGGGTGGTGTACGCGAGCGTGGGCGTCACCCCGGAACAACTGGAAGGGCTGTCCGCCGAGTCCGGCTTCTCCCGGTTCCCGGTGGTCGACACCGGCCGGCGGATCGTGGGCTATCTCCACGTCAAGGACGCGCTGGACACCTCGCCGCGGGATGTGCCGTTCCAACTGCGTGACATGCGCCCCATCCCACGGGTGCGGGAGAGGACCCCGCTGGACGACGTGCTCACCGCGATGCGGGGCAGCCGTACCCACCTCGCCGCCGTGCTCGGCGACGACGGGCGGTTGGCCGGCCTGGTGACCATGGAGGACGTGCTGCGGGAGCTGTTCGGGCAGCCCGCCTGAGCACCGGCCCACCGGGGTCGACCGACCGGCGGGTATGGAGCAGGGATACCATCGCTGTCGCCATGCAGACGAATACCGCTACCACTCCTCCCGCGCACACCAGTCTGGTCGCGGTCGGCGACTCCTTCACCGAGGGCATGTCGGACCTGCTGCCCGACGGTTCCTACCGGGGCTGGGCCGACCTGCTCGCCATGCGGATGGCCGCCCGCACGCCCGGTTTCCGGTACGCCAATCTCGCCGTACGCGGAAAGTTGATCAGTCAGATCGTCGAGGAGCAGGTGGGGGTGGCGGCGGGCATGGACGCCGATGTCATCACCCTGGTGGGCGGGCTGAACGACGCCCTGCGCCCGAAGTGCGACATGGGCCGGGTGCGCGGGCTACTGACCGAGGCCGTGGAGCGGCTGGCGCCGTCCTGCGGGCAACTGGTGCTGATGCGCAGCCCCGGCCGCCAGGGCCCTGTGCTGGAGCGGTTCCGGCCACGCATGGAGGAGCTGTTCGCCTGCGTGGAGCAGCTGGCCGCAAAGCACGGCGCCCTGGTAGTCGACCTGTACGGGGCGCCCTCCTTGGCGGACCCGCGACTGTGGGACGTGGATCGGCTGCATCTGACGACGGAAGGGCATCGCCGGGTCGCCGAGGCAGTGTGGCAGACGCTCGGGTACGAGCCGGAGGACACCGGGTGGCACGTCCCACCGCCTGCGACGAAGCCGCCCGGCTGGACGGCCAGGCGAGTCGCGGACGTGCGGTTCACCCAGCAGCACCTGTTGCCCTGGATCGGCCGACGCCTGACCGGTCGGTCCTCGGGTGACGGCCGCCTGCCGAAGCGGCCCGAACTGCTGCCCTACGAGGGCCCGGCATGATCACGGCCAGGGGGCGGGCCAGGCGACGGGTGCCTGCGTGACACGGACGCCCCACGGACCGGGCAACCCACCCACGCCTCCGAACGTCCGCCCCCTCACCAGCCCCACCCCTCACCGCTCCCTCCATCGGCCATCCCGGGCCCGATGCTCCCCGGGCCCTTCGCTCTCCCCGCCTTCCGAAGCACCAACGGCCTTGTAGCTTCCGCCGAACAACCCCATGGCGCTGGCCTGCACGAATCACCAGTAGAATCCATCCACTGTTCTACGTCGCCGTGGAAACTACCTGTTCAGACCATGTTTCCCGAGATCGACAAGCGGCGATTTCTCACAATCGCGCACGACCGCTCAGTATGTTTCCGGCCCGAGCTTCGCACGGGCCCGCGAGATCGCCGCCGTGGTCGGCACCCGCCACGGCCCGGACCAGCGTTTTGCCCAGTCCAGCCGGTGGGTCAGCAGCCGGGCGACCTCTTCATAGCCCTGGCCGGAGAACAGGCACATGGCCAGCACGAAGTAGACCGCCACGCGCGGAGGCAGCAACCGATTGCGCTGTCTGGATCGCCCACACTCGGCCACCACCCGGTCCACCAGTTCCGGCGGGAATGACCGCGTCAGCAACCCGATCGCAATGCGATCCGACAGCCGCTCGTCTGTCTCCGGCTTGACCTGACCCGGCCGTGGCATCCCAACACCTCCCGGCCAAGCACCCTGCCAGCGACGGAACTTAAGTCACTGGTATTGAGGCTAGGGATCGTCGGACCCGGCGGCCACTTCACATGTGCGGACTTGCGGTACCCCGGGTGCAGAAGTGCCCTTCCTGCCGGAGAGACGAGGCGTGCGGTACAGCAGGCAAAATGGGCGCGGGAACACAATGAGGGGGATCAATGCGACTCGCGCAGCTCAGTGAAACAAGCGGCGTGTCCACTGCAACGATCAAGTACTACCTGCGCGAGGGCCTGCTTGAGCCCGGTGACCGGGTCACCGCGACACAGATGGACTATGACGCTCGGCATGTGCACCGGCTCCGGCTCATACGCGCCCTGCTCGAGGTTGGCGGCCTGTCCCTTGCGACGGTCCGCAACGTTCTGACGGTGATGGAAGAGCCGGACGTCCGCCCCAAGGACGTGGAGCGCGCCGCCCAAGAACCGCTGAGCACACGAGCCGGCCTGCAGCGCACGGAGGCCACCTCCGATGCTGCCGTGTCCGAAATCCTCGCCCTCGCCGAGGACTGGGGATGGGCGATCTCACCCGACAGTCCGGCCGTCTATACGGCCGCTGAGGCCCTGGAGACCCTACTACGGCTAGGGCAGACGGGCCTGGCTGACCAGCTCGACGAGTACGCACGGTCGGCGGAGATCGCCGCGGCAGCTGACGTGAAGGCCTCGCACCTTGACGGCAGTACCAGAGAAGCGACGGAAGCTTTGATCGTCGGCAACGTTATGGGGGACCTTCTCCTGGCCTCCCTGCGGCGCCTGGCCCAGGTTCACCGCCTGCGCGAAAGCCAGCGAAGCGGCAGGTGCTGTCCCGCGTCCGAGAACCGATCCGGAACTGGGCATTGCGGCTGATTCCTTAGCACGTGCGGGGTGAACGCGCCGGTGATCTCGTCCCGGTGGCGAACTGAAGGCACGACCACGCGGCTGCCTCGTAGTCGACCTGGGACAGCAGGCAGGCGAAGGCCTGGGTGCCACCGGGATCTCCGGTTTCGGCCGGGTACGGCGGTTATTGCCGCTTGAACCGCCCGGGTTCGCATGGAGACTCGTTTTGTCAATCCCTCGAAGCGTGGAGACGATCTACGCGGCCAGTCCCTCGGTGAGGGTGGCTCGTTGACGTACTCCCTGCTCTCAAGTCCAGGGATTCCGGCCTGGGTCGTCTGACCCTTCCGGGGGCTTCCTGGAGCAAGGATCGCGTTTCGAGCGGGGTGATGTACCCGTAGTCGGGGTGCCGACGGAGCCGACTACGGTTGTACTCGACCTCGACGTAACGGAAAACGTCGGCCCGGGCGGCCTCGCGGGTCTCCCACATCGTCGTCCCGATCTCCGCTTTCAGGATGACGAACCAGCTTTCCGCGGCAGCATTATCATAACAAGAGCCGACACGCCCCATCGATTGCCTCATGCGCAACTTGCGTATTTTGCTGCTGAATTCGTCACTCGTGCACTCGCTGCCGCGATCCGTACGCATGACGCAACCCTGCTCCAGGCCGCCACGCCCGGCCGCCATCCGCAAGGCGGCGACCGGCAGCTCGGCGCGGTGGTGGTCGGCCATCGCCCAGCCGACCACCTCCCGCGTCGCGAGATCGATACAGGTCGCCAGATACACCTTCCCTTCCAGCGTGCTGAGTTCAGTCATGTCGCCGACGAACCGCATCCCGGGCCGGGGCGCGGTGAAGTCCCGGCCGATCAGGTCGGGCGCGAACACCGCCCGCTTCGCCTGCCGGGTCAGTAATGGGCACGCCGGGTTCGGAGGGCGGCCCGAGGAAACGGGCTGGTCGAAAGACCAGTACCGCGCCTCGGGTCGACCCTACGTCGTCCACGTCAGCGGTCCGGCCCACCGGGCCGAGGCCCTGCGCGAGCAGGTCGCCGAGGTACTGGCCCCGCTCGGGCTGCGGCTTTGTGCGGAGAAGACCCGCGTGGTCCACATCGACGACGGTTTCGACTTTCTCGGCCATCGCATCCGCCGTCAGCGGAAACGCAGCACGAACAAGCTCGTCGTCTACACCCGGCCTCGAAGAAGGCCGTCAAGGCCCGAGTCTCGGAACGAACCTACAGACACACCCAGAATCAGAGTCTGGCCACCCTCCTGGAGGGCCTGAACCGGACACTGAGCGGATGGGCGACCTACTTCCGCCACCACTCGGCGAAGCGGACTTCAACGCGGTCGACCACCACGCGTGGCACCGTGTCGCGATCTGGCTCCGCCGCAAACACAGCATCTCCAGTAGCCAGTTGAAGGGATTCTGTGACCAGGGATGGAGGTTCACCGATGGCGGCATCGTGTTCCTCGGCGCATCCAGCGTCATGATCGAACGCTATCGCTACCGCGGAGCTCGGATCCCGACTCCGTGGACCGCCGAACCGGCAGCCGACAACGGCTGACCAGCTGGGCAAGTCACGTGGAGAGCCGGATGCGTGGCCAACACGCACATCCGGTTCGGGTCAGCGGCCCAGAGAAACGGAACGGCAGCAATGCCGTCATCGCGCTCTGGGCCGACCGCACAGGTTCAACAGGCCCATCGAGTCGTGATCAATCTGCGGCAGATACCTTCGTGGCACTGTCCGGTTCGATAGACCATCTGGCGCGATGCGAATGCAACTGTTCGACGGGGAAGGGGAGTTCATCGAGCCGTACCTGCCAATCAGCGAGTACGGCCCGTATCCCGAGCGGCTGCGGCAGCAGTTCGAGGGGGTGTTCTGGAGGTTCGCCACGAGCAGCCGCTGCACGGGGCACGACGGTATATGAGGCCGTCTTGCCCCACAGGGCCTGTGCCGGCGGTGCCGTGAACCAACGCAACCCTGTTCACCGGCAGACGAGTTCACACCGGCACCGCCAACCCTCAGGCACGACCGACCAGATCGTGCCCGGGCGCCGCCTCCTCCTCGGATGCGGGAAGCGATGTGGACACCGAAGACGGCACGAACACGGACTCCTCCACCCCGGAAGCCTGGTACCCGGCCTTGACCGCGTGCCTCTCCTTCCACAGGTGGTACAGAGACACGGCAAAGATCACGGAGCCGACCAGGTTGGCGATGAAGTGCCACCACACCCGGTACGTCACCAGCGCTGGCCCCGGCTCGATCAGGCCAAACCAGGTGGAAAGCCCGATGGCGCGGCTGGCGCCCAGTGCGACGGACAACGTCAGGACGAGATGTTCCAGACCGTGCATCCCCTGCATCCACACGCCCATCTTGGCCCACTTGCGCGACTTGAGCCCTCCTACGGCCCGCCGGGTGATCTGCATGACGCCGACGAGTCCGGCGAGGAAGATGAAGTTGCCCGTGAGGTGCAGGATCTCCATGCCCAGGGTCGGCTTGCTCGGGTCCACCTGCCCCATGCCCCGTGCCAGGCCGTTTCCCCACGGAGTCATCCATGCCGGTGAGTACGGGTGTGCCACCCAGTAGCCGGTCTGGGCCACGTGCTCCTGGAAGTGACCGATCTGGCCGATCACGCCGAGCCCGATGACGGCGACCGCGGTCTTGAACAGCCAGGGTCGCGCGGGCCCGCGGTTGGCCAGGGCGAGCACGATGACGGCCAGCCACATTGCGGCGGCCCAGGCGATCAAGAAGACTGCGCCCAAGGTGTCCCAGGACGACACGACGTTCCCCATATCTCCCATGCCTCCCATTCCATGCCCTCCGTGTGCCTGATCCATGGGTGCTCCTCCCAGGGTCCGACTGCGCACAGCGGCCTCTGCGGCGCTCAACGTCACGCTAGGAGACCCCTTCTGCGGTGGCCACTTCAGCCTTGCGGACATCGCGACCCCGCCAAGGCGGGAACCCACTTACTGACGTAGCTGAGGAAGTCGGCCCCGCCTACCGGGGTCGCGGGGTCTGCGCGGACTTCAGTGAGCGTTTTCAGCGTGGCCACTGTTCGGGTGACGCCGGGCAGGTTGAGGTGAGGGCCGCAACGCACAAGGCTCCCATGCCGTTGGGGGAGGTGTTCGACGTCTCAACCCACCGGCCCAGTAGCCTTGTTGATACCCTGCAGGGAAGCAGTGTCTGGCCCGATCTGGTCATCGCCGCCATAGACGGTGGCATGCAGCAAGCCCGGATCGACCCCCAGTCCATCGGTGAGCAGCCTGTACCCCCAGTCGAGACTCAGTGAGCCCTCGTAGGCGCCCAGCGACCAGGTGCCGAGCATCTCGAAGACAGTTAGATGGGTGGCATCGCCGACCTCCTCCAGATCCGTGGTGCGCAGACAGCGCTGCACATTGACCAGTCGCTGGCCCAGCGGATGGGGGGCGACAATGGCGCGCCCCGTCCTTTGAGGCACACGAATTTTTCCTGGCCTCGCGCGGGTCCCGCCAGGAGTAATAGGCAATGCCTATGGATCGTTGAAGTTATTTCCTGATGCTCCGGTGCCATCGGATCTCGTCTTCGTGCCATTCGTCGGTGGGTGTGAGCCCGGCGGCGGTGGCGACGGCGGCGGATGCCCGGTGCTCGGGGTGGATGTGGGCGATGACGGTGTGTACGGGCAGTTGGCTGAGCCAGTCGACAAGTCCTCGGGCTGCTTCGGTGGCGATGCCTCTTCCCTGCCACGGGGTCCCCACCACCCAGGCGATCTCAGCGATGGGCCCGTGGGCGGAGGGGCTGACCGTCGTCTGGATGGTGCCCGTCAGGCAGGACTCGTCACGGAGCTGGATTACCCAGTTCAGCCAGGAGATGGCCGGGTCGGGAGAGCCCGCGGTCATGCGCTGGTAGCGCGAGCGCAGGGCTTGCGGGGTGTCGGGAGTGCCGCCGATGAAGGAGTGCAGGGCCGGGTCGGACAGCACGGCGGCCATTTCCTCGGCGTGTTCGACGTGCAGTGGCAGCAGGTCCAGTCGCTGGGTGCTGATGGCCTGGGCCGCGAGGGTGCTCACGCCGCGACCGCCTTGGGTCGTTCGACGAGCTGGCCGCGTTCGAAGCGGGCTCCGGAGCGGACGAGGGCGACGAGGTGGGGCGCGTTCACCGCCCGCCACCGCTGCTGGGCGGACTCGACCAGCTTGAAGACCATTGCCAGGGCGGCGGTGCGGGAGCCGGCACCTCGTGTGACCTCGGTCCGCAGCCGGACGGTGGAGAAGGTCGACTCGATGGGGTTCGTGCTCCGCAGGTGGATCCAGTGCCCGGCGGGAAAGTTGTAGAACGCCGGCAGCTGGTCCTGGTCGTCGGTAATCTTCTTGACCGCCTTGGGGAACTTCGCGCCGTAGAGCTGGGCGAACGTTGTGATCGCCGCCTCAGCATGGTCGCGATCCTCGGCGTTGCAGATGTCCTGGATGGCCTTCTTCGCGCCCGGCTGCGCGGACTTCGGCATGGAGTCTAGGACATTGGCCGTGTTGTGAACCCAGCACCTCTGCTCGTGGGTGTCGGGGAACACCTCGGCCAGGGCCTTCCACAAGCCCAGGGCGCCGTCACCGACCGCAAGGCCACCAACGAGCAACCCCTGCTGCTCGCCGGCGCGGAGACCGGCCGGGTTGGATGCCTCGTCGAGTGTGGCCCGGATGTCGAGCGACTGGGCCCACTTTCGGCTTCTGGGCATAGCGGTCGCCGGAAGGAAAAGGTCTGCGCTGTCAGTTGTTCCACGGTGCCGTCGGGAACCAGAGGTAGTCGAACCTGCCGAGAATCCGCACGGTCCAGTAGACGAGGGTGAAGACGCCGGTGACCAGGAACGCCGAGGCGGTCAACGTGGCACCCCTTCCCGGCTTACTCGTCAGCCAGCGTTGTATGCGTTCGCCTGCTCCGTAAGAAAGCGCGATGAACAGCAATGACATGACGAGTATGTTGCCGATGGACTGCACGGAGAAGGCCATCGCCCCGTACAGCGGGTTGTGGGTGGTCGCGGCGTGCCGGAAAAGATTGCGGAACAGAGGATAGGGCCGTCCTATCAGAAAGGCTCCGGCCAGTGCACCCATCAGGATCAGCGGCGAATGTGGGAATCGACGGGAGATGGCGGCTAGCGGATCTTTGATCAGGCCCATGGCGGCCAATCCAAGGACGATCATCATGGTGCCGATGCAACCAAAGGTGATCATCGCCTGGATGATCCTAGGAGTGATACCTCCGGCGGGATTCACGACGTTCGAGAACTGCGGCATGTGCGTGCCGACCATACCGACGATCATTCCGTAGACGACATCTACCGGAATCATGCCGACGGCCATCCAGCCCAGCGGCTTGACGGTGTGCAGGAACCGGGCCCGTCGTGACTGGCTCTGCCCCACCAGCGGCCCCACCGCTCCAAAGACCGCGATGTTGCACGCCGTGAAGGACCCGGCCAGGCCGGTGACGAACGCGAAGACCACACCGGCGGCCATACCGCCAATAGGCGTGGCCGCTGCGTTGTGCCCGAGGATCGTATCGGCGGTGTTGAATCCGATCTCGTCGTCCACAAGCTTGGCGGACCAGGCGTAGGCGAGAAAGAGACCGCCGATCAGACTGAGCAGTACGATGAGTCCTCGCCTGCGCGGGAAGCTGTCGGGGACGAAGAGGGAGGTCTTGCGCGAGCTGAGGGCAGGTGCCAGAACTGTGGGTATTTCGTTCACGGAAACGACCTCCTGCGGCTTGGCGTACTGGATGTCACGACCGCCGATTGTGAGGGGACGGCTCCCGGCGCAGCTACTCTGAGCGTGCCTTGCGGAACCTTGCGCACGCTCAACGATGTTGCGATGAAGTGCTGGTGGGCGGGCCCACTGTGGACGTCCTGCCGTTCGTGAGTGAGTGTGGGCGCGCTGCGCGACCTCGCCCGGTGTGGTTGGCGCGACTGCGGTCGGACTGCTGCCCGCGCACCACGCCCGGTTCGGGGACAGGGTCCTTGGAGTGGCCGGCCCCGGCCCCGGCCACCGCCCTGGCCGGTCTGGTCTGTCCTGGCCGGGGCTGCGGTACCGAGCCGCCGAAGCCCCGTCCGGTACGACTTCGGCGACGCGACGTACTCCATCCGCGACCACCGGGCCGCGACGGGCAGGCACGGCCCGCTGAGGCTTCAGCCGCGCTGCACGGACATCCGCAGGCCGCCGCGCACCCGGAGCGAGAGCATCGGCTCGGGCACCACGGACGCGCCCTTCGGCAGCACCAGGCGCAGTTCGCGCATGACCATCGCGATCACGAAGACCGCCTCCATCATTCCGAGGTGGTTTCCCACGCAGAAGCGCGGTCCGGCGCCGAACGGAATGTATGCGTAGCGGGGACGCTGTGCGCGCCGCTGCCGGTCGAAGCGGTCCGGCTCGAAGCGTTCGGGCCTTTCCCAAAACGCGGGATGCCGGTGCAACGTGTAGGGACACACCACCACGTCGGCACCGGCCGGGATGTCGTATCCAGCGATGACATCAGGACCCTGAGCGATCCGGGAGAGCATCCACACCGGCGGATAGAGCCGCATGGTCTCCTCGACCACCATCGTCGTGTACGTCAGCCGTTGCAGGTCTCCGAACTCCGGCAGCCGGTCGCCGAGCACGCTCCGGGCCTCGTCGCGCAGCCGCTCGACCACCTCGGGGTTCTGATCTATGAGATGGAAGGCCCAGCTGAGGGTGCTGGCCGTGGTCTCGTGTCCGGCCAGCAGCAAGGTGACCAGCTCGTCGCGCAACCTGCGCCGCGCAACCCGCGGGTCCTGCTCGGCGTGCACGGATTCGAGCAGTCGGGAGAGCACGTCGTCCGTGTCTCCGCCGGAGCGCAACGCGCGGTGCGCCGCCAGCTGTTCGGTCACCTTCTGCAGCCGGGCTCGGGCGGCCCGGAAACGCAGTTGCTGGGGCAGCGGCAGGAACTGCGGGACCGCCCCGAGGGTGACGACCTCGAACATCGCCTGGTCCTGAACGGCCTCGAAGTCGTGGCCGATCGAGGCGTGACCGCTGAGGTCCTCGTCGAGCAGGGTACGCCCGAGCACTCCCAAGGTCAGCTCGGTCATCTCCGCGGTGATGTCCACCGGCCCGGCCCCGGCTCTGGAGCGCAGCCGGCCGACCATCCGCGCCGCCTCCTGGGCCACGGCCGAGGCCTGCGCCGCAATCCGCTTGGCCTGGAAGGCGGGCTGGATCACCCTGCGCTGTTCCCGCCACAGCTCGCCCTCGCTGGTCAGCAGTCCGTCGCCGAGCGCCCGGCGGGCCTGGTGCAGGCCGATGCCCTTGTGGTAGTTCCCCGGGTTGTCGGTGAGCACATACTTGGCGTAGTCGGGATGGTTGAAGAAATAGAGCGTCTTGGGGCCGATCGCGACACGCACGGCATCGCCGTAGCCGTCCGCGGCCGTGCGCATCAGCGCGAGCCGGTCGCGCAGCAGCATGTTGAGCAGCTTGAAGGTGGCGAATCGGGAGGGTCCGGGCGGGACCCGCCGCCGTGTCCCGGTCGCTCGGGCCTGGGTGACGGTCACTGCTCAGCCCTCCGCACCGGCGGCGAGCCGCTCGGCGATCCGGCAGCGCCAGACCTCGTAGGCCGGCGTACCGTCGTCCACGCAGGGATCGGGCAGCGACTCCTGGCAGACGAGCATGGCCTGCTCGGGAGTAGTGCCGCACAACACCTCGGTGGCGAGCACGGTGTGCTCGTTGCCCAGCCCCGCCTCCAGCCGCGCCGTGGCGGCGAACCCGGAACCCTGGGCGACCCATTTCCGGTGCTTCCCGGCCCGCTCCTGGAGGAGCTGCAGTTCTGCCTTGCCGGCGCCCCCGGCGTACGTGGCGGCCAGTCCGGCCCCCGCGTACAGGTCCGCGTGCCGTTCCTCGGAGAACGAATCGATCATTGCAGTGACCCGCTCGACGTCCGTCCCGCCGACGAACCACATGGCACGGCCGATCCCCTGGTCGATGACCCGGTCGGCGTACCAGGACCACTCGGCGCCGGGCCAGGGGAAGTCGGGCTCCTGATACTGCCCGCGCACGTACTTGTCGGTGCGAAAGTACGCCTGGTGGAAGCCGTAGCCGTCGAGCACGAGCCAGCGCAGCAACGGGTCGGCGGTGTACATCCGGGACCAGCGGAACCGCGGCACCCGGGCCATGGCCCAGCCCACTCCCACGTAGACCATGTACTTGTGTCTCGCGGCCTCGCCACGCAGGAAGTGCTCCACGTGCCGGTTGCCGCCGATCGGCAGCCCGTCGCGCACCGCCATCCCCATGGCGGCGCCCTCGTAGGCGAACCCCCGGAACTGCGGCGGCACGGTCCCGAGCCGGATCTCGGCATCCGCGGTCGAGGAGGCCGCGGCGGCGTAGGCGTAGCCGGTCAGGAACGACTCACCGACCGTTTCAAGTCGTTCGCGTGCCTCGGGACTCTTCTCGTGGAAGCCGCGGGTGAACAGCCTCGTCTCGTTCATGCTTGGGGTCAGCAGGCGGCTGCGGAGCCGGCCGAACCGATTCGCCATCTCTACTCCTCGTGGGAAGGGGCGACGACCGCGCTCATGAAGTGCGCGCGGATGTTCCGGCGCCACAGCTCGTACTGCGGTACGAGGCCGGTGCCGGTGCGCTCGACCTCGGTGCGGTCGGCCAGATCCACGGCCTCATCGATGACCAGTCCGGTCAGCTCGGACGCGGCGGTGACCGTGTGCTCGGGCACGAACTCCGCGTAGTGCCTGGCCTTGATCGCGAATACCGCGCCGATCGCGAGGTCCGCGGCGTAGCCGGCCCGGCCGGCTGTGTCCCGCAGCCCTGCAAGCTCGGTGGCCGTCGCGCCGCCCGCGAAGGTCGCAGCGAGACCGACGCCGCTCCACAGGTCGGCCCGCCGGTCCTCGGTGAACCGCTCCACGGCCGCGGCCACCGCGGGGGCGCGACCGCCGTGGATGAACCACAGCGCGCGTCCGATCCCCTGGTCGACGGCCCGCAGGAAGTACCCGGGATGCCCGTCCCACGGGTACGGCGCGGGCCGGTACTGCCCGTCGACCCACCGTGCCGTGTCGAAGTACGCGCGGTCGAAGCCGTACCCGTCGACGGCCAGCCAGCTCATCGTGGGGTGGAAGGGGATGTCGTCGAGATCGGGCAGTATCTTGCGCCACAGCGGACGAGGCAACCGCGCCATGGCGAAGCCGATGCCGATGTAGGCCAGGAAGAAGTGCGGGCGGCCGGATCCGAGAACCAGCTCCCTGGTCCGATGCCCGCGCACCGCGTCGCGCACGGTGAACGCCATGACGGCCCCCTCGTACGCGAACCCTCGCAACTCGGGTTCGACCATCGCCAGCCGCCGTTCGACTTCCGCGGTTCCGCGGGTCTCGATGCCCCACTCGAAGCCGATGACCACCGACTGAGGAATCGCCTCCAGCCGCGCCGTGGCCGGAGTCGGTGTGACCGGGAATTCCCGGCCGGCGAAGCTGACCGAGTGCAGCGAAGGGGCGAGCAGAAGTCTGCGCAGCGAACCGAGCGGGGTGGCCATCTGGCAACTCTCCCTTGGCTGTCCATCTCGACGGTCCGGGCCGGGCCGATTCCGCCTCTGAAACCTTTGTCAGGCATCATCGCCACCGTCCGGGCGGGCCGGCCACTTCCGG
Organism: Streptomyces pluripotens; assembly: GCF_000802245.2. NCBI lineage: Bacteria > Bacillati > Actinomycetota > Actinomycetes > Kitasatosporales > Streptomycetaceae > Streptomyces > Streptomyces pluripotens. Next base: position 577,915 of record NZ_CP021080.1, read on the forward strand.
AGTGCGCCGTCGCCGCCGACCCGGGCAATTCCGCAACGGCTATGGGCGCTGTCGGCGTCCTGGCCCCGGTCGTAGACGGGCGGCGGTCGGTTCCCGACGTACAGTGCAGTGCCGCGATCACCGGAGTGATCGCCGGCCGGCAGGTCGCTCTGCCGGTGCTGAGTGCCTGGCGGGCCGAACGGCGCCGGCATGCGCTGAACATCGGACGCCCACCCGAGCACGATCTGCACGAGATCATGAACGCGATCCTGTACGTGGACCGCACCGGGGGCAGTGGCGCTACCTGCCGCACGACTTCCCGCCTTGGGAAACGGTGTACGGCTACTTCGCCAAGTGGCAGAAGAGGCCGGTGTGTTCACCCAGCTCGCCGGCGTACTGCGCAGGCTGTTTCGGCAGAAGGAGGGCAAGCATGCGGAGCCGTCCGCGTGCGTGATCGACGCCCAGAGCGTCAAGACCTTCACCAGCGTCCCGGCGCCGGGCAGGGCACGGACGCGGCGAAGAAGATCGTTGGCCGCAAGCGCAGCATCGCGACCGGCACCCTCGGACTGCTCCTCGCGGTGCTGGTCACGGCCGCGAGCGTGCAGGACTCCGTCGCCCGCACCCACCTGATCGACCAGGTCGCGGCCGCCCATCCCTCGATCCGCAAAGCCTGGGGGGGACGGCGGCTACCGTCGGCACCTCGTTGAGCACGCCGCCCCGCTCGGTATCGACATGGAAATCGTCCAGCGCGCTCCCGTGACCAGGGGGTTCACCCCATGACCGAAACGTTGGACGGTCGAGCGGACCTACGGGTGGCTGATGTTCCACCGCCGCCTGGCGCGCGACTACGAGACTCTCCCAACCCGCTCAGAAGCCATGATCCACCTCGCCATGACCGACCTCATGGCCCGCCGCCTCACCGGCGAAGCCGCCATCTCCTGGCGCGACCCGACACCACGGGATCAAACACCAATTCCATGATGAAACATCGTGAGAAAACAACCTCTCACGCGGCGCCGGCCTTCACCGCCCCGATCGGGGCGGTGAAGGCCGGCGCCACAATCGGCCCGTCACTGCGATGAGCCTCAGACGGAGAGCCGGTGGAAGCCGCCGCCGAAGTACAGCAGCGGGTCGTCGGTCTCCTTGCGCCCGATGTCGAGCACCGAGCCCAGGAATATCGAGTGGTCGCCGCCGTCGTAGACCGCCGCGAGACTGCATTCAAGCCATGCCTGCGCGTCGACCAGGACGGGGGTTCCGGTGTGCCGTCCGAGCGTGGTGTCGACCGTCTCGAACTCGCGGGGACCTCGTGGCCTGCTGCGGTCCGCGAAGTACCTGGCGACGTCCTGCTGATGGCCGGAGAGGACGGAGACCGCGAAGGCCTCCTCCGTCAGGATCACGTCGTGGACCGCTGCCGTGCGTACCACGCACACCAGGATCAGTGGTGGTTCGAGCGAGACGGAGGTGAAGGAGTTCGCGGTCATGCCCCGGGGGATGTCCCGGCCCGCGGTGAGGACGGTGACCCCGGTGGCGAAGCGTCCCAGCACGCCACGCAGTTCACCGCGGGCGCGATCCGGCCGCGGCAGGTCGACCACGCGCAGGGGGCGGTGAGGTGGTGTCAGTGGGTCTGCGGTCGTCATGTCGTGGCTCCGCTCGTCGTGTCGACGAGTTGTCCACCGTGCCGCGCCGCGTAGGGCGCCAGTGCAGTGCGCAGCGCTTCCGGCACCCGGGCCGGACGGGTGTCGTTGTTCGGGCCGCGCATGCACGCGATCCGTTGCTGTCCCCGAGCCACGAGGTCCTCGGTTCCGTCCTGCCGCACGCGGACGTAGTCGAAGCTGAAGGCCACCTGTGTCTGCGTCAGGTCGTCGAGGCGCATGCGGATCGACAGCTCGTCGAACGCCGTGATCTCCGCGAAGAACTCGCAGTCGACCTTGAGGGTGAACAGTTTCAGGTCGCCCTGAACGTCCGCGAGCACGTCGGGTGCGTGGTCCCTGAGAAACATTTCACGGCACCGCCCCTGCCAACGGAGGTAGTTGACGTAGTAGACGTTGCCGACCAGGTTGGTGTCCTCGAAACCGACCAGGTGGCGGTACTCGTAGTACGGCTGCATCGTCAGTCGTTCCTCTCCATGGTCTGTGCCATGAGCGCGAAGACAACGGGCTCGCCGACCCCTTCCAGGAGCGTCGGGAAGGTCGCAATCCGGGCCGCGCCCGAGCGCAGCACCACCCAGTGCTTCTCCGCCCCGGGCGTGCTGTCGACCGTGAGTGCGGCGAGTGCGCGGCCGTTCTTGCGCAGGCACTCGACCGCGCTCCACACCCTGGTGGCCGCGACGGACAGCTCTTCGTCTTGCTCGGTGGCGATCAGCCGGGCGAGGGCGGTGCCCTCCGGCCCCAGCAGCCCCTCCCATTCCTCGAGGGAGCGGGGCTCGGCCGGCTGAACGTCGCAGGCCACCGGCACCTCGCCGGCCACCACGAAGGTCACCCCTGCGCCGTGCGAGGCGGAGAGCTGCGGCCCGCCCGCGATCTCGGGCCTGCCGTCGGGACGGTAGGCCACCACCGTCCGACGACCCAGAGCCCAACTGGCCGCCTGGGCAGTGGACTTACGGCGTGCGGCCAATCCTTCCGCGAGCGCCTCGTCGTCGGGCCGCACGACGCAGCGTACGGCCTCGGGCAGGAGCCGCTCGGCGCGCCGCTCCAGGTACGGGCCGAGCAGAGCGGGCCGCCACGGCCCGGTTCCGTCCTGCTTGCGTACCGCCTGCAGGACCAGCCCCTCCCAGCGTTCGACCAGCAGGCCCGACTGGTCGCGGACGTCGAGGTCGTAGACGTAAGTGTCACCGGTGCGGGAACGCTCCCGGGCGTGCAGCGTCACCTGCTTCTCGTCGCACGCCGCGGTGGGGTCGCTCAGGTGGAGGCGCTCGATGCTCACCGGGAGCAGCGTGGCGTCCGGCACGCAGCACTGGATCGAGTGCATCAGGGCGTCCCGGGTCCCCGGGTCGGCCAGTACGAGTTCGGCAGGCAGATGGCGCGCGAACCAAGGGAGCGTGGCCGCGTCGGAGATCTCCGCGACACATTCCCTGGCGGCCAGTTCCCGGTAGCCGGTGAGGCGTTGGAAGCGCAGCCCTTGGAAGAGGACCGGTCCGTAGAGGTCGCGTGCGGGGTCCAGCGGGATCCTCGGTGCGTCGTCGGGGACGGGTGCGGGCCCGGTGTCCTCCGGCTCCGGGCGGTCGTAGCGGAGCGTGGCGCGGAAGTGGTCGGCCTGGAAGCCGGTCTCGCTGCTGCGGATGACGGCCCGTACGGCTCCGACGTTCTCGGCCAGCACCGCGACCCGGATGGTGGTCCGCCCGTGTAGAGGTATGACGATCGGGCGCAGGAACTCCATGTCCTCCAACGTCGGTGCGCCCTCGAACCCGGTGAGCGCCGTAGCCGCCTGGGCCATGGCCTCCATGCCGAGGACGGCGGGGAACAACAGGTCGCCGTCGAGCTCGTGGTCGGCCAGGTAGGGGTCGCCCGAGGCGCTCAGGTCGGAGTCGACGACCAGTTCGACGCCCGGATAGTGGGCTTGCGGGCGGTCGACGAAGCGCAGCAGCGGGAGGTCGGTGGTCTCCAGTGTCAGCGTCGGCAGGCCGCCGGCACGTCCCATCACGACCAGGGCGGACGGCGTCTGCGGCTCGGCGAGCAGCTGCTTGAGCAGGGCCACGCCCTCCTCGGTGGGGATCGGCTCGATCCCCTGCCGGACCAGCGACTCCAGCACGCCGAGCCGCTCGCCCATGCCGGACCCGGACCACACGGACCACTCCAGAGCAAGGCACCGGCAGTCGGGGTAGTCGTCCTGAACCCGCTGGGTCAGGTCGGTGAGCCAGTCGTTGGCGGTGGCGTAGTCCCCCTCGCCGCTCAGGCCGGCCCGCCCGATGATGCTGCCGAAGGTGACGAGGAGCCGCAGGGCGGCCGGATCAACCGCGATGAGCACGTTCTCCAGGCCGGTGATCTTCGTGGCGAGGGTGCGGCGGAACGACGCCTCGTCCAGGTTGGCGAGTGCGTGCGGTTCATTGCGTCCCGCGCCGTGAAGCACGGCGGTGACCGGCCCGAGCGCATCGCGGATCTCGTCGACCGCCGCCTTGACCTCGTCGGCGGACGTGACATCGGCGCTGACGTAGCGGAAGTTGACACCCGCCGCGGTCATCCGGTCGAGGTTGGCCCGCAGTTCGGGATCGGTGGCCGGGTCCGACCGGCCGAGCAGGCCGACACCGGCTCCGGTACCCGCGGCGAGGGCGAGGGCGCATTCGGCAGTGATGCCCTTGCCGCCGCCGGTGACCAGCAGGACGTCCTCGGTGTCGAGCACCTGCTCCGTCCCGGAGGTCGCGCCACGCGCACCGGCCGGGGAGACGAGCGGCAGCGCGCGCAGCACGGGTACGGTGCGGCGGCCGTCCGCCCCGTAGTGGACCTCGCTGAACCCACGGGTCGCCGCGACGTCGGTCACGATGCGGGCGCTCAGTTCCCCTGCGCGTTCCGCCGGCATGCGGTCCGGCAGTGGCAAGGTGACCACCGTGGTCGCGATGCCCGGTCTCTCCAGGTGCAGGGTCTTGGCCAGGCCCGCCGCACCCCGCCGGTCACCGATCGCGACGAACCGGGTGGCGCCGGTGCGGGACAGTGCGGCACGGGCTGCGGCGATCATGAGCGCCGTGTGGTTCTCGTCGCAGTCCGTGGGCAGGCACAGCAGCACGCCGCCGCCGAGCCCCCCGATGCGCAGCGCCTCGTGGAGCGCGGGCGCGAGCGGGTGCCGTGCGGGTGCGAACAGCTCCCAGTCGCCGTCGCCGGCGGACTCGGGTACGGCCGCGGGGCCCGGCTCCGCCGGCACCAGGTCGACGGCGAAGGCCCGTACCCAGGGGGCCACGCCCAGGGGCACCTGGGGCTGTGCCGCGTCGTCATGGGTCGTCTCGTCCAGCCCGTCCAGCAGTTCCGCGAGCTCGGCCAGCGTGGAGGTGGCGAACGCCGTGGTCACCATCGGTGCGGTGATGCCGAGTTCCTGGGCGGCGCGGTTCATGATCTGAGTCACGGTGATGGAGCTCAGATGCAGTTCGTCGAGTGGGTTGCTGTGTGGGTTGACCGCCTCCAGGGGCAGTTCGGCACGCTCTGCAGCCAGGCGCAGGAGCACCGAGAGGCTGTCGCCGTCCCCGGCCGCGGCGGCTGTCGGCAGCTCGTTCGCCGGAACGGAGACGGGCGGTGCGTCCAAGCGCACATCGGCGAAGGGCAGATCGACTTCGGGAGTCGACTCGCACGGGCTGGCGAAGAAGTGGAACTCCTTGTCCAGGGGCAACGGCCGGGTGAACCGGTCCTCGAACAGCGCGGCGTGCCGCAGGCCCGCGCCGAGGGCATAGGCTGCCGCGGTCGCGGTCAGCAGGCCGGACAGAGACGTGCTGTCCGCGTCGAGCGAGACGACGGGCACACCGGGGGCGATGTCCGCGACCAGGCCCTGCAGGATCTTACCCGGGCCGACCTCGAGCAGCAGGTCCACCTCGGTGGACAGGGCCTGGACCGCCTCGGTGAAACGCACCGGCTCCAGCACCTGTCGGGTCAGCAGCTCCGGCACATCGGTGTCGGCCGTGACCTCGCCCGCCGTCACCGCGGAGATGACGCGACGGGCTGGCGGGGTGAACTCCTGTGTCCCCAGGTAGGTCCCGAAGGCCTCGGCCGCGGGGGCGACGGCCTCGGAGTGGAACGCGTGCGAGACGTGGATCAGCGCCGTGCCCAGGCCCTGGGCGGAGGCTGCGGCGCAGACTCGCTGGACGGCGTCCGCCGGCCCGGAGATCACGGTCTGCCGAGGACCATTGTAGCCGGCGACCACGACCGGTTCCCCGGCCAGCAGCGGTTCGACGTCGGCGGGAGGAGCGGCGATGCCCGCCATGCCTCCGCCGCTCTCGCTCGCCTCCGCCATGAGCCGGCCGCGCTCCGCGGCGATCCGCAGCACCGAGGCCTCGTCCGTCGCTCCGGCCCAGTGCAGGGCTGTGACTTCGCCGAGGCTGTGTCCGGCCGCGGCCACCGCCTCGATACCCAGGGTGGAAAGCACCCGCAGGGCGGCGAGGGAGGAGGTGACGATGCGCGGCTGCGCCACCGCGGTGTCGACCAGGTCCCCGTCGGTGGGCAGGGGGTGCGCGCGGTACAGCTCGTCGACCGAGGCGAAGCGCCGGCGCATCGCGCCGCCGTCGCCCCGTCGGCCGGAGCCCTGGCCGGGGAAGAGAAACCCGATGCGGGCATGCGGCGTCGCGCTCCCCAGGAACACCCCTCCCGCGATGTCGAGCGCGGACCGTGCCCCGCCGTCCAGCAGCGTGAGCAGCTTGGTGAAGCGCTGGTCCGCCTGTTCCGAAGTGGCCGCGACGACGGCAGCCCGGATCGGCCGGCCGTCGAGTTCGCTCTGCAGCGTGGCGGCGAGGTCGCCGAGTTCCGCGAAGGACAGTCTCGGGACGAAGGCGGCCAGGCGGGTGACCTTGCCGCGCAGCTCGGCCATCGTGTCGGCGTCGAGCAGCAGCAGCTCCGCGTCCTGCCGGGACCGTACGAGCTGTCGGGTGACCCGGCCGACGGCCTCCTTGCGCACTCCGTCGGCGTGTTCGACCACGATGTGCGCGTTGATACCGCCGAACCCCATGGAGGAGACACCCGCGCGGATGGCGGCGTCCTTGGGCCACAGCTCCGCCTCGCTGGGGACGCGCAGGGCCGGCCGGTCGCCGGTGAGTTCGGGATGCGGGTCCACATGGCTGGTCGCCGGCGGAATGACCTGGTGGCGTACGGCGAGGACGGCCTTGATGAGCCCGGCGACCCCTGCCGCCGCCTTGGTGTGCCCGAAGTTGCCCTTCACCGTGCTGATGGCGGCGGGCGCCGCGTCCGGGTCGGCGGCCCGGCGCGATTCCGAGAAGGCGCGCAGCTCGATGGCGTCGCCCACGGCGGTACCGGTGCCGTGACCTTCGAAGTAGCCCACCGTTTCGATGCCGAACCCGGCGGCGGCATAGGCGCGCTGCAGGGCGAGGCGGTGTCCGCCGGCCTCGGGCCGGGTGATCCCGCCGCGGCCGTCGGAAGAGTAGCCCCAGCCGGCGATGCTCGCGTACCGGAACCTGCCCTGCGCGACAGCGTCCTGGTCGCGCATGAGCACGAGGATGCCGCAGCCCTCACCGGGCCAGAAGCCGTTGGAACCACGGTCGTAGACGCGCATCTCACCGGTGGCGAGAGCACCCGTCTTGGCGAAACCGATCACTTCGAAGGGGTCGATGCTGAGATCCACACCGCCGACGACGGCGACGTCGAGCCGTCCGTCGGCCAGGGCGTCGCATGCGGTGGCGACGGAGAGCAGCGACGAGGAGCAGGCCCCGTCGACGGTGAACCCACCGCCCTTGAGGTCGAAGTGGTTGCAGATCCGGCCGGCGATGGTGTTGGCGAGACCGCCGGCCAGGGTGTCCTCGCCTATCGGCGGGAAGGGACTCTTGTAGCGCTCCTCGAGTTTTTCCAGGAACACGGCCAGGGCGGCGTCGTCCCAGCCCTGCTCGCGCAGCGCCGCTCCGACAGTGCGGCGCACATAGGGCCAGCGCAGCCGCATCAGGTTGGCCCGGCTGAACTCGCCGGTGAGGGTGTTGCCGATGATGACCCCGGTGTTGAGGTCGCCGAGGCCCTCCCCGAAGGGGAAGCCGGCGTCGCCGAGGGCCTGCGCGGCGGTGTCGAGCGCGAGCCAGTGCGTCATGTCGGTGGCGCGGAAGGTACTGCCCGCGACCCGGTACTTGACCCGGTCGAACTCGAAGCCGTCGAGGACGGCGGCCTTGCTGGAGTAGAAGCGGTCCGGAGCCGCGGGGTCGGGCGAGTAATAGTCCTCGGCGCGCATCCGCTCATCGGGCAGCCGGCGGAAGGCCCGCCGGCCGGCCAGGACGTTCTGCCACAACTGCTCGTGGGTGTCCGCGTCGGGGTAACGGCAGGCGATGCCGACGACGGCGATTCTGGCGGGGCTGGTACGGGAGGAGGACGTCATGCGGCCACCGCCTCGGTCGTGGTCTTGTCGCCGAGCGCCGTGCTCGGACCCCCGGCGTGGTCGCCCCCGGAGGTCCCCGAGGCGTTCCGGCGCTGGACGAGGTGGGCGACCCACCAGCCGATGCCGCGCAGTGCGCAGACCGCAGTGGTGGCGAAGAAGAGGGTGTAGACGACGTTGAACAGCATCATGACGCCGTAGACGACGGCGACCGAGGACCCGAACATGAACTGGTTGCGCCCCTTGGTGGGGGTGGTGCCCGGGTCGGTGATCATGTAGTTGGTGAACAGGGTGAAGGCCACGCCGCTCATCGGTCCGAGCGCGGAGGCCAAGGCCACGTCCCAGAACCAGTGCCGGATCAGGGCCTGGATCACGAAGCCGCCGAGCCAGCCGACGATCAGTGCGGTCCGCTTCGTGAGCGCGGTGTTGATGATCGTTCCGGCGGTGGCGATGACCAGCGGAATCGCCACTCGGAAAAAGGTGTTGGCGTTCTCGGTGAACTGGTAGGGCGGAGAGATGCTCACCCATGATCCGAAGCAGACCAGCGTGAGGGTGATCCCGAAGTTGGACGGGTTCATGTAGTGCCGCATGCGGGCCGCGATGGGGGCCTGCAGCGCGTGCTTGCCCGCGACACCCACGAACACCCCGAAGAGCACCGGCAGGAACTGGTTGTTCGCGTACAGCAGCATGTTGACGGCCAGTGCCGTGATGTGGGAGGGCAGGAGGAACTCGTAGACGCCGCGGAATCCCCTGCCCCGGAAGCGCGGTGAGCGACGCTGGGCCCAGGCACTCAGCAGCTCCAGGAGGATCTCGGTCGTGTAGCCGGTGACGGCCGCGATGATGGGCCACAGCCATGGCTGCTCGAAGCCGAGCACGGTGTACCCGAGAATGTTGAACACGCTGATCGAGATGGCGAAGTTGCGCAGAGCGAGGTAGCGCGGGTCGCGCCTGGCCGCCGGCGGGGATCCGGCTGGTGAAGAGGCAACGGCGGTCATCGGTTGGCAACCTCCTGCGCGGTGTCGGTCAGCATGAACGTGTGGGTGCCGGGGGTGAGCTTCTGGGTCGTGCGGTGCCTTCCGCCGTCCGCGTCCCGCCACGACAGTTCCACGGTTGCCGGCCCGTGGTCCGAGCCGAGTCCGAAGTGCACGTCGAAGCTGCGGAAACCGCTGTGGCCGCCGCCGCCGTCGAGCTGGGAGACCTGGGTACCGGCGGACGTCGTGACCTTGACGGTGGCGCCGTAGGCGGGCGCGCCGATGTTCGCGATGCCCTTGCCCGCGCCCTGGCCGGAGCCGGCAGCGGGCCGGTACAGGCGCAGGCCGAGGTACTGGCCCCTGTCGGGTGCCTGGTTGGCGTAGAAGGCCGGCGGACCCCACTGTCGCGCGACGGCGAAGTCGAGGGTGCCGGTCCCGGTGGTGTCCCCGGTGGCGAGCGCCCGGCTGGGAATCTTCACGTCCAGCCCCAGCTGCTTGGAGATGTTGGCGTACTTTCCGCTCTCGGTCCTCGCGTAGAAGCCCAGTATGTCGTCGCCGGCGATGTCGTCGCCGGGCTGGACGTGGGGCCACATGGCCGGGTTGGACAGCAGATCGTCGTTGGTCATGGCCATCTCCTGCAACCAGGGCCAGCGGTCGATCTTGCCCTTCACAAAGCCGGTGGCCTGCAGGATCGACAGCTCCCCGTTGTTGAGGAAGTCGGCCATCTTGGTGTCCCAGCCCCAGCCGGTCCAGGCGACACCGTGCTGCTGTGCCTCCTGCGTGAACGGCGCCTCGCCGGCGGCCAGCTTGCGGGCCATGTCGGCCTCGTTCCTGGCCTTGTTCATCCAGAGGAAGTTGCTCTCCTCCAGGCCCCAGTCGACGGTGATGTTGCTGACCATCATGTCGAAGCGGCCGTTGTGGTCGACGTCGGCGAAGTCGATTCCCATACCCTTGAAGGAGCCCTTGCCGAGCACGAAGGACTTGGGCGTGGTCGGCGTGCGCTTACCGGTGGCCTCGGTGTACTTGATGTGCCCGGGGGTCGACCGGTTGTAGAGCAGGTGGTCGTGGCCGAAGTCGTCGGCGATGTACATCTCGGGCAGGTCGTCCCCGGTCAGGTCGGCTCCGGAGATCGCGAGCGTCCAGCCGGTGGACGCGTGGTAGGGGATGGCTTCCTTCTCCTCCACGAAGGAGACGGTGGGCTTGTCGCCGACGCTCGCGCCTGTCCAGCGCAGGACATGGTCGCCGCCGGCGTTCTTCGAGTTGGACAGCGAGTCGTTCATGCCCACGTTGTCGAGACCCTGTGGGTCGAGCACATCCGAGTCCCGGAAGTAGTTCCCCACCACGACCGACGGGTGTCCGCTGCCGTCCAGGTCGCCGATGTACACCGCGTCGGTGTTCCAGCGGGGGCCGTGGTACGCGCCGTCAGGGCTCTCCGACGGCACGACCTCGCGTGGCACGTACGCGTCCGGTGACAGGGTGGTGGCGCTGTCCTTGGCCATGAACACGACGGGCGTGCGTCCCCAGTAGGAGACCAGCAGGTCCATCCTGCCGTCACCGTTGAAGTCCCCCGGCGCGCAGCCGGTGGGCGCCATGGCGTGGTCCATCGGAAGCGGGGACGCGTCGAGGACGAACGGAGTGAACCGGTCCTCCTTCGCTGCGGTCGGGGTGTACGTCACGACGACCTTGTCGGTACGGGTGTCGACGATGCACATCCCGTCGGCCTTCCCGTGGCCGACCAGGTCGTTGATGGCTATCCCGGCACCGACGGAGGAGATCCAGGAGCGTATCTTCTGATAGGCCGGATTCACCTTGCGAACCGTGTTCATGTGCTGCGAGTCGTAGCCGGGTGGCAGCGCGATGGGCATTTCCTGGAACTTGTACTTCGCCGCGGCGTCATCACCGCCGGCCACGGCGACGGAAGTCCGGACCGCAAAGAATAGGGACGCGGCCACCAGGACTGTCACCACACCTGGCGCCATTCTGCGAAATCGCTCGCGTTGTTTCATCGCACTCCCCCTCAGTTACCACAAAGAACCGGACGGATGTTCGGCGTGGGTTCGCATTCTGAGAATGAGTGACGGCTGCTCACACGGCCTCTCCGACATTGCCTGAAACGGGCGGCACCTCAGCGAGCTGCCGAGTTTCGGCGGAAGACAGCACTCCCGAAGGAGGCTCGCCGCCGGGAAGCCGTGACGCCGCGTCACCCGATCGACGCGGTCCCTGATGCAGGATCGACGGCGCGCGGCACACTCCACGGTCCTGGTGCATGCCGCGGGCCGGCCCGGCTCGGCCGGACAACAGTTGCCTGATGCGGCAGCAGGAACGTCCCGACGTCCCCGATGGATCAGCACGGGCGCGGTTCACCGGACAGGTGTACGCCTCCCCGTCGGCGACAAGGGTCTTGCGCGCATGGCGGCACGGCCGCCGTCATTCCCCCCTCGGAACGGGCACCGACGGTTTCGCGTCGCACGTCGGGTCGGCCGCGGCGGGCCGCTCAACGGTCCGTACCGTCGCGTCTCCCCCTCAGCGCGGCGGTCACCGCGTCCCGGTCCGCGCCGACGCTCACGAGAAGGCCGGTCACCTGGGCTTCGAAACAGACATCCGCGTCGTAGGGCTCGACCAGGTAGCCCCCGAGTTCCAGGGTGACGAGCCCGTGCAGCGCGACCCACAACTGATGGGCCACCAGGTCCTTGTCACCGGTGTTCAACCTGCGCGTCTCCATGCCGCGTTCCACGGCCCGCACCAGCACGTTCAGCGTGTAGCGGCCATGCTGACGGTCCTCCTCGGTCAGCGAGAAGCCACCGAGGCTCGCACCGCCGAACATCACGCCGTAGAGGTGGCGGTGCTCCAGCGCGTTGCGCCGGTACGCCGCCCCGAGGGCGCAGATGTCCGCGACCGGGTCCGACGATTCCCCCACGCCCCTCAGGCGTCGGTCAAGCAGTCGGAAACCCTCCTGCACCATGGCTCTGACCAGGTCGTTCTTCCCCCCGAAGTGCGTGTACACCGCCGTCGTGGAAGTACCCACCGCCGCGGCCAGGCGACGTGTCGACAGTGCGGAGGGGCCCTCTTCGGAGAGCAACTGTGCTGCGGCCTCAAGGAGTTGCATGCCAAGAGCTGGATTCGCTGGCCGTGGGCTCACCGTTGACATCCTCTCATGCCGGTGCGATTCTGACGTAACGATGTTACGTAACAGTGATTTCGTGAGGATGGACAGCGATGCCCACTCATCACCAGAACAGCACGTCACATCTGCTGAGCAGCGGTTACCAGCCGGTTGCCGAGGAGGTGACCCTCCCCTTCCCGACGGTGCGCGGAAAGCTGCCCACCGAGCTCGACGGCACGTTCCTGCGGATCGGCCCCAACACGCTGGGCAGCCACGACCCGGCCCGCGACCACTCCTTCGCCGGCGACGCGATGGTGCACGGCCTGCGGCTGCGCGACGGCCGGGCCGAGTGGTACCGCAACCGCTGGGTGCGCACGGACCGGGTGGCACGTGCCCTCGGTGAACTCCCCACACCCGGACCACGCCACGGCCTGTCGGACAACACCAACTGCGCCATCGTCCAGCACGCCGGGCACACGTACGCGCTCGGCGACGGCGGAGCACTCCCGACACGGCTCGGTGACCGGCTTGAGACGCTCGACCGGGTCGACTTCGACGGCACCCTGCCCGGCGGCTTCAGCGCCCACCCCGTCCTGGATCCGCTCACTCAGGAGATGCACGCGGTGGCATACGAACCGGGCCGCCCCGGCGTGGATTACCTGACGCTGGACGCGTCCGGCCGGGTACGACGATGCGAGAACATCACGGTGAAGGACACCCCGATGATGCACGCCTTCTCGCTGACGGACCGAGACGCCATCATCTACGACCTGCCCGTCACCTACAGCGCCCGGGCGGCGGCCGCCGGCTCACGCGTCCCCTACGCGTGGAACGACAGCCACGGCGCCCGCCTCGGCGTGCTGCCCCGGGAGGGCGGGGACGCCGACGTGCGGTGGATGGACATCGCACCCTGCTTCGTCTTCCATCCCGTCAACGCGTACGGACGGGGCCGCCACATCATCGTCGACGTCATGCGCCACGAGCGAGCCTTCGATCGTGTCCCCCTGCATCCCAGCGAGTCCTCGCCCACCCTGTGGCGCTGGACCGTGGACCGGACCAGCGGCACCGTGACCGAAGCTCAACTATCCGACCAGGTACAGGAGTTCCCTCGGATCGACGACCGGTACACGAACTCCCCTTACCGCTACGCCTTCACCGTGGGTCTGCGCCCCGGCCAGGGCGCCGCACTCGCCGGACCCGCACTGCTGCGCCATGACCTCGTCACCGGCCGTGTCGACAGGCACACCTTCGGCGCGGGACGCGAAGGCGGCGAAGCGGTCTTCGTGCCGCGCGCCGCCGACGCCCCCGAGGCGGACGGCTGGCTGCTCGGTGTCGTCCACGACACCGCCACCGACCGCGGCGAACTCGTCGTCATCGACACCGCGGACTTCACCGGGCCGCCGGTCGCGGCCGTCCGCCTGCCGGTGCGCATCCCGCACGGCCTCCACGCACAGTGGGCGGCGTCCGGCTGACGGTGCGTCACACCGGCACCGCCCTCGGACCCTCACGGCAATCCACGAGAGGCCCGCGCCCACCACCGCACCACACGATGTAGCAGCACCTGCCGTCAGCGCTCGGTCAGCCCGTCGACACCTGACCGGAGGATACGCATGTCCGTCTCCGGCTGAGGCCCGGGAAACCGGGACCGCAGGACCGTCAGTCGGGGCTTCGAGCGCCTCTTGGCCCTTCTGGATCGGCACGCTCCCCGCGGCCGTCCTCCCGCCCGTCCCACGCTGCCGTCCTCCCGGCCCAAGGACATGCTGCAACGGACGCGGCGAGCCGGGCGCATATCGCGACGACAGGCCGGCGCGGCGGCCACCACCGGTGGAAGTGGTTGGTCCCACTACGAGGGCTTCCCGGCCGGCCGGCCGCCGTCACCATCGTGGGCCGACGGCCCACCGGGCTCTGCGTCGAGCACCTCGCCGAACCCGGTGAGTGCCAGCAACAGCCGCAACCGTGTCCCCACGCCCTGGAGAACGAAGTCCCGGCCGGCGCGCCGAGTGGTCAGCTTCAACCAGGCAAGGTGGTCGAGATCAGCCGCGCGTGGCTGATCAACGGCGGACACGTCACAGACGACGACCGCGGCGTCCGGCCGGGCGGTCAGCAGCGCGGCCAGTTGGTCGGCAAGGAATGCCCCCGACCCGGACGGGATCGAGCTCAGGGCGAACGTCACGGTTTCCATACCGCGTCAGACCTCCGGGCGGGCCGGAACTCATCGGCACGGCATCACCAAGCTCGCGTATGCACCTGCCCACTCCCGCATCGGCACCACGCCGTTCACCGGCGGTTCGCGTAAACGCTCGCCGAACCGGGACGGCGGATTTCTCCCCGCATTCCATCGGCCGCGCTGTCGATTCCGGCCGCGCCCCCTTCGTCGTAGGGATGACAGGCCGGGGCCGCCGCGGCACAGGCGGCCCCACCCCACCTCAGAAGACCCTATGTCGCGCAACGCCGCCCCACAGGCCGCCGCTCCGCTGCTACTGGTGATCGACACGGGGGGGCCGTCCGATCCCCGGCCCCTGGACGAGGGCGGCCGCCTGCCGGTTACGGCGCGAACTGACCCGGCGTCCGCCCGGCTCCGCCTGGTCCCCGGTAGGCCTGGGCGATGCCCAGCCACTGCTCGGCCCTGGCTCCCTCGGCCCGCACCGCGAGGTCAGCGTGGTGGCGGCGACGGGAAACCAGCAGCGCGAAGTCGACGGCCGGCCCTGTGACCCGGTCGACGGCTTCCTCCGGCCCGAAGGTCCAGGTGGTCGCGCCGGAGGGGGCGGTCAACTCGAAGTGGAACTCCTCGCTCGGTGGGACCAGTCCATGCGCCTGGTAGCCGAAGTCCCGGGTGTGCACGCCGAACCAGGCCAGGTGTCCGACCCGGTCGGTGTACTCCCGGCGTACGCCGAGCGCGTCCGCGATGTCCTGGCCGTGTGCGAAGACCTCCATCATGCCGGCCGCGGCTAGCACCGACGGTGGCAGGGGGTTGACCAGCCAAGGCACCGTGCCCTTCTGGTCGGCCGCCGCGAGCCCTGCCACGGCGGCGGCCAGTTCCTCACGCCAGCGTGCCCTCGCCGCCTTGGGACCCGCGGCGAGGAACTGGGCGAGCGCCGCGTCCACCGCCGCCTGGAAGCCGTTCCTGGCCTGCGCGGCGTACTCCGCGAAGCGCTGCGGGTCGCGCGCGGAAGTGGCGGCGAGATGGCAGACGAAAGCGAGGTGAGCGACCTGGTGCGCCACGGTCCAACCCGGGGCGGGCGTGGGCAACTGCCACTGCTGTTCGTCCAGGCCGTCGAGCAGCGCGTCGATCTCCTCGCCCTCGGCCACCAGATCCGCATATACGTCAGAGGTCTTCGTCATGGGCGGTCCTTCCGGGAAAACGGGGGTTCCTGCGCACGCCGATCACAGCGGCGAATCGAGTCTGTTGCCGGACCCGGCACTTGTCTTCTCGCCCGTTGCCCGGTGCGGATCCACGCCTCGGCACGGAGCCTGACCGGCAGTCAGGAAGATGCGTGGACCACCGCACCCACCCAGAATCGTCCACGCCACACGTACCCCAGCGCACTGACACACCAGACGGCTTTCGCCGCGTCCGAGGGAGTCCGCCATGCCAGATCCGGAAGGCCAGGAGTCGAGGAACGCAGCCCTCGAAGCCTTCGCCGACACGATCATCCCCGGTGAGAAGCACCATCCGGACGACCGTGCGGTGGCCGGCGTGAGTGCGGGCGGGGGCGCGGTGGCGTCAGGCGTGATCGCCGTGCTCGAGTCGCCCGAGGGCGGAATGGCCCCGGCACTCGACGACCTGGCCCGCA
Source organism: Streptomyces pluripotens (assembly GCF_000802245.2). Classification (NCBI taxonomy): domain Bacteria; kingdom Bacillati; phylum Actinomycetota; class Actinomycetes; order Kitasatosporales; family Streptomycetaceae; genus Streptomyces; species Streptomyces pluripotens. The sequence goes on from NZ_CP021080.1 coordinate 593,760, forward strand.
CGCTCGACGAACACGCCGTCCGGTTCCGCACCGAGCACGGGTTGCCCCCCGACGAGCGTGAACCGTTCGTCGGACTCCGCTACGACGAACGGCTGGCGCTGGTCGGTGAGCTGCTCGCGCCCGAACACCCGGAGCGCGCGATGTGGGCCGGCCTTGCGATGTTCAGCTTCATGGCCTTCGACACGGGTGCGCACATGCACACCGCGGACGCCATCGCGGCCGGCCACCCGGGCCTGGCAGTCCTCGGTTTCGCCCCGCCTGGCGAGGACGGGCTGTGGCGCTTCCCGGCCTACTCCTACGGTCGGCAGCTGGCCGACGTACACCCCGACACCGACCCCACCGGGAGCCCCGCGTGAACGCCACGGAGACCACGGATGTCCTGATCGTCGGCAGCGGCTTCGGCGGCGCGATCACCGCCTACCATCTCGCCGCGGGCGGGGCGCGGGTGACGGTACTGGAGCGCGGGCCCTGGTTGCGCTCCGAGGACTTCGACCACGATTTCAAGTTCGGCTCCTCGGCCACCCGCGTGTTCGACTTCGTGGTCGGCGACGGGATGAGCGTGCTCGGCGGCAACTGCGTGGGCGGCGGCAGCGTCGTCTACTTCGCCACCATGCCGCGCGCCCCGCGTTTCGTCTTCGAGCGGCACGGCTCCATCGGCCGACGGATGTGGCCGGCCGTGATCGACCGCGACGTCCTCGAACCCTGGTACGACCGGGTGGCCGAGGCCCTGCCGATCACCCCCACCTCGTGGGACGAGGTGCCCTACATCGGCGGGGTCTTCGCCGCGGCGTGCAAGGCCGCCGGGCACACCGCGAACCCCTCGCCGTCCGCCGTGGACACCAGTCTGTGCACCAACTGCAACTGGATGATGTCCGGCTGCCGGTTCGACGCCAAGCGGTCCCTGCTGCTCAACTACCTGCCCGCCGCCCTTTCGCACGGTGCCGAGATCAGGCCTCTGCACGAAGTGCAGAGGATCACCAGGCTGGACACCGGCGGCTACCGGGTGCACTACAACACGATCCACGAGGTCGACTACCGGCAGCAGACCGGCTCCGGCGCCATCGACGCGAAGGTCGTGATCCTCGCGGCCGGCACCGCAGCCACCCCGGTCATCCTGCAGCGCTCCGAGGCCGAGCTCGGCACGATGCCGCACGCGGTCGGCCGCTACTTCTCCGGCAACGGCGAACGGCTGAACACCGCAGTGATCGAGGAGGACAAGGTCAGGGAGCTGCTCGGGCTCTCCCGCGACGAAGAAAACGCGTACGGCGCCTATCAGATAGGCCGCGGACCGGTCGTCGCGTCCTGGGACCGCCTCAACGCGGACCTGCCCGAGTACGAGCGGTTCTCCCTGGAGCAACTGTACTTCCCGCCCGGCTTCGGCACCATACTGGCACAGGTCCCGGACGCGACGGGCCCGACCTGGTACGGGCCGGAGAAGAAGGAGATGCTGCGCAAGTGGCGCTCCTGGCTGACGGTCTTCACCATGTCGGAGGACGACAACGAGGGGGTGTTCGGTCCGCCGCCGCCGACCGGCAACTCGGAGCGGCTTTCGCAGCAGTTGCTGGGCTTCGGCCGCCTGCGCTACCGGCCCACCGCGAACACGCTGCGGGGCTGGGAGGTTTCGGACGCGGCGGTCCGGCAGATCCTCGAACACAACGGGCTGTCCCGGGTGATGCCGTGGACCAACGACGTGATCGGCGCGTACACCGTGCACCCGCTCTCGGCGTGCCGGATCGGCGACGACCCGGCGACCTCGGCGCTCGACGACCGGCACGAACTGCGCGGGCACCCGGGCATCTTCGTCACCGACGGCTCGGCCGTACCCGGGGCCCTGACGGTGAACCCGGCCTTCACCATCGCAGCACTCGCCGAACGGGCGGTGCCCGGGATCGTGCACGCGCTGCGGGAACGCGGGGTCGATGTCCGCTACGGCGCACCAGCGCCGGACGGCGGGGGCGCGGCACGGCGCGGCACGGCCGCGGCCGCCCGCGCGGTCCTGGGGTGACCGCCGTGGCCCGGATCTCCGCGCGCGCCATGCGCGGACTCGCGCTCGCCCAGATCCGCCTCGTCACCCCGGTCCGGCCAGGCGACGCGGACGGGCGCACCGCCCAGGTGTACCGCCAGGTGGAGCGGGAGTTCGGCGTACTGGCGCCGCCGGTGGCACTGCACTCCCCCGCCCCCGAGGTGATGACCGCGGCATGGCTGATGCTCCGGGAGACGCTGATCGCCCCGGGTCTGGTCGACCGCGCGGTGCGGGAGGCGGTGGCCGCGGCTGTCTCGGCGGTGAACATGTGCCCGTACTGCGTGTCCGTGCACAGCGCCACGCTGCACGGCCTGGTCGGCGGCCAGGACGCGCGGACCATCGCCGCGGGGCGGGTCGCGGAGGTGGCCAGGACGCGGCTGCGCGAGGCAGCGGTCTGGGCGACGGCGGCTGCCCTGCGGCCGCGGGCGGGCGAGGGCCCACACGTGCCGTTCACTGCGCAGGAGGCTCCCGAGTACGCCGGTGTGGCGGTGCTCTTCCACTACCTCAACAGGATGGTGAACACCTTCTTGGAGGACGCGCCGATGCCGGCGAGCGCGCCACGGGCCGGGCTCGGCATGGTGCAGCGTGTGCTCAGCCACGTGATCCGCGGGGCGGGTCGGAGGATCGGCGAGGCCGGCGCCTCACTGGATCTGCTGCCGCAGGCGCCGGTGCCGGCAGACCTCGCCTGGGCCAGGCCGAACCGGACGATCGAGCAGGCCTTCGCGCGAGCCGCCGGCGCAGTGGACCGGGCAGCGCGGGAGGTGGTGGCCCCGAGTGTCATGGACCTGCTTGTCATGGAGCTCAAGGACTGGGACGGCCTGCCGCGCGGGCTCAGCCGCAGCTGGGTGGAAGCCCCGCTCGCGGCGCTGCCGTCGGCCGACCGCCCGGCGGGCCGGCTCGCCCTGCTCGTCGCCTTCGCCTCGCACCAGATCGACGCCACGGTCGTCGATGCCTACCGGAAGGACCGGCCGGACGACGCCGACCTGGTGGCGCTGGCCTCCTGGGCGGCGCTTTCCGCTGCCCGCCGGACCGGGAGCTGGTCGCCAGTGTGACTCGCCACGAAAGATGGGCATGGCGCTTGATCCCGAAGCTGGACCGCCCCGTTCCCGTGGTGGGCGGGGCCGCGCCCAGCGGCCCGGACACGTCACCGGCCCTCCCCCTCACGCAGGTGAACCTCCCACCGGATGCGGGCGGGTGAGCTGCCCCGACTTTCGTAGAGTCCGCGATCGTGTGATCAAGCGGTCTGCGGGACTTGCTCCAGTCTCGCCCAGTACCCCTGTTCGTACTCGTCGGGTGGCATGTAGCCGAGGGAGGAGCGGAGGCGTTCACCGTTGTACCAGCAGTCAGGGCACCGCCCGAACACCACCTCGTGGGTGAAGCCGGAGGGCCGCCCGAGCCCTACGCGGTCCAGAGCACGGGCGACTGCTGACCAGGAGCTCACGTCCGGGCAGCAACCGGTGGACTGGTAGCTGACCTCGTCCACAGCCCACCAGTCCGCCTCCCGCACGAAGCCGATCTCGCCGGCACTCAGAACCATGACTCCGCCGGCACGGGCCACGTGCTCGCCTCGCCTCGCCGCGGCGCCAGGCGAAGCACACCGTCCGTGTCGACCACGAAGGTGATTGGTTCGGCCGGCTCCGCCGCCGAACTTCCGACACACGCCCTAGCCGTGGCGGGCGGTCGGTTCGGCGATCCGTCACTCGACCCGAAGGCGGCGTCGGTCAGTGTTCGAAGCAGCACGATCCGCGGGGTCGGGGCGGTGGGCGTGGAGACCGGTCATCTGTACAGGCCGGCAACAGCGGGGCCGTGCAGGAGTCCGAGCGGCTGCCGGACATCAGCCGTCTGTGGTTACCTGTCAGTTGGGGTATCTCACGGAGTGGTGCATTCCGAAAAGACTAGCCAGAGTTGCCGCTTCGGATCGTCGAGCGGCTTACAGAGAACCGGGTAACGGGTAGGTTCGGATCGTAGCTTGCTCACCGAACCAACCCGGCCCGTCTGGTTTGGCGATAGGCCAGCAACTCGTTTCGGAGGGACCCGTGAGGGGCATCGCTGCAAAAATCAGGGAACAACCGCCTTACTTCACGCAGCCCGTACACGTGAAAGACCTCTCACCCGCGGATTCTCCGCGACTGAACGGGGTCGACGAAGCTCACGCACAGCGCCTTGCCGAATTCTACTCATCACTGCCACCGATACTCGTTCACCGCCCCTCCATGCGGGTAATCGACGGAATGCATCGCCTCAGGGCGGCAGTCATACTCGGACTGGATACGGTCGATTCCCAGTTCTTCGACGGCTGCGAGGCCGAGGCATTCATCCAGTCGGTCACCCGGAACATCGCTGACGGTATGCTCTTGTCGCTCGCCGACCGCAGGGCGGCCGTCCGCCGTATCCTCACCAGCTTTCCCGCCATGTCCGACCGGAGCGTCGCCGTCTACACCGGCCTCGATGTCGGAGTCGTAACCGAGGTTCGCCGACATGCGGCTGCCGATTCACCGCGGCTGAACCTCCCCGTCCGAGGCGGTGGCACATTACCTCCGCCGGCCTGCACCGCCGAGCTCGGACAGGCCGCCAATCCCCTGGCCAACGCCCCTGAGAAGCCGCTGAGACCGATTGCACAGGAGAGCGGGCTGCCATCGCTGGGCACCGCCCGAAGCGTGCGGGAGCGCCTGCACAAGGGGGAGGAGCGGGCCCCCGACGCTCAGCCGCGCATGGTGTCCCCGCGCACGCCCACGGCTCGACATGCCCAGGTGCGCTCCGCCCGGCCCACGACGGCGCGCACATCTCGGGATCTCTTGCGGATTCTACGCAACAACCCGTCCCTCCGAGACTCGCAATCCGGGCGGGATTTCCTCCGCTGGCTCCACGGCCATTTCATCACCGATGATGCCTGGAAAGAACTCGTAGAAAACGTCCCTCCGCACTGCACGGAGACCGTCACGGAAATCGCCATGAAGTGCTCGGACACCTGGCGGCGCTTCGCTGAGGAACTCTCGGAAAAGAAGAGGATCCATCCGGTGCCCGCGGGCCGCCGTTCCCGCGGCTGAAGTCTTCGAAGGGGTATCCATGACCACTGCCTCCATGGAGATGGCAATCCTCCGGGTCATCAATGATATGCATGATCGCCTTGATCAGGACCTGACTATCGACGACCTGGCCAGGACTGCACGGTTCAGCAAATTCCACTTCACCCGGGTGTTTCGGGAGGTGACCGGAATCTCCCCGGGACGCTTCTTGTCCGCGCTCCGCATCCAGGAGGCAAAGCGTCTTCTTGTCCGTACCGACCGCAGCGTGGCAGATATCAGCGCCCAGGTCGGGTACAGCAGCGTGGGGACATTCAGTTCACGATTCAAAGAATGCGTCGGTCTATCGCCCAGCAGATTCCGCGAGCTGGACGGGGACTCCAGGCGCGTGAGCACACAGCCGTCACGGGGGAGCGGCGCCGGGCCCGGTGCGGACCCATCCCTCTCCGTGCAAGGTCGCATCGTGCTGCCCGCGGACCGGCCTCTGGGCCAGGTCTTCATCGGGCTCTTCGCGAGCCCCATCCCTCAGGGCAACCCCGTTCAGTGCACCATCATGGACGGGCCTGGCCCGTTCGAACTGCACGAGGTCAGGCCGGGCACTTGGTATCTGTTAGCGGCCTCCGTCCCCTATGGAAGCCCGTCCGTCCTGGCCGAGCGCGGGCGGGGGGCCTCGGAGAACCTTTCCGTTGGACGATACGGGCCCGTCACGGTCCGGCCCGACGTGTTGCTGATGCCTGCCGACGTCGTCCTCCGCCCGGCGAGCCTGTTGGATCCGCCGGTGCTGATCGCCGTGCCCGGCAGCAGGGAAGCCGGTACCACGTCCGGGGCAGCGAGCCGCCGGCGTGGTGTGGCGGCCGCGATCAGTGCGCCCGTGCCACGGTCGTCGGCAGCCGGTCTGTGACCGGTTCCTCCTCCGGCCGGCTCCGGGCGCACCGGCGCCCTCCGGACCCGCGCCGCCGCTCGGCCTGCGGCTGAGCGCAACCTGATCGGGCCGGTGATGCCCCCGTTCCGGTCCGGCCGGCGGCGATGGACCGGCCGCTGGGGACGGCCCAGCCCCAGGGTGGTGCCGTCCCGACGTGGAGACCGCGCCCGATGGCACCCATCGTCGTCAGCACAGCCGCAGTGCTACAACTCACCGGCCACGGCGTCTTGCCACCCGTGCGCGGCGCCGCTGGTCCAGCGCTGCGGCCGGCGGCTCACCGGCGGATGCTGTGAGCCCTCTCAGGCGCGAAACAGCGAAACACCGGCATGGCAGGCCCCGTTCCCCGACGTCGCCGCGACGGACCAGGCCGCGGTGCTGCCAGGTGACGGCCCGATCCGCCGGGCGGATGCCGCGGCTCAGTCCTGCCGCGGGTACGGACTGGCCGTTGCTTACGGCCTTCGCGGAGGCCGCGATAGGCCTGCGCAACGTCCAGCCACTGCTCGCGTCCTCGCCGGCGGCGGTCAGGGCGGTCGTCGCGGTGGCGGCGCCGGGCGCCCAGCAGACGGAGGTCATGCTCGGATCTGAGGTCCCGGGTCAGGAAGGCGAAGCGAACAGGTGGCGCAGACGGTCGGTGGCAGGCTTGCGCATACCGAGGGATTCGGCGATGTCTTGTCCGTGCCCGAAGAGTTCCATGATCCCCGCGCAGGCCAGTACCGCCGGCGGCAGCGGGTCGACCAGCCAGGGGACGGTCCTCCTGACCTGCACAGCGGCGAGGGCTTCCGCAGACGCCTCGCCCTCGGCCCGGAACCGGGCGAGCAACTGCTACGGCGGCAGGTCGCCGACCTGGTGCGGTGCGGCGGTGACAGCCCCGTTGAAGTGGCTCGCGACCACCGCCGTGAGGTTCTGGAGTGCGGCGGATCGGCCGCGGCGGTCATGGGGAGGAGAGTGAGGATGGAGGTCGGATGGGCGACCTGGTGGGCAACGTTCCACCCGGGGGCGCACGCCGTGGAGGCTGTCCATGCCGGCCCCTTGTGGGGCGGTCCGCACCGCCCGGCCAGGCGTGCCGGCGGCGCGAGCCCGCCGCACTTGCTCGTTCCCGGGCGACGTCACCGCCGGATGTCGGCCGGTGGAACCGGGCTCAGCGGGTGCGGTGCACCAGGACGTCTTCTTCGAAAACGACGTGGCCGCGCTCGTCATACCGCAGCGGGCCAAGTGTGCGATCACCACCCGGCTGCCGCGTGCGCAAGGGCATTCGCTCACACTGCAGCAAGCGAGAGCCCTCCCGCCGCGGGGCGGAGCCGAGCAGGCGGTATGCGTAAGCCGCGGACACCAGGGTCATGTGATGGTGCCACCCGGGGTAGGAACGCCCCTCAAAGTCGAGCAGGCCTACGTGCTCCTCCATGTCCCGCACCGCCCCTGCCGTGCGGGAGAGCAATCCGGCCAAAATGAGTACATCCTCCGTAGGGGTGTCCAGCATGTTGGTGAGCCACAGCTGAGCCGAGCGGCCCTTCGCACCGCTGCGCACCGCGAGCAGCCGGTAAGTGCGCAGGGGCGCTCCGGAACCCTGTTCGGGCACGTGCACGAAGCAGGACGTCACCGTCTCGGCCCCGAGGTGACCGATCCCGGCCACATCCTCGGTGCGGACCGGGAAGCCCCGGTCGCGCTCATGGAGGCCGTAGGCCGGCAGGAGCGGCCCATGGAAGGAGGCGCTGACATGGCAGGGCGTCCTCGGGCAGCACCCGAGAATCTTGAGGTTCCCTGGCACGGCAATGACGAAATCGCGCTCCATCAGGGCAAGTCGGCCGATCACCACGCTCGCACCGGATGAGCTGTCCAGGTCGGCCACCACAGGAAGTGGTCTCGACCGGGCACCTGCGGAGCCCGGGCCGGCCAGTTCCAGCACGTGCGTCGCGAACGGCCAAGCCCGCGCCTCGTCCGGTATACGGGCGCGCGCCCGTCGCAGCGGATCCCCGATCCACGCCCGGGGAAGCAGCAGGCTCCAGTCCACCGGTAGAGCGGCGTCGTCGGACGCCAGGAAAGCCCCGACGCCCACCTGACAGGTCACCGAGCGCCCTGTGGACGCCAGGTAGCGGCGGTGTACTCCGCAGGAGTGCTGCCCGCGCTTGCGCAGGATGGCCTGGTCGATCACCATCGCCCGCAGGGGCAGTTGCTGCTCGACCCAACGGGCCAGCTTCTCCCGGACGGGCATCCAGTCCCACGGGCTCGTGTTGACGAACTTCTGCAGCGACTGAGGGGCAGTGGGAGATTCTGAGGCCGCCGCGGCAATACGCCGCACGGACTTCTTTCCCGGCGCAGTGAGCAACCCCTCCAGATAGACGTGCGCCCAGCGGCGTTGATCGGCCCTCGGCAGGTGCTCGAATAGCCTCCGGGCGAACGCGGTCAGTGAGGCCTGCGTCACCGTCATGGCAGGCGTCTCCATGGCATCTCCCCCATCCTTGCAAGAGCAAGCATCTGCCGAGATGCAAAAATAGAGCGGGTACCCTCATTTTTTCTAGTCCACGACGGGGGCAGCTTCCCACTTCGCCACCTCGATACACGCCAAGCACCGACATAGCAGTATTCGACCACGCAAAAGCAAGCAAATGGATAAGGTCCGGTAATGGCGTTGCCGGTTCTCAAACCTGCATAAAATGGGGCATCTTGTCCTGCGTGTAGGCCTGTTGATTTGGAACCACACCTTCCTGCATTCATCAACAAGCACCCACCCGGAGAAAATATGGTGAAACAAGACAGAGCTCTACGGACGCGTACTGTCATCATCCGGGCCGCCGCCATCGAGTTCGACCAGGGCGGCTATGACGGTGCCTCATTCTCTCGAATCAGCAAAGCCGCCGGCATGTCCGTGGGCTCATTAAGCTTCCATTTCGCAACAAAGGCACAGATGGCGGATGCCGTACAGAAAGAGGACGGCATTCTCATAAAGGCCGCCGTACAGCACGTCATTGCGCAGACGGCACCACCGCTCACCCGGGTTGCCAGGGCTGTTGCAAAGTCTTTTGATCTTGCGTGGGAGCGCTGGTCAGGCAAGGCCGAGGAGGTCCAGTGGTCGGCGGAAGCCGTCGTAGGACATCTCGCGGAGTCCGGCCGCGATGTTCGCGTGGCCGGAGGCTCGCAGTGTGTTGATCGCGAAGCTGCGGAGGGTGGCCATGTTGTCCGGGCCGTGTCCGGTTCGGACCGTGGAGGCGTCCTCGGCGAAGGCGGTGTCTCGGACGAAGTGGAGACGGTTCTCGATGATCCACTGCGAACGGACGATCTTCGCGATGCGCTCGGGGGAGGCTTCGCGGCTGGCCAGGTCCGTGATGACGTAGACCGTCTCGCGGCTGCGTTTGCCGGTCTTGCGCTGAGTGCGGTGCCGGACGATCTTCGCGACCTGGACCGCGTGGGGGAAGTCGACGCCGAGGTCGGTGATGGTCAGGGCCTGCACGACGCGGGTCTCCAGGCGTCCGTGGGCATCGGTGCGGTCGTAGAACTTCGCACTCGCCTTCTCCCAGGGCAAGGTGGCGAGTTGGCGGTGCAGGTTCTTCTGGTTGCGCTTCACGGTGAAGGCGTAGTGCGCCTTCTTCTCCTCGACGAGGAACCGGGCGTGATCGCGCTGGCAGTGCAGGGCATCCGCGGAGACCGTGACGCCGGTCAGGTCGTAGGGCGCCAGCAAGGCATCAAAGCAGGTGATTTCGTTCGTCTTGCCGGGGACCCGCAGTTGGGTGACGGTCAGGCCGGCGCCGGTGATCGCGGCCAGCAGATGGGCGGCCGGGATCTCGCCGTGGCGCGAGCCGCGGGCGCTCTTGCCATCCACCGCGAGGGTGTCCGCCCCAGCCGGATCGGATCCGAGCAGGTCGGCGAGCCCGCCGGGGCAGGCGGCGTTCAGGACGCGGCGGATGGTCGCCGCACTCGGCGCGATGCGCACGTTCAAGACCGTCGTGGCGCGGGCGCCGAGCCGGGCGAGCGTGTCCTGCGGGGCGCTCGCTGCCCACTGGCCGATCGCGGCGAAGGAACGGGCTCCGGCCAGCACCGCCGAGCAGGCCACCAGCAGCACGCTCACGAACGAGTGACGCTTCCCGCACCGATGCCGGGGGTCGGCCAAGGTCCGCAGCCGCAGGGCCAGCGGTCCGATCAACCGGTGCTGACGGGTGGGCGACTTGATCAGACAGACGGTGGCAGACTGACGGCACATCGAAGCTCCGGGCGGTGCGGGCGACTTGATCGGTCACCGGCATCAACCGGAGCTTCGTTGCGTACGGACCGGGCCGACCGCGCATCGTCATACCGTCGCGACCTGCGCACTCACGTGATCACCGGGACTTTGAAACCGCCCTGCCCGGGTTGCCGACTTCACGCTCGACCTGGTCCGGCTCCTGGCGGCAGAGCCCTCGGTCCGTGCCGCCGCCCGTCTCGCCTGGGAACGGACTGCTCCGTCGTCATGGCCGAACAGTTAGCTCCCGCCGCACCTCGACCGCACCGCCTTCTGCGCCGATTCGCACCGCGCGCTCGCGGCCACACAACTCGACGGGCGAGGCAGAATGGGGCGCCGCAGCACCATCCGAGGGAGCGACGGACGCCCACATCCACGACACGCTCCTGATCGCCGCCACGTTGCGGTCGGCTCGGTTCGTGGCCTGCGTCCCGGCAGGCCTGGCGTTCGCGCCTGCCACCGCGCCGCCTGACAGCCCGCGAAGGCTGAAGAAAAAGCTCATGCGTTCTCCGTGTTCCTCAATACCCAGTTCTCGCCTCGGGGATTGCCAGCCCAGGCGATCGCCCGTGCAGGGCACACGCGCCGGTCGCCCCAGCCAACAATCGACTGGGGCGATCCCGCGACGCGCGCCGCGGGCTATGCCGCCGTCGTCTGTGCGGACCAGCTCTCCACCGGGCTGATCGGCACCAGCGGCGGCGTCGTCGGACTCTTGGCCGGTCCCCGCAGCGCGTACCACAGCACTCGCGCTATGAACGCGGGTCTCTGCAGCGACTCGGGCCTGTCGATCAAGCCGGCCGTGCGCATGTACGCGGCGGCGACCTTCCTGTCGCGGGTCGCGGCGATCTGGACCAGCTTCAGGAACTTCTGCGCCGCCTTGACCTGCAGCGTGCGCTCGCCCTCGACCCCGGGGAAGCTCAGGTCGATGATGTTGGTCATCTCCCAGGCCAGGTCGATGACGTTCTTCGCCAGATCCTGGAAGTACAGCAGCGGCTGCGGCGCGGCCCCGCTGTGCAGGTGTCCACGTAGGATCAGCGCCGACAGCGCCGCAACGGTCATGCCCTGCGCGTAGACCGGGTTGAAGCAGGTCACCGCGTCACCGACGACGACCAGGCCGTTGGGAAAGCGGGTCAGCTTCTCGTAGCGGCGGCGCAGTGTGGTGGGGAAGCGGAAGGCGACCGGGTCGTCCAGCGGCTCGGCGTGCTGCAGCGTTTCCCAGATCTCCGGCGCGGCGAGGGTCTTCACGAAGCCGTAGAAGCCCTGCTGGTCGGTCGGCGGGTGGTCGCCGAGGATGCCGTAGGCGGTGAGCTCGACGCGGCCGCCGTCGGTCTTGGTGAAGATCGCGCCGCGCGGCAGCTTGGCGTTGGCGACCGGGTTGATCGACAGGTCGTGGCCGTACGGGTCGGCCTTGAGTTTGTAGTGCTGGGTGACGTAGCCGAGGCCGACCTTCTTGCTCTCCTCCTCGACCGTTTCGTAGCCCAGCTCCTGCAGCCACACCGGGGTGCGCGACCCGCGGCCGGTGGCGTCGACCACCAGATCGGCCTCGATGGTGTGCTCGTGCTCGTGACCGTTCGCCAGCACGCGCACACCGACGACGGTGCCCCGGTCCGGAGTGGTCGCCAGGCCGAGGATGCCGTGCTCCTCGACGAACCCCACGTTCGGCAGCGCCGCGGTGCGCCGGCGGATGTGCTTCTCCAGCATCGGGCGGCTGGCCGCCACGCAGGTCAGACCCGCGGCCTCCTGCTTGATGCGCACGCCGTTGAAGTACCAGCGCACATCGCCGCACAGGTCGCCGGTGGGCACTCCGTCCGCGAAGATCTCCTGCGTGATCCCGGGATAGAACTCCTCCATGACCAGCTGGCCGCGGGCCAGCAGGCCGTTGATGTGCTTGCCCTGCGGGCAGCTGCGCCGCGGCTCCTCGGCGCCGAGCAGCCTGTCGCGGTCGATGATCTGCACCTCGTCGTAGGCGTCGGCAAGCACCCTGGCCGCGAACAGGCCCGCAATGCTGCCACCCAGTACCACCGCGCGGGATTTCGTAGAGTCGCTCACCGATTCTCCAAGTGGGTGTGTCAGGTTGCCAGCCGTCGCGTCCATCGTTCCGCCGTGCCACGCGCGCCTGCATCTCCGCGGTTGCCAGGAGACGGCAGTGGATCGAACGCGTTCGCCTCATCGCCGTGTTCGATGCCGGCGTCCTTGGACGGCCGACGGATCGGCCTCACGAGCATGGGCAGGGCGCCGGCCGACGCGCACCCAGGGCACGTCCCGGTCTCCGACGCTCCGGGCCGGAGAGCTTCCGAGCAATCCGCCGACCGGCATCATGCTCCCCATCAGGAACCCCATGGTGGAGTTCGTCCGCCCGCGCAGTTCGGGCGGACAGACGGCTGTTGCGCGCGCTTCGGGCCGACCTGGGTCCACGCCTTCGGCGTCGACACGGCCGTTGTCGCATGGCTCGCCGCGGCGTCGGCGACGACCTGTGCGACCGTCAGGAGCTGAGCGGAGCCACACCCGTGTGCGGGCTACCGCTCAGCTCTCGGCACAAGGTGGTTTTCGAAGATGAAGCCGCAGCTCACGGCGCCCGATGATGCGCGCGTGCCCTGATGCCGTCCGCAGGACATGACAGGCGCACGGGGAACGGTTTGCCTAGGCGGCGCGCGTGGCAGTTGCCTGATACCGGAATTCCCGCGTTTTCGGCGGGAGGCCAGGAGCATTGGGCTTGCCCTGGACCTGCCGCTGCGGCCTCAAGGGAAGGCAATCAATGTGAGCGGCGACTTCATCCGTCGACGGCTGCGCGCGGGTTCGTTCGCGCAGGTCCGGTACGTGACCCCGATCCGTTTCGCCGAGGCGCGGGGCGTCGTCGCCGACGTCTACCGGGGTGTGGAGCACGACTTCGGGGTGCTGGCTCCGCCAATCCTGCTCCACGCCCCCTGCCCGGACCTGCTGGCGGCGAGTTGGGTGATGATGCGCGAGGCGCTGCTGGCGTCACGCCGCGCCAGTCGCAGCGTCAAGGAGGCGGTGGCGACCGCGGTATCGGTCAGCAACACCTGCCCGTTCTGCGTGACGGTCCACAGCGCCACCCTGCACGGCCTGATCCGTGGCCACGCGGCGGCCGTCGCCGCGGACCGGCCCGGCTCGGTCGACGGCAGCCGGCTGCAGGACGTGGCGACCTGGGCCATGGGGGCCGCCGGCACGCTGTGCGCGGAGACGGGCGGCGGCGCGGAGCCGCTCTTTCCCCCGGAGCAGACCTGCGAACTCGTCGCGGTGGCGACGCTGTTCCACTACCTGAACCGGATGGTGAACATCTTTCTCGGCAGCGCGCCGCTGCCGCCCCGGGTGCCTGGCACGGCCCTGCGGCCGCTGGCGGCCCTGCTCAGCAGCCTGATCCGGGCGGCGGCGCCGGGGGTCGGCGACCCCGGGGAGTCGCTGGACCTGCTGCCGTCGGCGCCGCTGCCGCCTGACATGGCCTGGGCCCTGGGCGATGACGTGGTGGCACAGGCCTTCGCGCGGGCCGCGGCGGCTGCCGACCTCGCGGGCGAGGCGTCGGTGCCGCCCCAGGTCCAGGAGCTGGTACGGCAGTTGGTCGACGCCTCCGACGGGCTTCCGAATGCCGGCGGCCGGGCGGCGGTGGAGGCGGCCGTCGAGACGCTGTCAGAGCGCGAGCGGGACGTCGGGCGGTTGGCGCTTCTCACCGCTCTGGCTTCTCACCAGGTGGAGGAGTCCGTCGTGGGGCGGTTCCGGGAGCGGCAGGGCTCTGATGCGGCCCTGATCGAGGTCACCGCCTGGGCGAGCATGGTCGCCGCCCGGCGGGAGGCCGGGCGGCTGTGGGCCGGTGCCTGTCCGGGTCGGTGCGAGTACCGGCGGGCCTGACCCGCCGCGGCATCGCGACGGCACTCACCGGACGCTCACCGAATCAGGCGATCTTCGCCGGTCCAGTCCTCGTGGCGGATTCCGCGACGTCGCGAACCTGCGACAGCACGCATCGTCGTCTCGCAGGCCGGTTCGGTCCTGCCGGTCGAAGCGGCCCGCGAACATCGGCCTCGACCGGGCCCTCTCCGCGGCGCTCGTCCCCTGGCGGGAACCGCCGGCCGTCCACGGCCCAGGCGAGATCCTCTTTGAACCTCCCGCGGTCAATGCACCAGCTCGACACGTTACGGCCGACAGCTCACCATCCGTCCGCAAGATCTACACGCCGTCCTCGAACGCGTCCGCGCCGAGCAGTCAACCGAGGAATGGAAGACCGTCCATGCCATCCGATCCGGTGTGGAAGGCACGATTCACCAGGCCGTCACGACCGCCGGCAGCCGCAGAACCCGCTACGCAGGACTACGAAAGACCGCCCTCACACACGTCCTCACAGCCACCGCCGTCAACCTCATCCGCCTCGACGCCTGGTGGACCGGGCAACCACTCGCCCCCACCCGGACATCACACCTCGCAGCCCTCGACCTCGCCGCATGAGCAATCGGGCAACAGGGTCATCGAGACCTTCTACAACCGCCGCCGCCTGCGCAAGCACAAGACGTTCGGCTACCTCACCCCGGCCGAGACCAGGCAGCGGCATCAACACGCCCTTGCGGCATAACCGACGAGTGTCCAAGATCACGGGGAAGCTCCATCGTCGCGTTTAACGTCGAAGGTGGACATCTTGCGTTTGACGACGCGGGCGTCGAGACGCCGACGGCGGGCGGGTAACGGGCGCGCGGCTATCTCGCGGATGCCGTCGGCGACGGCGGTCCGGGGGGGAAGGGCCGCCTGCGCGGTGACCTGGCGGCGGCAGAGGCGGATGCTGCGGGTGAAGGAGAGCCGGTCGGTGTCCAGAGCCCGGCCTGTTCGGCGGTGTCGCGCATCAGGGTGCGGATGGCGTGGTGGACCAGCAGACGCCCCCAGACCTCCTGTTCAACGCCGCCGGGCGAGCGGGAGCGCAGGACCTCGGCCGAACCGCGCTGATGGGTCTTCAGCTCATCCAGGGCGGTCTCGATCTCCCACCACTGGCCGTAGAGCGCGGCCAGTTCCAGGGCCGGGGCGGCCTCGTGGTCGAGGATGGTGGTGATCAGTCGGTAGGGGGCCTCCGGTTCGGGCCGGCCGGGGTCGTGCAGCGCGTACTCGATCACCCGCACCACCTCGGGATCGGCGCGCTTGCGGCCGTACCCGCCGCGACGATGTCCGACAAGTACGAGCCGTCGGGCAACTCCCCGCGGACCGGCAGCACTTGGTGGGATCGGATGCGCCACAGCAGGTCCGCGCCGCCGGCCGAGGCCGCCCGCCACAGCTGAAGGCCATTGAAGCCGCGGTCTGCCAGCAGCAGGTCGCCCGCCCCGAGGCGGCCGAACAACTCGCGGGCGAGGGCCGGTTCGGACGTGACCAGCGGGCCCAGGACGGCTGCGGTGATGGCGTGGGTGCCGCACTCGGCCAACGCCACCACCCGCGCCTGGAGGAAGGTGCACCACTGGGTGCGGTGCACCTTCGGACGGCCGAAATACGCGGCATTCTCCTCGCTGTCCGGCGCGTCGAAGACCGTGTCGTCGATCGCCACCAGACGCCACCGGCCTATAACGCGCCTGGCGTCAACTCCGTCGCCAAAGGCCTGGCCGCCTGGTCGAACAGTGCCTGGAGCGGCTCCGGACCCAGCTTCGCCCGGGCCCGGAGATCGCCGCCGTGGTGGGCAACTGCCAGGAGCCGGACCAGCGTTTAGCCCAGGCCAGCCCGTGGGTCAGCAGCCGCGCGACCTCTTCGTAGCCCCGGCCGGAGAACAGGCACATGACAAGCACGAAGTAGACCACCTCGCGGCGGCAGCAGCCGGTTGCGCTGGCTAACCGACGTCCCGCGTCGCCAGCCGGGAAGCCAGGGTGCGGGCATCGGGCACCGCCAGCAGCACCGGCGGATCCATGATCCGTGCCGAGCTCAGCAGCACGTCGACCTTCCGCACCATCCGGTCGCCCTCGCGGCCGGTGACGATCGGCCCCTTCGACCCGACCATCATCGGTTCGGGCTCGACCGCGACTGCCCGCGACGGGTTCGGCACGTCATGCGCGAGCCGGTGTGCGTGGACGTACCACGATCCCTTCGGCACCCGGTGCAGCTGGTAGTGGCCGGGGCGCTCCAACAGTGTGCTGCGAACCGGCGCCCCCTCGGGGAGCCGTCCGGGGAACAGGCCGACGAACACCGGTCCGCCGCGCTCCTCGTGCGCACGCACGACGCCCTCGACCAACGACGCAGACGTGTCGGCGGCGGACTCCGTGGACTCCGGCGGTGCCGGGTCGGGGAGGTGGGTGGCGAAGCCGCCCTGCTTCCGGTACTGGGACGGGGACATTCCGACGCTGCGGCTGAAGCGTGAGCTGAAGGTGCCGACGCTGTTGAAGCCGACCAGGAAGCTGATGTCCGCGACGTTCAGGTCGGTGGACACCAGGAGCTGCTTGGCCCGCTGCAGGCGGATCGCCGACAGGAACCGGCCCGGTGACAGGCCGGTCACCCGTTGGAAGACCCGGGTGAAGTGGAACTTGCTGAACATGGCGGCCTTCGCCATGTCGTCCAGGGTCACCGGCTCTCCGAGCCGGTCGTGCATCGTGGTGATGGCACGCTGCACCGCCTGTTCCACGGTCTCGTCCATGACATGGCTCCGATTCCTCAGTGTGACGGTCCCCGTCGGCGGAGCAGGGGCAGGTCCGGTGCCCCGGTGTCTCCGAGAACGGCGAAGTGGGGGGCCGGTGATGCCTGGGCGTCGGCGGACCGCCCCTGGGTGTTCAGGTCTTGGGCTCGGCGATGTGCGGGGGGATCGGCGGTTCTCGATGCGGATCAGTGCAGGTGCTTCGTGCGGGTCGCCGCGGCACCGCCTGGTCCGTAGTCGCGGGTCGGCGGGGCGCGGGCGGTGAGGCGCCCGCCGTGCTGGTCGCGACGGCCGGCTGGGGTCGGCGTGCGGCAGGCGAATGATGCGTCGGGATGTCCCGTCGGTGCTCAAGCTCCGCGCATCAGCATGCAGAGATCCCTCATCGAGAACGTCTCCCGGAATGCCGTTGTGGGGCTGGAGCGGCTCTGGCGCTGGTGGGGGTCCCGAGGCCAGCACTTTGAGACATGGAAATCGCCGGGACCCGAGGTGGGCGGGTGCCCCGGTCGGCGCCGGCAATCTCGGAGACGACACGGCGATGCCAGGGCTCTTAACGTCAGGGATCATTCCGGCCCGTCGTGAGGGGCGTGTGGTTCACCGTGCGGGGCCCGGACACCGTGCCGGTGTCGGCCGGCCCCAGACGACAGATCCCCCTTCTCCAGGAGGTGTCCCGTGTCCGACATCGAAGTACCGACCAGACAGGAAATGGTGCGCCGGGTGGCTGAGCTGGCGCCGCTGCTGCGCGGGCACGCCGCCTGGAACGAGGAGCACCGGCGCATCCACGACGAATCGATCGAGGCGCTGACCGACGCCGGCGTCTTCAAGCTGCGCCTCCCTACCCGCTACGGCGGTTTCGAGGCGGACAGCGCGACGCTGGTCGACGTCGCCACCGAGCTGGGCCGCGCGGACGGCTCCACGGCCTGGGTGGCCTCGGTCTACTGGATCCCCGGCTGGATGGCCTGCCTGTTCCCCGACGAGGTCCAGGACGAGGTCTTCGCTCGCCCGGACGCCCGGGTGTGCGGCACCCTGAGCCCGTCAGCGACCGCCACCCCTGCCAAGGGCGGTGTCGTCGTGAACGGCAAGTGGGGCTTCCAGAGCGGTTCGCAGCACGCGCACTGGCAGGAGATCATCGCGATCCTGGTGCCGCCGGAGGGTCAGCCCTATCCGATCGTCGCGCTGGTGCCCATGACGGACCTGCTGATCGTGGACGACTGGCACACCACCGGGCTGAAGGGCACCGGCAGCGTCAGCACGGTGGCGCAAGACGTGTTCATCCCGGCCGAGCGCGTACTGCCGCTGCCGGCGATCCTGGACGCCCAGTCCGCGTCCAAGCTGAACGCCGACTCGGCGATCTACCGTGCACCGCTGCTCCCGGTGGCCTCGGCCTCCACCGTGGGACCACTGGTCGGCATGGCCCGCGGTGCGATGGACGCCTTCGTCAAGCGGCTGCCCGACCGCAAGATCACCTACACCGCCTACGAGAAGCAGTCCGAAGCGCCGATCACCCACCTGCAGATCGCCGAGGCGGCGATGAAGATCGACGAGGCGGCGTTCCACGCGCACCGGCTGTCGGCCACCCTAGACGCCAAATGCGCCGAGGGCTCGGCGTGGGACATCGGCGAGCGCGCGCTGGCCCGAGC